>OMWE01000045.1 GCA_900314685.1 uncultured Actinomycetes bacterium | reverse complement strand
TTGCTCATATACCGCTCCCTCGAACTCGCTGACCTCAAAGCCTGTTAGGACACCGGCGCGACTTCCGGCCGCGACGGTGCCCCGTTGATCCGATTGCTTCTTCCCACCCGGCAAGTCGCCCGCAAGCCACGTGCAAGGCAGCCGAAACGCATTCGCCGCGCCTGCCAGTGACCTGCAAGCCACCCGTTAGGTAGAGAGAACCTTTTTGCACCATAACAGCGAGGTTCCTGCCAACTTGAGGTCAGCTCAAACCCCAGGGACGGATGAAGAGAAAATAGTGACGGCCATTCAGTTGGCTTACAGAGGCGTAACGGATGCGGCGGCGGGCGCGGGCGACCCGTCGTGCGACACCCGCGCTCCCACCCCGCTCCCCGTCTGGCATTTGTTGCGCAACTTTTCGGCGGTGCTGGCGTTTATCATGTGCAGCAATCGATACTGGGCGCAGCCGCCCGCGGCCGCCACGATGGGAGCCCGTACATGACTAGCCAGTTTGCTGCAGAATGCCTGCTACTTACGTCCCAGCTGCCCGACTACCTCATGGGTCGCCGGAAGCTCGCCGTGCCCATCGCGCAGCGTGCAAGGTACGTGGTAGGTGCGGCGGATGCTCCCGCGGCGGAGGGCCTTTCCAGGGAGGGCACCACCAAGGAGCTGCGCGAATGGGTGCGCCGGCACCTGGTCTCGTACGAGCCGTGCGGCGAGCGCTGGCGCATTTCCCTGGACGAGGAGGAGGCCTGCGTGGTGGTGGCCAACCCGCGCATCACGCTGAACGGCCCGGCCGCGGCTGTCGACCCGGGCGCTGGCGGCGCGGCTGACGCGGCCAGCACGCCCAACGCGGCCGGCGCGCCCATGGACATTCTCGTCAGCTGCGTGTGGACGGGCCACGCGGGCGCCGCCCAGCTGCAGCACGTGCACATTTCTGGCATCGGTCTTGCAACGCGCGTCTCCAACCCCAACGGGCTCGTGGCGCCGGACGTGCTGGATGCCGCCCTGCCTGCGGATTCCGCGGCACCCGTCGCCGAAGGCGGTCTCGCGCTCGACGGCCTGCCCGTCCTGCAAAATGCGTCTGTGAGCGCCCCCCCCCCGAAGCATTCTGTGGACCTGCAACTGGTTCTGCGGGGTTCGGAGGACGTCTTGCACGCCGTGCAGCTGGACCAGCTTCTGTACCTCGCCGCGGAGCGCAACTACTCGCGCCTGGTTGGCACGCAGGAGACCGTTCGCGTGCGCGGCGCCCTCTCGCGGCTGATGGAGTGGATGCCCGGCTTTGTGGTGCGCGTTCACCGCAGCTACGCCGTCAACGCGCTGGCCGTGCGCGAGATGCACGGCGGCAACCTCGTGCTGTGTGACGGCCAGGTGATTCGCGTGCCGGACCGCAAGCGCACCGAGATGCGCGCCGCCGTGCTGCGCGCGCAAAGCGAATACGCGGACCTGCCGCGACCCGCGGTGTAGCGGCGCGCGGGCGCGATCGGCCCCCTCGGCCCCTCGGGCGCGAATCAATCCGCCGTTTTGCCATCAATCCGCCGAAATGCCAACTTCGTTACGTTCGTTCAACAATTGATAACGTCGAAATTCCCGCTGGGGGGCCGCCGGGCCGCCCTCCCAGCGCGCAATTCGGCGATATCAATATTTCCTCGAACGGAATGATCCCTTCGGCGGATTGATCTCGGCGGCGAGGCGGGGCGAAGGGGCGCGCACAACTCCAGGAGTCTCGACCGACATAACTCTCAGAGTTGCGGGCGATTGCGCATGACTGCCAAGGTTGCGCGCGGCCAGCGCACCGGACAGGCCGCGACGGCAAGGCGGGCAGAAGAGCCCCGCCGCCCCAACTCCCGGGGTTGGGGCGATTCTCGGATGACGTGACATGTTCGGACGCTCCCAACTGCACTAGTTGGGGCGATTCTCGGATGACATGGTGAGTTGGGACGCTCCCGACGCCGCGAGTTGGGGCGGGCGCGGGGCGCGGGCGCGCACAGAGGCCCCGCGGACGGCGCGCGACAGTGCCAATCGGGCCCGAACCCCGCCGGACCGCCCCTGACCCGGACCCCGACGCGCAGAAATGCCGCCTCGTGTATGTTCGCGGCGGCCCGGCCCCGCCCGCACCAGCGGCCAAAGTCGCAAAGAAAAAAGGCCGCCGCACTCAGCGACGACCTCAAGCAACGCTTTATATACAAGGAGCCCTCCGCGCCAGCCGGCCCAGCGCGGGCCCCTTACATCAGGTCCGCGACCACGACCTTGAATCCGGGGCAGATCCCGGACTCGACGGGAACGTCGAACGGCAGGATCACCGGCGCCGCATCCTCCTCGTAGCGATACACCGTCGTGCGCCTGCGCCTGGGGTCCACGATCCAGTACTCGCGCACGCCCGCCTCGCAGTACAGCACGTTCTTCGTCACATAGTCCATGTGCGCGCTCGAGGGGCTGACGACCTCCACGACGAAGTCCGGAGCGCCCTCGCACCCGCGGTCGGACAGCTTGCTCTTGTCGCAGACGACCAGCACGTCCGGCTCGACGAACGTGGTGTCGTCCGCACGGAGGTTCACCGCGAACGGGGAGATGTCCGCCTCGCACGGCAGCTTGTGGGCCTCAATGTAGTCGCTCGCCGCGCGGCCAATCCCCAGGACCAGCCGCTGGTGCGTGCGGCTGGGCGCCGCCAAGTCATACAGCTCCCCGCCAATCAGCTCCGCACGCTGCCCATCCGGCAAGTTCCAGTAGTCCTCGGCCGTGTAGACCATGTCCTCATCGCTCACTGCGGCTGCTCCCGCCCACGCGAAACCCGGCACTCATCGTACCATGCCCCCTGCCCAAGCCCGAATCGTACTCTCTACGTGCGGTGATTATGTAGCGCAAATTCGTTCAATTCAAGCCTTGACAAGAACAATTGTTCGGATTTATAGTCCTATTGAAAGCGCGATCAGCAGCTGGCCGGCGTAGTACATGGTCAGGCTGAACGCGTGGACCGTCTCGCGTGGCTTCTCGCCGAAGTCATTCAGGACAAGCACCACATCGCTCGCAAGGAAGAGCAGGATTCCGCCAGCAAAGGCAAGGTCCTGTGAAGCCGTCGTCGCCGCATACGCTCCCGCCGCAAGGCAGCACGTAACTGCCACCACACCAATATAGAGCGCACCGAAAACGACAAGCTTCGCCGTCACCTTCACTCGCCGCACCACACACGCCATGAGCAGCACCGTCACCGCGATACCCGACACCACAGCCACAGCTGGCCGCTCACACTGATGCCAGACCGACGCGGCGTAAGCCACGTGCCCGGCCAGGAAGGCCGCGGCACCAACTACGAAGAACTGCAGCTTGCGGCTGGCGAACACGCGCCGCAGGTTGATCACCACATCCGCTATGGCACCGGCGCACAGGCCGGCGAGCACCAGGGTCGCACGAGACGGGCCAGTCGCTGGCACGAGCGCGGCAGCCCCGGACGAGACAGCTGCCCCGGCACCGGCCACGGCCACCAGCACGAACGACGCTGACGCACACCCCTTCAACACCGCCGCGGCAACGCGGTGACCCTTCCCGCCCGCAGCCAGGTAAGCAACCATGAAAACCAAGCACGCAAGGCAGAGCGGCAGTCGCAGCATGGTGTTCCTCCGGCAGTGGTCTGGCACGCGCGTTGCGGGCGGGGACGTTCCCGCAGGTTGAGGCGCTCCCTCCGCAGCGCGGCCCTGCGATTCGTGAGGGGCGCAACCCGTATTCTCACATTGTCCGGCAGGGCATGCGAGGGCGCGGGGTGCAGCCAACGCCAGCGGCTTGCCAGCTTGAGCCAACGGCGTGCGCTCTGGGGTGGCAGGGGCTTACTGCGGGGGTTCCCGCGAGGGACCCGCACGGATTCCGGTGGCTCCGGCACTGACGCGAGCTGACGCAAGAAAGCGACAGTGTCGCAAACGTGTCGCGACATTGTCGCTTTCGCCGGGCCGAGCGTCGCGGCTACACGCTCGCCTCTACCTGTAATCCTCCGCCACGCAGAAGAACATGTACGTTGGCACCCGCACGCCCTTTGCGTCTGCAGCATAGGCCTTGGGATGCACGATGACCGACTCGCCTATGCGGCTGCCGAAGCGCGACCGGAATGCGTCATAGGAGCTGGTGGTGTAGTTCTTGGCAGACTTGACCTCGATCGGCACCACGCGGAGGTTCATCTTGCTTTCGTTCGACAGCAGGAAGTCAATCTCAACGTCGTTCCGGTGCTTCTCCTCCGAGTAGTGCGTGTAGAAGTAGAGCGACCGTCCCGCCGACGTCAGAGTCTGCGCCGCCAGATTCTCGTGCAGCATCCCCTCATTGAGAGAGAGGCGGCCGGCCATGATCTTGCGATAGAGCTCCATGGACGAGAGCTCGTTTTCGGAAAACGCAAGGCTCACGAGCAGGCCCGTGTCAGCCATATAGCACTTAACTGCAGAATCGTCGCGGGCGAGTGCCAGCCCCACGTGAGGATCCGTGCAGCGGTAGCACAGATTGCAAATCATGGAGTCGCCCAGCCAGAAAAGGGGGTCATCGTATGCGTCAAACTCGCCGCCAGCCTCCACGTTCGCGAGCACGACCTTCTTCTCGTGCGTCGAGAGGTACCCGGGAATGTACTCAAAGAGTGCGGACACCCGCGACTTGTAGCGGCGGGCCGCCTTCTTGATGTCGTCGCGATACAGGTCCAGAATCTGCCGCTTTTGGACATCCGCGGCCACAAAGTCCCTGCCACCTTCGAGATATGCAACGACGCTCTGCGGCATGCCGCCCACCAGCATGTATTCGCGAACGAGGTACGAGGCCCGCTTGTGAAACGCGTTTTCGAGCGGCTTGCGGTCGCGATAGCAAGTTCGGATGTAGTCAAGCAGCGGCTCCTCCTCCGATGCCACGAGGAACTCGGGGAAAGTGAGCGGGTGCATCTTGATCTTGCGCTCTTCCGAAGGCACGACTATGCGTTCCACGTTCTCGCGAATCGAGATGAGCGAACCCGTCTCGATGTAGTCGTAGCGCCCGTCCGCGACGAGGTACTTGATGGCCTCGCGAGCGCGGGGAAAGCGCTGCACCTCGTCAAAGACGATGAGGGACTCGCGAGGGAACAGACGCGTGCCATATTGCAGCGAGAGAACTTGGAAGAAGCGGTCGAGATTGCTCAGGTTCTCGTCGAAGTCGTCCCGCACGACCCTCGGGGCGCGGGCGAAGTCGATGAGGATGTAGGAGCGGTAGTTCTCGCGCGCGAACTTCTCGACGATCGTGGACTTGCCGACGCGCCGGGCGCCTTCGACCAGCAGCGCCGTGCGCCCCTGGGACTCTTCCTTCCACGCAAGAAGCTCGCCGTAGATGTCTCTGTGCAGTTCCATGCCAGCCTCCTTGCCGCCGCAACTCGAGAAACCGTCAATGCGCAGAGTACGAATTGCCCGAAATACCGTCTATGCGCAGAGTACCAATGTGCCGAAATGCCGTCAATGCGCAGAGTACGGGAAAGATGACCTGCACTACGGCGTTGGCCAAGCGTGCTTGAGCTGGCAGACGGCTAAGCAAAAAGGCCACCGCCGAAGCGATGACCTTGAGAATTCATATGGTCGGCTCGACTGGATTTGAACCAGCGGCCTCTCGGTCCCGAAAAAGTTCCAGCGCTCAAAGATAGGCTTTACCGTTCTGGCCGTCAAGTCTCTTTTCGGTATTTGACCTGCAGTTTTGTCAGCATCGACCGATTCCGTCGAGTATTGTCCCTTCCATCAGTGGACGGGCGTTTGTGGCCAGTTTGTGGCCAGTCGGAGCCGCGCTTTGTGGCCACTGTCTCAACAGCGGCCACAGACAATCGCCAGGCTACCCCTCGCCCAGCACCTCCTCGGGGATGGTACAGCTCGACGGTTGTGCCCGCCATCCTGGCCGGCCTCGCCTCCAGCTGGCTGTTCAAGAAGCTTGACGACATCGTGCCCGAGAACCTCAAGCTCGTCATTCCGCCGCCGGTGTCACTCGTCGTGATGGTCCCGCTCACCGTCATCGTCATCGGCCCGCTGGCCGTCTACGGCGGCGAGCTCGTGGCCAACGTGGTCAACTGGGCCATCAACGCCTCTGGCCTGCTCACCGGCATCCTCGTGGGCGGCGGCTGGGCCGTGCTCGTCTCCTTCGGCATCCACTGGGCCGTCAACCCCATCATGATCAACAACATCGCCGAGGTTGGCTTCGACTACATCTGCCCGCTGACCTTCGCCTGCAACTTCGCGGTCATCGGCGTGGCCCTGGGCGTCTTCCTGAAGGCCAAGAACTCCGAGGTCAAGTCCTTCTCCATGACCGGCGTCATCACCATCGTCCTTTCCGCCATCATCGAGCCCACGCTCTTCGGACTGCTGGTCAACAACAAGAAGCTCTTCGCCGCACAGATCATCGCCGGTGCCGTGAGCGGCGCCTACCTCGGCCTGATGCGCGTCGTCACCAGCGCCTTCGTCTTCGGCTCCGTGGTCACCTTCCCGGCCTTCGTCAACGGCGACATGATGAACTTCGTCAACGCCATGATCGGCCTGGGCATCTCCACCGTGGCCGGCGCGGTGCTGGGGTACATGTTATGCGAGCAGGACATGGAGCTGGCGTAAGGGCTGAGTCCTTCCCCCTCGGGCGCGCGGGACAGAGGCGCGCCACCTTCCCTGGGGCCCCGTGCAAGCGGGGCCCTCTGGTGTCTCTGATCCCCCTCTAGCTCCAGGGCAGCCTCAGAGCAACATGGGTCGCACCCACTCGATAAGCTTGCGCTCTAGTTTCATCCACCAATGTACAATGTGAGTCTGGCATTGGTCACACGCGACCCGTGAGGAGCTGCCATGCGCATGGCCCACCGCACGCCAACACACCGCAACCCCCTGTCCATCTTTTTGCTCGCGCTTGCAGTCTTTGCCTTGATCGCAGTGCCGGGCTGCGGCAGGAGCGAAAGTAGTGGCACGTCCAGCGGTGGGGGCACGCCTCACGCTGATGTCATGTCTGACGAGGTGGCCGAGAGCATCGACACCATCAACGGACAGGTCTTAAGCATCAACACCTCCTACGAAGCCGACGGCTACGTGCCTGCGGACTACATCGACGATGCCGTGGACGAGGTCGCCCAGTCCGCCGAAGCATGGAAGCAGGACGGAACCATCACCGACTACGAGGTCACCGACGACAGCGTCGCCCTCGAGCTCCCCGACGGCGTGATATACGTGTACGCCCCCATGCAGGAAGACGCCCTAGGCGGCACGGGCGAATTCAAGACGGACGAGGAGCTCGGACTTGTAACTCTCGAGCCGATGAGGGGCGATTTTCCTGACAGCTGCACACCCTACCTCGACATGACCGACGAATCCGCCGCTATGGTTGCAGGCCTTTCTGACAAATGGGGCTGGTCCGGCTACGACCAGCAAGAGGTGACGCTCGACCTTCTCGATGATGTGCTTGGACAGGATGGCATCTATATCTGGAAGGGTCACGGCGGATTCGTCGAGTGGGTAGGGCCCTACCTTGGCACGTCCGAACCGGCAGATGTCTCACGCATGCGATACGACGGGGACTACTACGAGATGTTTACCTCCAACGAGCTCGTCGTCTGCGGCGGAGATACGCAACGAATCGGAATCTGCGCAGGCTTCGTGCGCAACCACCTGAACAGCCTGGACGGCTCGATTGTCTTTTTAGATGCCTGCCACACCGCCGAAGACGACCGCCTTTCCGACGCCTTCCTCGACAGGGGTGCGATTGCCGCGCTCGGATTCGACGATACCGTATCGGTATCCT
This sequence comes from uncultured Actinomycetes bacterium, assembly GCA_900314685.1. Lineage (GTDB taxonomy): Bacteria > Actinomycetota > Coriobacteriia > Coriobacteriales > Atopobiaceae > Olegusella. The sequence continues at coordinate 1,880 of OMWE01000045.1, read as the reverse complement.
ATGCCTCGAACTTCATGCATGGCGTTTTCGAAAGGTTCAGCACCGCAGATAGCACCACGGGTGAATACCCGATGCTGTCGGATGCGGTCGAAGGCGCACGCGATGAGTTTGGCGATGCAGATCCTCACTACAGCGCACGACCGATACTTTCAGGTACCGCCGAGGGTCTCTCCGCTCACATCGTAAGCGACGTCGAGGTCGAGCTTCCCTCGGTGTCTTACCCAAGCGATACGATCGAGCTGCCCTACACCTGGACAAACGGAGACGTCGCGTCACTGTACGCTGAAGCTCTCTGGAATGGCACCTACAGCTATGTCGCATTCTGCGACCTCAACGAGGACGGCATACCCGAAATGCTGGCCTCCTCTGGCGACGACGGCGAGTCCAACCGGTCGGGCCTGTACTACGCGAGCAACGCCGACCTGTACACCATTGCCCCTGACGGCGCGCCGGTTATTGTCGGCAACGTAAACGGCATGGACCACATCAGCTGGAGCAGCTCCTACAAGGCGCTCCGGCAGTCGTGGGGTGGCAGCGGCTCCGTCCAGTACATGACCTTTGAGTTCAACGACTTCACGCTCACGGAGCGCACGTATTCGATGAACGACAGCTCCAGCTACCAGATCGGTGACTACACCTTCCTCGAGAGCACCTTCACAACCGATTGGGCGGGCAACTACGACTATAAGTCTGGTAGCGAGACTGTCATAACGCGCGGCGACTACGCATCGGCGCTCAAGGCCTGGGATGCCGACAGGGCCTACGTGGGCTTCCGCTCGGTCGATAGTCTGTCCATCTCCGGCTGGGAGACGAACAACCGCGCCAACGGCTACACTGACGACGAGATCGTCGCGCTTGCCAGAACCTATGCATCCAGTGCTTATGGCGAGACCCCGCAGTACATCGACGTCGACGGCCACGACGGCAACACGGTCACACTGCACCTGTACAACATGGTCAACGACGGAGCGTCCTCGCACACGGGCACGGTCGACTGGCTCTACATTGACCGCTACACCCTCGAAGGCACCAACCTCTTGGGCGAATACGTGCATCTGTAGCCAGTCGGCGCCGTGCCTTATGGCCGCCGACGCTGTGCCGACGACCTCATCAGATTCGTGGTCGGGACGACTGGATTTCCCCCTAGGGTGCTGTGCGCGTGCCAGTGGCACGCGCACAGCAGAATCCCGGTGCGAAAATGAAAAAAGGTCGCCGGACATCTGCCAGCGACCTCTCGTAATCGTGGTCGGGACGACTGGATTTGAACCAGCGGCCTCTCGGTCCCGAAAAAGTTCCAGCGGTCAAAGATAGACTTTCCCATTCTGGCCGTCAAGTCACTTTTCGGTATTTGACCTGCGGTTTTGTCAGCATTGACCGTTTCCGTCGGGTATTGTCCCTTCCATCACTGGACGGGCGTTTGTGGCCAGTTTGTGGCCAGTCGGGACCGCGTTTTGTGGCCACTCCCGAACGCCCAAGTCGACGGAAGGACGCAGCCTATGAAGCCCATGAAGTACTCGAACCCCTCCGTGAGGGACCGTGGCGGCGGACACTGGCAGGCCCGCTTCAGGTACAAGGAAGGGGGCAAGTGGAAGACCCTCTCCAGGAACCTGGAGGCGACGTCGAAGAGGGACGCGACCAAGAAGGCGACCCAACTCCACAGGCGGCTCGAGGAGGAGGCAGAGCGCGCCAAACTCAGAGTCCTGCTCGTCATGGACGAAGACGAGGCCGTCTTGGAGAGGTTCCTGGAGAAGTACATCTCCGGGATCGAGGGCTCGGGGCAGATCGAGAGGACGACCGCCGCGGGATACCGCTCCTCGGCCGCGCACATCTGCAGGTACCTCGGGGACGTCAGGATCGACGACATCACCGCCGACATGATC
>OMWE01000043.1 GCA_900314685.1 uncultured Actinomycetes bacterium | reverse complement strand
GACCTGGGGTAGACTCAAGGTGTCGTTTCTTATAAAGGAGTACGTATGGCAAAACCTATCGTCGCCGTCGTCGGGCGACCCAACGTGGGCAAGTCGACGCTGGTCAACCGCCTGGCGCAGACCCGCGAGGCGATCGTCCACGAGTCACGCGGCGTCACGCGCGACCGCAGCTACCACGAGGCCGACTGGAACGGTCGCGATTTCATCCTGATTGACACGGGCGGCATCGAATCGGCCAAGTCGACCGACGCCTTCGCGCCGCGCATCCGCGAGCAGGCGCTGCTGGCCTGCGACGAGGCTGACGTGATCGTCTTTGTAGTGGACGGCACCGTGGGCGTGACGGACGAGGACGAGGAGGTCGCCCGCGTCGTGCGCCGCACCAAAAAGCCGGTGATCCTCGTCGTCAACAAGATGGACAACCCTGACAACGACCTCGCCAACTGGCAGTACTACAGCCTCGGCGTGGGCGAGCCCCAGCCCATCTCCGCCGGCCACGGCTACGGCACGGGCGACCTGCTCGACGACATCGTGGCCGCGATGCCTCCCGAGGACGAGCTCGAGGAAGAGGACGACGACATCCTGTCGATTGCCATCATCGGCCGCCCCAACGTAGGCAAGTCCTCCCTGGCAAACCGCCTGTCCAAAAAGACCCGCTCCATCGTCTCGGACGTCGCGGGCACCACGCGCGACGCCATCGACACGATGATCGAGCACAACGGCCGCCAGATCCGCCTGGTCGACACCGCCGGCATGAGGAAGAAGAACCTCGTGCACGAGGACGTCGAGTACTACAGCCTGGTGCGCGGCCTTGCCGCGATCGACCGTGCGGACGTGTGCCTGCTCGTAATCGACGCCTCGGCAGGCGTGACGGAGCAGGACCAGAAGCTCGCCGCGACCGCCGCCGAGAAGGGCTGCGCGATCGTGATCCTGCTCAACAAGTGGGACCTGATCGACACCGACGCCAAGCGCGACAAGGTCGTCGCCAGCCTGGAGTCGCGCATGGCCTTCGCGACCTGGGCGCCCTACATCAACATCTCCGCGCTCACGGGCCGCGCGTGCGACCGCGTGCTCGACGCCGCAGAGAAGGCCGCGGCAGCCCGCGCGATTACCATCAAGACAGCTCAGCTCAACCGCGTGCTCGAGCAAATCCGCGAGTCCGGGCACAGCGTGAGCCAAAAGGGCCGCCGCCTCAAGATGAACTATGCGACGCAGACGGGTTTCAAACCGCCCGTATTCTCCATCTTCTGCAACGCGCCCGACCTGGTGGACGACAACTTCGAGCGCTTCATGGAGAACCGGATCCGCGAGGCCTTCCCGCTGGAGGGCACGCCCATCCGGCTCAAGTTCCGTCGCAAGGATGCGGGAAGTGACAACCGATGAGCCCCCTGATCGCAAGCCTGCTGGCCGGCATCGTCATCTGCTACTTTGTGTGCGGCATCCCCTTTGGCCTGGTCATCGCCAAGGCCCACGGAGTCGATGTGCGCAAGGTCGGTTCCGGTAACATCGGGACGACCAACGTCGCCCGCTCGGTCGGCAAAGCGGCGTCGGGGGAGACCCTCGCCTGCGACGTCGCGAAGGGCTGGCTCTGCATGCTTGCGACCCGTTGGATCGTGGCGCAGGCGGCCTTTGGCGGTGAATTCGCCATGACCCGGCCCCAGACCTCCTTCGGCTGGGTGACGACCCTGCTCTTTCTCGCCTGCATCTGCGGGCATGTCTTCAGCCCCTACCTGCGTTTCCACGGCGGCAAGGGCATCGCGGTCGGCTTCGGGGCGGGCCTCGGCTGCTTCTGGCCGCTCTCGATTGGCCTTTTGGTCGTCTTCATCCTGGTTGTCGTGCCCACACGCTACGTGTCCGCCGGTTCGATCGCCGCGGACATCTCCGTGCCGGTCTGGGGCCTGGTCTTTGGCTTCACGCGCGCGGCGATCCCGCCCCTGGTTGTGATCACGCTGATCGTGCTCTGGGCCCATCGCGCCAACATCCACAAGCTCATGCACGGTGAGGAGAGCAAGTTTGCCTTCAAGAAATAACGACGAGGTAAAGACGGACATGGTCGCTGAAGCGACGGTGGAGACCGAGGCATGCGGCGCTGTGCGGAAGGTCGCGGTCATCGGTACCGGCTCGTGGGGTACCGCCGCCGCAGGCCTCGTGGCTGCCAACGCGGACGACGTCATGATCTGGGCGCGCAGCGCGGAGGTCGCCGCGGCCATCAACCGCGACCACATGAACCCGCGACATCTCACCGACTATCGGCTGCCCGCCGGCGTGCATGCGACCTCAGACCCTGCGGAGTGCGTCGCGGACGCGTACGTCTTCGCCGTGCCGTCGTCGTACCTGCGCGACGTCTCGCGCAAGTTCGCCGACGTGATTCCTGCCGACGCGCCGGTAGTCGTTCTGACCAAGGGCATCGAGCCCGACACGCACCGGCTCATGGCCGACGTGGTCGCCGACGAGATCGGGCACCCCGAGCGCATGGCGGCACTGTCGGGCCCCAACCACGCGGAGGAGATCTGCCGCGGAATGGTGTCGGCGGCCGTGGTCGCCTCGGCGAGCCAACAGGTGGCCGAGACGTTCCAGCGGCTCTTTGTGAGTCCGTCTTTCCGTGTGTACGCGAGCACGGACCTCAAGGGCGTCGAGGTGTGCGCCGCCGTCAAGAACGTGATCGCCATCGCCTGTGGCGTCGCCGTCGGACTCGGTGCGGGCGACAACACGCTCGCCGTGCTCATGACGCGCGGTCTGGCCGAGATCGGGCGCATCTCCGCCGCGACCGGCGGCGACCCCATGACCTGCATGGGCCTCGCGGGCATGGGCGACCTGATCGCCACGTGCACCTCGCGCCATTCGCGCAACCGCACGTTCGGCGAGGCGTTCGTCGCGGGCGAGAGCCTGGAGGCCTACGAGAACCGCACGCACATGGTGGTCGAGGGCGCCCGCGCGGCCGAATCGACCCTGCAGGTGGCCAGCGAATACGGCGTGGAGTGCCCCATCACGAGGGCAGTGCACGCTATCCTGTACGAGGGGGCGGACGTGAGCTCCGCCATCGATTCCCTGCTCGACCGCACGCCGCGTAAGGAGTTCTACGGTATCGACGACGTGCAGAGAGCCTGAGGAAAAGAGTAGCAATGCAGCATGACATCTATATCGCCCCGTCTATTCTATCGGCGGATTTCCTGCACCTCGGCGACGAGCTCGCCGACATCGCCACGGCCGACCTCGTGCACTATGACGTGATGGACGGGCATTTCACTGCCAACATCACCTACGGGCAGTTTGTACTCGCTCAGCTCAAGAAGGCGACCGACCTGCCGATCGATGTGCATTTGATGGTCAACAACCCGGAGGATGCCGTGCCCCTCTTTATCGAGGCCGGCGCCGATATCATCAACTTCCACTGGGAAGCCCAGACGCACGCACACCGACTCGTCCAGCAGATTCGCGAAGCCGGACGCAAGGCGGCGATCACGCTCAACCCGGCCACGCCCGTCAGCGTGCTCGAGTCGATCGTCGACGACCTCGATATGGTCCTGCTAATGTCCGTGAACCCGGGCTATGGCGGTCAGAAGTTCATCGAATCCACCTACGCGAAGACACGCGCGCTACGCCGCATGTGCAACGAGCACCGCGTGAATCCGCGCATCGAGATCGACGGCGGCGTGGGCGCCGGCAACGCCGAGGCGCTGGTGGCCGCCGGTGCCGACACACTGGTAGCGGGCTCGGGTGTCTTCAAGCATGCGGACCGCGCCGCCGCGATCGCCGAGCTGCGCGCCGCCGGTGAGCGCGGGCGCCTGGTCAACGCCTAGCGAGCGACGAGCAAACGCCTAGACCGCACGAGCGCGGGCAACTATAGTCCGTACCGCCTGACTACCCTGGTCGGTACCGTTCTTCTTGGAAGCAAAGCATCGCCATGACTGATAAAACCTTTGTGTATCTCGACTACGCCGCCTCGGCGCCGATGAGCCGGGTCGCGCTCGACGCCGAGCGCGCCTACGAGGCGTCGCCGATCGCAGGCGCCAACCCCAATTCGCTCCACACGCTGGGCCGCCTGGCGGCACAGGCGCTCGACGGCGCCCGCCGCGACCTCGTGCGCTGCCTGGGCGGCGGTTTCCGGCCGATGGACGTGGCCTTCACCTCGGGCGGCACGGAGTCCAACAACCTCGCGCTCTACGGTATGGCCGAGGGCATGCGGGCGCGCGACCGCAGGCGCAAGGAGATCGTCGTATCCGCCTTTGAGCACGATTCAGAGGTCGACGTGATCCCGGCGCTCAAGGACCGGGGATTCGAGGTGCGGCAGGTGCGCCCCAACCGCGCCGGTGTCGTGACGCCCGAGGCGGTGGCCAAGCTGGTCGGGCCTGCGACCGCGCTCGTCTCGGTGATGTCGGCCAACAACGAGGTCGGCACCGTGCAGCCGGTCGGCGAGATCGCCCGCGTGACACATGCCGCCGGGGCCCTCATGCACACCGACGCAGTGCAGGCCTTCGGTCGCATCCCGCTGCAGCTCGACGACGTGGACGCCGTCAGCATCGCCGCGCACAAGATCGGCGGCCCCGTCGGCATCTCCGCGCTCGTGATGCGCGGGCGCACGCCTTTCCGCGCGCAGACCTTCGGCGGCGGCCAGGAGCAGGGGAGGCGTCCCGGCACGCAGGGTGTGCGCGACGCGCTCGCCTTCGCCGCTGCAGCCAAGGACGTCTGCGGGCACATGCAGGAGCGCCGGGATATCGTGTCCGCACGGGCCCAGCGTCTGTACGACCGTCTTTGCGCCGACCCCCGCATCCTGCCCACGACCAGCGCGGTCATGGGCGAGGACCGCCTGCCGGGCATGGTGTCGATTATGGTCCCGGGCATCGACTCCGAGACGCTCGTGATGCAGCTCGACGAGGCGGGCTTTGAGGTGTCCGCCGGCTCGGCCTGCTCGTCCGGTTCGCTCGACGCCAGCCATGTCCTGCTTGCCATGGGCATCCCGCGCAACCAGGCGCTCGGCTCGCTGCGCATCTCCTTCGACGAGCGCGTGTCCGAAGACGACCTCATGCGCTTTGCCGACGCCCTCATCGCCATCCTCGACGCCAAGATGTAGGCACCCTGCGATATCACAGGTGCATTATGGTCTTCGGGCGGGAGGGTTGTCTTTGCGCGGAAAGGGCGCATGCGCGTGGTACATTGGATAGGGTGATTCGAGATTCCAAGACAGCGAATCACAATATGGAACCGCACCTATACACCACCGAATAGGTCACGAGTACGCTGGAGGAGCACGTATGTCAGAGTCCGAGGCCCTGGTCCGCCTGCAAGCGACGGATATCGAACTGATGAGGCTGCACCACACCCTCGACGACATGCCGCAGGCGCAGAAGCTCGCGACCATCGCCAAGGCCGCCCGCAAGCTGCAGTCGCAGCTCACCCAGATCGTCGGCCAGCGAAAGGATGCCGAGATGGACGTCGCGGAGAACCAGCGCAAGCACGAGGAGACCCTCGCCAAGATCCAGACGGTGCAGGCTGAGGCGGCCCAGCGCCAGGCCAGTTTCCGCGAGGCGCGCGACGTCGAGGCGCACCTGACCGCCCTCGCCAAGCAGCAGGAAAAGCTCGAGCATGCCTACATCGAAAAGGCCGAGACACTCGACAAGCTCACCCGTGCCGAGAAGAACGCCCGCGAGCTCGGTACCAAGCTCGCCGCCGAGGCAAAGGCGACGCAGGAGTCCTTTGAGAAGGACAGCGCCGACCTCCGGGCCGAGGTGCGCAAGCTCGAGGCCGAGCGCAAGCAGTGCGAGGCGGAGGTCACCGTCGAGGTCCTCGAGCGTTACGAGCAGGCGTCCGAGCGGTTCGGCGGTCTCGCGGTCGAGTACCTGGTCGGCAACGTGCCCACGGTCTGCCGCGTCAAGCTGCCGCCCGCGGACTTCGGCAAGCTCAAGCGCGGTCCCGAGATCACCGAGTGCCCGTACTGCCACCGCATCCTCGTGACGAGGGAGTTCTGATGCCTATCGAGACGGATGAGGCAAAGACGGACGTGGCAAAGACGGACGTGGCGCTCGAGCCAGCTCACGTGCTCGTCGCAGTGGCCGGCGGCATCGCCGCCTACAAGGCCGCAGAGGTCGTCCGCGGCCTGCAGAAGGCCGGCTGCGACGTCCGAGTGACGATGACCGCCGAGGCCGAGAAGTTCGTGGGCACGGCGACCTTTGACGCGCTCACGGGCCATACGACGCTAACGGGGCTTTTCGAGACGGGACACGACGCCGACGATCCCATAGCGCATATCACTGCGGCGGGCTGGGCCGATGCCGCGTTGGTCGTGCCTGCGACCGCCAACATCATCGCCAAGGTCGCCTGCGGCATCGCCGACGACGCGCTGACCACGGCTCTCGTGGCGTTGCCCGCCGACGTGCCGCTGCTTATCGCCCCTGCCATGAACGTCCACATGTGGCGGGCGGCCGCCACCCAGGCCAACTTGAAGATGCTCGCATCGCGCGGCGTCCGCTTCGTGTACCCGGAGACGGGCCGTCTGGCCTGCGGCGATGTGGGGGAGGGCAAGCTCGCCCCCGTCGAGCAGATCGTGGAAGAGGCGCTCGCGCAGCTCCGGCGGAGCCACGCCGGCCGCCCGCAGCCTCTGGCCGGCAAGCACGTGGTCATCACCGCCGGCCCCACGCACGAGGCGATCGACCCCGTGCGCTTCATCGGCAACCGATCGTCGGGCAAGATGGGCTTTGCAATCGCCGCGGCCGCGGTCGCCGCCGGTGCGGAGGTCACGCTGGTGGCGGGGCCGTGCACGCAGCCGACGCCCGCCGGCGTCACGCGCGTGGACGTGGTCTCAGCCGCCCAGATGTACGCGGCCGCACGGTCCGTCTTCGCAGACGCCGACGTCGCGATCTGCGCCGCCGCCGTCGCGGACTACACGCCGGCCCATCCGGCGGACCACAAGCTCAAGAAGGGCCGCGAGGAGCTCGACCACATCGACCTCGTGCGCACGACGGACATCCTGGCCGCCCTCTCGGCGGACAAGGGCGACCGCGTGGTCGTGGGCTTCGCGGCGGAGACGAACGACCTCATCGCCAACGCGCAGGCCAAGCTCGCACGCAAGGGCTGCGACATGATCGTCGCCAACGACGTCTCGCGCGCCGACTCGACCTTTGGCTCCGAGACCGACCGCGTGACGTTCATCACCGCTGCGGGTTCCGAGGAGCTTCCGACGATGACCAAGACCCAGGTGGCCGATGAGCTCGTCGAGCGCATCGCCCGCCTCATCAGGTAGGGGATGTACACATGGCCATTCTGATCGGCCTGGAACATGTGAGTCACGAATGGCCGGGCAAGGTGGTCCTGACCGACCAGACCATCGGCATCAACGAGGGCGACCGCATCGGCGTCGTGGGCCGCAACGGCGACGGCAAATCCACGCTGCTCGAGATCGTCGCGCAGGGCGTGGAGCCCGACGACGGTCGCGTGATCTGGCGCAACGGCATCCACGTGGGCATGCTCGCGCAGTCGGACGCGTTCAGCGACGACGAGACGGTCGGGCACGCCGTGGTGGGCGTCACGCCCGAGTACGTGTGGGCGAGCGACCCCAGGATCCGCGGCATCGTCGACGAACTGATCGGCGACCTGGACTGGGAGGGGCGCGTGGGCGACCTCTCGGGCGGCCAACGCCGCCGCGTGGACCTGGCGCGCGTGCTCGCGGGCGACTGGGACGTCCTGCTGATGGACGAGCCCACCAACCACCTGGACATGGGGGCCATCCGCTGGCTCGCCGACCACCTGCGCCGCCGCTGGCCCGCGGGGACCGGCGCGCTGATCCTCGTGACGCACGACCGGTGGTTCCTCGACGAGGTCTGCGAGCACATGTGGGAGGTCCACGACGGGGTGATCGACCCCTTCGAGGGCGGCTACTCCGCCTACGTGCAGCAGCGCGTGGAGCGCCAGCGTCAGGAGGCCGTGATGGAGGAGCGCAGGCAGAACGTGCTGCGCCGCGAGCTCAACTGGCTCGCCCACGGCGCCAAGGCCCGCTCGTCCAAGCCTAAGTTCCGCATCGATGCCGCCATGGCCCTGCTGGCCGACGACCCGCCCGTGCGCAACTCGCTCGAGCTGCGCCGCCTCGCGGTCGGCCGCCTGGGCAAGCAGGTCATCGAGCTCAAGAACGTGTCGGTCGCCTACGGGGATGCCAAGGTCCTCGACGGCATCAGCTGGACGGTCGGCCCCGGCGACCGCGTCGGCATCCTCGGAGAGAACGGCGCCGGCAAGTCCACACTCCTGCGCGTGATGTGCGCGCGGCAGCGTCCCTCGGCCGGCTACGTCAAGATCGGCAAGACGGTCCGCTTCGCCATCATGTCGCAGCAGCTCGAGGGGCTCTCGGCGCACGACGACGAGCGCATGGAAGACCTGCTGTCCACCTTCCACTCGTCGTATGTGATCGACGGCAAGTCGTACAGCCCCACGCAGCTCGCCGAGCAGCTGGGCTTTGCCCGCTCCGAGCTGCCGACCTTCATCAAGGACCTCTCGGGCGGCCAGCGCCGCCGCCTCGCGCTGCTCTGGGTGCTCCTCCAGCAGCCCAACGTGCTCGTGCTCGACGAGCCCGGCAACGACCTCGACACCGACATGCTGGCCAAGGTCGAGTCGCTGCTCGACGAATGGCCGGGTACCCTGCTGCTCGTCACGCACGACCGCTGGCTCATGGAGCGCGTGACCGACGACCAGTACGCGCTGATCGGCGGCAAGCTGCGGCACTGCCCGCGTGGTGTCGACCAGTTCTTCGAGCTGGTGGAGGAGGCGCACTGCCAAGAGGAACGCGTCACTTCCAATTCATCGGATGCTGCGGCTGATACCGCAGGCGCTGCCCACAATGAGCAATCCGATGCTGGCACAGTATCAGATTCAGACTCTGGCCTCTCTAACAAAGAGCGCCGCGAATACAAGAAGCGCTTCGACGCAGTTCAGCGTCGCCTCGAGAAGCTGCGCGAGGAGCCCGGCCGTCTTGACCGTGAGCTCGCACAACACGACCCGACCGATTATCAGGGACTTCTCGATATTCAAAACGAAAAAGCAGCTGTGGATTCCGAAATAGCTTCACTCGAGGACGAGTGGCTCGAGCTCGCCGATCTCCTCGGCATCGAGTGATCGGTCTAACTGTCATTTGCGAATTTAGCAGTAATAGTCGATAGCCCCGAAAAAATCTTTCCACTTGACTATGACTTCATTACTACGTGCTTCAATGATGCGCATGATATTGCGCAGCACTCGTTCTGGTATCTGGGAGTTGTTATTGCAAAGTAAACAATTGCCCGCCCTGGTAATCCATACCTTTGTGGCGTTCGGCGTCGGTTTCCCTTCAGCTATATGGACATGTATGGGTTCGAGAGGATCGTTTTCGTTTGCCCAGAAATAAACCCAGTAAGGACCAACCTTAAAAACCTGCGGCATAGTCGAATCCTCTCGTCTGCGAGAACTCGATAATAAGGTGCGCACAGGACTCAATTATTCCCTGGTACCGTGCGATATCATCCCGAGTGAAACCATTCACATCAAACCATTCGTATGTCGGCAACATGCATGTGGCGTTGTGAAAGCAGTCACGGTCGTCGGGCTTCTCTATATATACCTTCACACGGCCGTCGGCGAGCATGTCAGAATGGACTATTTCAGTGCCATCGTTGAGAGTCATGAATGGGTACATCATTTCACAGCTGCCTCCCACCTGAACGTGAGTCTCTAATGGCTGATTTTACCCAATGTTGTAGATGTGTGAGCCGACTGGCGACCCCTTGACCCCCAGTCAAGTGCGTGCAGACGTCTATACTTTTGTCTGAGCACTCATCAGAGTGATCTTCTCTCACTTATCTACAGGCTCCGCGAGTCGAATGGGAGCGGACATGGATATCCGCATCGCAACTCCGGCAGATGCCCAGGCGCTGCTCGACATCTACGCGCCCTACGTGCGCGAGACGGCCATCACCTTCGAATGGGAGGTGCCGTCAGTCGAGGAGTTCGCCCGCCGCATCGAGAGCACGCTGGTCAGCTATCCCTACCTGGTCGCCGAGCGAGACGGGCGCATCGTCGGCTACGCCTATACGGGACGGTTCGGCGTCCGCAAGTCTTACGACTGGTGTGCCGAGACCTCCATCTACATCGCACAGGGGGAGCGCGGCAACGGTGCGGGGCGCGCCCTCTACAGGGCGATCGAGGGCATCTCCCGCCGACAGCGCATCACGCGCCTGATGGCGATACTGGCAGCCCCGGAGGCGTCGAACGACCCGTACCTGACGCTTGACAGCCCCGCCTTCCACGAAGCGATGGGGTACCGCAAGGTCGGACACATGCGCGGCCTGGGCTACAAGTTCGGCCGCTGGTACGGCGACTACTACTACGAGAAGACGATTGCCAATCCCGCGGCCGCGCAGCAACCGTTCATCCCGTTCTCCCAGCTGCCGAGCGAGGTTGTCGATAGCGTGCTCAACAGTATCACAGGTGGGAATGATGGTCGACGTGATGCACAGCGCGACACTTCACGCAGTGCCTCCGTTGGCAAAATTTTGTGAGATATAAATTCGCGCTTGCATACGGGCTGATTTGTGTTAGATTACTTACTTGCGCGTCGGCAAGACGAGCGAACGGGTGGTGGCGCAGCTTGGTAGCGCACTTGACTGGGGGTCAAGGGGTCGCTGGTTCGAATCCAGTCCACCCGACCACGAAACCGCAGGTCAGAGGC
>OMWE01000039.1 GCA_900314685.1 uncultured Actinomycetes bacterium | reverse complement strand
ACAAGCCCGCCGACGGCAACGCCCACGACGCAGCCGAGAATCACGTTTCCGCTCATTCGATGCCTCCTCCTTTGCTGGGCCGGCACGGGCGCCGGCCTCGTCCGCACGTCTCAGCCGACCCCAAGCAGCTTGTCGGCCAGGGCCGCGCGGGCGTACGCGCTCGTGCTCATGCCCTCGCTCCTCGCCTTGCGCTCGACGGCCCTCTTTATGCCGACCGGCACCTTGACGGAGATGACCGCCGTCCCCTCGGTCGAGAGCGGGGGCCGCCCGTGCACGACGCCGCCCACGGTGCGCTCGCCCTCGGGGAACTCGCCCCTCTCGTAGGCGTCGCACCAGCGGCCAACCATCTCCTCGGTTATCTCCTGGCCGTTCGCCGCGACCCACTTCCGCTCGCTCATCGCGACCTCCTCTCGGTGTCCTCTATCTCCCTCGCGAACTTCCCCTGCACGGGCGCCATGGCGTGTATCACGAGCCAACCAGAGACCGTCTCGACCGCTATCAGCTCCACGTCCCTGCCGTCCGCCAGCCAGCCGACCATGAGCCATCTGGGGGGCTCCTGGGGGCTCTCGCGCATGATGGTTGAACGACCCTGCCGTTTGGCAGGGTCGTTCAACTGAGACGTCAGCCGTCATATAGCCTCCTCTGCCGTTTGTCTAGACGATTTCGACTACCCAGTCCTCGGTATTTATATCCGGGTCGTCCTCGGGACTTGTCAGCCCTGGTGTCTCCTCGGTCGGAGGTGTTGGGTACGAATCGACAATGTCGAAGCACTGCGGCGGATATAGGTATCCATCGTCAATGCGATACCAACCGTGGGAGATCGAAATTACGTCATAGGTATTCCCGCGCTCAACGATCTCGCCGTCTTGCCTTGTAACGAACTGGACCTTCACTGACTGCCGCACATCCTAATCGAGGAACTTCTTCACCTTCATATCGACCTTGCCGGCTCCTTCTGCGTAATACCAATGGAGCTCGGCGAGTCTCGGCATTCCCATGTCGTCTACGTACCCTTTTCCTACCATCTTAGACCATTCCGGTTGAACGACCCTGCCGTTTGGCAGGGTCGTTCAACGAAGGGACGTTGACGAGGGGAAGGTGTTCCGTTGAACGACCCTGCCAAATGGCAGGGTCGTTCAACTATGAGATGGCACAGTCGATCCAAAGAATCCTCTCAGGCGGGAAGGTGGAGGAGCACGACAAGATCCTGTTCCGGCACGAACTGCTCGAAGCGCAGTATATGTCCCGCGGAATTGATCAGGACGAGGCTCACGAGCTTGCGAACAAGACGTACAATTACCAAGAAAAGCTCAACGAATGGATCGATGGAACGGAGGGGCTGCATGGTCAGGTACAAGACCGACAAAAATGACGGGAAAACGGCGGTGCTCTCCTACTTCGTCGAGGGATCGGATGACAATCCCGGTAAGGTCGCCTTCGACATCTCAACCAAAACCGCCAGCCTCATCGAGCTGGCCTCCGAGGACAGGCACTCGCAGTATGCCAACCATCTGATGGTCGCACTTGAGGACCACTGGGACGGAATGCCTGACAACGGTACAATAATGTGGTATTGACGCCGTCACACGCGCTAACTTCAACCGACCACATACCGAGTTCGGGAAGGTCAATATATGTCTCTCGGCTGGCATAATGCGGAATCTATCAAGCAGGAGAGCTGGACCTGCGGGTACTGCGGCCACGAGGTCGCCGGTAGCATCGGCTACAGGCGCGAGGACGACGAGGACGACAGGAAGATCTACATCTGCCCGTACTGCGAGAACCCGACCGCCTTCATCTACGAGGAATTCGGCTATCCGGAACAGTTCCCGAAGCCAGTCATGGGCAACGAGGTCACAGGTCTCCCCGAATCGGTCGAGTCGGTGTACAACGAGGCGCGCCGTTGCATCCAGTGCGCGGCGTACACGTCGGCCGCGCTCGCCCTCAGGAAGCTGCTCATGCACGTCGCTGTCGAGCAGGGCGCGGCGCCGAAGTTGAACGACCCTGCCGTTTGGCAGGGTCGTTCAACCAACCTATGCAGCCGTCCTCCGATACCAAAACGTGCGAGCGCCCGACATGTAGATAGCCGCATCCTTGGGTACCTGTGTGAGCGCATTGAACGCGTTGACGTAGTCGCCAGCTCCCCCGGAAGTGCCGATCAGGCCAAAGACGCCGAGGCCCACCAGCTGCGGAAAGAACAGGAAGACCGAGAAGGGCACCCAGCCAAATACGATGTTGGGCAGAAGGCTCATGAAGATGAAGCGACCTTTGCTCATGTCTTCCAGGCCCAGAACGAACATGGCTCCACCCTTTGGCCACAGGTAGACGCCCACTTCCTCCTTGAAGCAACTGGCGTGAAGCAGCTCATGCGGGACCATGGCCACCAGGGCGCACACCAGGCCAAGTATGAAGCTCGGGAAAGCCCCGTCCTGATACAGGTACGGGCCTGACAAGGACATGAAAGGAATCGCCAACAGACCCGCAATCGCAAGGGCGACAATATTGAGCACAATTGCCAGCCACTTGGGGCTCGGCTCCTTGAAGGGCACAGCACCTACTGGAGGCGTGCGCTGGGGTAGGTCGTCAAGGCTCTTGCAAATACCCTTGTATCGTATGGCCATCCGTCGTCCTATCTGTCAGGCGTGGTCGAGTCGTAGTTCTGTCTCCAGTGTGATGGGAAAGCATCTCGAAGTTCAACACATGCCGTGTCATGTGTTGGTAAGGCGCTGCACCTGCTTTGTTGCACAACGAAACAGGCGCAGCGGACTCTGGCGCGGACGGGCAAAGCTGGCGCAGGCGACTCTGGCATAGACGGGCGGCCCTGGCACGGATAGGCAAGTAGATTTATAGTTGAACGACTTTGCCGCGATACGGGCGAGGCTCGGCGAGGCAGGTCCTTGGTTTGTACAGGATGTCCTTCTTGTACAAAAAATGATAGGAGTGCGTATGGCAAGAAACAAACGCGAGATTATCGGGGTGGACGACCGTGTGTCGGTCGGCCGCGCTATACCCCTTGGCATCCAACACATGATGAGCATGTTCGGCTCGACCGTGCTAGTGCCGACCCTGACGGGACTCTCCCCCTCGGTCGCCATCATGTGCTCGGGCATCGGCACCATCTGCTACCTGCTCGTCACACGCAACAAGATCCCCAGCTACCTGGGCAGCTCCTTCGCCTTCATCAGCCCGATCATCGCCGTGTACGCCACGACGGGCAGCTACTCGGCCGTGATGAGCGGCGTCGTGACGGCGGGTCTTGTCTTCCTGGCGACCGCGGGCATCATCAAGCTCGTCGGCACCGGCTGGCTCGACCGGCTGCTGCCGCCCGTGCTCGTCGCCTCGGTCATGATCGTCATCGGCGTGGGCCTGTCCGCCACGGCGGCAAAGATGGCGCTCTACTCCTCCACGGACGTCTTCGTGCCCATCGGCGCCCTCGCCGCCGCCATCACGCTGGTCGCCGCGGTCGTCTTCTCCAGCATGGGCGGGCTCTTCGGCACGATGCCGGTCCTTTTGGCCATCATCGTGGGCTACATCTTCTCATGCTGCGTCGGGCTCGTCGACTTCGAGCCCGTGCTCGAGGCCGCCTGGGTCGGCCTGCCGCCCTTCACGCACCCGACCTTCGACCCCGGCGCCGTCATCCTGATCGCGCCTGTCGCCGTCGTGGTCGTGATCGAGCACATCGGTCACCTGCTCGCCGTCGGCGAGATCGTCGACCGCGACTACCGCGGGATGCTGCCGCAGTCGCTCGCGGGCGACGGCATCGCCACCGTGATCTCCGGCTTCCTGGGCGGCCCTCCCACCACCACCTACGCCGAGAACATCGGCGTCATGAGCGTCACGCGCGTCTATGCGACGCAGGTCTTTTGGTATGCCGCCGGCTTCGCGCTGCTCGTCGGCGGGTTCTGCCCCAAGCTGGCGGCGCTCATCAGCTCGATCCCCGTGCCCGTGATGGGCGGCGTGAGCTTGCTGCTCTTTGGCCTGATCGCCTCAAACGGCCTGCGCATGCTCGTCACCAATAGGGTCGACTTCGACGACAACCGCAACCTCATGATCGCCTCCGTGGTCATCATCCTGGGCGTCGGCATGGAGACCTCCGGCATCTCGATCCCCATCGGCAGCTACACGCTGCCCGGCATGGCGACCTCCACGCTGGTCGGCATCCTGCTCAACCTTATCCTCCCGCACAGCGACAAGGACGATTCGCAGGACGAACAGGACTGACGTAGGGCAACGATTCTCTCGGGATAGATTCCCCCGGATAGCCGGCTTGTCATTTGACAATCCGGCCTTTTCATGCGGTCTGCGTCCAATTGTCTTCGAAGCTAATCTGGATCCGTTGCGCAGGACCCGTTGCATAGCAAGGCAGTAAATGGGGGCTGCTCGACAGGATTGCCGGCAGGGGCTAGCTGTTGAAAACGCTCTGACTATATGCAGAACTAGAGTGTCTATGCAAAATAAAGACCTCACTACTCGCAGCTCGAAAAAATAATCATGCCCGCAGCGACTCGGCGAGGGTGTTTTCCCTGCAAAATTTTTAGATATCGCTCAACTTTCCCTCTGCGGGCATGATTTATTTTGGGCACACCAAGTAGTGCATGCATCATACATGCACGCACGCGCGCGCATACATTTGAATTGTGTTGCATGAGCATCACGCTGTAAAACAAGCGCGTGGCACGTGCAAATACACTGGGCGCATGCCACGCGACTACACCAGCACGTCCGCGAGCGGGAGCTTGGGCACGTGATGGGCACCCTGCTCGTCGCGCCAGTAGACCAGACCGTGGCCGTCGGCACCCGTGGGGTCTGCCTCCTCGAGGACGACCTCCTCGCCGGCGCGGCCGAGGGCCACCACCAGCTCCGGCACCAACCCCGACTCCCCCAGCCCACAGGCCGCCAGCAGCGGTGCCGGTTTGAAATTGCGCAGCATGCAGCCGTGATAGCCCGCCTCGGTCGCGCCCAGCAGGATGGTCTGGGCTGCGATGCCGACGTCCATATGGCGGATCGTGCTCGGCTCCCCCTCGCAGAGGATGACCACATAGCCCGTGGGCCGCTTGCCCTCCGCGGGACCGTCCCAGTCCTTGAGCAGCGCCGCCCACCCCAGCGTGGCAAAGACGGCCGCACGCTCCTCGGCCGCGCTGACCACGTGGAAGCGGAGGCGCTGCATGTTGTTGCCGCAGGAAGACAAACGCGCGCAGTCCACCAGCCCCAGGAGGATGCCCAGCTCGATGGGATCGTCTTCGTCGAAACGCCGGTAGGACCTGCAGTGCCTCACCAGCGCCGCGTAGTCGTCGAACCCGTACTCCATCTGCGCCTCGCGCGCCACCCGTGCAAGCGTGTCTTTGTCTGTCCGAACACCCATGATGCCCCAAACGCGGACGGGGCGACCCTCGCCGCCCCGTCCCTCTGGTAGATCGACCGATTGTTAGATTCCCGACTCCTTGATCGCCCGGCAGGCGGCGCGCAGACCGTCGGGCGGCAGCACCAGCGCCATGCGCACGTACCCCTCGCCCGCGGGGCCGAAGCTCGCACCCGGCGTCACGATCACGCCCGCGCGGTCCATCAGCTCCAGCGTGAAGTCGGCCGAATCCATGCGGCCGTGCGGGATGCGCGCCCAGACAAACATGGAGCCGTGCGCGTTGGGCCGCTCCCAGCCGGCCTCCTCCAGCCCGTCGCACAGGGCGTCGCGGCGCTCCTGGTAGAGGAGGCGCTGCTCGCGCACGCTGTCGAGCGGGCCCGTGAGCGCGGCGACGGCCACGTCCTGCTCGCCGAGGAACATACCGAAGTCGATCTGGCTGCGCAGTTTGCGGAAGGCGCCCACCACGTCGGGCCGGCCCACCAGGAAGGACAGGCGCAGGCCCGTGACGTTGAACGACTTGGAGAGCGAGAGGAACTCCACGCCCACGTCCAGCGCGCCCGGCGTGTTGAAGAAGGAATCACCCCGCTCCACGTCGTAGATGATGTCGGAGTAGGCGTTGTCGTGGATGATCAGCAGGTCGTGCTCGCGCGCAAAGGCGACGATCTCCTCGTAGAGGCCGGGCCGCGCGATGGAGCCCACGGGGTTGGCGGGCAGCGACACGACCATGTACTTGGCCGCGTCGGCGACCGCGGGGTCGATGCCGGCCACGTACGGCAGGAAGTCGTGCTCGGCGTCCAGCGGGTAGTAGGCCAGATTGGCGCCCGCGAGCAGGCCCGCCGTGGCAAAGACGGGATAGCAGGGGTCGGGAATCAGGATGGTGTCGCCCGGGTCGAGCAGCGCCATGCCCAGGTGCCCCATGCCCTCCTGCGTGCCGTGGCAGGAGCAGACCATGTCGGGCGTGATGCCCGTCACACCGTAGCGGCGCTCGTAATAGGAGCACACGGCGTCCAGCATCTCGGGCGTGTCGCGCAGGGAGTACTTCCACTTGGCGGGGTCGTAGGCCGCCTTGGCCAGCGCGTCCTGCAGGTGGCGGGGCGGCTCGAAGTCGGGCGTGCCCACCGAGAGGTTGTAGACGGTGCGGCCCTGGGCCTCCAGCTCCAGCCTCTTGTCGTTGAGCGCGGCAAAGACCTCGTCGCCGAACCTGTCGAGCGTGCGCGAGAACTGCATAGGAATGCCTTTCCATGTCATAGCGAGCGTAATGTGGTGATTCTTACAAATGGTACACCTCTCGCTCCCTTTGTGTGCAGAGCTGGGTGCGAGCATAGTCTAAAAGACCAACTAGATAAGAAGACCCGCTAGATCAGAAGACCCGCAATCAGCGATGCGGCGTTGGCGACCACGGCGCAAAGGGCGGCTCGGCTGCGTGGGTGCGTACGCTGGTCCCTGCCACCGAGCCACCAGGCAAAGAGCACCGCCTCCACGGCAAACACCGCTACCTCCATTTTCACGAGCGCAAAGTCCGCCGCCATGGGTCCCCTGCGGTAACCGACCGCCACGAGCGCCGCGTTGAGCGCCAGCTGCGTGGCGACGTTGACAAGCAGGACAAAGAAGAGCTGATTCTTCTTGCGATAGCCCCAGACCCAGGCTACGGCGAGTTCGATGACTACCGTGAGCGCCAGGCGCAGCGCGGCGCCGGGGAGCGCCGTGGCAACCGTCCCCGTCTCGCGCACCGGCAGGACGTCCGCCTCCTCCTTCGCCTCGTCCGTGCCGTCGTTGCGTTGCGTCCCCGTCTCGCGCGCCGATAGGGCGTCTGCCTGCAGGGCTTCCACATCCACGTCGGTTAGGTCGATTTCATAGGTCGAGTCGAACGCGTACCTTTGCAGCACGCCGCTCGTGACCACGGCGCCCGTCTCCGGGAAGTAGAGTGCCACCTTGAAGGTCTCGGGCGGATAGTAGGTCCAGTCCAGCGTACCCGTGGAGGCGACATCCCAGGTCAACTGCAGGAAATAAAAGCCATCGGGGTCGGTCTTGGCATAGTCGTCGAAGGCCTGCCAGACCTCCTCGCCGCCCTCGGAGAGCTGTTTGTAGCCCGAGCTCTCGTAGGCGCTCTCGGGTCCTGTGGAGTCGGTCTGCGAGAGGAGCGTGCCGTAGCACTCCCCCTCCGGCAGCCCTTTTACCGTGACGATGACCGTGGGCTTCGGCCCCATGTCGGCAAGCGCGGGCACGGCCGCCGTCAGCATCAACAGGGCAGCGCACACAACGGCGCACACGACCACGGACATGTACGCGCAGACGCACCCGGCAGCTCGGCGTACACCCATAGTAACTCCGTTCTCTCGGTATCCCCGCACCTCAGTATCCGCGAGGACTACCATCACCTATAACATCTGCGAACAAGCGCCATGTTCGTCTAACCCATACGCATCGGTGAAGGAGCCAGTCATGGAAGCGCAACGGCGAGGCCAGTCCCTCAATCTGCACGAGGCGCCCTTCGTCAAGCGCGCATCCGCGGCTGGCGAAGACATGCGGTGCGAGGCGAGCGCGTTGCGTTGGCTCGGCGAGGCGACGGCCGACGGTGGCATACACGTTGCGGCGGTGATCGATGCGGACAGGGCCCAGCTCCAAGAAGAACGTGTGCACCAGGCGCCGCCGTCGCCCGAACGCGCACGGCTGATCGGCCGCGGGCTCGCCCGGATGCACGCGGCCGGCGCCCCATGGTGGGGCTGCCCGCCGGACGGATGGGGCTTCGTCTGGGGCGATGCCTATGTGCTGCAGCAGTCACGCGTGCCGGTGGCACGCCGAGAGGAGGCTCCGGATACCTGGGGCGCCTTCTACGCAGAGTACCGCGTGCGGGCGTTTGCCCGACAGGCACGTGACGAGGGCGAGCTCGATGCCGCGCAGGTCCGTCTTGTCGAGCGCCTGTGCGCGCGTCTGGAGAGGAGTGATTTCGATGCGCCGCAGCCCGCGCTGGTTGAGCAGCGCATTGCCTCTTCGGGTGGCACCTTGGTCTGCGCGCGCCTGCACGGCGACCTCTGGGCAGGCAATGTGCTCTACGACGATAGCGCGACTGGCGCGACCCTCATCGACCCCCTTGCCCACGGTGGGCATGCCGAGACGGACCTGGCGATGCTGCAGCTCTTTGGCTACCCCTACCTCGACGAGGTGCTCGCCGCCTACAACGAGGTCTCTCCCCTCGCGGACGGCTGGCGGGACCGCGTGTCCCTCCACCAGTTGGCGCCGCTCCTACACCATGTGGTTCTTTACGGCAGCCCTTACATCGGCGCCGCGATGCGCGTCGTGCGGCGCTTTGTCTGAAAGGACACGCAGATGGCGCATCAAGCCTGACATTGTTTGTTGTCACGCCTTACGAAGTGCGCGAAAAGGATTGCGATGAGCGCTCCCGCCAGCGCCGGAACCGCGAAGCCGACCAAATAGCTCCCCATGCGGTCGTAGAGGACCCCATAGGTGCTGATGGCGGCGGCGTTTGCCAGGCTCATGACCAGGTTGGTCCGTGCGATTGCGGGGGCGTAGGCAGCCTGGCTCAGGCGCTCGCGGCAGAAGAGCGGCACCCCCACAGAGCCAATGGCATAGACATATCCCAGCAGGTAGGACCCGACAAGTGCGGCGAGCTGGGCATGGCCCGCCCACACGAACGCGATCCCGGCGAGCAGGAGCACCGCAAAGACAGCCGACGACCGCGCGGGCCCGATCCTATCCGCCAGCGCACCAAAGGCGATCTTTGAGGTCGCGTCCCCCACCATACAGGCGGACATCATGAGCGCGCCTGTTTGGGCAGCAAAGCCACAGGAGAGCGCGTAGGTGGCCAGGTGGTTGTTGAGCCCATAGGCCAGGCCGATACAGCCTCCGATGGCGAGCAGCCGGATAAGGACGTCGGAGACGCCGGATGTCGCGCTCACGGCATCCGCTTGCGAGGCCTCCGCAGAGGCCTCAGCCGCCTCCGCCGCGTCCCTTGCCCCATGGGGGACAAGCCCCGAGCTAGCCGGGCTCTCCCGCACCACGATCAGTGCGGCCGGCAGCACAAAGACGAGCTCGATCAGGCCGTTCACGGCATAGCCCGCACGCCAGCCCTGGCTGCTGATCAGGCGCTCCATGGCGACGCTAATCACGGCTCCCGCCACCCCCGAGAAGCTGAAGGCGATGCCCGTGGCAATCCCCAGCCCCTTCTGGAACCAGCGGGAGAGGATTGTGTTGATGGTGACCGGCCCAACCAATGCCGCGCCTATGCCCACCACCGGCGCGAGGAGGCGCAATGTGGTGACGGAGCCTGCGCGGGACATGAGGGTCAGCGCCCCTCCCATGAGGAGGCCTCCTATGACGAGCAGCAGGCGCAGGGGAACGCGCCCGACGAGCCTGGCCACCAGAGGCCCCGCGAGTGCGATGCTGAGCGTGCAGATCGTGATATAGGTTGAGACGGCGCCCACGCCTACGCCGAGTCCTTCGGCGACGGGCTGCATGAGCACGGCTGCCGAGCTTGAGATCACGCTGAGGCCCGCTGCGGCAAAGAGGCAGCAGGCGGCGGTGACGAGCCAGGGGTAGACGTTCTGTTTGGTCAAGGGAACTCCTTGCAGGTTTGATGCAGTGCAGAGACTTTGGGATGACGCGCAAGCAACAGCGAGGCTCGAAGCAACGGTGAGGCTCGAATTATACGCTTGCTGCTCAAGAAGAACGAGCAACCCTTGATGCTGTCATGCACTGCTGGGTACCTTAAAGAAAAACAGGTCAGACATGAATTCTGACCTGCGGATTTGTGGCGGGCGTTAGAAGATATGAACTTCCGGCCTCCTCGGTGTCAGAGAAGCGCCTAAATAGTAGCGATATGGCAGCTTATGGTCAGAGACGGCAACGTGGGCTTCGCCAATGTTGGCTCAAGTTGTGGATGCAGAAAACATAATTCAAAATTGACCCTTGCGCGAGCGGAATATTTCCCTTACTATACTTTCTGCTGTTGCGGACACCCCACCCGCGTGAAAGCAGCCACATATTCGGGCGTTTAGCTCAGGGGGAGAGCGCTTCCCTGACACGGAAGAGGTCAGAAGTTCAAATCTTCTAACGCCCACCATAAACTCGCAGGCCAGAGGCTATGTCCTCTGGCCTGTTTTCGTTTGGTGCACGCAAGAGTGCACGCGTAGTGCACGCAACCCATTCAGGACGCTTCCGCAGCATGCCGTTTTATCTGCGTGTCAGAATTTTCCTTATACATTTTGAACTCTCCATTATGCAGACACAACTTTCACTCCCCCGAAGCCGGTTCGTGCAGGCATCGGCCTTCCAAAACCCCTCGCCCAGCCATCCGTAGCTGTGTCGATTTTCTGGTCGGGAACCCACGGGAAGCCCGTGGAAGTCAGGCGTTCGCGCGAGGTCAGCACTGACGAAAGTGCCAGTCATATACATGTGTCGTCGCCACTCGCGGCGACGCGCACGACTGGCACATGGTGGCACACGATGTCACCCGAGACGGGAACATTTGGGAGGGATTCGCATGGCTGCGGATCAGGCCGGGAGCCGAACGGACAACGGGCATCGGGGAGAATCCCCCGCAGTTCCGAGGAACGAGGAGGACCTCGAGAGGATCGCCCGCATCTGCGCGGCGGGTGCCGATGGCGACATCTGGATGGACACGCGTTCGGTCGAGCTCTACCTGGGGATCTCCAGGCGCACCCTGTACCGGCTCGTGAAGAACGGCGCCATACCCGTGAGCAGGGTCGGCAGGAGGATTCGCGTGAGCAAGCGCGCCCTCGACGTCGCCGTAGCGGCAGGTCTGGTCTGGTGACCCGCCGTGCCCCTGAAAGAACAAGGCAACGTCGCTCGTATAACGTTTTATGAGCAGCGGCCGGCAGGCCGGGCCCGCGTCTCCAACGGCCTGCCAGCAGGCCCCCACCACCGGCTTCGGACGCCGGTCGGAACCCAACGAGGCGAACGGGGGCGATTCCGATGAGTGGAAGAGGCGGCGAAGAGGAGAGGGTAATCTACGTCCTGCAGATGGTGCAGGACTACCTGACCATAGCGGACGTGGGAAAGCTGATGCACGTGAAGGTGACCACGGTCCGTGAGCTCGCCTTGAGGGACGTCGATCCGATACCCTTCAGGATCTTCGAGGACCAGCGCAGGAACCCCCTCGTCCACGCGGACGAGTTCAAGCTCTGGTGGGACAGGAACACGGTCCCCTACAAGGACTCCCCCGCGGGGAGGAACGCGACGGTCTACAAGAGGTCCTCCCATGGCACGGGGCACTGACGGGAGGGCGCACGAGCGCGCCGTCGAGTACGTGCGGGTCTACCGGTTCATGACAGAGGGGATGGGCCTCCGAGGCTGTGAGCTGCTCGTCTACGCGAGGATCTTCGGCTTCTGCAGGCATGAGGGCGTCGAGTTCTACGAGAGCAAGAGGGGCACGGCACGCATGCTCGGCGTCAGCGAGCGACAGGTCCACCGGGCGGTCTCAGCGCTGGAGGCCAGGGGCCTCATTGTCGAGCTCGGCGAGCACGTGCTGCCCAACAAGCGGATCACAAAGAGGTACGGGCTCGTGGACAGCGCGGTCGAGCGGGCGGTCAGGGTCACGGAACGGAGGAACAGGTCCGTGGGAGGCTGAGCCACCCATGACGGCGTGGCATGGCGGGAGGCCCCACGCCCATGACGGGACGTCACGCCGCCAACCGGGCCCCCATGACATCGCGTCAGCGGCAGGGGTGACGCGGCGTCACCCGATAAGAGAGGAGGGACATGAAAGGAGAGACAGCAAAGGCGCCGGACCCCAGGCGCTCGCTCATCGGGCCGGCCCAGGCGAGGGAGCTGGGGCTCGGCCCCGAGCCGCCCGCCGCGCGCTGCCCGTTCTGCGGGAGGGCGCTCGAGGCGAGGGGCGTCGTCGTCGGCGAGAGGGTCGTGTGGGTCTCCAGGGAGCGCTGCTCGTGCAGCGGCGCGGCAGCCGCGGAGGAGGAGTCGCGCCGCGCGGAGGG
>OMWE01000038.1 GCA_900314685.1 uncultured Actinomycetes bacterium | reverse complement strand
GGCGGTCTTCTTGGTGGTCTCCGCATCACGTGGCGCCTCGGAGGCAATGCGCTCCGCTTCCTTGCGGGCGTCCTCGATGCGCCTGTCGGCTTCCTTGACCTTGGAGTTCGAAGAGTTGGATACGATAAAATAGGCAATGCCTGCGCCGAGGGCTAGGCAAACTATGCCCACGACAATATAGATTCCGGTCATGGCTACTCCTCAGGTGTGGTACATTTGTTCCGTAAAGTTCTGGAGACCTTAGTCAGCGCAGGGCTAAGGAACCCGCCACCTGGGGTTTATCCCGCTATTTATGCATATAGAACGACCGACAAGAACTATATTCCGCCGCATACGATGCAGCGAGAAAAAGCACAGATGACAATAAAACTTTATGTCGTAGTTAAGCCCGTGTCAAACTTATTCCTCATCGCTGCTTTCCTGGATCAAGCGGGAAGCAGCTGCAGTCGCATCTCGCATGCCGAAGCCCCTGCCCACGAGGAATCGCACAAGCTTTGCATAGTCGTTTTTTCCGGTCAGCCGACGCCGTGATATGAGCCCATAGGCCCTATCGGACTCCGAGTCGGTATCGATGTAATCGTACGGCCACCCGGGGATATCGGATGCCTCGATACCACGCAGCGAAAGCTCATGCTCTATACGGCGCGTGCCCCACCCCGCAGCAACCTTAGAACGGATGAACGTGTCGGCAAACCTCTTGTCGTCCAGAGCACGCCCGTTAATCGCTCGTGTGACGACGTCGTCTATGACACGAGATGAGTAGCCATCGTCACGCAGCTTGCGACGAATCTCGCCCTCGGCATAATCCCTGCGGTTCACGAGTCCCTCGATCCGTGAGACTGCACAGCTGCGAGCAGTCTCACGGATCAGCCAGAGCGCCTCTGCCCTAGATTGCGGTTCGATCTCCTCGGTGGCTAATTTTTTACCTATAGCAGTGGCAACGGCGGCCGGAACCACAAGGTGCTCCTCATCGGGAGTATCGGGAAGAAAGACAATCTCTCCCCGCGGCCGCCGTTGACCTAGCTGCGATCGTTTCTTTGCCGGGATTGCTTCGATGTAAAACGTCATTTGCGGAGTATACGGTCCTACAGATCGTCGACGGCTTCGTCGCCGACGGGCTCGTCATCATCGGGAATGACCGGCAGGCCGACGGGTTCCTCCTCCGGCAGCAGTCCGCAGGCGATGCGCACTTTGTGCTCGATCTCGTCCCGCAGGTCGGGATGGGCCTCGAGGAACTTCTTGGCAGCCTCGTGTCCCTGGCCGAGACGCTCCTCACCGTAGGTGTACCACGATCCAGACTTGTTGACGATGTCGTAATCGACGGCCATGTCGAGGACGGAACCCTCCTTGGAGATGCCCGTGCCGTACATGATGTCGAACTCAGCCTGGCGGAAGGGGGGCGCCACCTTGTTCTTGACGACCTTTACACGCACCCGGTTGCCAATGATCTCGTTGTTCTCCTTGATGGAGTCGATACGGCGAATGTCCATGCGTACGGATGAGAAGAACTTCAAGGCGCGGCCGCCGGGCGTGGTCTCGGGGTTGCCGAACATGACGCCGATCTTCTCGCGAAGCTGGTTGATGAAGATGCACGTCGTGTTGGACTTTGAAAGGGAGCCGGCGAGCTTGCGCAGGGCCTGGCTCATGAGGCGTGCCTGCAGGCCGACGGTCGTATCGCCGATTTCGCCCTCGATCTCTGCGCGGGGTACGAGTGCGGCGACCGAGTCGACGACGACGACATCGATGGCGCCGGAGCGGACGAGCATATCGCAGATTTCGAGTGCCTGTTCGCCGGTATCGGGCTGTGAAATGAGGACCTCGTCGATGTCGACGCCGATGCGGGCGGCATAACCGGGGTCGAGCGCATGCTCGGCATCGATGAACGCCACGACACCTCCCATTGCCTGCGCCTCGGCAAGTATCTGGAGTGAAAGGGTCGTCTTGCCGGAAGACTCGGGGCCATAGATCTCGATGATGCGGCCTCGGGGTACACCGCCGATGCCGAGGGCGGCATCCAGGGCGAGGGACCCGGTCGGAATCGCCTCCACCTCAAGCTCTGGGCCGCCATCGCCGAAGCGCATGATAGCGCCTTTGCCGAACTTCTTCTCAATCTCTTTGGTCGTGCTGGCGAGCATCGCGTCGCGCTCTTCGCCGTATGTCTTTTGATGGACCTCGCGGCTGGGTCCTTTTGCCTTTGCCATTCGCAATCCCCCTAACTTTGGTGAGCACGTACGAGTGTACGCGTACAGTCGTTCGCGGTCAAGACTCGTATTGACACTCTATTACCGAGGCAAGCTTTGCGCTTTCGGCATCCTTGCGTGCAGCTGCACGCAAGTTTGACCTTGCTAGCTGCGCATCGGGAATGAGCTGCGAATTTATAATGAGCATGCATCGTGCCAGTGTGCTAGTGAAAGCGAGCCACATCAATCCCACACAAGATGTTCGGGTCAGTGAAGCGGACCTATGGACAGGAGGAAAAAGACACACCTGTTTGCGAAGCGCTGTACTTCGAGGCAACACGATTCTCGCATGGAGCGAGGTCCGAACAGCGGATTGCCTAGAAGGCCAAGGCGTCCAGCAGGAGCTCGAGTGCCGTGGCGACCGCCTTGTGCCTGACGTCCGAACGCGAACCGGAGAATATGCGCAGCACCGTGCTCGCAGAATCTCCGCATGAGCAGCCAAACCACACCGTGCCGATGGGTTTGCCTGGCTCTTCCCCACCGGGTCCCGCTATACCCGTCACCGACACGGCGACGTCGCAACCGAGTACCTGGCGAGCGCCGCATGCCATCTGCCCTGCACATTCTGCCGAGACGGCACCAAGCGCGGGGTCGTCGAGGATATCAGACGACACGCCGAGTACCTCGTGCTTGACGGGGATCGCATAGCTGACCACGCCGCCGCGTACCACCGACGAGGAGCCGGGGACGTCTATCAGCGTCGCAGCGACGAGGCCGCCCGTGCACGACTCGGCGGTGCCCACGGTCACCCCGCCTGCCCTCGCAGCCTCGAGCACGCGGGCCGCAGTCCCATAGAGCTCGTCTGCCGTCGGCAGCGGCCTATCCAAATCAAAGCTCGGCATGATCAGGCCTCGACGATGTATTTCCAGGACTTCTTGAAGTAGTCGATTCCCGACCACGCGGTGAGGACGATCGCCGCGATCAGGAGAAGATAGGAGATGCCCGAGAGGATGGTGTGGAGCGTGCTGGTCGTCGCGAGGCAGCGAATGAGCAAGAGGCCCGAGATGGCGACCATGGTTGTGGCCGTCTTCCATTTGCCGAGGTTGCTGGCGGCGATGACAACGCCCTTGGAGGCCACGACCATGCGCAGGCCGGACACGAGGAACTCTCGCGTGACGACGATGAAGATCACCCAGCTCGACGTCATGCCCTGCTCGAGCAGAAAGGCCAGCGCGACCAGCACCACCAGTTTGTCGGCGATGGGGTCGAGGAACTTGCCGAACGTCGTGACCTCGTTGCGGCTCCTGGCGAGATAGCCGTCGAGCTTGTCGGTCAGGGAGATGAGCATGTAAAACAGCGCGACGCCCAGTGCCGCGCCGGAAAAGCCCGTGGTGGCCGCGGGCACCAGCTCGGCCACCAGCAGCCAGACGGGCACGCAGGCGATGCGAATGCAGGTCACGACGTTTGCGGGGGTCCAGATAGACCCGTTCTTACCAGTACTCATTAGTCGGCGCTCCCCTCAGCGACAAGCTCACCGTACAGCTCATAACACACAGAATCTACCAGTCGGCACCGCACGATGTCGCCGACAGACGCCTCCCCCTCTGCAATGTGCACAGCACCATCAGAATCCGGGGCCTGGAACCATGCGTGTCCGATGAGCTCGGGCCCGTCTTCGCCCTCCTCGACACCGTCCACGATCACGTCGACCGTCTCGCCCACATGGCGTGCTGTCGCGGCAAAGCCGGCGGCCTCGGCGATGTCCTGCAGGCGCTGGGTGCGCTCGAGCTTCACGTCGTCGGGTACTTGGTCGGCCATGCGCGCCGCCCGCGTACCGTCCTCTGGTGAGTAGGCAAAGACGGACGTGTAGTCAAAGCCCTCCTCGGAAAGAAACTCGGCGAGCTCGTCGGCCTCGTCGTCTGTCTCGCCGGGAAAACCGGCCATGCCTGTCGTCCGGAGCACCATGCCGGGAATCTCCCGACGAAGACGAGCGAAGAGCTCGGTGAGCTGTCCGCGGGACCCCGAGCGGCCCATGCTCTGCAGCACGCGCTCGTTGCAGTGCTGAATGGGAATGTCGATGTAGGGCAGCACGGCGGGAGTGTCCCGGATGGTCGAGATGAGCTCGTCGGTCATACCCTCTGGCTGGAGATAGAGCACGCGTACCCAGCCGTTGACGGGCGCCAGCACAGCCGCGACCTGCCGGAGCAGCGAGGCCAGCGAGGACGGCGTCTCAAAATCACTGCCCCAGATGCCCGTGTCCTGGCCGATCAGGACGATCTCGCGCACCCCGCCGTCGACCAGCGCGCGTACCTCGGACACGATGCTGTCCGCCGTACGCGAGTGGTAGCGGCCGCGAATATACGGGATAGCGCAAAATGCGCAGAACCTGTCGCAGCCCTCCGAGATCTTGACGAATGCGCTCGCCCCGTCGATTGTGCGGAGGACGTCGCCCCGCGTGTCTTCGCAGGAGTCGGGAGCGATGCCGAGCACCCCGTCGACGACCGACACGATTTGGTCTTCTTCGTCTGCCTTGACGAACGCCGAGACCTCCGGGAGCTCCGCTATCAGATCGTCACCGTAGCGCGAGGGTACGCAGCCGCACATCACGATGGGCTTTTGACGGGTGCCCGCCGCGGCCTCCTCCGCCAGGTCGAGGGTCGTCTCAACCGACTCGGTCGTGGCTGACGCAAGGAAGGAGCAGGTATTGATGAGAACGACATCGGACTTGGCCACCTCGTCGGCTTCGGCGTAGCCGTCGCGAAGAAGCAACGACCTCATGCGGTCGCTGTCGACCTCGTTTTTCGCGCATCCGAGGGTGACAATGTAGAAATAGGCCTTGGCGTCTGTTCCGTAGTCTGTATTCATGCGTGACGGATGTCCTTATTGGTCGGATGTGTCGGTTGTGGCAGATGTGTCTGATGAGTCGGCCTGTTGGGACGACTTCGACTGCTGTGCGGCCATCGCCTCGGCATAGCTGGTGTAGTGGTTGCCCTCGTCGTCATAGTGGTCCCCGTTGGTATCGCTGTACCACATGTTCCAGTCGGGGTCCCAGGAGTCCCCGTTGGCGTTCACATCGCCCGCCTGATGCTGAGCGGCAGTGTCGTTCTTCGCGTCGGCGTCTTCATCCTTGGAGGTATCGGAGTCCGTCTCAGTGAGAGGTACGCCCTGGATAGTGATGGTACCGACGCCCGATGCCTTCTTGTCGAACGATTTCTTCTCCCCGTTTTGCGACACGGTGACGACGGATGGGTCGGATGCCTCGATCTTGATTGCGTCCGTGACGGTGTACGTCTCTGACCAGGGCCCCGTCTTGGTCTCGGCTACCTTGCTCTCGCCGTCGAGCGTGATCTCAATCCAGGAGATGCCGCCGTCCGCGACCGATACGGTGACCTCGACCTTGTCGGGCTTTTTGTTATTGTCGGTCGTCGTGGCTGCATCGGCGGAACCCTCCACTACCGTTGATGGGGTATAGCTTTGAGCTGTGGCGGCCGAGCTCCCCTCGCTTTGCGTCTGTGATACCGGCACGTTGTTGGGGCGGCCGTTCGACATGGCGTTGGACACGCACGAACCGACAGAGCTGATGATGATTACCGTGATGGCAATGCCGAGTACCCCGAGTATCACAAACGTCGCGCGGCGGCTGTCCGAGAAGAGTCCGTCGATAAACCCGAGGAACCCCCCGCGTGAGGGTGGCTGCTCGCGCCGCCTGAGATCGGACCTCGTACGGCTACTTTGACGGCGCCTGACGTTCGGACGCGCGGGCGCAGCAATGTTGCGCGAGCTCACACGGCCGGCACGCGTCGAGGCGGCCTCGTACGGGTCCGCAGGGTCGTCGTAGCGCAGGTCGTCGACGTATTCCGTCGACACCCGCCGCGTGGTCACGCGGTCACGTTCGGATCGTACGGTACCGCGCACGCGGGTCTCACCGGAATCGTACCCATCCACCGGCACGCGGGGGCGATAGCTGCCGCCGCGCTGCCGCACCTGCGGACGCCCGGAACCAGAGTCGCCGTAGTCGTTGACGCGCACCTGGTCGCGCCCTTGCGCACGACGGTCCTGCGCCCGGACGACGCGTCCGTTCGGGGTGTTTCGCGGTTCACGGGTCGTGTAGGGACGGTTGCCGTTGTTGTATCCCCGCCCGTAGGCGTCCGTGGCTTCACGCGCCGATACCTGGTCGCGCGCCTGCCGGGCGTTTACGAGGGGCAGCGAGCCGGATCTCGTATGGGCGCTCGACACCGTTGAGAATCCAGCCATGTCGCCCGCGTACCCGCCGGATGTGGGCAGAAGGCCACGCGCGCCGGAGTTTGCCTGGGCGGAAGAGCGGCGCTCAAGCTCGCTGTCCCCATAGCGCGGTGAGAGTCCCCCCTCCCATTCGGCGAGGTCCCGGGTGAATTGGTCGGTAATGGCGGAGGGGTTGAGACCCAGATAGCGCGCATAGGACGACAGCATGCCCTGCGCATACCCGCTCTTGGGGATGTTCTCGAAGTCGCCCTCTTCAAAGGCGATGAGCACTTGTTCCTTGAGGCGCAGGACATGGGAGGCCTGGGCTGTCGAAACGCCCATTTCCAGCCTGCGGTCGTGCAGTATCTCGCTGAAGCGAGGTCTCGTCATGCTCACACCTCCCGATATTTCTCCTCCGCCACGCGGAGTTCCTCAAGTCCGTCTTCGTCGAGCAGCACCTCTCGCGGTTTTGAGCCGTCGGGAGGACCGACGACACCCTTGGCCTCGAGCATGTCCATGATGCGTCCTGCTCTAGCGTACCCCACCTTGAGGCGACGCTGCAGCCCGCTCGTGGAACCGAGCCGAGTTTCCACGACAATCTGTGCCGCCTCCCAGACGAGCGGGTCGTCTTCGTCCTCGGAGGCACCGCCGGACCCTCCGCCGGGCGTGTTGGGCGCCACCTGCGAGAGGATTTCCTCATGGTAGTCGGGCTCGCCCTGGCTGCGGACGAAGTCGACGACGTTCTCGATTTCCTCATCCGACACGTAGCATCCCAGCACGCGGCGGGTGCGGTTGCCCTTGTATTTGAAGAGCATGTCGCCGTTGCCGAGCAGGCGCTGCGCACCCGGCTCGTCGAGGATGACGCGCGAGTCGATGCTCGACGCGACGGAGAGGGCGATACGAGTCTCGATATTGGACTTGATGAGGCCTGTGACCACGTTCGCCGAGGGTCGCTGGGTCGCGAGGACCAGGTGTATGCCGGCGGCGCGCGCGAGCTGGGCTATGCGCACGATGGAGGCCTCGACGTCCTTGCCCGCGACCATCATGAGGTCCGAGAGCTCGTCGATGATGATGACCATGAAGGGCATCGGCTCGGGAGGGTTGTCCATCTCCGAAAGCTTGCCCGATACACACATCTCATTGTACGCGCCGATGTTGCGCGCACCCGCCCGCTCGAAGACCTTGAGTCGGCGGTCCATCTCGGAGACGGCCCACTGGAGCGCCGAGGCCGCCTGTCGCGGCTCGGTGACGACGGGCACATAGAGGTGCGGCAGACCGTTGTAGCCGGAGAACTCGACGCGCTTGGGGTCGATCAGGATCAGACGGACCTGTTTGGGCGTGTCGCGCATCAGGATCGACATGATGAGCGAGTTGATCATGACCGATTTGCCCGAGCCCGTGGCACCCGCGACCAGGAGGTGCGGCATTTTCGCGAGGTCCGCGATGACGGCGCGGCCCTCGGAGTCGCGGCCTACCGCGAATTCCAGCGGGCCGCCCTTGGCGTAGGGCAGCACGTCGCCCAGGTGGACGCTCTCGCGCTTCTTGTTGGGGATCTCGATGCCGACGCGCGACGTCCCCGGGATGGGGGCGAAAAT
Source organism: uncultured Actinomycetes bacterium (assembly GCA_900314685.1). GTDB lineage: Bacteria > Actinomycetota > Coriobacteriia > Coriobacteriales > Atopobiaceae > Olegusella. Next base: position 4,615 of record OMWE01000038.1, on the reverse strand, counting down.
ACGGACGGACTCGGCCGCGAGCGTCAGGGCGATGTCGTCCTCGAGGTTGGTGATTCGGCTCACGCGCTCGCCCTCGCCCATCTCGATCTGGAACGTCGTGACAAGCGGGCCGGTGACATAGTCGACGACCTTGCTGGACAGGCCGAATTCCTGCAGCGTGCTCTGCAGGCGCCGCATCGTGGACTCAAGCTCGGCGTCGGTGGCGGCGGATTTGCCCTGGTGCGGGTCGGCTGCCAGCATCTCGACAGGCGGGAGCTGGTAGACAGGCTCCCCTTCCCCGCTGCGCGCCGCGACTCCGGTCGCGGGGGCAATGGAGGCCTTTGCGGGGACGGTCTGTGTGCCCGAGGTCTTCGCAGCCGCGCCTTTACCTTCTTTGCCCTTGTTTCCGCCCTTGCTCGTCGGGTTGACGGACGGCATCTTCCCTTCCTCGGGCTTGGGCAGGGATGCGGCCTGCTGCTTGAGGAACTCGGGGATGGAAGGGGTGATCTCGGTCGGCGCCTCGTCCGGCTGCTCGACCTTATTCTTCTTGCGACGGTTCACACGTTTCGTCTTGCCGTCGGCGGGCAAGACCGTCGTGGCGCCCTCCACCTCGAGGGGCAGTGTGGCATCGTCCTCGCTGCCCATGAGCAGCGTCGCCTGCAGGTCCTCGGTGCGCGTGGGACGCAGCACGCGGGTCTTTTGCTCCTCCGACGGGGTGCTGAGGGAGCCCCGGCGCAGCACGCTCGTCTTGCGCTGACCGATAAAGCTCGTCTTGGGCTCGTCGGCCGGCGTGCCGGCCTCTGCCTGTAGGGGAACGTCTGCGGTCAATGCACGCTGCATCTCCCGCTCCTGGCGCTTCTGCTCCCGCGCGGCCTGACGGCCAGCGCTGACGATACCCATGCGCTCGCGGAGCTGCGCGACGGTGCCCGAGATGGAGAAGCCGCACACGATGCAGCCGATCACGATCACGCCGACAAGGATGACGATGCCGACGCCGAACCCCACGGTGGAGAGAAGGCACCATGCGATGCCGCCGCCCACGTAGCCGCCGCGGTCAAGCACGACGGTGTCCGAGACGAGCAGCAGGGGTTTCAGCTCGGCTCCCGGGTAGGTCAGGGATATGAGGGAGAGGACGGCGAGCACAATCAGCGCGAGACCGAAGGCGATGCGCCCCGAGAGCGGCCCCTCGTCGTCCGCAAAGAAGGTCAGCGCAAAGAGGGCGAGCGCCAGAGGCGCGAGCAGCGCCCCTCGACCGAAAAGCAGGCTCAGGAACGCGCCGACCGCCGCCGTCACCGGGGCAGTCGTGGGCACGACGACGGCGATGACCATGGCGACGGACACCGCTATGAGCACCACGCCGATGATGTCGTTCGCAGCGGCCGAACGCGGGGCGGCAGGTGCCTTCGCGGCCCTCTGCCTCCCCTGCTGACGTGCGTTTTTGTTGCCCCGTTTTGCTGCGTTTTGATTACGATTCGAGGGCACTTATACCTCCATCACTACCGGGATGACCATCGGGCGCGTGTGCGTCTTGGACCACAGGAAATTCGAGAGCCCGTTGCGCACCGATTTGCGCAGCTGGTCGGTGGTGACGCCGTCGGACTTGGCGGTGCGCTCGATCGTCTGGCGCACATTGTCCGTAGCCTCCGCGATGATCTCGTCGTCATTTGCGTATGACACGCCCCGGGCGGACACCTCGACCTCGGTCGCCTGACGGCTGCGCCTGCCGATGGCGACCACGGCGGTCACGATGCCGTCCTCGCCCAGCTTCTGTCGGTCGCGCAGCACGACGGGGTCCGCGTCGGTCACGTTGAGGCCGTCGACGTACACGACGCCGGACTCCACCGGCTCTCCCCAGCTCACGGTGCCGTTGCGCATCTCGAGGGTGTCGCCGTTGTTGGCGATGAAGATGTGGTCCGGTTGCATGCCCATGCTCAGCGCGAGGTTCGCGTGCGAGCGCAGGTGCACCGCCTCGCCGTGCACCGGCATGAAATTGTGCGGGTGCGTCATGGCCAGCATCAGCTTGAGCTCCTCCTGGCGGCCGTGGCCGGAGACGTGCACCTGCGCGTTGGTCTTGTCGAAGATGCGGCAGCCGATTTTTGACAGCTCGTTGATCACGCCCTGGACGCTCTTCTCGTTGCCGGGAACGGGCGTGGCGGAGATGATGACGGTGTCGTCGGCGGTGATGCGCAGGGACTTGTGCTCGCCCGACGCCATGCGGGCCAGGGCGCTCATAGGTTCGCCCTGGCTGCCCGTGCACAGCACGACGATCTTGTCGTCGGGTATGTCGGGCGTGTCGTAGGCGTCGATGAGGTCCTTCTCGTCGATATGCAGGTAGCCGAGCTCACGTGCCACGCGTGTGTTGGTGACCATCGAGCGGCCCGTCACGACGACCTTGCGCCCGACCGCGGTGGCGGCGTCGCAGACCTGCTGGAGCCGGTGGATGTGGCTTGAGAAGCAGGCGACAAACACGCGGCCCTTCGCGCGGTGGATGATATGGCGCAGGGGCACGCCGACCGTCGCCTCGCTCGGGGTAAAGCCGGGCAGGTTCGCATTGGTGGAGTCCGACATCAGCAGGTCGATGCCCATGGTGGCAAAGCGGCCGATGGCCTGATAGTTGGGCGTCACGCCGTCGATCGGCGTCTGGTCGAGCTTGAAGTCGCCCGTGTGCAGCACGGACCCGGCGGGCGTGCGCAGGTAGATGCCGAGCGCGCCGGGGATGGAGTGCGTGACCGAGAAGAAGTCGATGGAGAAGGTGCCCAGGTTGAGATGGGTGCCGTTTTCCACCTGGCGGAACCTGGGCTCGTTGATCTTGTGCTCCGCCAGCTTGCCCTCGATGATGCCCAGCGTGAGCTTGCTCGCGTAGATGGGCACCTTGGCACGCAGGTCTTTGAGGATATACGGGAGGGCGCCCGTGTGGTCCTCGTGACCGTGGGTGATCATGATGCCGCGGAGTTTGTCTTCGTTTTCCAAGACGTACGTATAGTCCGGGAGCACCAGGTCGATGCCCGGCTGGTCGTCGTCGGGAAACATCAGGCCCGCGTCGATGATCACCATATCGTTGCCGTACTCAAAGACGGTCATGTTCTTGCCGATGCCGTCGAGACCGCCGAGAGGAATGATCTTGAGTGCCGGTTTCTTTTTTGCCATAGAGTCGAATAAATCCTTTCATGTGCGCAGAAATGCTATCCGTGCGGGATCCGTGCCCGCTTTCTTTGTATCTACTGAACCGGTCGATATGCCGGTACACAAATTTCCAAATCTATTGTAGGGCACATCACGCCTGCTGCGGGGGACCGCCGAATCCCACACAACTACCGTTCACCGACGATACCCTTGATGTCATGCATACGCTTACTTTCGTGCGGTAAATATATATCAAACAAAAGCAACGAGGGCTTTTTACAGAAATGGAGGTGGTTCCGACGGGCTTAGAAGACATGGAGGCTTCTGGGCTGGATGAGGAGGCCGCTTCCCTTCTCGATTTCCCGGTTTGCTAATCCGCCGCTTACCCCGTTCTTTCGCGTACAGTCTGCACGCACACCGTAGGGCAAAGGCCCTCTGACGACAAGGTACCGGCGCAGGATGCGAAACCGATCCAACCCAGAAGTCCCGAAACATTTGGGCAGGCACACGAGGTAAACCTCTCACGATGCCTGGCAGAGAAGCAAAGCTCTAGCAGAGGTAAATCGGTTTTTTGTCAGTCATACACGTACCGCGGGACCGGAAAGGCCCGTTGAGAAGGTACCAGACCAAAGACCAAGGGCGCCCCGTCGAGGTAACGGGGCGCCCTCTTTTGCATTACTCAGACACGCGCGAGGCAGGTGACTGATCGGGAGGGCAGACTGCTCTCCCCCGGTTCCTAGCCCTCGTGGTGACGGCGCGGGGTGCGCTTCTCTCCGCCGTTGTTGCCACCGTTGTCACCCGGGTGACGCTGGGTGTTGGACTTGCGGCTGTGACGCTCGCGGCGCTTGCCGTCATCCTCGCGCTTGGCACCCTTGGAGCTCGCGGGCGCCTCGGGCTTGTCGAGGCGGTCCAGGCTGATCTTGCCCTTCTCGTCCACGGACTCGACGACGACCTTGACCTCGTCGCCCACGTTGAGCACGTCCTCGACCTTGTCCACGTGGCCCTTCGCCACGTTGGAAATGTGCAGCAGGCCGTCCTTGCCGGGCAGGATCTCGATGAAGGCGCCGAAGTCCTTGATGGTGACGACGCGGCCGGTGTACTCCTCGCCGGGCTCGGGCACCTTGACGATCGCGTTGATGCGGTCGGCGGCCTCCTGGCCGGATGCGCCGGTGCCGGCGATGAAGACGGAGCCGTCCTCCTGGATGTCGATCGTGGCACCCGTGTCGTCCTGGATGCCGCGGATGACCTTGCCGCCGGAGCCGATGACGTCGCGGATCTTGTCGGTCGGGATGTGCAGCGTGATGATCTTGGGAGCGGACTCCTTGGTGTCCTCGCGGACGGCGGGCACCGCGTCGAGCATCGCGTCGAGGATGAACATGCGGCCCTCGTGGGACTGTTTGAAGGCCTGGCGGAAGATCTCGGGCGTGAGGCCGGTGGCCTTGTTGTCCATCTGCATGGCCGTGATGCCCTTGGTGGTGCCGGTGACCTTGAAGTCCATGTCGCCGAGGAAGTC
>OMWE01000036.1 GCA_900314685.1 uncultured Actinomycetes bacterium | reverse complement strand
GCGACCACCGAGCGCGCAGGCGCCGGCATTGTGAAGTGCTGCGCATACACCTCGTTGAACGCGGGCAGGTCTTGGAGGTCCGCGAGGTACACCGTCGTCTGGGCCACGTCGGAGAGGCTGCAATCGACCTCTGCCAGCAGCGCCTCGACGTTGGCGATGACCTGCTCGGTCTGCTCTCGTATGCCGCCCGACACGATGTGGTGGGGATGGGGCGCCGCTATGGGCAGCTGCCCGGAGGCAAAGACGAGCCTTCCTGCGGTCGTCCCCTGGGAGTATGGCCCGATGGACTCGGGAGCCGCGGGGGCGTTGATTGCATATTTCATGTCCGTTCCTCCTCGGTTCTGGCGGTATGCCCACCTATACGTTGGTTGTATCCGGCGTAGGAACCGCTGGACACTCCTGGCGACACCGTACGTTAACTTGCGAGACTGCGGGCACCGACGAAATCGCTGCCGGATCGCACGAGTCCGTACGAACGGAGCTCGCGTGCGGGCAACTCAATCCTATCAGTACCCCTCACGAGAGCGTACCACGCCAGCTCACGCTCGAGCCAGGCGTCGACCGCCTGCCGACCGACCGGCGTCACAATGGGAAACGAGAGGAAACTGCGCCACAGGATACGCGCTGCCTGCGGCGGCACCAGCATCAGCCATGCGGACGTCTGCACGGGCAGCCCTATAGCGAGGCAGTGAATGCTGTCCAGCATGAGGGTCGTGGCCTGGCCGGCGTCAGGCAGCGTGCCCTGATGGATATAGTCGAGGAGCACCGTCGGCGCGCCGGGTCCCGCCATGAGGAGCGGTACGAGACGCGTCGACATATCGGTCGTCTCCACGCCGGAAAAGGGGGCCTGATCGCCCTGTTGGATTGCGGCAAGGAAGCCAAGCCACGAATAGACGGTCTCGGCACGGTCGGACAGCTCGAGCGCCACAAACTCGCGGTCGCCCGTACGGGCGAGGAGAGGGGCCCCGAGCAGGGAGCCGTCCCCAGAGATCACGCCCTCGAACGAAACCTCCCCTACCCCCAGCTTGCGCCCGGCAAAGGCCATGGTCGCCAGAGCCTCGGCGGGCTGGCCGGAGACGAGTATCGAAGCCAGTCCGGTCAGATCCGCTAACGCCGCGCCCGAGGTGAAGGCATCGACCTCGGGCTCGAGCTCCTGATATCGAGCGACGTACTCGAAGTCGCGCAGGTCCGAGCGCACGAACGCCGCACCCAGCAATTCGTGTTCCGCACGGAGCAGGTCCGCGAGCTCGGCAAACGAGGGAGCACGGTCCTCCGCCATCAGGCATCGGCCTCCGCGTCGGCGCTAGCCGCAGCCGCCTTTGCCTTTGCCGCGGACCTCGCCGCCATCTTGGTGACCACCTTGGCGTCCGCCGTACCGGCTATAACCGCGGACTCGGCGGCGGCCATAGATTCCGCGCGGGCGTCGGAGCCCTTCTTGGGACGGGCCGCCGCGCGGGCGCGCTTGTTGGACTCGACGGTCTCGACGTCGCGGCCGGCAACGCGCTCATGCTTGAGGAAGAAGCCCTCGCGCGTATAGATAACCGCGGCGATCGTCGAGCAGACGACACCCGCGTAGACCAGCCAGATGCCCAGGGAAGCCGCCGAGGCACCGAGACCGGGCAGCCAATCCGTGTCCACGAGACCGAGACCGGGCAGCATGGGCCAGCCGACCAGCAGGAAGCAGAAGCCGCTCATCAGCAGCGCCGTCGCGACCTTGCCGACATATATGACGTCGATGGGACGATGACGGTACTTCTGGAGGCGGAGCGCGCCGAGGGCGAGGTACACATCACGCCCAATCACAAAGACGGCCACCCAGATAGGCAGGTCGCCGTTGATCATGAGCCCGAGCACGCCGGTAAAGAGCAGTACGCGGTCCATGACCGGGTCCATGATCTTGCCGAGCCAGCTCACCGATTGCGTCGCCCGGGCGATGCTGCCGTCGAGAAAATCGGTGACGGCGGCGATGGAGTAGAGCGTCAGGGCAAGTACCCGGTTGCGGTCATTGATGTAGAAAACAAGGAACAGGACAACCAGGACAAAGCGGCAAAACGTGATGACGTTCGGAATCGTGAAGATGGCGTTTGAGGGGTTGTCAGGGGTGCCGAGAGGAGCGTCCGTCTTGCCGTGTGCCTGCGCATGCGCGGCATCGGGGTCGACGCGCTGCTTGATGATGTGCGTCCTCTTCGGTTTGGCCTGAGGATCGGTGGGTGTATCCAAGATAGCTCCAGTCTGTAACCATACAGAGCGTGATTCTAGCACCACCCCACCGTCGGAGTGTGGCGTTTTTACATTGCCAAGCCGATAATTCGGCCCTCGTCTGGGCATTTGTATAAGAAAAGAAACCTGTCCGGGGGCTTGGCTAATGCTGTTGTACGGTCAATGCTGCGTGTACGAGCGCCTTGCCTATGCCTATTGCTCGGATTTCGGCGCGGGTGCCTTCGCGGGGTGCTTTGACGCTGGCTTCTTGCCCGTGGGAGCGGGCTTCTTTGCGGCCGGCCTGGAGGGGCGCTTCGCTACATTTTTCCGGGCAGTCGGCTTCTGCGCCGCCGGCGCCTTTTCGTGCGCCGCAGCCTCGAGATCCTCGACCTCCGACTCGTAGCTCTTCTTGACCTCATCCGCTTTGTCCGCCTCGGCCTGGGCTTCCTCGACACGGCCCTCGGCCTCCTCGACACGGCCCTCGGCCTCGATACGGGCGGCGTGTGCCGCAGCCAGCTTTTCGCGTGCCTCGCCGGCAAACCATTGTGCGTCGGCAAGGGCATGAGCCGCGGCATCGGCGGCGACCTGCAGGTCGTTTGCCTGCTTGTCGAGTGCGGCGAGCTGTGCGGCCACCGCGTTGCGCTGCTCCCACGCGTCGCGGGCGAGCGCGCCTGCCTTGTCGGCGACCTCGGTCTTTGCGACAACGTCCGCCTTGCATTGCTCGGCATGGGCCTCCGCGGCCTTTTCTTCCTCGAGACGCTGCTCAGCCGCTGCCTTGACGTCTTCCAGATGGCCAGCGGCGATATCCGCGCGCGTCTTGACATAGTCATACTTGCGGCGCGCGAGGCCGGCGGGTTCAAGCAGGGCGGGAAGGAACTGCTCGGCCATCTGCTGCCACCAGCCCCAGGAATGGGTCACGTCGTAGCCCCAGTATTCGAAGGTCGCCTCGAGCCCGCGCTCTGCCGCGAGGGTATCCAGACGACGCTGGGTCTCGATGCCCTGCTCGTCCGGGGCCTGGCCGCAGACGAAGGCGATCGGCAGTGCCTTGAGGGTCTCGATCTGGGCATCGGACAGGGTCTCCAGCAGGTCAATCGGCGAGCAGGAAAGCCACTCGTCGTTTGCGACGCCGTCGGAGTAGAAGCGCGCGTCATAGGCGCCGGAGAGGGCCAGCAACCCGCCCCATCGCGACGGGTCGCGGAAGAGCACCGCAGCCGCGTTGGTGGCGCCGACGCCGCAGCCGGCCAGAATCGGCTTGGCGGAGGAACCGTTTGTCTTGCCAACATAGGTCAAAAGCTCGTCGGCCACAAACGAAAGGTAGCCGCTCTGGCGCTCGGCTCGGTAGTCGAGGTCGGAATTGCGGGCGTACCAGCTCTGGGCGTCGGCAGAGTCCACCGCGAAGAGCTGCACCTTGCCGTCGTCGATGAGGGACGCGATGGCATCGACCATGCCGCCGTTTTCCCAGCTGCCCGCGGAGAAGTCAAAGGTCGGGAAAGCGATGACCGGCACACCCCGTGTGCCGTAGACGATTACGTCGAACTCGCTGTCAAGGTCATGGCTCGGAAGTGTGATGTCAAAGCTTTCCATGAGTGCCCTTTCGTCTGCGGTGCGGCTCCGATGACGTGCTCAACCTTTCACATTCTAGCGCAGCGCATCCGCGGAAATCCAAGGCGTCGGTGTAGTGCATATATGGCATCCTGTCTTTGGCAAGGGTAATGATTACGTAAGCGATGTCTCGCCGGGGCGCGCGATCGCAAGGCTCGTGAGCCCCCAAGACCCACCTCGTCCCAAAGGGGCTGTCGATGGACAAATACAACTTCTATACCGGCAAGGAATTCTACGCGCAGGACTGGCTCGGCGCGCACGTCGCCGACGGTGGCACCTATTTCCGCACCTTCGCCCCGGCGGCGGAGGGCATCGTCGTGGCGGGCGACTCGGGTGAGTGGCCCATGCACAAGGTCCTGGACGGCAATTTCTGGGAGGCGTTCGCGCCCGGCATCGGCTACGGGGAGCATTATCTCTATCGCATCTACCACAACGGTACGATGCAGGAGCACTGCGACCCGTACGGCTTTGCGATGGAGCTGAGGCCGTCGTGGCGTTCGATCGTGTGCGACCTGGGCTACGGCTGGCATGACGGCGAGTGGATGGACCAGCGCCGCGCAAAGGGCACCGAGGCGAGCTACGGCGAACCCATGAACATCTACGAGATGAACCTGGGCAGCTGGCGCAAGAAGTCGGGCGACCAGGCCTCCGACGACCCCTCCGACTGGTACACCTACAGCGAGCTGGCAGAGTCGCTCCCCTCCTACCTGCGGGAATCCGGATTCAACTGGGTGGAGTTCATGCCGCTGGCCGAGTACCCATTCGACGGTAGCTGGGGGTATCAACCCACGGGCTTCTTTGCCGTGACGAGCCGCTACGGCACGCCGACGCAGTTGATGGAGCTGGTGGACGCCCTGCACCAGGCGGGCATCGGCGTACTGCTCGATTTCGTGCCCGTGCATTTCGCGACCGACGCGTACGGCCTTGCGAACTACGACGGCACCCCCCTCTTTGAGTACCCCAACGAAGCGGTCGGCGTCTCCGAGTGGGGCAGCCACAACTTCATGCACTCGCGCGGCGAGACCTGCTCCTTCCTACAGTCCGCCGCCAATTTCTGGGTCGGCGCCTACCACCTGGACGGCCTGCGACTCGACGCCATCTCGCGCATCATCTACTGGCAGGGCGACGAGGCGCGCGGCGTCAACGGCAATGCGGTCGACTTCATGAAGACGTTCACGTCCGGCGTGCGCAGCCTCAACCCCGGCGCGGTCATGATTGCCGAGGACTCCACCAATTTCGACGGCACGACGCGACCGGTGGACCAGGGCGGCCTGGGCTTCGATTACAAATGGGACATGGGCTGGATGCACGACACGCTCGAGCTCTTTCAGCTGGAACCGGCGCACCGCCCGGGCAACTACCACAAGCTGTCCTTCTCGATGATGTACTTCCGCAACGAGCGCTACCTGATGCCGCTGTCTCACGACGAGGTCGTGCACGGCAAGGCGACCGTCCTGCAGAAGATGCATGGCGACTACGAGGAGAAGTTCCCGCAGGGGCGCACGCTCTATATGTACATGATGGCGCATCCCGGCAAAAAGCTGAACTTCATGGGATCCGAGATCGGGCAGCTCCGCGAGTGGGACGAGAACCGCGAGCAGGACTGGTTTCTGCGCGAGTATCCGATGCACGACAGCTTCTACCGCTACTGCCGCGACCTCAACCACGTCTATCTCGAGCATCCCGCGCTCTGGGCCCGAGACTACGACGAGGACGGGTTCCGGTGGCGCCAGGTCGATGACACGGACCGCTCGACATATGCTATCGAGCGCCGCGGCACAGCTGGCACGACGCTCGCCGGCCCGGGTGCCAATGCAGCAGCGCCCTTGACCGAACGGCTCCTCTGCGTGCTCAACCTCTCGGACCAGCCCTGGCCCGCCTACGAGGTCGATGCACCCGGCGCTTGCTCGGCGGTCGAGCTGCTCAACACCGACTGGGACATCTACGCCGGCAAGACGCCCACGCCCGCAAGCAAGTCGTCCGCATCCACAGACGTTGCCCCCGCCGATCTCACGCTCTCGATCAAGAACGGCTGTCTTACGCTCGATATGCCTCCCTACTCCGGGCGTCTCTTCTTGCTCAAGTAGAGCTAGCAAGCAAGGCAAAGAAGTACTTCGAGCTCGATAGCTCAAGGGAAAACCGGCGACAACCGCCAACCGGCGTCACCCATACGCGCCGACTTGCGGTTGGCGTCATACATCATGACTATTCGAACGATAAGATTAAGAAGTACCGTGCCGGTACACGCCAGTATGGGGCGTGATATATCGTGGTCCCATACGGATTCCGCATCTGCTGCGGCACAAACGCGGAATCTGGGATGCGTAACTAGAGAAACGGAGCAACGCATGGACATCGTGTGCCTAGACATGGAGGGCGTCCTCACACCGGAAATCTGGATCGCCTTTGCGGAGGCTTCCGGCATCCCCGAGCTGCGCCGCACCACACGCGACGAACCCGACTACGACAAGCTGATGACCTGGCGCCTCGGCATCCTCGCGGAGCACGGCCTGGGTCTCAAGGAGATTCAGGACACCATCTCCACGGTCGACCCGCTGCCCGGCGCGCACGAGTTCCTCGACCACCTGCGTGAACGCACACAGGTCGTGATCCTGTCCGACACCTTCGAGCAGTTTGCGATGCCGCTCATGCGCAAGCTCGGCTACCCCACGCTGCTCTGCAACAGCCTCGAGGTCGCGCCCGACGGCCGCATCACGGATTTCCACATGCGCTGCGACCACTCCAAGCTCACGACGGTCCGCGCGCTGCAGTCCGTCGGCTTCAGCACCATCGCCGCAGGCGACAGCTTCAACGACCTCGAGATGATCCGCGCGAGCAAGGCGGGCTTCCTCTTCCGCTCCACCGACCAGATCAAGGCGGACAACCCGGATATCCCCGCCTTCGACGACTTCGAGAGCTTTGAGGCCGCCATCCTCTCCGCGCTCGGTTAGCGCGCGACGCAATCAAGGGTCACCAAACGATGCAACGACGCCCGTCTCCCCCTGCGGACGCCGTTGCATCGTTTATATATAGCACAGGACAAAAGCCGTATGCATTGATATCCCTTGTTCGGACGCGCGATCGGGCACGCTGCTACACTTAACGGCATGTGAACCAGAGCGTGCGCGAATCCGCGGACTCGCCGGGAAATACGAGGTACATGTGCTAAGACTTGCGCGCTATCTGCGCCATTACAAAAAGGAGTGCGTGCTCGCCCCGCTCTTCAAGCTGCTCGAGGCGCTCTTTGGCCTGATCGTGCCGCTGATCATGGCGCAGGTCATCGACGTGGGAGTGGCGCAGGGCGACCGAGCCTACATCCTCCAGCGCGGCGGCCTGCTCGTCGCCATGGGCCTGCTCGGGATGCTGGTCGCCTTCACGGCGCAGTACTTCGCGGCGCGGCTCGCGGCGGGCTTCGGCGCCGAGCTGCGCGGCGACCTCTTCCGCCACATCATGGGCCTCGCGCGCACCGATATCGACGCGCTCGGCAACTCCACCCTAGTCACGCGCGTGACCAACGACACACAGCAGTTGCAGGACGGCGTCAACATGTTCTTCCGCCTCGTCCTGCGCTCCCCCTTTGTGGTGGGCGGCGCGCTCGTGCTCGTCTTTGCCATCGACGGTACCGAGGGGCTGGTCTACACGCTGACCATCGTGGTCATCCTCGCCGTGGTCACCCTGGTGATGCGCATCGCGACCAGGCTGTACCGCTCCGTGCAGCGCCGCCTGGACGACGTCCTGCTGCGTACATCGGAGAACCTCGAGGGCGTCCGCGTGATACGCGCCTTCCGCCGCGAGGCAGACGAGGTCTCCCGCATGGACGAGACGGCCGGCGACCTCCGCCGCGAGCAGGTGCACGTGGGCGATATCGCCGGGACGCTGAGCCCGCTCACCTACGCCGTCTGCAACCTCGGGCTCGCAATCGCGCTCTACGTCGGCGGCTTCAAGGTCGACGTCGGCGGCCTCACGCAGGGCCAGCTCGTTGCTTTCGTCAACTACAGTGCCCAGATCCTGGTGGAGGGCGTCAAGCTCGCCAACCTCATCGTCCAGGAATCCAAGTCGGCCGCCTGCGCCGCCCGCATCAACCAGGTCTTCGACACGCAGAGCTCCATGCGGGACGGCACGCTCGACGCCGCCTGCGAGGAGCCGGCGGTCGTCTTCGACGACGTGACCTTCTCGTATGCCGACGGTGCTGCCCCGGCCCTCTCGCACGTCAGCTTCTCCGCGGCCCCCGGCGAGACGATCGGCGTGATCGGCGGCACGGGCTCGGGCAAGTCAACGCTCGCCGCCCTCATCATGCGCTTCTACGACACGACCGAGGGCTCGGTCCGCGTCGGCTCCCACGACGTGCGCGATTTCACGCTCGCGAGCCTCCGCCGCGCCGCGGGCATCGTCGAGCAAGGCGCTCGTCTCTTTTCGGGCACCATCGCCTCCAACCTCCGCTGGGGCAATCCCGACGCCACCGACGCCGACCTCGAGCGCGCGATCGCCATAGCGCAGGCCTCAGACGTCGTCGCCTCCAAAGGCGGCCTGGCAGGCGAAGTAGAACAGCTCGGCCGCAACTTCTCCGGCGGTCAGAGGCAGCGCTTGACGATCGCACGCACGCTAGTCCGCAAGCCGCGTGTGCTCATTCTCGACGACTCCTCATCCGCGCTGGACTTCGCGACCGACGCCGCGCTCCGCACGGCGCTCCACCGCGACCTGGCGGGCACGACGGTCTTCCTCATCTCACAGCGTGTGACGTCCATCCAGTCCGCCGACAGGATCTGCGTGCTCGACCACGGCCGACTCGCGGGTTGGGGCACGCACGACGAGCTGCTCGCATCCTGCCCCGTCTACCAGGAGATCTACGCCTCTCAGGTGAAGGGAGGCCGGCATGAGTAAGACAAACGGGCGCTCCTCCGCCATGCGTCAGATCCTCGGGCTCTTGAGGCCCTACGGTGGCCAGGTCGCCCTCATCCTGCTGCTCGCCGTGGTCGTCGTGGTCAGCACGCTGCTCTTGCCCGTCTTTTCCGGTAACGCCGTCGATGCCGCCGTCGGGCCGCACGAGGTGGATTTCACCGCGCTCGCCCTAGCCCTGCGCGACATGGCCCTCGCCATCGCCGCGACCGCCGCCAGCCAGTGGCTGCTCACACGCCTCACCAATCGCGTGGTCTACGGCATGGTCTACGACCTGCGCACGCGCGCCTTTGCCAAGCTCCAGCGCCTGCCGCTCGCCTACATCGACGCGCACAGCCACGGCGACATCGTCTCGCGCGTGGTCACGGACGTCGACCAGTTCTCCAACGGCCTGATCATGGCTTTCCAGCAGTTCTTCACCGGCGTGCTCACGATCGTGCTCACGCTCGTCTTTATGTTCCGCCTCAATGTGCAGGTGGCGCTCGTCGTCGTCTGCATCACGCCGCTCTCGATCCTGCTCGCGCGCTTCATCTCCTCCAAGAGCTACCGGCACTTCCGCCGCCAGACAGAGCGCCGCGGCGCCATGACCTCCTATGCGAGCGAGATGATCGGGGGCATATCGAGCATCGAGGCCTTCGACCATGCCGACGCCGCATGCCGTGAGTTCGACGGCGTCTGCGAGGAGCTCCGCCGGTCCCAGTTCAAGGCCGTCTTTTACTCCGCGCTCACCAACCCCGGCACCCGTTTCGTCAACAACCTCGTCTACGCGGGCGTCGGCATCGTCGGCGCGTTTGTGGTGCTCGGCGGGTGCATGACCGTCGGCAGTCTCTCGGCTTTCCTCGGCTACGCCAACCAGTACACCAAGCCCTTCAACGACATCTCCGAGGTCGTCACGGAGCTCCAGAACTCGGTCGCGTGCGCAGCGCGCCTCTTCGACCTGCTCGCTCAGGACGAGATCACACCAGACAAGACGGACGCGGTGGTCCTGTCCGATGCGACGGGACGCGTGGACATCGACGACGTGAGCTTCTCGTACACGCCCGACCGCCCGCTCATCGGCGACTTCGACCTCGCGGTGCAGCCCGGCCAGCGCATCGCCATAGTCGGCCCCACCGGCTGCGGCAAGACGACCCTCATCAACCTGCTCATGCGCTTCTACGACGTGAACGGCGGGTCTGTGCGCTTCGACGGCCACGACGTGCGCGACCTCACGCGCGCCAGCCTACGCTCCCAGATCGGCATGGTCCTGCAGGACACCTGGATCGAGCACGCCACCGTGCGCGAGAACATCGCGATGGCACAGCCGGACGCGACGCTCGATGAAATCAAGGCTGCGGCGCACCAAGCCCATGCCGACAAGTTCATCGAGCAGCTGCCCCATGGATACGACACGATGCTCGGCGGCGACGCGGCGTCGCTCTCGGCCGGTCAGCGCCAGCTCCTCTGCATCGCGCGTGTCTTCCTGGCGGAGCCCCGCATCCTCATCCTGGACGAGGCAACCTCCAACATCGACACCCGCACGGAGCTGCATGTGCAGCACGCCTTCGACCGCCTGATGGAGGGACACACGAGCTTCGTGGTCGCCCACCGTCTCTCGACCATCCAGAACGCCGACAAGATCGTTGTCATGCGCGACGGTCACATCGTCGAGACGGGTACGCACGACGAGCTGCTCGCTCGCGGCGGCTTCTACGCGAACCTCTTCAACGCCCAGTTCGCTCCGGTGGAGTAAGCGCTCCTAGTACCCCATCCAGCAGCCGCTCGAGGGACGGTTGCGGTCAATCGATACGTAGGTATCCGTGGCGGCGCGGCGGTTGCACTCGCGCAGCTCCAACTCGCCGTCGATATAGGGCTGGTACATCTTGTCGTAGCCGCCCGAGAGGCTCGACATACCGTCGCACTCGTCACCCCAGTCGCCCAACGCGGACTGCACGATACGAATGCGCTCCTCGCGCGTGGTCTCGGAAATCAGGATCTTTCTCGGCATGCTGGCACCTCTTGTTCCCACTGTATTCGTAGTTCAACAGTGTACGTCGATGTCACGGAAATGGATGCGATATTACGCCGCTTGAGCCTCAAGCCGTCGCTTGAGCTCAAGGAGCTTGTCCCCGTACTTCGCGCCGATGGACGACGTGGGTCCCGAGGTCGCTGCCATCGAGTCATCGAGCCGCGCCCGCTGCTCGCGATAGTCTCCCGAGAGCAGGCTCGCCAGTATCTCGCCCGTGATGTGTGCATCGTAGAGCGCGCGATGCGCCTGGCGCTCGTCCATATCGACACCGCACCAGCCGGCGGCAACCGACAGCGCCATCTTAGATCGGCCTCCCCTCCCGACGTGCATGGCGCGCGGATACACCACCTGCAGGTCCATCCAACGGCGAAGACAAACAGGCAGCTCGACGTCCTTGGCGGAGGCCTCATTGCGCACCTGACGCATATCCACCTTGTCCCAGCAGACCATGCGAACATTATCGGAGCCGATCCACTCCGCCAGGTCGGATATGGCGTCGGCAAAACCAGGAGCCTTCACAAGGTCGGCCGCACAGATGCCGGTAAGCCCGCGCACGGCGCGCGACACGTCGTGAGAATACTCAGGCTTCACGAGCGTCTGGAAGGTATCGAGTACCTCGCCTTCCTGCGACACACGCACGGCTCCGATCTCGATGATCTCCTTCTTGAGGGCGGCTCCCCTCGTCTGCGCGGGCGTGAACTCCAGGTCTATCGCGATATTGCAGTCGTACATCCTCGTCCTTCCTCGGGCTGCGGAACCAATCGTTACCGATGTCAGAGAATAGTTTCGCGGACGAAGCGGACACTATCATGCCTATCCTATAAGCACAGGTGTTCCTTTTTTCGGTATGCACTCTGATGGTGTCCACTGGTAGTCGTAACAGAGCTGTTGTCGACAATCACGTAACCACGCACGACTAACACGTAGCTTCAAACAACTACTACGCAGGACCGATCGACAACTACGCCGAAGTGTGAGCTAGTGGCTCATCTAGCTCACACTTCGGCGGATTCTTTGTCAGTGCCTACGTAGTCGTCGCCAGTGCCTACGTAATTGTTGTAGGTGGCTACGTACTCGTTGTCGGAGGCATGCGTCTATCGCTGGATAAAAGCCTCAACAGCCCCGGAAAGAGGCACGCACATCCCTACATGCGCAGGACGGCCTTGATCGCCTTGCCGTCGTGGGTCTCCTGCAGTGCACGGTCGATCTCGGCGAAGGGGTACACCGTGATGATCTTGTCGATGGGGAACTCGCCGCGCTTGTAGAGGTCGAGGAGCTGCGGGATGAAGGTCTTGATGTCGGACTCGCCCTCACAGCTGCCCTTGACGGTGCGCATCTGCATCATGACCTCGTAGCCGAAGTTGAAGTTGTCGATCACACCGCTCGCGCCGAGCGCCAGGAGCGTGCCATGGTACTTGCAGGCCTGAATGGCCTGGTTGATGCAGGGGCCCACGCCCGTCGTCTCGACGCCGTAGGTCGCACCGCCGTCGGAGATGTGGCGCACAGCCTCCACGGGGTCGGTCTTCTTGCTGTTGACCACATCGGTGGCACCGAGTTCGGCCGCCAGGGCGAGCTTGGCGTCGTTGCGACCGACGGCGATGATCTTCTTGCAGCCCGCCACGCGTGCCGCCATGATGGCCGAGAAGCCCACGGCGCCGCAGCCGTACACCGCCACGGTGTCCTTCTCGGTCGCATGGGCGACGTTCAGCACCGCGCCGGCGCCGGTCTGGATGCCGCAGCCCACAGGGGCGACCATGGCCAGGTCGATCTCGGGATCGGCCTTTACGACGCTCTGGGCGTTGACGACAGAGTAGGTGGCAAAAGAGGACTGGCCGAAGAACATCGAGACGTCCTGACCGTCCTGATGCAGGCGGGTCGTGCCGTCGGGCGCGGTACCGCCGAAGTTGATGGCGTTGAAGTTGTCGCAGTAGTAGGGCTCGTGCTCGTGGCAGGGGTCGCAGTGGCCGCAGAAGGCGTAGCTGAAGCCTACGTGGTCGCCGGGGGCGAATTCGGTCACGCCCGGGCCGACCTTCTCGACGACGCCCGCGCCCTCGTGGCCGAGCACGAGCGGCAGCGCGATGGGCACGCCCTGGCTGCGGCCGAACTCGTCGGTGTGGCAGATGCCCGACGCCACGTTGCGGACGAGGACCTCGCCCTCCTTGGGGTCGTCCAGCTGGACCGTCTCGAGCTGATAGGGGCCGTTCTTCTCATGCACGACGTACGCCTTGATGTCCATCGATCTTCCTCTCGACACGTACTCCAAATAGACTTGCTTCACACAGGCAATAGTTTCTCGCACACGGGATGATATGTGGTACGAGCAAAGCGGTGTCGGGTGGTAGCGATTAGTTGTCAGGCTCTGCGATCAGCCACCGGGTGAGGCGTGTCTCTGCCATGCATTGGAGGATATCAGGCGTTCGGTAAGAAGAACTGGTAGAAGGCACGCGCTCCGGGTGAGAGCAGGCGACGGTTGTCCCTATTGGCATACACACGCCACCGATAGCCCGGCTCGTCGAGCGGGATCACACGGAGGCCCGGTACGGGAGTCAGGTCGGCGATGAAATCGGGCACGATACCGATGCCCACGCCCTGAGAGCTCAGGTAGGGACAAACGGTGATATCCCCCACACTGATGGGAATATCGGGCGTGAAGCCCCTGGCCTCGCAGCACCGACGGAACTCCCCGTGCATCCAGAAATCGTCGCCCACGATCACGATAGTCTCGTCCCTGAGGTCCTCCAGCGTGATCGCCTGCCTGTCATAGAGCGGATGCCCCTCGCCCACCAGGGCCACGATGCCCGAGTCTGTGAGCAGGTCGCTGGTGTAGCGTTCGTCTTGTTTGGACAAATCCATGGGAAGAAGGGCGATGTCGGCAAGCCCCTCCTCCAGCTGGTTGCGCGCGCGGACGTCGGTCAGCTCGTTCCAAGCGATGTCGAGGTCGGGATGCTGCTCCTGGAACTGCGCGAAGCTTTGGTAAGAGAGCGCACAGAGGGAGCCGAAGCAGGCCGCGAGCGACAGGCTTTGGTTCTTCGCGCTGATCACCGCCAGGTCGTCGCGCAAACGCGCGAGGTAGCGGTCCATCTCGTCGGCGTGCTCGTAGAGATACATGCCGGCAGCTGTGGGCACGATGCCCTGCTTCGTGCGCTCAAAGAGCGTGACGCCCAGGTCGCGCTCGAGCGTCTGCAGGTTGCGGCTGAGCCCCTGCGGCGTGATATACAGCTCGCCAGCTGCCTGGCGTATGCTCCCGCGACGATAGGTGAGCTGGAACGCGTGCAATAGCTTTGTGTCCATAGGAGCCCTTTGCCGATACGTACGAAAACAGGCCAGAAGCCGTAAGCCTCTGACCTGCTCATTTACGTGGTCGGGTGGACTGGATTCGAACCAGCGACCCCTTGACCCCCAGGGCGCAATCCTTGATGAATGTCAATAGACAACAAAGGACATCACTTCCACGAATTGTGCTGTTTAACTGGGCATTTACGGACCTTCTCGAACAACTGGCGACCACAGTCCCCGTCATGTAAAGTCGTCCGCAGGACACAAATAGGACACGGTGTCCTATGTGTGTCCTTTGTGTCCTGCGAGGGCCCCTCCCCCGCGGGCGGATGGTTCCAAGTTTTGGGAGGAACGATGGCGAGGAAGCTCAGCAGCGGCTACGTGTACAAGAACCAGAGGCTCGGGAAGTGGCGCCTCGCAATCAGCTGGCAGGACGACGATGGCAGGCAGCACAAGATGACCCGCTCCACCCAGGTGCCGTGCTACGAGGACAAGGTCGGCAGGAACGGGAAGGTAAGGAGGGACAACCGCGGCAGGGGCGTCGCCGAGCAGCTCCTGCGGGAGTGGCGCGACGAGGAGGTACGGAAGGACGAGGAGCTCTCCGGCACCGTCTCCTGCGAGACGCCGGTCTACCGCTACGTCCTCGACTACATAGATCTGAAGGAGTCTACGGGCAACATCCTCGCCTCCACGGCCGACGGCTACCGCTGGTACGCGAAGCACCTCCTGGACACCGAGCTCGGCAAGACCCCCGTGGGGCAGGTCACCGCGCGGCAGATCCAGGAGTTCGAGCGCGACATGGTGCAGGACGGCTACGGCGGGAACACGGTCTCGCACACCCACGTGCTCCTCAAGACCGCCTTCATCAGGGCGCGCAAGCTGGGCGACATACCCTCCAACCCCTTCGACCTCGTCGACGCG
>OMWE01000017.1 GCA_900314685.1 uncultured Actinomycetes bacterium | reverse complement strand
CGTCGACTTGCCCACGTTGGGTCGCCCGACGACGGCGACGATAGGTTTTGCCATACGTACTCCTTTATAAGAAACGACACCTTGAGTCTACCCCAGGTCTGGTCGGTTCACGCTGAGTGCAGAACCTCTCCTGAGCCGGATTCGGGTGCTGCGGACAATGCTAGGCGTCTGTCTTGCTCTGTTCCTTGATACGCGCGCACACGGCCGCAATCTGGTCCTGCGGGGTCGATGCGCCTGCGGTGACGCCGATGAGGCGCGCTCCGTCGAACCACACCGCGTCGAGCTCGTCCGCCCCCTCCACATGGTGCGTCCGCGGGCAGGCGGCCCGGCAGATCTCGGCGAGCCTCGTCGTGTTGGCAGAGTTGCGGCCGCCGATCACGACCATCACGTCGGCCTCCCCGGCGAGCGCCGCGGCAGCGCGCTGTCGATCCGAGGTCGCCTTGCAGATCGTGTCGATCAGGCGGACCTCCTCTGCCCGGCCGATCAGCGCGTCGACGACCTCCTGCAGGATCGCCTTGCGCATGGTGGTCTGGACTACGACGCCCACACGGCGCGCGATCTGCACGTCATCGAGCTCCGCGGCGCTGCCGACCACGATCGCCTCGAGCGCATGTCCGACTGTGCCCTCGACCTCGGGATGCCCCGCCTCGCCCACGACGATGACCTGGTAGCCCTCGCGGGTGAGCTGCTCCGCCGCGTTGTGCGCGCGCTTGACAAAGGGGCAGGTGGCATCGATGACCTGGGGGCATGCCGCGCGTGCCGCATCCTCGACCTCGGGCGTCACGCCATGGGTGCGCAAGACGAGCGTCTTGCCCGCGGCACGCTCGGGCGACTCGACGACCTCGACGCCCTGCGCCCCCAGGTCCGACACGACCGTCGGGTTGTGGATGAGCGGGCCCAGCGTCCTCACGGCGCCCGGCGCCGCCGCGGCGGCCTCGCGCACCATGTCCAGCGCGCGCTGCACGCCGTAGCAGGCTCCCGCCTCGTCGGCCACGCGTATCTCTGCCATAGGTACTCCTTGGGTTAATTTTTGCCCGGGTGCTCGGCACGGAGCTCGTCGCGCAGGGCGTACACGCGCTCCATCGCGAGCTTCTCCATCGCGGCGACCTTGGCCTTGCGACCCTTGACGTCGAGCTCGTCGAACGTGATGGGGTCGCCGACCTTGAGGAAGACACGCCAAAAGAGCCGCTTCCAGTGCGTACCGGCGGGCGTGATGTCGCGCGCGCCCACGACGGCGGCGGGCTGCACGGCTGCGCGCCCCATCTGCGCCATCAGCGCAAAGCCCCCGTGGATCGTGACCTCCTGGTCGTCCGTGCGGATACGTGTACCCTCCGGGTAGACGAGCACGTACTCGCCCCGCTTGAGCGCCCGCTCCGCTCGGCGCACCGCCTTGAGGTCGGCGGTCCCGCGCTCCACGGGGATGGCGCCCGCACGCGACAGCAGCCACGAGAGGATGCCGATCTTGTCGAACTCGCTCTTGTATATGAAGCGGCAGCGCAGGCCGTGGAAGTACATGGCTACGTACATGGCCACCGGCTCGAACATCGAGACGTGGTTCATCACGATCATCCGCCCGGGCTCTCCCTCGCGGCGATCTCCCCAGAGCTTCTCGCCGCCATCGATCCGCCACGGCCATACGATCTTGGTGAAGACCCACACGACGGCAACGACAAAGCCCAAGGCCATGCGTGATGGCAGCGGGTAGTCGCGCATCGCGTGGTCGCGGTAGTCGTCGTAAGTGCAGCCGCGCCAGGCGCGCATCTTGCCCGAGCCCGACTCACCCTCGGCCTTGCCGTCAGCTTTGCTCACGTGCGGTACCGCCTGCTTGCTCGCTTCTTTTTGCTTTTCGGCCGTCGCGTCAGGCATGCGTGCGCTCCTTTGCGCGTGCCGCCTCGATGAGCCCCATGACCCGGTCGACGACCTGGTCGAGCGTCAGGTCGGAGGAGTCGATGTGCACGGCGTCCTCGGCGGGGCGCAGCGGCGCGACCTCGCGGGTGGAATCGAGCCGGTCGCGGCGGATCAGGTCGTCCAGGACCTTCTTCTCCTCCTCGGCGTCTGCGGTCGCATGGGCGTCGACGGCCGCATCGCCGCCCCCGCGCTGCACGGCACGGCGGTGGGCGCGCGCGGCCGGGTCGGCCGTCAGGAACACCTTGACCTCGGCATCCGGGAAGACGACCGTACCGATATCGCGGCCCTCGGCGACCACGTCGCCCTCGGCGCCGAGCTTGCGCTGGCGCTCGACCATGGCCTCGCGCACGGCAGGGATGGCGGAGACGGCTGAGACGTTGCGGTCGACCGCGGCGGTGCGGATGGCGGCGGTCACGTCCGCGCCGTCCGCGCACACGGTCTGTCCGCGGTGGTCCTGACCGAAGCGGATGTCGATCGCGCGGGCGATCTGCGCCACGCGGTCCGCGTCGTCCACGGGCACGCCGTCGGCCAGGCATTTGCAGGTCACGGCACGGTACATGGCGCCGGTGTCCAGATAGGTGACGTCCGCGCGCTCGGCAATCGCACGGGCGACGGTAGATTTGCCCGAGCCAGCCGGACCGTCGATGGCAACCCTCATGATGTTTCCTTTCGCTGCGCCGGCATTCCGCACGCCGGCGGTTCCAAATACCATTCTACCTGCAATGCGCCCCTGCTGCCGCGGCCCGCACTGATACGGCTCAGGGCAGCGGCACAGCTGCGCCCAGCTCGCTCGCGGCGGTCGTGTCGATTCCGAGCAGCTCGGGATGCTCCGTGCGCCGCACGACCTCCTCCGGCGCCAGGGCGAGCCCGGCGAGCGTGAACGTCTGCCCGTCGCAGGTCAGTACCTGTGAGCTCACGTTGGGCAGGCGGACGTTCCAAAAGGTCGTGAGCGGCGTGCCCATCACGGCGGCGAGCAGGCCGCGCGTGAAGCCGCCGTGCGTGACGCAGGCGGTGCGGCCCTCGAGCGGACGCAGCTCGTCGAGCAGCCGTCCGGCGCGCGCGATCAGCTCCTCGAACGACTCGGAACCCGCGGGGCAGACGGAGCGCCCCCGCTCGTCGAGCCTCCACGGAAAGTCGTACCCGTGCCTGCGCAGCTCCTCCGCCGTCATCCCCTGCACGGGCCCGAACTCGATCTCGGCCAGATTGGGGTGCACCTCGCACGGTATGCCGAGGGCGTTGGCCGCCTCCTCGCCGATCGCCTTGCAGCGCGAGAGCGGACTCACCCAGATACGGTCGGGCCGCCATGCGGTCACCGCCTGCGCCGCGCGGAACAGCTGGCGCACGCCCTCCTCCGTGAGGTCCACGTCGCTGCGGCCGGAGAGCACGTGGTCGATGTTCGCCACGGTCTGCGGGTGCCGCATCACCAATATGCGCTGCCTGTCACTCATCGTGCCGCCTCCCTCACGGCCCGCACCTCGTCCGCCGTCAGGTCGCGCCATGCCCCCGGCGCGACGTCGCACAGCACGAGCGGGCCGAACTTGTCGCGATGCAGGCGGATCACCTTGTGACCGACCGCACCGAGCAGGCGCTTGACCTCGTGTTTCTTGCCCTCGTGTATCGTCAGCCCCACCACGGAGCAGCCGTAGGGCAGCCCTTCGGGGATCACGGGGCGGCAGGCCGGGTCATCGGCGTCGAGCACCGTGCCCTCCGCCGGGGCCGCCACGTCCTTGTCGATGCGCAGGCCGCGGCGCAGCACCTCGAGCTCGCGGCGACTCGGCACGCCCCTGACCAGGGCGACGTAGTGCTTGTCGACCTCGTGCGACGGGTGCGTGAGCGCATGGCCCACCTCGCCATCGGTCGTGAAGAGGAGCAGTCCCGTCGTGTCCCAGTCGAGCCGGCCGACATGGAAGAGCCCCGGATAGCGGTCCGTCGGGACGAGCTCGCCCGCATAGGGGCGCCGGCCCGGGCCGCTCATGGCCGACTCGTACCCGCGCGGCTTGTAGAGCATCACGTAGGCGTTTTCCTCCGCGAGCAAAGAGATGGGCTCGCCGTCGAGCGTCACCGTGTCCCGGTCCGGGTCGACCTTGGTCCCGAGCTCGGTCGCGGGCGTCCCGTTCACGCACACGCGGCCGGCCACGATCAACGGCTCGGCCTTGCGGCGGCTCACTACGCCGGCCCGCGCGAGGAAGCGCTGTAGGCGCATCTCACTCATCGTCGTCGGTGTCCTCCGCCTCGTCCTCATACGCGGCGTCCCTGGCGTCCGCCTCGCCGGTGTCATCCTCGTCGAAGTCGTCGCCCAGCAGCTCGCGCTCGTCCTCGAGGTCGTCGTCGGCCTCCTCGAGCGTCGAGGCGATCGCGCGACCGGAGAGCCGCTCGCGGATGAACTGCCTGGACTCCTCGTCGGGGGCGAACTCCTCCAGGTCGGGCAGCTCGCGCAGCGACCTCAGGCCGAACCGCTCGAGGAACGCGCGCGTCGTGCCGTAGAGGATCGCGCCGCCGCGCTGCTTGTCGCGGCCGGCCTCGCGCACCAGGCCCTTCTCCATCAGGGAGGAGATGACGCCGTCGGAATTGACGCCTCGGACGCCGCGGACGCCCTCGCGCGACACCGGCTGGTGGTAGGCGATCACGGCAAGCGTCTCGAGCGCCGCCTGCGACAGGCGCGTCTTGTCCCAGCTCAGAACGTAGGCGGCCACCTGGTCGTGGTAGGCGGGGTGCGTGAAGAAGCGCCAGCCGCCCGCGACCTCGCGCAACTGGATACCGCGGTTGGCGTCGGAGTACTCAGCTGCCAGGTCGGCCAGGGCCGCGGCGGCGTCTCCCGGCGACACCCCGAGCGCCCGCGCCAGGTCGATGGCCGAAACGGCCTCGCTCGACACGAGCAGCAGCGCCTCGAGGGCGCCCTTCAGCGAGTTGTCGTCGAGCCTTTCCAGGTCCGCCATGGTCTACTCCTCTACGGGTTGTGTGTCTGCGTCAACAAATGTCTCGGTATCGGAGCCGGCTGCGGCTCCCCCGTCATCAACGCCCCGACCGGCAGTGCCGCCCTCCCCGCCGGCAGCTCCCTCTTCGACGCTGGAGAGCTCGAAGCCATCGGTCACAAAGACGGGCGCGCCCTCCACGTGGTCCACGTCGATATCGCCAAAGGGCTCCTCCTGCTCGAGCTTCACGCTGCCGCGTCCGGCGAGCTCGAGCATCGCGAGGAAGGTCGCCACCACGTTCTCGGGCGTGCGCGGGCCGTCGATGAGCTCGGAGAACCTCACGTGGGTGCGGGCGCGCACCATACGGTCGACAGCGGCCACCGTGAGGGCGAGGGGCAGGCGCTTGGGGGCGACGTGCTCGGCCTCCAGCAGGAACTTCTGCCTGCGCCCGTCCAGGTCCGCGCAGATCACCGCCAGCGAGCGCAGCGTGATGCCCTCGAGGTAGTCGGGCATGAGGTCCAGGAACTCGGGGTCCGGCCCGGCGGTGCGCGGCTCCATGAGCGCCTCGGCGTCCTGGCGCGACGCGAGGGCGGAGGCGGCGTTGCGGAACTTCTTGTACTCGATGAGACGGGCGATCAGCACCTCGCGGACGTTCTCGGGCGTGAGGTCCGCCAGCTCGTCTTGCTCGTCTTCGTCGGTGACCCGCTTGCGCTTGCCGTAGTCCTCGGGCACCAGGGACGCCGCCTTGAGGTCGAGCAACGTGGCCGCCACCAGCACAAAGTCGCTCGCGACGTCCAGGTCGAGCTCTCCCATGCCCTCGACCTCGGCTAGGTACTGGTCGGCCACCTCGGAGATCGAAATCGAGCCGATGTCCACCTTTTGGCGGCTCACCAGCTGGAGCAGCAGGTCGAAGGGGCCGGAGTATGCCTGTGTGCGGACTTTGTAAGACATGCGATCGCTACCCCATCATCAGGTCGAACATGCGGCCGGCCGTCGCGTCGAGGTAGATACCGATCGGGTCCACATGCAGGACCATCGGCAGCACGTAGAGCGCGATCAGAAGTATCGGCATCGCGTAGTGCTGGACCTCGTAGTACTTGACACGCGCCTCGCCGTGCAGCAGGGGCGAGACGATCGACGACCCGTCGAGCGGCGGCAGGGGGATCAGGTTAAAGAACGCGAGCTGCAGGTTGATGTAGATGTAGCTACCGAGGATGTAGGCGATATAGGCAAAGACGACCGATGCGTCGGCACCCACAGCCGGGTAGGCGTAGCGCCACAGCAGGCGCAGGACGACCGCGCCCACGGCCGCCTGGGCGATGTTGCACGCCGGTCCCGCGAAAGCCACGATGACCTCGTCGCGCACGGGGTTGCGCAGGTTGTTGGGGTTGTACGGCACCGGTTTCGCAAAGGCAAAGATGGGGCCGCCCGCGATCGCCATGATGAGCGGCAGCACGACCGAGCCCGTCGGGTCGATGTGCGCCTTGGGGTTGAGCGTCAGGCGGCCGGCCATCTTGGCGGTCGGGTCGCCCAGCCTGTAGGCGGCGTAGCCGTGCGCGACCTCGTGCAACGTCGCGGAAAACATCACGAGCACGAGCGATATCGCGATGCCCGCTATGTCACTCAGGGAATACACGCATTCCTCCTCGCAGCTCGGCCGGTCGGGACGGACGGGCCCGCAGCCGGCAGGCCCCGGGCGGCCCAAGCGCTACGCCTGCGCCTCCTCGATCTTGGTCGTGAGCTCGAGCCACTCCTCCTCGAGCTTGGGGATCTTCTTTGAGAGCGCCTCGTACTCCTTCATGGCGCGGTCGAACTTGTCGGCATCCGCGTAGAGCTCCTCGGACGCCATGAGCTTCATCAGCTCCTCGTAGCGCTTCTGGGCGGGGGTCAGGGCCGCCTCGACCTCGGCCAGCCGCTTCTTGGTCGAGCGCAGGGCCTTGTGCTGCGCCTGGCGCGCCTCGGCCTCGGCACGGCGCTGCTCCTTGGTCTTGACGTTGCGGCCGGTGTTGGGCGTCGGCTGCGCGCCGGCCTGGGCGGCCTGCGACTTGCCAGCCTTGGCGTTTGCGCCCGCGCCTGTCGCCGCGGCAGCGCCTGTGCCTGCAGCCTGCACACCGGAGCCCGCCTCCCCCGCGGCCCGGGCCTCCAGCTCGGCCCGCTTGTACTCGTAGTACTCGTAGTCGCCGTCGTAGAGCGTGACCTTGTGGTCGCGGACGTCCACGACCTTGTTGGCCACCGCGCGCACCAGGTGCTCGTCGTGGCTGATCAGCACGATGGTGCCCTGGAACTTCTTGAGCGCCTCCTCCAGCACGTCGACCGAGTCGATGTCCAAGTGGTTGGTGGGCTCGTCGAGCAGCAGCAGCGGGTCGGGCGCCACCAGCATCTTGGCCAGCGCCAGGCGGGCCTTCTCGCCGCCGGAGAGGACCGACACGCGCTTGAGCACGTCGTCGCCGTGGAAGAGGAACGCGCCCAGCAGGCGGCGCTCCTCGGGCGTGGTCCAGCCCGGCGCCACCTCGTCGATCTCGGCCAGCGCTGTGTTCGAGGGGGTGAGCTCCTCCAGCTGGTGCTGGGCGTAGTAGGCCTCGGTCACATTCTGCCCCAGCTCGATCGTGCCGGAGTCGGGCCGGTAGAGGCCGTTCATCATCTTCATCAGCGTGGACTTGCCGGCGCCGTTGGGACCGACGAGCGCCACGTGGTCGCCGCGGTAGAGTTTGAGGTTGACGTCGGAGTAGACGTGATTGTCCCCGAAGGACTTGGAGACGTCCTCCAGGCTCACGACCATGTCGCCCGTGCGCGGCGGCTCGGGGAATGAGAAGTGCACCTTCTTGGTCCCCTCCGGCAGGATCACGAGCTCGCTTTTGATCTGCTCGATCTTCTTCATGCGCTCCTGGGCTTGCGCCGCCTTGGTGGGCTTGTAGCGGAACTTGTCCACAAAGACCTGCATGTGGGCAATCTCGCGCTCCTGCGCGGCGCGCTTGGCCCGCATCTGCTCCAGGTTGTCCTCGCGCTGCTTGAGATAGCTCGAGTAGTTGCCCGTGTAGGTCGTGATGCGACGGTTCTCGACGGCGGCCACGTGGCTCACGCAGGCGTCCATGAAGGTGCGGTCGTGGCTCACCAGCAGCACGGCCCCGTCGTAGCCGGCGATGAACTTCTCGAACCACTGGACGCTCTCGAGGTCCAGGTGGTTGGTCGGCTCGTCCAGCAGCAAGAGGTCGGGGTGCTTGAGCAGCAGCTTCGAGAGGGCGATGCGCATCTGCCAGCCGCCCGAGAAGTCCTCGGCCGGCTTGTCGAAGTCCTCCACCGGGAAACCCAGGCCGCCCAGGATCGCGCGGGCGCGGCTCTCGAGCTCGTAGCCGCCCAGGCGCTCGAAGCGGTCCTGTGAGGCGGCGTACTTCTCGAGCAGGGCGTCGAGCTCGGGGCCCGGCTCCGTGGTGGAGATGGCATGCTCCAGGTCCTTGTTCTGCCGCTCCAGCGCGCGGATCTCGGTCGCGGAGTCCACGACCTCCTGCAGGGCCGTCTTGGAGCTGTCGAGCTTGGTCTCCTGCTCCAGGTAGCCCACGCGCGTGTCGCGCGCGAAGGAGACCGTGCCCGCATCGGGGCTCTCCTGCCCCATGACGATCTTGAGCAATGTGGTCTTGCCGGCGCCGTTGGGACCGACCAGGGCCCAGCGCTCCCCTGCGTTGAGCTGCAGCGTCGCGTCCGTGTAGAGCACGCGGCCGCCGAAGGATTTTGTTATTTTGTCTGCAAGTGCTATCAAAGCGCGCGACTCCCGTCGTGACGTTCGCAGCCCCGCGCCATGGGCTTGGCCCATCGGGTGGCGTGCCGGCCGCTATCGAAACAAGCCACAAAAGTATACGCGCCCCACGCGGCAAGCTGCCGGCATCAATGCCGCTTCACATCACATCTTCTCAGGTGCCGACCAACCGGCGCCCTGAGCCGGCTGCCCCGCGGCCGGCCCCGGCGTCCCCGCACCAGGCACCGGTGTCCCCGCACCAGGCATCCGCCGCCCTCCATCCCGGGCCCTGCTGTTTCTGATCAAGACATACAAGCAGATCGCACCGAGCGCCAGCGACGCGACCAACGCGAGCCCGTAGCCGGCGGCCCCCCAGTCCGCTGCCCAGCCCAGCAGCTGGCTCGCCGCGTAGGAGGACGAGTTCACTGAGAAGTGCAGCAGCATCGTGGCGGGCAGTCCACCCACGTAGAGCGCGATCACCCCCAGGACCAGGCCGAGCAGGAAGGTATAGGCGGACTGTATCGGGTTGCCGTGGGCCAGGCCAAAGATGGCGGCCTGCAGCACGATGGCGACCCAGGCCCGGGGCGTGATGCGTCGGGCCATCTCCATCGTGACGCCGCGGAAGAAGATCTCCTCGGCGATCGGCGCCAGTATCGCAAGTGAGAGCACCGAGATCAGGGAGGTGTCCGAGAGCTGCTGCATCATCTCGTTGTACTGCGCCATCGTGTCGGGGATGAGGGGTTCCACGAGCGTGAGCAGAGCGTCAGTGGCGATCTGGGCAAGTACGCCGATGACCAGTATCAGGATGATGTTGAGCAGGATGCCGCCCGCACCGGAGGGGCGCTGGGGGCGGGGGATCAGCTGGTCAAGGATGACAAACCGCTGCTCCTTGCGCGGCGCTGCAGCCGTCTGCACCGGCGTCATCTGATAGGGGGACGTCTGCCTGGAATGCTCTTGTTTGTCCTGCCTATTCCTGTGCTCGAAAAGCACGCAACGGCCTGCCGCATCCCTGCGCAGCCTGCGGTACCAGGGGACGCCGACAAGGATGGCGAGGAGCTGGGAAGCGGTGATGCACCAACTCGTGAACTCGGCATCGGGGATGCTCGCCGCACGAGACCCCATCATCATATGGACGATGTCCCCGACGATGACGCAGAGTATCTGCAAGGCGATATACACGCCCATCGGGAGGAACGACAGAAAGATCCAGCGTATCCCACCGTGGACCGGTGGCCTTCCCGCGGGTATGGCAGGTGCCTGCGACACGGGCCGGTACTGATCTGGCGCGTAGGGATACATCGGGCTCGGCGTTGCCTGAGGCATACCGTTGCCGTAGGGGTAGCCGGGCTGCTGAGCGTAGGTTTGCTGGTACGACAGCTGTTGGCAAGGAGCCTGCGGGTACGGGAGCCGCTGAGAGGGAGCCTGCTGGTAACCGCTCTGCTGCGGCATCGTTCCCTGCGCGCCGACCCCCGTGGGAGGCACGGGCCTGCTGCCGTCATCGTATGTCATACCCTCGCCTCCATAGCGTCTACCTCCACCATGCGCGTCTCTTGGTCCGGAGCCAAGTCCCACAACGCCTCGTAGAGCTCGTTGCCGAGCAACCACCCCTGGTGCGTCGGCCGTATCCCGCCTCTGCCGGCACCAGACTCTCCCACGCGACCGTCGGCGCCTTGGACAAGTCCACGCACCATGAGCCTATCTATGCACGACTCAAGTTTGTCTTTGCCCAAAACCTCCCCTGCGTATACGAGCTGGTCAGCAGCGATGCCGTCCGCCATACGCATGGCAAGCATGAGGTCTTCAGCCGCAGCTTGAGCCTTGTTGAGATACTCAAGCTCTACTTGAGGCTTATTATTGCTTGAGACTTTCAACCGAATGCGAAACGCCTGCTCAGACACCTGCGGCAACTCTGGGTAAGACAAACGCAGGCGCCCGTATGCCTCCCGGGTCAACATGCCTGCGGCACTCGTGCCGAGCCCGAGATACGTCTGCCCCGACCAGTACACGATATTGTGCGCGCAGCGCTTGCCGGGTTGGGCGTAGCTGGCCACCTCGTAGTGCTCGTAACCGGCCGCGCTCAGGGCCCGATATGCCGACTCCATGCGGTTGGCCTGTACGTCTGTCGAGTTCCACGCAGGATCGCCCTCCCCCACCGCACGGGCAAGGGGCGTCCCCTCCTCGATCTGGAGGGGATAGACGCTCACGTGCCCCACGCCGCAGGAGAGTATGTCTTGGATGCTCCTCTGCCAGCTGGCATGCGTCTGGAGCGGTATGGCGCACATGAGGTCGCAGGACACGTCGAGCCCAGACGCCACCGCCTCTCGCAGGCGCGCAAGGGCCGTCTCGGCGTCATGCACCCTGCCGAGCGCATGCAGCTCCTCATCATCGGTCGACTGGATCCCCAGGGAGATCCTGGTGAGACCCGCCTCGCGCAGCTCGGCGAGCAGGGGCGTGCTGAGCGAGTCCGGGTTTGCTTCGCTGGTGAATTCCACGACCTCGGGGCAGGCCTTGCGCACGGCGCGGACAAGCCGTACGAGGTCGGGGCCCAGTAGGCTCGGCGTTCCTCCGCCTATATAGGCGGTGCGGGTGTGGGCGAGCAGGCCCGCGCCGGCGCAGCGGCCTATCTGCTCGATCAGGCTGTCGACGTATCGCGCCATCCGCGGGTCGCCCGGCTCCGTGGCCCGCGATGCAAAGTCGCAGTAGGCGCACTTCCTTACACAAAACGGCACATGCAGGTACAACCCCGCGGCACCTGGGTCACGCAGCCTGTCGGCGTAGGAGGATGTGACGGCCGGCGTCACTCGAGGCCCCCCACCTCGTCGATCAACGCAAGGAAATCGTCGGCCGTCACGCACTGCATCGCACGGTTGCGCCAGGCGGCCGCGTCGGGAATGCCTTT
This sequence comes from uncultured Actinomycetes bacterium, assembly GCA_900314685.1. GTDB lineage: Bacteria > Actinomycetota > Coriobacteriia > Coriobacteriales > Atopobiaceae > Olegusella. The sequence goes on along the minus strand of OMWE01000017.1, from coordinate 41,003 downwards.
GAGGTACCAGCTCGCGAGGCTGCGCGCGCGTGCCATATGCGCGCCCGTCGCCTCGAGCAGCCGGACGTGGAGGGCGAGCGCCGCCAGGCGTTGCCCCAGGCTGTGCACGGGAGGAACCTGGCCCGCCAAAATCAGCCGCGCGTCGCGGAAGATCCAGGGATTGCCGTAGGTGCCGCGGGCGATCATGACCGCCGATGCCCCCGTCTCACCCATCACGCGCGCGGCGGCCTCGGGGGTCGTGATATCGCCGGACGCGATCACGGGAATGGACTTCACGATCTGGGTCGTGCGTCTGACCACGCCCCAATCGGCCTCGCCGCGGTAGAACTGGTCTGCATAGCGCCCGTGGACCGCGACCGCCGCGACGCCTGCCTGCTCCATCGCCTCGGCGAAGACAGGCGCGAGCTCGTGGCCCGTCTTCACGCCTCGACGGATCTTGCAGGTCACGGGGACGGGCGGCATACCCAGCCGCTGCGATGCCGCGTCGATGCCCTCGCGGCAGGCCTCCACGATCTTGTAGGCACGCGCGGGGTCGTCTATGAGCGCCGCCCCCTCGCCCTTCTTCGCGACCTTGGGCACGGGGCAGGCCATGTTGATGTCGAGGAGGGCCAGGGACTTGCCGAGCCTCAGATACACCTGTTCCGCCGCCTCGCGGAACTGCTCGGGCCGGGAGCCGAAGAGCTGGACGGCGATGTCGGGCTCGGGGTCGTGCGGCAGCACGAGCTCCCAGGTCTTGTCCCCGCCGAAATGGATGCCGGCCACCGAGACCATCTCGCTGTAGGCGACGGCGGCCCCGCCCGCCCGCGCCATCATGCGGTACGCCGCGTCGCTCACGCCGGCCATCGGCGCCATCATGAAGGGGTTGGCGGCCCACCGCGCCCGCAGGTCCCCCTCTGGGGCCGCGTCGTCCGCGCCGGCTCCCGCAAAGGGTGCGATGGGCAGCTCCAACCCTGCCGCGGAGGCGTATGCCTCCAGTATGTCTTGCGCGTCCTGGCGTGCCTCTGTCATGCATCCTCCCTGCGGTTCGCTGTGTCGAAGTGTACGCCATGCGGTGCGGACGGGCGAAACTCTATAAAATAAGACGAGCATTCCCGAGCGGGCGGCCCTGCCGATGGGCATGGGGCGTCCAACCGTCGGTTGCACCCGTCAGGGGGCGCTCCGGCGGCTCTGCGAGGACAGAAAGGATACAACCATGCGCGCCGACTACCATGTGCACACCGCGTTTTCCGACGACTCCGACTATCCGCTAGACGACGTCTGCCGCGACGCCTGCCGCCTGGGACTCGACGAGATCTGCATCACGGACCACGTGGACTACGGCGTCAAAAACGACGTGAGCCCACTCGACGCGGCGGGGACCCTCTACGACGAGAGCTACATGGACGACCCCGTCCACCAGGCGCGCTTCATCGACGGCGAGATGGTCGCCAACGCCGACTACCAGCGTCTCTTTCCCGCCATCGCCGCCGCGCGCGACAAGTGGGGCTCGCCCGACCACGACTGGTGGGGCGGCACGCTGACCGTGAGATGCGGCATCGAGCTCGGGGTCCAGCGCCACAGAATCGCCCAGAACCAGCACCTCTTCGACGCCCGCCGGGGCGAGCTCGACTTTGTGCTCATGAGCTGCCACCAGATCGACGACCTCGAGTTCTGGAACCAGGAGTACCAGGTCGGCAAGACGCCCGAGGAGGTCACGGACAACTACTACGCCGAGATCCTCGCCTGCGAGCAGGGCTTCAAGGACTACAGCGTGCTCGCGCACCTCAACGCCATCCAGCGCGACAACAAGGACCCGCGCCCCTTCGCCGCCTACCGCGACCAGGTCGCCGCCTGCCTCGAGCAGGCGATCGCCGACGGCAAAGGCATCGAGGTCAACACGTCGTCGGTCCGCTACGGGCTGCCCTACTGGCAGCCCTCGCGAGAAATCCTCGAGCTCTACCGCGACCTCGGCGGCACCATCGTCACCATCGGCAGCGACTCGCACAAGCCGGAGCACCTCGGCAGCTACATCACGCAGGCGCAGGAGCTGCTCCGCGCGCTCGGCTTTGGGGGATTCTACACGTTCGACCACATGGAGCCCCAGCTCCACCGCTGGTAAGGAGCCTTTCGCTCGTCTTTCTACCTTCTTCTTTCTACGTTCGTCTTTCTACGTTCGTCTTTCTCTGCCGGCTATCCTACATGGGACAACGGGGTGCATCGATGGCAAAGCAACGGTGGCGGGGGCAAAAGGGACCGACGCTCGACCCCGACTCTCAGGTCGCCTACCTGGAGTCGCGCGGCGTCACGTTCGAGCGCGTCGACAGGCAGGCCGCGGCCCGTTACCTGCGCGACGTGGGCGGGTACATGCGCACCGCCTCGTACAAGTCGCTCTACCCAAAGACGCCGGGCGACGGGGGCGTCACCCGCTATATCGGCCTCGACTTCTCCGAGCTCATCGACCTCACCGAGATCGACCACCGGCTCCGGATGACCTTCCTGCCCATCGCGCTGGACGTGGAGCAGGCGGCAAAGCTGGAGCTCCTCTACTGCGCCGACAGGCATCGCGAGGATCCCTACGCGGTCGTGAGCGACTATTTCTCCTCGCTGTCGGGCGGACGGCGCGCACGCCTGGAGGCCGAGCTCGAAGACAGGCGTGGCGACTCGGACGTCTATGAAGGCGAGCTCATCGACAAGTATGTGGGCGACATGCCGCTCTGGGTCATCGCCGAGGTGCTCGATTTCGGCGATTTCCTCGAGCTCTGGGCCTTCTGCGCGAACCGGTGGCACGACGATGGGCTCAAAGAGACCCGTTATCTGCTCAAGGACGTGAAAGAGCTCCGCAACGCCTGCGCCCACGGCTCCGCCGTGCTCAACGGCATCTCATCGGGGGCGAGCAAATACGCGACGCCGCAACCGCTACAAGAAGCCCTCTCCGGCTCGCATATCGGCACCCGTGACGAGCGAGACCGATGGACCCGGAACCCCCGCACGCTCGAGATGCTCGCGGCACTCTGGGGCATACGCGACATCGTCCGCAGCGATGACCGCCACGAGGCCGCGAAGGCGGGCGTAGACGCGCTCCTGGCGCGCGCACGGCTGCACGCCGACTGGTACACCGATGTCGAGCCGCTCTGCAGCTGCTATCGCTTCTTCTCCCAGACGGCTCGTGCGTGGCTCTAGCCCCCTCGCGCTCACGGGCGACGCTGTCGGATACGTTGGCGAAACTGCCCTAGTTGTCGTCGTCGCCCACGCGCAGCACGGCGAGGAACGCCTCCTGCGGCACCTCGACGGAGCCCAGGGTCTTCATGCGCTTCTTGCCCTCCTTCTGCTTTTCCAGCAGCTTGCGCTTGCGCGTGATGTCGCCGCCGTAGCATTTGGCCAGGACGTCCTTGCGCACCGCCTTGACGGTTGAGCGGCTGATGATCTTGTTGCCGATCGCACCTTGGATGGGCACCTCGAACTGCTGGCGCGGGATCATCTCCTTGAGCTTGTCGCACAGGGCGCGCGCCATGGGGTAGGCCTTGTCTTTGTGCACGATGAAGGAGAGTGCGTCGACCGCCTCGCCCGCGAGCAGGATGTCGAGGCGCACGAGGTCGCTCTCGCGGTACTCGCCCAGCTCGTAGTCGAGGGAGGCGTAGCCCTTGGTACGGCTCTTGAGCTGGTCGAAGAAATCGAGGATGAGCTCGGCCAGCGGCACGTCGAACTGCACCTCCACCGACTTCTCGGAGAGGTAGACCATGTTGCCCGTCTCGCCGCGGTGCTCGACCACGAGCTGCATCACGGCGCCCATGTAGGCTGGCGGCACAATGACCTTGGCCTTGAGGTAGGGCTCCTCGATGCGGTCGATGCGCGTGACGTCGGGCAGGTCGGTCGGGTTCGTGATCTCGATCATCGTCTTGTCGGTGAGGTACACGTGGTAGCGGACCGAGGGCGCCGTCGCGATGAGGTCCAGGTCGAACTCGCGCTCCAGGCGCTCCTTGACGACCTCCATGTGCAAAAGGCCGAGGAAGCCCACGCGGAAGCCGAAGCCCAGCGCCACGGACGTCTCGGGGTCCCAGGTGAGCGACGGGTCGTTGACCTTGAGCTTCTCGAGCGCGTCGCGGAGGTTCTCGTACTGCTTGTTGTCGATCGGGAAGAGGCCCGTGAAGACCATCGGCTTGGCTTCATGATACCCGGGACAGGGCTCCGCACAGGGCCGGTCTTCCCCCGTGATCGTGTCGCCCGTCTTGACCATGGCCGGGTCTTTGAGGCCCGTCACGACGTAGCCCACCTCGCCCACGCCGAGCGAGTCGAGCGGGGTCTCGAGCGGACGCTTGCAGCCGACGCCGTCGGCCAGGAAGGTGTCGCCCAGCGCCATCATCTTGAGCTTGTCGCCCTTCTTGATGGAGCCGTCGAAGACGCGCACGGTCGCGATCACACCACGGTACTCGTCGAAATAGGAATCGAGGATCAGCGCCTTGAGCGGGGCCGTGGCGTCTCCCTTGGGAGGCGAGACCAGGTAGACGATGGACTCGAGCAGGTCGTGGATGCCCTCGCCCGTCTTGCCCGACACCAGCACCGCGTCGTCGGCGGGGATGGCGAGCTCGTCCTCGATCTCCTGCTTGACCTCCTCGGGATGGGCGCTCGGCAGGTCGATCTTGTTGATCGCGGGGACGATGTCGAGGCCGGCGTTCATGGCGAGGTTGGCGTTGGAGACGGTCTGGGCCTCCACGCCCTGGGTCGCGTCGACGACGAGCACCGCGCCCTCGCAGGCGGCCAGGGACCGGGATACCTCGTAGGTGAAGTCCACGTGGCCCGGGGTGTCGATCAGGTTGAACATGTACGTGTCGCCGTCGTCGGCGTCATACATCACGCGCACGGCGTTGGACTTGATCGTGATGCCGCGCTCGCGCTCGATGTCCATGCTGTCGAGCATCTGGGCCTCCAGGTCCCTCTGCTCGACGGTGTGCGTCAGCTCGAGGATGCGGTCCGAGATGGTCGACTTGCCGTGGTCGATGTGCGCAACGATAGAGAAGTTGCGAATATGTGTGGTATCAATCGTATTCATGACCAAGATAATACCCCACCTTGGCACTTGCGTGCTATACTGCACAGGTTGACCTCCCCGCTCGGGTCACCCCACAGACTCGGGCGTCGCTTGTCTCAGCGTAGAGGCCTCATAAGACTGTATTTGAAAGGAACCGCACGTGGCAAACATCAAGTCTCAGAAGAAGCGCATCATCACCGCTGAGAAGGCGCGTCAGCGCAACAAGGCTGTCCGCTCCGAGCTCAAGACCTACGTCAAGAAGGTCCGCGTCGCCGCTGAGTCCGGCGACAAGGCCGCTGCCCAGGAGGCCGCAAACGCCGCCGCTCGCAAGCTCGACAAGGCCGCATCCAAGGGCATCATCCACAAGAACCAGGCAGCCGAGCGCAAGTCCGGCATCCAGCACCTCGTCAACTCGATGGAGTAGCTCGGGTCGTTTGATCCTGATACGCACGGGCCCCACAGCTTCGGCTGCGGGGCTTTTTCTTTATGTCGCGCCGCAGATTTCCATGACCAGACGGACGAAGGTGATGTCGGGGTCCCCGCCAGTCTTGAGCGAGCGTTCGCAGTCCGCGCAGGCGCAGAGGGCACGGCGCAGGTCCTCGTCGCTGAAACGCCGCGACCAGCGCAGATGATTCTTTACCTGCCAGCTTTGCTTGCCGAGCCTTTGCGCCAGGTCGTTGGCCTGCCCGCGGGAGGCCAGGGAGCGTGCGCATATCAGCTCGCGGATGCGCCCGGTCAAAAGCGAGGTGAGGGCGATCTGGGAGGGTTTCTGCATCAGCTGGTAGAGCCCGAGCGCGCGGGCGGCGTCACGGTCGCAGACGGCGTCGAGGAAATCCCAGGGCTTGACCTCCGCGGTCCGCACGACATGCGCCTCGACGTCGGCCCGCGTCACCCGGCCGGTCGCGCGGCACAGCGAGGCAAGGGTCTTGACCTGCGTGTCGAGCATCGTGGTGGACTCTCCCACGCGAGAGATGAGTTCCTCCGCGGCGTCCTGGTCGATCTGCACCCCATGGACGCTGCCCATCTTGAGCACCGTCTTCGGCAGCTCCCACCGCTTCTTCGGGGCGCAGTCGACAACGGAGTGCGGACCCACCTTTGCGAGCGCCTTGTAGAGGCGGGTGTTTTTCGCGAGCTTCTCCGACACGAGGCACAGGGTGCAGCCGGGGTTCGGGTTCTTCAGGTACTCGATGATCGCCTCGGACACTGGCTTTGGCAGGCGGTCCGCCTCGGTGATCAGCACGATGCGCGGACCAGCCCCCATCGGGACGGTGTTCAGGGAAGCGACAATGTCCCCCGCGGACAGATCCGCCGAAGCAGCCCTCTCGTCGAGGTTGAAGACATCCAGACCGGGTTCGAGCCGACCCTTCATGCGTGCCACGGCCTCGTTGCGCATCAGCTCGTTCGCCCCGACGATCAAATAGGCCGGCAGCAGTGGACCTTTTTTCTTTCCGCTGGTAGATGGCACGTTATTACCCTTTTGCCTTAGTTTTCCTCACATCAAGCCCTACTATCCGCACCTCTAGTGTAACGGTATATCACCACCATGGCGGCATCTCGCCTCCCAAGCGAGACGACGGAGCCTCTGCCGCACCGTTCGGTACTGCAGGCCCGGTTTACCTCTCGCACGAGACAACGGGCCCCGAGACGCCTGGCTCAATCGTCACGCTCCCTTTCTGAATCGTGCAGTAGAAGCGGGACCCGTTTTCCTCGAGGATGCCGACGCAGACGGGGTCGGGGTGGCCGTAGTCGTTGTCCTTGCCGGCGCTCGCGACTGAAACCTCCGGGTCGAGGGCCGCCGCCTCGTCAGCCGTAAGCGAGATTTCCGACCCGTGGTGGCCCACCTTGAGCAAATCGACGTCCCCGACATCGCCCGCGTCTATGACCGCACCCGTCTCCTCGCGCTCCGCATCGCCCGTGAGCAAGGCCGACAGCGTTCGCCCGCCGCTACCGTATGTCACGGCAAGCTCGACGGAATCCGCGTTCTCCGACCCATCGGTCGACCCGTGCGGCCACACCATCCGCAACGCAAAGCCCCCGACATGCATCACGTCCCCATACGCAATCTCCTCGGGAGCGTTGCCCGTCATCCGCTCAATAGCCTCCTCGAGCCCCGCCTCGCTCGACCCGGGGCGTGCGGCCTCAAGCGCAGCCCCTACGCCCTCACCCACAACCACCCTGTCGCAGGACAGGCTGTTTGCGATATCCGGGACGCCTCCGATATGGTCCTCATGCAGATGGGTGAGCACGATCGCGTCAAGGTGCATGACGTGCTCGCGTGCCAGCGCCGGCATCACCTCGCCCGGCGGTCCTGTGTCGACCAGCACCGCCGCGGCGCCGTCCTGGACAAGGACCGCATCTCCTTGCCCCACATCGAGCACCACGATGCGCGCGGGCGCCCCGGCCGACCAGCGAAGCGTCAGCAAGGCGAAGACAAGCGCGCAGGCCCCGATACAGCGGCGGCATGCCGCGGCGTTCGCATCGGGCCACCACAGCAACAGGAGCACAAAGACGCCCAGAGAGATGATTGCGAGCACGGTGGCGTCGGCCTCCAGCGGGACCGATGCGTACGGAATCCGCGCAAGCAGGCGCAGGGCCGAGACCGCGAACGCACCCATCACCTCACAGACGAGAATCAGCAGCCCCTGGACGTGCGGCGCATAGAAAGTCACTGCCGCGAGCGACCCCAGGGAGACGATCATAGTGAAGGGAAACGCGAGGACGATGTTGGCGAGCGGTGCCACGAGCGAGACCTCGGAAAAGACCGGGACGGTGAGCGGTATCGTCACGGCCTGGGCCACAAGCGTGGCAGCCAGCTCCCCCTTGAGGTCCGACAAACCGTCGCCGACACGCCTACGCAGGCCCGCCCCCGCAAAACGGGGGAGCACGACGCGCGGTGTCAGGGCATCCAGCAGATAGGAGACATACGGCGTCGCGGCGCAGATGCCGATCACCGATGCGACCGAGAGCTGAAAGCCCAGCTGGCCGGTAGCCCCGGGATCCAGGAGCGCAAGGGCGAGGGACACCAGGCATACCGAGGACAGCGCGTACGACCTGCGCCCCGCCAGCTGGGCAGACGCCGCGACCGACGACATGAGCCAGGATCTCACGGCGCTGACGGGCATGCCGCAGCACAGCACGAAGAGCCCAGAGAGACCGAGTGTGAGGCAGATCCGCATAGCCGGCCTCATCTGCAGCCGGAGGGAGACCAGGGCGACCAGCGAGGCGATTACGGCGATGTGGCCGCCGGACACGGCGACCAGGTGCGACACGCCGCACGTGGAGAAAAGGTCGCTCAGGCCCGCGGCGTCCATATCGCGGCGATAGCCGCAGACGCTGCCCGTCAGCAGGCTTCGACCGTCGCTCGAGGACGTGTGGAAGCTCTCGAGGGCGCGTTCCCTGAGCCCCACCGCAAGACCACGGAGACCCGGTGCGTGGCGCACCGACTTCACCCGGACAACTCCTACCGTGCCCCACACGCCCTGCCGCAGGCTCGCCCTCCCCCACTCGTCGTCGGCATTCTGGGCGTAGTTTCCCACAACACGCAGCACGGACCCGTAACAGACCGGCTCGGGAAGCGTCACCCAGACATCACAGCCCGGGAGGCCCTCGGCGTCGACCCGCGCCCGGCACCTCCAGCCGTACGCCGACTCCGTTGCGTCTGTCAGGACCTCGAGGTCCCAGGTGGCTACGGAGCTACGCTGTGCGGCAGCTGCGAAGGAGGCACCCCTGCAGAAAAATGAATAGGAGACAAACAGACCTGCCGATACACAGAGCGCCATCAGGGGCAGAACGGAGGGGGCCCTGTCACACTTGAGCGTCAGCGCTACAAAAACCACGGCGAGGGCGAATGTTATATGGGCCGCCAAAGGCCTGGCAGGGAGCCCCATCGGCGCGTTCTTGAGGAAGACGTCCTCGGCAACGACGGCGCACACAAGCGCGAACAACGTCACCGGCATCGTCGGCCTGGGGGGTTTGTGCGCCTCAGACACAGATCATCCCCTCCAGCTTGGCGAATTTCTTCTCGCCGATGCCCGACACGCGCATGAGGTCCTCGGCGCTCTCAAAAGGGCCGTTTGTCTTCCGGTCCTCGATGATCGCCTGGGCGGTCGCCTCACCCACGCCCGGCAGCGTTTGCAGCTCAGCCAAGTTCGCTGTATTGATGTTGACAAGCCCGTCGCCCGCTTGCCCTTGCGCATCCCCCGCACCCGCAGCCTCTGCGGCAGAGGGCTCCGCCGCAGACGGGGCGGCATCCTCCCCCTCCCGCGGCACATAGATCTTTTCGCCGTCCTGCAAGGGCGAGGCAAGATTTATCCGCGACGTGTCGGCATCGTCGACCAGCCCTCCGGCTGCCTCCACGGCATCCATCACGCGGGGGTCCGCGGCATCGACCTCATACACTCCCGGCGCTGTGACGGCTCCGTCCACATCCACGATCACGGCAGCTTCGCTCGCCGCGTCCGTCCTCTCTTGTGCCTGCGCCCCATCGTCAGACGAGGGTTCAGAAGGCTCAACCTGTGCCTCAGCCTGAGCCACGGCTTGAGCGGTACCAGCCTCAGACCCCCGTGTGATCTCTACGCCGCGCGCCCTGCCCGTCAGACAAACCGTGGCAGCCGCAAGGACTATAACCACGCATGCACAGGCAATGATGACTCCGCGCTTTACGCGCAGACCGTATCTACGCTGCAAACGCTCGAACCCCTCAACGGCGTTTCCATTTTTCTGCGCCATGAGCAACCCCCGACCCTCGCGTGACCGTCGCCCTACCCTTTTGCAAAGTGTGGAAGGTTCGCCACGACGGGAGCCCGTGAATTCGGGTTGCACTTGTCCCAAGCTGGCATGCAGCTTGCGCCAAACTTGTAGCGTTGGCTTGCAACCGCAGCTCAGACAGGCCATTTTTCCCGACTTGCAACGTCACTCCAACGGATGGCATGTTTTATCATTTATTGAATCAGGAAGCATCGCCTGCTCAGGCATGGGAACAAATCTTGACTTTTTCATGATGCAAGACTTGCCGCTAACGAGCGGCAAAATGCGGGGTCTGACGATCAGGCCGGTTGAAAAGGGCCCATCATGAAGAAGGGCCCCTATTCGAGGCCCTTATCATCACCTTGTGCATCCTTCGCCGTACCGAAGTCGCCTATTCCGCCGGAATCTTGTCGGCAAATACCGTCGGTATGGACGGCGCGCCTGGGATCAGCGGGGAGTCTGCAGCAGCCTCCTGCCCGTCGTTCCAGGCGGGTCCGAGCTCCCTGTGTCGGTGGCGCAGGCACTTTGGCGAATGATAGCTGGGGCACTGGTCGAAATCGACGTACTCGATATGCGAGACCAGGTCCTCGATCATACCGTCATGGTCGAAGGAGTCCCAGGCGGCATGTATCTCCTGCATGCGGGCATGCGTCTCGGGGCGGCGCGGCATGAAGAGCGTGCAGCAGTCCGGCGCCGTCTCAGCGGAAATCTCGTAGGTACCGATCTGCTGCGAGCGTGCGATGATCTCCTGCTTGTCCGATCCGATCAGGGGACGCAGCACGGGGATGGTGGCCACCTCGTCGACCGCGGCGATGTTCTCGAGCGTCTGAGAGGCCACCTGGCCGAGGGACTCCCCCGTCACCAGCGCCTTTGCCCCCTCGAGGCGAGCGATGCGCTCGGCCACCGAGAACATCACGCGGCGGTACATGAGGATACGGAGCTTTTCGGGCACGACCAGGGATATCTCGCGCTGGCGCGCACCGAAGGGGACCACGTACAGGCGGCCGATGATGCCCGCTGGTGCAAGGGCATTGCAGATGTCCTGAGTCAGATACTCGCTCGTGTCGGACGTCATGGGCCTGCCCGAGAAATGGATGGGCACGCAGATGGCGCCACGGCGACCGACCGACCAGGTGGCGACCGGGGAGTCAAAGCCGGACGAGAGCAGCGTCACGACCTTGCCGGCGGTGCCGACGGGCAGACCGCCGCAGCCGCGGGCGGAGACAGCGTACACAAAGACGTTCGCCTGGTTGACCAGGACGTTGACCTGGACGTCGGGCTGGTGCATCTGCACCTTTTTGTCGGGGAAGTGGTCGCAGAGCACCCCGCCGACCAGGCGGTTAATATCGATGGAGTGACGCTCGTAGCTGGTCGATGCCCGGTGCGCATGGACCTTGAACGTCTCGAAATCGCCCGCCTCGCCGAGTGCCTTGACGGCCGCCGCGCAGTACTCGTCCTCGTCGAGCGAGCAGCGCCATGCCTGCGAGACGCGAGCCACGCCCGGCACCTGGAGCAGGATGTGCGCGACGGATTCAGACGCCCCGTCGTCGATCAGGGACACGAGCACGTGCCCCGCCACACGACGGACCTTCTCGACGCCCGCGATCCCGGCGAGGGTATGGGAAATATTGTCTACCAGGCGGTTCTCAAAGATATAGCGGTTCTTGCCCTTGAGACCTATCTCATGGTAGTGAACGAGGCAAACGCGACTGGCCATACGCGTGTCTTAGATATCATGGCGCAGGGCCTCGACGTTTGCGCCGGCGATATCGCGGTCGAAGTCCTCCTTGACGAAGGAGAGCGTACCGTCGACGATCTCGTTCATCGCGATCGAGACGGGGTCCTCACCGGAGACGACGGTCGTGATGTCGTCGAAATCCTGGATCTGCGTCACGCGCAGGTGCTGGCCACGCACCATGTTGTTGATGTCGCAGGCGCGCTTGGAAGCCACCGCGCACAGCAGGAAGGGGTTCTCCTCGGTCTTGTCGAGGAGTTTGTTGATCTGCGGTTCCACTACAGACATGGTTGGGAACCTCCGTCCTTTTCGTACTTTGCCATAACTTCGAGCAGTTCCTGTGCCGCGCGCTCCACCTCGTCGTTGACCACGCGGACATCGTACTGCTCGCCTATCTCTATCTCATGCCGCGCGTTTTTGAGCCGCAGCTCGATATGCTCCTCGTCCTCGGTGCCGCGCCCACGCAGCCTGCGCTCGAGCTCCTCGAACGAGGGCGGCTCGATGAAGACGAGCACGGCGGCCGGAAACGCCTGTCTGACCTGGAAAGCGCCCTGATAGTCGATCTCGAGGATCACCGAACGTCCGCGAGCGATGCGGGACTCGACCTCGCTGCGCAGGGTGCCGTAGCTGTGCCCGTGCACGTCCGCGTGCTCGAGGAACTCGCCGGCGGCCACGCGTCGGGCAAACTCCGCGTCCGAGAGATAGTGATACGAGACCCCCTCGACCTCACCGGGTCTGGGGGGCCTCGTAGTCGCGGAGACTGTCTCGTCCAGGTCCGGGCGCAGCTCGCGGATGCGGCTCACGAGCGTGCCCTTACCGACACCGGCGGGTCCCGAGATGACGAAGAGGCGAGGCGTGGTGCTCACTACTTCGAGAGGACGGCGAGGAGGTTCTCGCGCTGGCGCTCGCCGAGGCCCTTGACGCGGCGGTTGGGGGAAATGCCCAGCTCGTCCATGATCTTGGTGGCCTTGGCCTTGCCGTAGCCGGGGAGCGACTCGATGAGGGCGGAGACCTTCATGCGGGCAGCGATGGGATCGTCGGAGTTGAGGACCTCCTCGATAGAAACCTCGCCGTTCTTGATCTTCTCGCGAAGCTCCTTGCGGGCGACGCGGGCAATCTTTGCCTTCTCGAGTGCCGCGGCACGCTGCTCGTCGCTCAGGTTGGGAAGTGCCATGTAGTCCTCCAAACAATCAATAATAATATCTTCTTGTGCTTGCTATCGACGCACGGCATAAGGTGCGTATTTGGTGCACGACGTACTAGTTTGCCAATTCTTTGCACCTTTTACAAGTCTAAGCAGGCAATTTGTGAGATTTACGACGGCATGCCACCACAAATGCACATCGTTTCCGTAATTCTCGCCCTGCATAGACGATGGCAATGTCCGTCCCGGGCATCCCGACGGCACCGCGCACAAGACGACGGCTATTTCGCAGCCATCCAAGACTCGTCGGAGGGGTTGTCGCGGAAGGCGAGCAGGCGCTCCTCGTCAGTCTCCCTGATGTATCCCTCCTCGACGGCCACCTTGACCAGCGCATCGAGGTTGGAAAGGCTCGTATTGGTGACATCCGCGGCGGCAAGACGGTCGAGGCCCTTCTGCATGCCATAGGTAAAGATGGAGACGACGCCGAGCACGTCGGCCCCGGCCTCGCGTAGGGGGTTCACGCAGTCGAGCACCGAGCCGCCCGTAGAGATGAGGTCCTCGATCACGACGACCTTCTCCCCCTGCTCGAGATGGCCCTCTATCTGGTTTTTGCGGCCGTGGTCCTTGGCGGAACCGCGGACGTAGCCCATCGGCAGGCCGAGGCGGTCGGCGGCGATCGCGGCGTGCGCGATACCGGCGGTCGAGGTGCCCATCAGCATCTCCGCCTGAGGATAGAGCTCGGCTACCTTGGCGGCGATGGCCTCGTCGATCAGGGTGCGGACCTCGGGATAGCTGAGGGTCAGGCGGTTGTCGCAGTAGATGGGGCTCTTGATGCCGGAGGCCCAGGTGAAGGGATTGTCCGGGGACAGGAAGACGGCCTTGATGGAGAGCAGCGCCTTCGCGACGTCCTGCTCGGTGGTGGTGACGGAGACCTTGTTCATATACACCCTCCTGATGTAGATATAGGTATGGCTGACTGTAGGGATACGCACCCGGCTATGCCTGGGTGAGCTCGGCGACGATGGCCTCGACGGCCGCCGCGGGGTCGTCGGCCTGCGTGATCGGGCGGCCGATAACGAGCTTGCTCGCGCCGGCGGCGATGGCCGCGGCAGGCGTGGCGACGCGCTTCTGGTCCCCCAGCGCCGCCCCCGCGGGACGCACGCCCGGCGTCACGATCAGCGCGTCGGGGCCAAGAAGGGCTCGCATGTCCGCGGCTTCCTTGGGAGAGCACACGATACCGTCGGAACCGGCGCCCACGGCGAGCTTGGCGAGACGTGCGACCTCGTCGGCCACGGGGGCGTCGATACCGATGCTGGCGAGGGCGTCCTGGTCCATGCTGGTGAGGACGGAGATGGCAACGAGCTTGGTGCGCCCGTCTGCGCCGCGCTCCGCGGCCGCCTCCTCAACGCCCGCGCGAGCCTGGGCGACCATGTCGGCGCCCCCGAGGCCGTGGATGGAGAGGATATCCGCACCGACCATGGAGGCCGAATGCGCGGCGCCGCGGATCTGGAAGGGGATGTCGTGCAGCTTGAGGTCGAGGAAGACCTTGAAGCCGCGCCTGTGCATCTCCTTGACCATCTCGGGACCGTAGGCGTAATAGAGGGTCATGCCCACCTTGACCCAGCGGGCCTTGCCGGCAAGCAGGTCGGCCAGGCGGTAAGCCTCGTCGCGGTCGCAGTCGAGCGCGACGATGATTGCGTCGCGGGCTTGTTCCTCGGTGAGGGGCAGGTTTAGCATTCGAAGGCTCCAATCAGCTCGTTGATATCGGAAACACCCTGGTCCGAAGCCCACTGTGTGAGCTCGTCCAGAATGCGTACGGCGGAAGTGGGGTCGGTCAGGTTGGCCGTGCCCACCGAGACGGCCGTGGCACCCGCGAGGATAAACTCGGCCGCGTCGGCACCCGTGCGCACACCGCCGATGCCGCATAGCGGCAGCTTGCAGGCATTGTGCGCCTCCCAGACCATGCGCACGGCAATCGGGTGGATGGCGGGGCCGGAGAGTCCGGCTGTCGGACGCGAGAGTCGCGAGCGACGCGTGCGGACGTCGATCGACATGGCGGGGATGGTGTTGATGAGGCTGAGGGCGTCGGCGCCGGCATCCTCGAGCGCGCGGGCAATCTCGGGCACGCGGGCGGGCGCCATCTTGACCACGAGCGGCCGCGCGGTACGGTCGCGGACCGCCTTGACCACGGACGCCGCCCCCTCGGGTGTACCGCCCATAGCGGCACCGCCCGCCGCGATGTTGGGGCAGGAGATGTTGAGCTCGAGGCCAGCGGCCCAGGGGGCGACCTCCTCGTAGAGCTCGACCGCCCGCACGTACTCTTCGAGCGAATGCCCCGCCACCTGCGCGATCACGGCGCACCCGCGCCCCGCGAGGCCTGCGAGGTAGTCGCCGTCCTGCTCAACCATGGCGCGGATGCCAGGATTTTGCAGGCCGACCGTATTGATGATGCCAGAGGTCACCTCGCACATACGCGGCGCGGGGTTGCCGTCCCAGGGCTCGGCCGAGCACCCCTTGCAGGTGATCGCCCCGAGCCGTGACACGTCGTAGAAACCCTCGAACTCGCGTCCGAACCCGTAGGTGCCCGAGGCGGTGTTGATCGGATTTTGCATCTTGATGCCGCCCAGGTCGACGGCCATGTTTACCTTCGCGACGCTCACCACGCCACCTCCTCGGCATCAAAGACGGGCCCGTCCGTGCAGCAGAATTTGTAGCCACCGGCGGCCATGGCCACATTGCAGGTGTGGCAGGCGCCAAAACCGCAGGTCATCATGCGCTCGAGCGATGCCTGGCAGGGTACGTACGCCTCGCGCGCGATGCGGGCCACGCCGCGCATCATCGGGTTGGGACCACAGGTCATGACCAGGGTGAAATCGCGCTCGGCCAGGAGCTGCTCGGTCGGCTGCGTCGTGAACCCGTGGACGCCACGGGACCCGTCGTCGGTCGTGACGATGACCTCCGCGCCGAGGCTCTCGAGTTCGTCGACACCCCAGAGCTTGTCGGCGGTCTGCGCACCGATCACCGCTGTGAAAGGCACGCCCTTCTTTGCCAGCTCGCGGCCCGCCGCGACGACGGGAGCGCAGCCTACGCCTCCCGCGACGATGAGCACGTTGCCCGCCTCGGGGAACCGCCAGCCGTGCCCGCAGGGGCCGAGCACCGTGGAGCCCTCCCCCACCTGCATGGCGGCCAGGCGACGCGTGCCGTCGCCCACCACGGCAAAGACGAGCTCGACCGTACCGTTGACGGCATCGGCAGAGGCAAACGAGAGCGGCACGCGTACGATCTGCGAGGGATCGCCCGGCACGGCGATGTTGATGAACTGGCCTGGCTGAAGCGCCGCGGCAAGCTCCGGCGCCGCTATCTCCATGCGCCAGATATCCCTCGCGACCTCTTGCTTCGTCGCGACCGTAAACGTGTATTGGTGCACCTGCGCGCTGTGGTCCACGAGCATCTCCTCTCGTTGTGAAAACGTCAGCTCGACTGCCCGCGCCCCGTCTGCCGTGCGGCCTTGGGACCATTCGGGCTCACATCAAAACGGCAGGTTCCGCTGGCTGGCGTCCCTTGCATTATAGATAGGGCCGGGGACGGGACGTTTGTCTTGGTGTGATGTCGTGCGCCTGCGTACGAGTGAGCGCAGCGAGCGCCGAACACCAAGGCAAACGCCCCGCCCCCGGCCCGGGCGGGTTAAGCGGAGACGACGCCGTCCGCCAGCGTGCGCTTGCCGGCGCAGAAGACGTCGGACGCGACACCCGTGAGCGTCATGCCCAGGAAGGCGGAGTTCTTGGACTTGCTCTCGAAGTAGTCCTCGGTGACCTCGATCGTCTTGTCCGGGTCGATGAGCGTGAGGTCCGCGGTGGAGCCGGCCTCGACCTTGATGGCGGGCAGGCGCAGGATCTCACGGGGCTTGACGGCCATGACCTGGACCAGACGGTCCCAGCCCATGAGGCCGGGCTTGACCATCTTGGTGATCATGAGGGGCAGGCTGGTCTCCAGGCCGATCGTGCCGAAGAAGGCGATCTCCCACTCGCAGTCCTTCTCGTGGGCGGCATGGGGCGCGTGGTCGGTCACGAGGCAGTCGATCGAGCCGTCGACGATGCCCCGGCGGAGCGCCTCGGCGTCGGAGGCCTTGCGCAGGGGCGGGTTCATCTTGAGGTTGGTGTTGTAGGCGGTGGTGATGTCCTCGTCGCAGAGGAAGAGGTGGTGCGGGGTGACCTCGCAGGTCACGGGCAGACCCTCGGCCTTGGCCTGCTTGACCATCTCGAGGCCGCGAGCCGTGGAGATGTGGGCGATGTGCAGGGGGCACTTGGTGGAGCGGGTGAGCTGGATGTCGCGCCAGATCTCGAGCTCCTCGGCCAGCGGGGGCCAGCCGAACATGCCCAGGCGGGTGGCGGCGCGGCCGGAGTTGATCACGCCGTTCTTGGAGAGGGACTCGTCCTCGCAGTGGGCGATCGCGACGCGGTCGAACTGCGAGACATAGCCCATGCAGGTCTTCATCATGCCCGCGGACTGCACGCCGTGGCCGTCGTCGGAGAACGCGACCGCGCCCTCGAGCACCATGTCGCCGATTTCGGCCAGCGCCTCGCCCTTCTCGTCCTTGGTCAGCGCGCCGATCGGGCGGATGTGGACGAGGCCGACGGCCTTGCCGCGGTCGATCTGGTAGCGGATCTCGGCGCCCGTGTCGGTGACGGGGGCGGTGTTGGGCATCGTCGCGACGTCTGTGAAGCCGCCGTGCGCCGCCGCGCGGGAACCGGTCTCGATGGTCTCCTTGTACTCGAAACCGGGGTCGCGGAAGTGAACGTGCATGTCGAGCAGGCCGGGTACCAGGTACTTGCCCGTGCCGTCGACGACCTCGGCGCCGTCGCCGGTCAGGTCATGGCCCGTCTGGGCGATCTTGTCGCCCTCGATGAGGACGTCGAGGACCTCGTCGAGGCCGAGCTGCGGATCGACGACGTGTGCACCTTTGATCAGATATGCCATTAGTTCTCTCCTCCCAGAAGCAGGTACATCTCGGCCATACGCGTGAGCACGCCGGCGTTGACCTGAGGCAGAATGCGTGCGCGGACCGAGTCGGCGACCTCGGTGTTGATCTCCATGCCGCGGTTCATCGGGCCCGGGTGGCAGACGATCGCGCCCGGCTTCATCATCTTCTCGCGGCGCTCGTCGAGGCCGTAGAGGCGGTTGTACTCGCGCTTGGACGGGATGGCCGCGCCCTCCATGCGCTCCAGCTGCACGCGGAGCATGTAGACGACGTCCATGTCGGGGATCACGGAGTCGAGGTCGGCGGTCTGCGGGCAGCCGTACCAGGAGGGGTCGCCCACCTGGAAGGTCGGGGGTGCGACCAGCGTGACGTCGGCACCCATGGTCTTGAGGGCCGGGGCCAGCGAGCCGCATACGCGGCTGTGCGCCAGGTCGCCGACGATGGCCACCTTGAGGCCGTCGAGATGGCCGAACTCCTCGCGGATGGTGTAGAGGTCGAGCATGGCCTGGGTCGGGTGCTGGTGCTTGCCGTCGCCCGCGTTGATGACAACGGCGTCAGTATTCTCCGCGATCTTCTGCGGGGTACCGGCTAGCTTGGCGCGGCAGACGAACATGTCGACGTTCATGGCGTCGATGGTCTGGATGGTGTCGGCCAGGCTCTCGCCCTTGACGACGGAGCTGGTGGAGCCGCCCATGTTGAGGGAGTCGGCGGACAGGCGCTTCTCGGCGAGCTCGAAGGAGCTGCGGGTGCGCGTCGAGGGCTCGAGGAAGAGGTTGACGATCGTGCGGCCGCGCAGCGCCGGGACCTTCTTGATCGTGCGGGCGTTGACGATCGGGTCGAAGGACTTGGCCGTGTCGAGGATCTGCGTGATGTCGTCGGCGGTCAGTTCGTTGGTGTCAATCAGGTTTTTAACGGAAAGCATCTACTCCGCACCTCCAGCTGCCTTTGCTGCCTTCTCGGCTTCCACGTCCCAGATCTCGACGGCGGTGTGGTCGTCGTCGGGCTCGATGCACACACGCACGTCTTCCTCGTGGCTCGAGGGGACGTTTTTGCCCACGTAGTCGGCTCGGATGGGGAGCTCGCGGTGGCCGCGGTCGACCATCACGGCCAGCTGTACGACATGCGGGCGACCGTAGTCCATCAGTGCGTCCAGCGCGGCGCGGATCGTGCGGCCGGTGTAGAGCACGTCGTCCACCAGCACGATGTCGGCCCCGTCCACGTCAAACTGGATGTTGGAGCCCTGCAGCACCGGCGCCACGCGGCGCGTGATGTCGTCGCGGTAGAAGCTGATGTCCAGCGTACCGAGCTTGGGGCGGACGCCGTTAATCTTCTCGACCTCGTCCGCCAGCAGGTTGGCGAGCACCTCGCCGCGCCTGATGATACCGACAAGCGCAAAGTCCGTCTTACCCTCGTTGTGCTCAACGATCTCGTGGGCGATGCGGGTAAGCGCGCGCTTCATTGCCGCCTCGTCCATGATCGTGGCCTTGGGTTGTACTTGTGCCATGCCGCTCCTTTCCTTCCGGGGTTGTCCCGCAGTACCGCGGCAAGAAAAAACGTCCCTGCCGCATGGCGCGACACGAGACGTCAGAAGGTGTGTGGCTTCGTTTGTGGTGCACCTTGTGGGTATCTCGTACCGCGCTTAAAGGCTGGGAAGAGTGTAGCACAGGCGGCCGACTTGCGAGCCGACGCGCCCGGCCTCACTCATGGCACATACACAGACGCTAGGCGAGCGCCTCGACGAAGCGCCGCTGGGCGGCGCGCCCGTCGGCGTCCCACTTGTAGACGCCCGCGTCCTCCAGCACGCCGCCGAAGACCCGCCCGATCTCGTCGCGCGTCAGGCGGCCCGCCGCGATCTCGCCCTCCAGGCGCGGCGGCAGGATGGCCAGGCCCATGACCTCGATGAGGCCGATGTTCTCCTTTTTGACGTGCCACTTGTCCTCGTGCGGGTGGAAGACGCCCAGCGGGTGCTCCGCCGACGTGACGTTGCAGCGCAGGGCCAGGTCCAGCCCGTAGGCCCCGTCTTCCGTGCGGCTGCAAATGGGGGTCACGGTGTTGTGGCGCGTCTCCCCCGTATGCGACACGATGCCGACCGCGGGGTCGTCCCAGCCGCGCCACAGGTCGAGCACGCGCACAGCCGCGTCGAGCAGCTGGCGCCGGTCATGGGAAACCAGCCTCAGCACCGAGAGCGGCCAGCGCACGACGCCGCAGCTCACGTCGGGGGCGCCGGCGACGGTGAACGTCTCGGCGACCTCGGCCTCCATCATCGGGAAGACGTGCCTGCCGCCCTGGAAGTGGTCGTGCGAGAGGATGGAGCCGCCCACGATCGGCAGGTCCGCGTTGGAACCCACGAAGTAGTGCGGAAACATCGTGACAAAGTCGAGCAGGCGGTCGATGTTGGCACGGTCCACATGCATCTTGCGGTGCTCCGGGCTGATGGCGATGCAGTGCTCCTCAAAGTATGCGTACGGGCTGTACTGCAGGCCCCACGTCTCCCCTCCCAGCTCGATGGGGACAAGACGGAGGTTTTGGCGGGCGGGATGGCCGCCGGCGACCGAGGCAGGCCTGCCGGAGTAGCCCTCGTTTTCCAGACAGAGCTGGCAGGCGGGGTACGCGGCGTCGCCCTTTGCAGCGCCCGCGGCCGCGATGTCGCGGGGGTCCTTCTCGGGCTTGGACTTGTTGATGGTGATCTCCAGGTCGCCCCACCTGGTGTCCGTGGTCCACGCGATGTTGCGTGCGATGGCCGAGCGGCGCACGTAGTTGACGTCGCAGCAGAGCCGGTAGAACCAATCGGTGGCCTCTTGCGAACCGACGGTATCGACAAGCCGCCCAAACGTGTCCGCCACCTCCGAGGGCCGCGGCATCAGCGCGCCCATGATGCGCATGCAGAGCCGGTCGCAGCCGGTCGCGGAGTCCTCGGCCTGCCCGTTGGCCACGCCGACCTCGGACAGCCTCGCCAAACAGCCGTCGAGGTCAAACGCGGGCGCCGCTTGCGCTTCTTCCCCCGAAGACCCGTTTGCGTCCAGCGGGCCGTCTGCCTTCGCGAGGTCCGCGCAATCCCATGCGCCGATGCACTCCAAAATACGGTTGTAGGCCCACCGCGCATCGCCGGGGTCGATAATCCCCTTGTCGATCGCGTACGTTACCAGCTCGTTTGCAGCGTTTTCCGCCATGTGTGTCCTTCTTTCGCCTGTCTCTAGAGCCAGCTCGCATGCGCGCCGTCGTGGTCGATCTGGCAGACCTGGCAGGCCCCGTCCCCAAAGACGGCGTCCATCCCCGCCGTGAAGCCCTCGATGCGGTCGACCGGGACGAACGCCTGGATCGTGCCGCCGAAGCCGCCGCCGTGGATGCGCACGGCGCCCTCGCCCCCAAGCAGCGACGTCGCGACCGCGAGCGCCACCATGGCGGGCTGCTCGGTCTGTGCAGAGGTCACCGCGCCGCCGATGTTCTGCAGGAACATGGCAGAGCTTGCGCCGGAGGCATTCTCGAGCGCGAGGAAACGGTCGATATCACCCGCCGTAAGGGCGACGGCACGTGCCTCTACCAGCGCGTCCTCGTGGAAATAGTGCAGGGCTCGCAGCACAGGCCGGTCTCCGAGCTCGCTGCGCAGCGCGGGTATCCGCGCCAACACGTCCGCACGCGTCAGATCGCCCAGACGGGCGACGCCGAGCGCGCGGGCCACCGCCTGCATCTCACCGGGCACGGCGGCGTAGTCGTCCGTCTTTGCCGCGTGGTCGGCGCCGACCGCCACCAGGCAGAGCCCGTAGCCGGCGTCCGCAAAGTCGAAGTCGATGCCCTCGACCTCGATGTGGCCGGGGTCGCGGAATCCCATGTGCTGGATGCCGCCGAGCGCCGAGGACGCCTGGTCCATGAGGCCGCACGGCTTGCCGAACCATTCGTTCTCGGCCCGCTGCGCCATCTGCGCCAGCTCGATCGGCGCGAGGGCCCCCTCGGCCCACAGGGCGTTCATGGCAGCCGCGACGAGCAGCTCAAAGGCGGCCGAGGACGAGAGTCCGCTGCCCGCGGGCACATCGGATTCCGCCACGGCGTCGAATCCGCGGGGCGTATAGCCGCGCTCCGCGAAGAGCGCCGCCAGTCCCCGGACCAGCGCGCTGGTACGTCCGTACTCGGCGGGGTCCGCGGCGAGGTCGTCGAGGCTCACCTCAACGGGCGCAAAGCCGGCGCTGGCCAGGCGCAACGCACGCCCGCCGCTGGGACGGAACAGGCCCACCGTATACTTCTGCACTGCACCCGCGATCACGTGCCCGCCCTCGTGGTCGGTGTGGTTGCCCGCGATCTCGGAACGGCCCGGCGCAACGGCCAGAAGGAGCCTCCCGTCTGCCTCCCCGTACGTCCCGTCCAGGCGCGCGCTCAGGCGCGAGACCTGCTCGGTGCGGTCGATGGTCTTTCCCGTCATGTCTATCCCCTCTCGCAGAAGGCCTGAAGCGCGGCATGGTAGGCGGCCATCTGGCCGGCATCCCAGGCACCCATGTCATCGGAAGTGAAGAATACACTGCCCAGATGCGTGTCGGCATCCAGCAAGTCGGCGCGCTGCCTGTCGGTGAGCTTGACGTCGCGGCGCAAGAAGAACACGTCGGGGTCGCAGCCGAAGGCGAGTCCGTCCAGGTGCGCACGGCCGCGGGTGTTGGCGAGGTTGTTCTTGGTGGAGACCCGCTCGCGTCCGGTCAGGCGCATGAAGGGCTTGTCGTCCCAGTCGAGGCCGACGTCGCAGCCCACACGGCAGTACTCGCAGCGCCCAAAGGCCGACACCAGCGGCACGCCGCAGAAATCCAGCCACACGCCGTCGCCCGCCGCCTCGCGCAGCAGATCGAGCGCGTCGGCCATGAGCTCGCCGCGGTTCCTGCCGCCGTGCGGCAGCATGCACGCGCCGTACAGGAAGTCGAGCTTGAGGAAGCCGAAGCCCCACTCCCGCGTCGCCTTGCGTATCGAGGCCGTGACATAGGCGCGGACCTCGGGATTGAGCGTGTCGAGCGCCACTTGTCCGGACCAGTGGCTGCCGGTCGGCACCAACGCCCCCGCCTCATCGCGCAGGAGCCAATCGGGATGTTCCGCAAAGACGCGCGACGCACGCTCGCACACAAAGGGCGCCATCCAGAGCCCGGGCACGTAGCCGTGCTCGCGGGCAGCGGCGGCAACCGGTCCCAGCTCACGCGGGAACTTCGCGGTATCCGGCGTCTGCCAGTCCCCGACCTTGGTGTAGCCGTCGTCGACCTGGAAGACCTTGACGACCCGGCCCGTGCCGACGCCGCCGAGGGCCTCCTCGAGACCCGCGAAATCATGTGTGAGTTTGTCTTCGTCGATGTCGGTATAGTGTCGGTACCAGCTGGAATAGCCCACGACGCGCGGCGCGGGGCGGCAGGACACGCCAGCGAGCCCCAACCAGCCGCGGACGGCGCCGTCGAGCGTGCCGCCCAGCACGGCAAAGGAGAGCACCTCGCGCTCATCGCCCGCGACAAGGTCGCGCGCGGGTACCTCCTTGTCGAGCGTGATCGTGCCGGCACGGAGGTCCTCCCGGATGGTCGTGAAACCGGAGTTCTCGTCGAGGGAGCCGAAGAGGCTCACGTCGCCTCCGGACCGCAGGTAGCCGTAGCCAAATCCGTGCTGGCGACCCGGGTGCGTGTCCTGCCTCGTGAAACGGTAGTCGCCGCTCCCGTCGAGCACCCAGTGGTCGACGGCGGCGCGGGGCATGCGGGAAAGACCCACCATCCGGTCGCCGAGCGGGCGCTCCACGGAATCGGTCCAGGAGTTGTACCCGTTGAGGTACAGGCGCTCCCAGTCCCGGAAGTCGTAGCGCAGCGTCGCGCGCATCCGGGTCAGACGGATGTCTCGCGCGGGGCTCACCACGACGCGCCAGGTGGATCCCTCGCTATTGCGGACGACCTTGAGGCCCAGCTCAAGTGCGGCGCCCTCTGGCGCGGCTATACCTTTGTCGACGCGAACGCTACGCTCGGTACCGTCAGCGACGCCCTCCCATGCAATCTCTATCGTCGGATCCGCTGTCATAGCCCCTCCCTGGAGTGTGACAGGTGACGGGGACCTGTCACACCTGTCACATGCGTCCCGCGCTCTTTTCCTATTCCTTCTCCGCCTGGGCCTCGGCCTCGTGCGCCATGATGGTGGCGAGCACGTCCTTCTCGTTGTAGCGCAGGAAGATCAGGCCTCCTGCCAGGCAGAACGCGGTGGCGATAACCGCGGTCATGCGGTAGCCAAAGCCGTTTGTGCCCATGATGGACACCGAGGTGAAGAGGATCATGGCCAGCGTCTGCCCCAGCGTCATGCTGAAGGTGCGCGCCGCGTAGAACATGCCCTGTCGGTTTTCGCCGGTCTTGACGGCGTCCTGCTCGGCGATGTCGGCGAGGACGGCCTGCGGCAGTATGCCGAGGATGGCCATCGGGATGGCGGCGAGGACGGCGACCAGGACGCCCCAAGCCATCTTGGGCAGGGGGATGGTGCCGGCCACGGCGGTCACCATAAAGGCGACGCAGAAGAAGAAAAACGCAAAGGCCACGAGCTTCTTTTTACCGATCTTCTTGGCCAGCTTGTTGACCGGCGCGTAGAAGAGCAGGCTGATCAGGGTCATGAGGGCAAAGAGGATGAAGGTCGTGTCGTCGGGCAGGCCGATGAGCTCGGTGATGTAGTAGGAAAGGCCCGTCTGGAACATGGTGATCGACACCCAGTAGAGCACGTCGGAGGACTCGAAGATCAGGAACTGGTGGTTCTTGAAGGTCTTGGCCACGGACTTGCCCATCGGGGTGGTCGAGGGGACGGTGTCGGCGTAGACGTGCTCGTCGATCGTGAAGGCGGGCACGAGCATGAGGATCACCGCGACCACGGAGAGGATCGCCACGGTGGCGCGGAACGCGTTCACGGCGCCGAGGGAGCCCTCCAGCATGCCGGCGACGTTGGGCACCAGGTAGGCGAAGGCGGTGCCAAAGAAGTACGTGGTCGAGATGTAGGTCGAGA
This sequence comes from uncultured Actinomycetes bacterium, assembly GCA_900314685.1. GTDB lineage: Bacteria > Actinomycetota > Coriobacteriia > Coriobacteriales > Atopobiaceae > Olegusella. Next base: position 16,414 of record OMWE01000017.1, on the reverse strand, counting down.
GGTTGATGCGAGTCTCCTGCGTGCGCCCGAGCTCCGGGATCAGCGCGTTGAAGGGCGTGCAGTAGAGCGAGAGCGTGATGTAGAAGAGCATGAGGCAGGCCCACAGCAGCCAGTTGTTGGCGAGCTGGCTGGACGTGCCGGGCACCACAAAGACGAGCACGGTCATCAGGCCAAAGGGTATCGCGGCGCGACGCATGAAGGGTATGCGGCGGCCGAGCCCGCTGGTGCACTGGTCGGACTTCGACGCGATGAAGGGGTCGATGAAGCCGTCGAGCAAACGTCCGCATCCGGTGATCAGGCCGATGACGGTGAGGCCCGCGAAGACGGCACCCTGCGTGATGAAGATCTGCCAACCCTGGCTCATCAGCGTCTCAGACGGCATGTAGTAGTACACCAGCCAGTTGCTGATGATGCCCGACAGGATCGCCCAGCCCAGCTGGCCGATCGCGAAGCGCCAGAGCACCCCGTTAGACGCGAGTTTCTTCTCTTCCATTGCCCTCTCCTTTTTCTTTAGCTCGCGACCCTCAGGGACCGCACGGCCGTCTCCACGATGCATTTGATCTCCGCGCTACCGTCGGACTCGGCGTCGGAGGGAATCACGCCGCCGCGCACAAATTTTTGCGCGGCGCCCATCAGCGCGTGGGCGATGGCGTGGTAAAAGACACGGAAGTCGAGGTCGCAGACCACGGTGCCGTCCATGCGGCCCATCTGGTAGGCGTCCTCGAACACCACGTAAAAGGAATCGATCATCTGGCCGTAGGCAGAGAGCTCCTCGGCATCCACCTTCTCGTCGATCATCAGCCGGTCGAAGCTGTTGAGGAAGGCCACGAACTCTGGACGCTCGATATAGACGCGCGTGAACTCGCTGAAAAGCGCCTTTAGGCGTTCGATGCCGTCCATCTCGAGAAAGGCGTCCGTCTCGATCATCCTCGTGACCTCATCGGCGTACATCTTCCACAGGAGCGTGCCGGCCTCTGCGGCCAGGCGTGTCTTGGTCTGGAAGTGCCGGTAAATCGTGGCGACGCCGACACCCGCCTCGCGGGCGATGTCGGTCATCTTGATCTGCTCGACGCCGTCGCGCAGGAAGAGCTGGGCCGCCACTGCGACCACGCGATCGTCCGCGCTCGTCACCTCGGGCACCTGTACCCTGACCATGCTCGCCTCCTTTATTGATAGTCAGTCTATCGCTGTGATAGTCAGGCTATCAGTTTGCGCATCACAGTCAACCGAGAATTTGCGTCCGTACCGCTCATCCGCTCCCTTGCCCCTTTCGCAGGTTACGAAAATTGATGCTTGATAGTCGGTCTATCACTGTGATAGTTTGTCTATCAATCAGAACACCCAGGCTCTAGAAAAGGGGCATCGCAATGGCAGAGCTGCAGGATCGAGCGCGCGTCGCCTTTGGCAACATCCAGGACGACAAGACCTACCAAAAGGCGCTCAAAGGCAAGGAGAACTTTCTCAAGAAGTTCGGTGACGACACCGATGCCGTCTATCACCTGGCTGCCTCGGACGTGCCCGTGATCGGTGACGCCCTCGGTGTCCGTGACCTGGTGATGGCAAAGGGGGACACGCCGCTCGACCTGGCAGCCGATGCCGCCGCGCAGCCCTCCCCCGCCACGACCGCGCACACGCAGGCCGATGCCACGGGCAGGCCCGTGATCGTGGGCAACATCCGCATGGGCTTCGGCCACTACCGCATCTCTATGGCCATGGCTTCGGCCGCCCACGCCATGGGCTACACCCCCTATTGGCTGGACCTCGCGAGCTTCCCCGAGACCACCGGCTCCAAGGTCATCGCCTATCAGAACAAGCTCTACTCCATGGGCTCGCGCCTCTCGCAGGCCGTCCCGCCCTTCAACGCACTGGTGTGGGAGCCGCTCAACTCCGAGGGCTTCCGCAAGCTCTCCTACAACTCGGGCGACCAGAAGAACGCCGAGCTCTGCGTGCCCCTCTTCCGCGATATCCCGCGCGACACCCCCTACGTGGGCACGCATGTCTGGCCCGCGCAGGCCGCGGTCCACGCCGGCATGACCCACGTCGTCAACGCCATCCCCGACAACTGGCCGATGGCTTTGCACCTGGCCGAGGGCTCCATCCACACTGTCCAGACCCCCAGCGCCTACCTGGGCTACCACCAGCTGCGCGGCATGGCACCGGAGCAGCTGTCCCCCATGCCCGAGGACGCGCTCTACTACACCGGCCACTATGTCGACCACGAGCTCGTCGCCAACATCCACGCCGACTGCGAGCGTCGCCGCACCCGTCTGCGCTCGGGGGGCCCCGTCCGCTACCTCCTGTCCGTCGGCGGCGCCGGCGCGCAGGAGGACCTCTTCGTCGCCATCTGCGAGCACCTGCTGCCGCTCGTCCGCCGCGGCGAGGCCACGCTCTTTGTCAACGTCGGCGACCACAAGAACGTCTGGGCCGGCCTCAAAAAGAAGGTCCCCGGCATGGCGGCTATGGCCCACGAGCACATCGGTGACTTTTCGGAGGTCGCGGCCTTTGCCTCCGCGGCGCTTGACAGCGAGGTCGAGGGCGTCCACGCCTTCTGCGACGAGGACATCTTCGCGGCCGTCTACTCCTCCAACGTGCTTATGCGCTGCTCTGACGTGCTCGTCACCAAGCCCAGCGAGTTCTCCTTCTACCCCGTGCCCAAGCTGATGATCCACCGCATCGGCGGCCACGAGGCCTGGGGCGCCATCCGCGCGGCCGAGGTCGGCGATGGCACCTACGAGATGGACGACACGCCCGAGGTGCTGCACATGATCGATTCCTTCCAGGAGGACCGCGAGCTGCTCTGCTTCATGTGCGACCAGATCGAGCTGCAGGACAGAATCGGCACCTACGACGGCGCCTACAAGGTCATCGACCTGGCCGTCCACGGCACCGACGCCGCAAAGGCCTGGTAGACGAGGCGCCCGCGCTTCTGCCGCGCCTGCCTCGTCCTCCGCGCTACCTCGCCCGTCGCGCTACTTCAAAACCGCATTGCCGCTGCCCGAGCGGAACCCGTCCAGGTCGAGCGACACGTAGGTGAAGCCGACTTCGTGCATCCGCGCCGCCACCTGCTCGCGCGTCCGCTCGTCGGCGAATAGCGCGAGGTCCACCGTCGGCACCTCGATGCGCGCCACCTCGCCCTTGCGGCCATGGATGCGCACGCGCACCTGCCGCAGCCCGAGCGACCTCAGGTACTCCTCCGCCTCGTCGATGCGACGGAGCTTCTCGAGGGTGATCTTCTCGCCGTATGCGATGCGGGAAGACAGACATGCGCTCGCCGGCTTGTCCCACACGGTGATTCCCATGTCGTGGGCGAGGTCGCGCACGTCCTGCTTGGTGATCCCCGCCTCGCGCAGCGGGCTCACGACCCCGAGCTCGCCTATCGCCCGCAGCCCTGGGCGGTAATCGCCCTCGTCGTCGACGTTGCTGCCGTCGGCCACACATGCGAGACCGAGCTGCCTGGCACGGGTCACCATCAGACCGAACTCCGCACGCTTGCAGAGGTAGCAGCGGTCCTTGGGATTGTCGGCGAAGCCCGGCACGTCTTCCGCCGTGATGCTGAGGTACTCGTGGCGGATGCCCCGCTCGGCACAGAATCGTTCGGTCTCCTCGGCGTCCTGCGAGGACATCCACCCGCTCCGCACCGTCATGCCAATCGCCTGGTCGCCAAGCACCTCGTGCGCTATGGCAAGCAACGTCGTCGAGTCCACGCCGCCCGAGTAGCCGACCGCCACGCTTCCCATTTCGCGCAGGCGGTCGCACAGCCTCTCGCGCTTCTCCCTGAGCTGGTCATGCATGCGGTCTGCCATGCCTTTCTTCGCGGTTGTCTTGCCTACGCTTCGTAGTCGTTCGAGATTGTAATCTCGGGCACCGGGACGACGCGGGTCGTGATGCCGGCCGCGTCGAGGATGGTCTGGGCGGCGCGTGTCTCGTTTGAGTCGGGATACGGGTTGTAGGCGTAGACGACCTCGGCGATGCCGACCTGGGCAAGTTCCTTCGAGCACTCGTTGCAGGGAAAGTGCGTGACATAGACGGTCGCACCGTGCAGCTCGCGCATCAGTCCGCGGAAGTTGAGGACCGCGTTGCGCTCCGCGTGGATCACGTAGGGGTACTTGGTCTTGAGCGTCTCCCCCTTGCGCGACCAGGGGAAGGTGTCGTCGTTCATGCCCCGGGGCGTGCCGTTGTAGCCGATGGACAGGATACGCAGGTCGCGGCCCACAATCACGGCTCCGACCTGCGTGTGCGGGTCTTTGGAGCGCTTGGCCGTGATGGCCGCCACGCCCATGAAGTACTCGTCCCAGCTCAAGATGCGATGTTTGCTCTCCATACGCGATCCCGCCTCGCCATCCCACGCCTTACGGCACCCTGTGCGGCGCCCCCCGTGACGCGTGTCACCAGCAACACCAGCACCGCTTATGCGAAGAATACCCGCATTACCTGCGTAAGGCAAACCGACGGGCGATTCGCCGGCCTGTCCGAGGTCGCGCAGCGCCCGCAAGCAGGCCGTTGGCAAGACGTACCGCCCAAAGCATTTGTTTGACGATTCCTCCTTGCAACATTGTGTCAAATCTCGGCGCCCTACCCCCGTACGCCACGCCGGCTTTTTACAGTACGAAGCGAAGGCGCCGTCGTAAAACGGAATGGAAAGGAAGTAGCAGGGATGAGAATACTTCTGGTATGCAACGCGGGTATGTCCACCAGCATGCTCGTCAACAAGATGAAGCAGTACGCCGACCAAAACGGGATCCCCCTGGAGATCACCGCACGCGGCATCAACGGCCTGCGCGCAGACGATGTCACAGCCGACGTCGTCCTCCTCGGCCCCCAGGTCGGCTACCGTGCCGAAGCCCTGCGCAGCGCCTTGGATCCCTCCATCCCCCTCGGTGTCATGGAGATGAAAGATTACGGGCGTCAGAACTGCAAGAACATCTTCGCGCAGATCGACAAACTGATGGGCAAGTAGGATCACGGTTATACGGGTTCTGGCCCGTCAGCCGGCCTACGCTCGCACCGAAAAAGCCCTCCTGTTTGGGACGCCACTGCAGAACCCGGCGTCCCATTTTCATGTCTGTATGCGTCCGCCTTGACAGGCTTGCGTTCGCCCCAACAAGCTCTCCGATATAGGGCGCGCCGTGCAGAAGAAGCACGGTCCGAAACAGGGTGACTCAGCGCGGTAATGAAAAAGACCGGATGCCGAAGCAACCGGTCTGAAATTCCTGGCTCCCCGGGCAGGATTCGAACCTGCGACACGCTGATTAACAGTCAGCTGCGCTACCACTGCGCCACCGGGGAATGTCAACGGAAGTTATTATACATACCTCCGCCGCTCGTGCAAGTGAGAATTAAAATTAGTCCGTGATCCTCCTCACGCGGATGACGCCGTCGATGGAAAGCAGCTGCGCCGCGGTGTCGCTCGGCATCTTCTCGGAAATGTCGAGCAGGGTGATCGCGTAGTCGCCACGGCTCTTGTTGGCCATGTTCTCGATGTTGAGGCCGGCCTTGCCGAAGAATCCCGTGATCTGCGTCAGCATGTTGGGTACGTTGCGGTGCAGGACGCACACGCGCGAGACCGTCTCACACACGCCCAGGTTGATGGCCGGGTAGTTCACGGAATTGGTGATGTTGCCGTTGTCCAGGTAGTCCTGGAGCTCCTCGGCGGCCATGAGGGCGCAGTTGTCCTCGGCTTCCTCCGTTGAAGCGCCCAGGTGCGGCAGGACGATGGCGTGCTCGGCATGGACGGTCACGGGCGTCGCGAAATCGCTCACGTAGCGCGAGAGCTTGCCCGACTCGAGTGCGGCCACGGCGGCCTCCTCGTCCACCAGGGTGTTGCGGGCGAAGTTGAGCAGGACCGCGCCCTCCTTCATGTGGGCGATCACGTCGGCGGAGATCATGCCGTTTGTCTTGTCCCCCGCCGGGACGTGCACGGTCAGGAAATCGCTCTTTGCCGCGAGGTCCTCGAGGCTCGTGGAGTAGGTGACCTGCGGGGAGAGGTGCCAGGCGTTCTTGACGGAGATGTAGGGGTCGTAGCCGATGACCTTCATGCCGAGGGCGACGGCGGCGTTGGCGACACGCCAGCCGATGGCGCCGAGGCCCACCACGCCGAGGGTCTTGCCCGCGATCTCGTTGCCGGCAAAGGCCTTCTTTGCCTTCTCGGCGGCCTTGCCCACGTCGGGGTTGTCGGCGTTGTCCTCGACCCACTTCGCCCCGCCGATGATGTCGCGCGAGGCGAGCAGCATACCGGCGATCACGAGCTCCTTCACGGAATTGGCGTTGGCACCCGGGGTGTTGAAGACCACGATGCCGGCCTCTGCGCAGCGGTCCAGCGGGATGTTGTTGACACCGGCACCGGCACGCGCGATGGCGCGGAGCCCCTCGGGGAACTCCATGTCGTGCATCTTGGCCGAGCGCACCATGATGCCCGCTGCCTCGTCGACGTTGTCGGTCAGCTCGTAGCCCTCGCGGAAGGCGTCGGTGCCGACGTGCGAGATATTGTTGAGGCAGTAGATCTTGCGGTCCTTCATTTACTTGTGCTCCTTCTCGAAGTCGCCCATGAACTTGACCAGGGCCTCGACGCCCTCCTTGGGCATCGCGTTGTAGATGCTGGCGCGCATGCCGCCCACGGTGCGGTGACCCTTGAGGTTCACGAGCCCGGCAGCCGTGGCCTCCTTCACGAACTCGGCGTCGAGCTCCTTGTCGCCGGTCACGAAGGGGACGTTCATGAGGGAGCGGTCCTCGCGGCGCACAGTGCCCTTGAAAAGCTCGGAGGCGTCGAGGTAGTCGTAGAGGATCTGGGCCTTCTCGATGTTGCGGCGCTGCATCTCCGCCAGGCCGCCCATCTGCTTGAGCCACCTGAAGACAAGCCCGCATACGTAGATGTCCCAGCAGTTGGGCGTATTGTAGAGCGAGCCCTTGTCGGCCTGGGTCTTCCACTTCATGACGGTCGGGGTTCCGGGCAGCACGTCGTCGGTGATGAGGTCCTCGCGGATGATGTTGATCGTCATGCCCGCGGGGCCGATGTTCTTCTGCACGCCGCCGTAGATGACGCCGTACTTGGTGACGTCCATCGGCTCCGACAGGTAGCAGCTGGAGACGTCTGCCACCAGGTCCTTGCCCTTGGTGTTGGGCAGGGTCTTGTACTTGGTGCCGTAGATGGTGTTGTTCTCGCAGATGTAGACGTAGTCGGCATCGTCGTCGATGGGCAGGTCGGAGCAGTCGGGGATGTAGCTAAAGGTCTCGTCGGCACTGCTGGCGACGGCGTTGGCGGTGCCGTACTTCTGGGCCTCGGCATAGGCCTTCTTGGCCCACTGGCCGGTGATGATGTAGTCGGCGACCTTGTTCTTCATCAGGTTCATGCAGACGGCGGCAAACTGATGGTTGGCCGAACCGTTGAGGAAGAGGACCTTATAGTTGTCGGGGATGGCGAGCAGGTCGCGCAGGTCTGCCTCCGCCTCGTCGATGATGCCCTGGAAGACGGCAGAGCGGTGGCTCATCTCCATCACGGACATGCCAGAGCCGTGGTAGTCAAGCATGTCAGACTGACAAGACTTGAGGACTTCCTCGGGGAGTACGGCAGGACCGGCGCTGAAGTTGTACACACGACTCATGGGGCCTTCTCTCTTAAGGCGCTAACACGGACGAGGTCAACTATGACACGCCTGAGCCCCTATACCCCATAAAGAAGGGAACTTGTTTCAGTTTTGTCACATGGACGGATATTCTCGCCGTCACATTCGATGAAAAACGCGCCGGCCTGCATGAGACCGGCGCGTCTGATGAATCGTTGCAAGGGTGGCAGCGGTCGGAATCTGCGGCTTGGACATCGCAGACGAACGGCCGGCCTTCCCGGCTAGTTCTCCATGTAGTCCTTGAGCTTGCTCGAGCGGCTGGGATGACGCAGCTTGGCCAGCGTCTTGGACTCGATCTGGCGGATGCGCTCGCGCGTGACGCCGAACTCGCGCCCGACCTCCTCGAGCGTGCGGGGATGGCCGTCCTCCAGGCCGAAACGGAACTTGATGACCTTGCGCTCACGGTCGGCAAGCCCGTCGAGCACCTGCTCGAGCTGCTCGCGCAGCATGGAGTCGGAGGCCGCATCGGGAGGTGCGACCGCGGTGGAGTCCTCGATGAAGTCGCCCAGCTGGGAATCCTCCTCTTCTCCGATGGGGGTCTCGAGCGATACAGGCTCCTGGCTGATCTTCTGGATCTCGCGGACGCGGTCTGCCGACATGCCCATCTCGGCACCGATCTCCTCCGGGGTGGGGTCGCGGCCCAGCTCCTGCAGGAGCTGGCGCTGCACGCGGACCAGCTTGTTGATCGTCTCGACCATGTGCACGGGTATACGGATGGTACGCGCCTGGTCGGCGATGGCACGGGTGATGGCCTGGCGGATCCACCAGGTCGCATATGTGGAGAATTTGAAGCCCTTGGTGTAGTCGAACTTCTCGACCGCGCGAATAAGACCCAGGTTGCCCTCCTGGATCAGGTCGAGGAAGAGCATGCCGCGACCGACGTAGCGCTTGGCGATGGAGACGGTCAGGCGCAGGTTGGCGGAGATGAGCTGCTGCTTTGCGTCGAGGCCGACCTGCTCGATACGGGTCAGGCGGCGCAGCTCCGTACGGCTCAGCTCGACCTCACCGCGCTCGGCAGCCTCCAGACGCTCGGTCGCCTCGTTGCCCGCCTGGATCTTCATGGCAAGGTGCACCTCTTCCGAGGCGGTGAGCAGGTCAACCTTGCCTATCTCCTTGAGGTACATGCGCACGGGGTCGCCCGTCAGCATCACCGTCGAGCTGTCCTGCCGGCGCGAGCGGGCACGTGCGGAACGTTTCTTGGAGTGGCTCTTGGGAGTAGAGCGCAGCACCTCGTTTGCCACGCGAGCCTCTGCGCGCGCCTCGCGCTCCTCGGAATCCTCGTCGTCGAGGTCCTCGTCGTCCTCGTCGTCGTCATCATCGTCGTCCATGATGATGTCGAGCTCGTCTTCCTCGAGGTCCCCCATGCCTTCGAGCGCGGCGACGGCAACGTCTGGCATGTCGCCCTCGGACGTGATGGTGACGCCCTTGTTGCGAATCTCGTTGTAGAGTGTCGTGAGCTCGTTGTCGTCGACATCGATCTCGACGAGTGCCTCTTGGATCTCATCCTCGGAGACACTGCCGCCCTTACCAGCGTTTTTGACGATGGTCTTTGCCACTGCGGCAAGCTTGGGGCTGAGTGCGGACGTTTCCGTAGACTTCTTTGTAGTCGCCACGTGATTCCTTTCGACAGAAATGCTCAGGTATGATACCCGTTTTTTTGATACTCATACCTCGGCGGCAATTTTTTGGCTCAATTCCAATACGCGTTTTTGGAGCTGATAGGCGCGCGCAAAATCCTGCTGGCGGTCCCGTTCGCCGCGGTTGGGATCAGGGAATCGCAGCCTCCCCTGTATAGCCTCGATCTCGCGCCTGTCCGAGCACAGTTCCAAGACGTCGACCAAAAACTCTGCCTTGCGCTTGTCATCCATGCCGCTCGTGAGCGCGAGTCCGCCGCCCGCGAGGATGCGCGGCGCGTCAGGCACGACAGACGATGCCGCCGACACGAGGTCGGCCGACGTCGCCGTCTCAGCCGAACCGAGCATCGCCCACGCTATCGACTCGTGGCGGTTGTCTGCCCAGCTGATCTGACCGAGACGATCCCCGTAGGGTCGCACGACGGCGGGAGACTCTGCGAGCAGGGAGAGGAGCTCCCGCTCCGCCGCCAACTGCTGCCGGGTATCGAGCGAGAGCACGTTGAGGCCCAGGGTATTTTGTTCCGTGGCGTGCGTGGCAGATGGCGCCGGCAGGGAGCCGGAGGCACCCTCATAGGGTCCCCCCTCACCCTCGTACATCTCCGCGGGTATCTCGTACTCGTCCCACGACCTCTCGTATGCCGGCGCGGAGGATTGCTCGTAGGCGGGCGCTGCCGGATAGCGCACGGCAGGCCGCCCCTGCTGTCTAGCGTCCTGCTGGGGCGGCGCGACCTTTTTGTCGCGAATGGCCCTCTTGGTCGCCTCGACGTCGGCACCCAGGCGCTGTGCGAGGTTAGCGGCATAGCTGTCGAAATTCATCGAGTTTTTCAACGGGGCAAGCACGGTAGCCGCCGCATCGAGGGCGCGCACGCGCTGGCCCGGTACGCCCAGGTCAAAGCCCGCGAGTTTCTTCCTCAGGACAAAATCCACCAAAGGCTCGGCCTTGTCGAGGATGGCCCTCAGCTCCTCGGGCCGGTGCGAGGCGAGGTACTCCATAGGGTCTTGGTCGTCCGGCAGCACGACGCACAGCATCTGCGCGTCGGTCTGGTCTAGGAACTGCACGGACCGTTCCGCCGCCCGCTGGCCCGCCGCGTCCCCGTCGAACATACAGATGATTGTCCGCACCTGGTAACGCGAGAGCTTCTTGATGTGCTCGGACGTGAGGGCGGTGCCGAGCGCCGCAACCGCATTGGTGAACCCGTGCTCGTGCAGCGAAATCACGTCGGTATAGCCCTCCACCACCAGCACCTCGCCCGTGGCGGTGATCGTCTCCTTTGCCCGGTCGAGGGCAAAGAGAAACTGTGACTTGTGAAAGACGGACGTCTCCTTGGTATTGAGGTATTTTGGCTTGGCATCGGTCAGCACGCGTCCGCCGAAGCCGATGTTGCGGCCGATCTCATCATGTATGGGGAACATCACGCGGTCGTAGAAACGGTCGGCAAGACGTCCGTTTCGGGTGACGAGCAAATCGGCGGCAACGCCCTCCTCTCCCGTAAAGCCCTTTTCCCGCAGGTCCTGGGCCAGGCGTCCGTACCCCGGCGCATAGCCGAGACCCCAGCGGCGGCATACGTCCGAGCCGAACCCGCGACCCGCCAGGTAGGAGCGCGCGGCATCAGGACCCTGCCCACGACCCCTCAGGAGCATCAGCGTGTAATACGACTCGGCCTCCCCCAGCGCCTGCTGCAGGCGGCTGCGCTTGGGACCGCGCGGGCCGCGTTCGTCGGAAAGCTCTATGCCCGCCCGGTCGGCAAGGTAACGCACGGCGTCCGGGAACTCCAGGTGCTCGCGCTCCATCACGTAGTCGAAGAGGTCGCCGCCCTTACCGCAACCGAAGCACTTCCACAGCCCCGTCGCAGGGTTGATGTGAAAAGACGGGCTCTTTTCCTGATGGAAGGGGCAGCAGCCCCAATAGTCCTGGCCCCGGCGCTTGAGCTGCACGGTCTCGGAAACGAGAGCCAGAAAATCCGTCGCGGCGCGCACGCGCTCCTTGTCTTCCTCCCGGCTCACGCACGCACCTCCTCAGCTTGATCAAAGGGACGGTACGCAGCCGCCGCATCCGTCCTGCCCTTGCCTAGGTACATTTGTACCCATTTAATATTATCACCGACCACACGTTCTAACTCAGCGGTGGATTCGAAACGGCGAGCGGCACGGAGCCACTCGGAAAAAACGATCTCGATCTCCTGACCGTATATATCCCCGGAAAAACCGAGCAGGTGAGCCTCGAGGAAGGATTGATCCGTATTGTCCGCAAACGTCTGCGGCGTGCCGACATTGATCGCGGCGGGCCACGCGTCGTCGCCCAGCACTCCCCACCCCGCGTAGACGCCTTCACCGGGCATACAGATCGCACTGTCTACCTCGAGGTTTGCCGTCGCGAACCCGAATCCCGTGCCTTCCCCGCGACCATGGAGCACGCGACCGCGCACCAGGTGCGAGCGCCCGAGCAGGCAGGCCGCCTCCCGGACCCGGCCCGCACGCACGAGCGCGCGGATGCGCGTGGCGGATATCACATCGCCGTCGCGCTCGATGAGGTCGTGGGCCGTCACCTCAAAGCCATTCTCGTGACCGAGCTCGGCGAGCATGGCAGGAGTCCCCTCCCCGCCGAAGCCAAATCTGAAATTCGTGCCGACGTGCACGGAGACGGGCTTGCACACACCGCCGAGCACATTCAGGGCAAACTCACGCCAGCCCGTCTGCATGAGCGCGTCGGTAAAGTCGATGCACGCGACGGCGTCGACACCCGTCCCCAGAAGGAGTCTGACACGGTCCTTTGCGCAGGTCAGGTGCGTCAAGGGCTGCATGCCGAAAATCACGTCCGCGGGGTCGGGATCGAAGGTGAGCACTACGACGGGCACGCCACGTCGCCGCGCGTCAGCAATCGCATCCCCGATCAGCGCCCGATGGCCCAGATGGACCCCGTCGAAGGCACCGATGGCATACACACAAGGCAGGCCCCTGTCGATCGCACGGGGGTCTTCGACCACCTCCGGCAAGTCAACGCCCGCCGCGGCAGGTGCTGACGGCTGAGCGAGCAGCCCGTCCGATCGGTTGGGAGCAGTAAAGATGCGCACGCTCACGGGCGAACTCCCTCGATACCCTCAGGGAATGTCGCCTCGCTGGACAGGATGTCGCCGTGGCGCGCCCAGATCCCGTAGAGCCTGTCGCCATGGACCAGCGACACACGTTCCCCGCCGTGAGGTTCGCGCAGGCCGCTGCCCTCTCCGGCGATGTCGAGCACATATCCTGAGCGGATGCGGCGCCCGTTGGCGATCTCGGCAAGCTCCTGCTGGTCAATCAGCCTTACCGGCAGGCCGAGCGCACGCGCGGGGTCGACCGTGCACGCCGCGAGCACAGCGGCACCCCGCTCGACGATATCGTCGACGGGTACGCACTGGCCGATTGTGACCATACCGGAGGACGTACGCATCAGGCCGCTCAGATGCGCGGCCGAGCCGACGGCGCGCCCGAGGTCGCGTGCGATGGCACGGATGTAGGTGCCCTTGGACACCCGGAAGGAGCAGCGCCATACCGGCGCCTTCTCGTCGCCCTCGATCGCGAGGAGGTCGGCTTGGTAAATCTCCACGTGGCGAGGGGGCAGGACGACCTCTTCGCCTGCACGTGCCCGCTCGTAGGATCGTTTGCCCCCCACGGATATAGCCGAGAACGCAGGCGGGACCTGATCGCACTCCCCTACCAGTGCCGCGAGGGACACCCGCGCATACGCCTCGTCGAGCAGGCGCACGCTCAGCGCGCCTCGGCGCACGACTTCGCCCTCCTCGTCATCGGTCGTCGTCTCGGTCCCAAAGGCTATGGCTGCCTCGTAGCCCTTTTCGTCCAGCGTAAGCAGCCCCAGCAGGCGTGTCGCCTGACCGACTCCGACCACGAGCACGCCGGTCGCCGCGGGGTCGAGTGTGCCGGCATGTCCGACGCGTTTGACGCCGAGCGCTCGGCGCACGCGCGATACGGCCCCTTGGCTGGTGATCCCTATGGGTTTGTCGATTGCTATCAGGCAGTTGATGCCGTGTCCGGCTTGCTTCACGCTGTACGTGCCTTCCCTCTAGGACAGATCGATACGCGGAAACGAAGTGGTGCCGCCACGTGCAACATCGTCGGGAAATAGTGCGCGCAGCTTTGGCAGCACGGTAGAGAGGGCCTCGTCTACATCCCCCTCGAAGGTAAATCCCGCCGCGGCCATATGCCCGCCGCCACCGAGCTCCCTTGCGACGCCGGACACGTCTAATCCCGTCTTTGAGCGCAGGTTGCCACGCACCTTGCCGCCCGGCACCTCCTTGAGGAAGAGGGCGATCTCAGAGCCGGCGACGCTGCGGACCACGTCGACCAATCCGTCGGCCTCGTCGAGACTGGCACCCGTGCGCTCGAGGTCGGCGGAGGTGGCATAGCTGTATGCGATACGGCCGTGCGCAAACGTCACGACACGCGCCATCACCGCGGCCTTGAGGTGCAGGAATTCCAGACGGAAGCTCTGGTACACGTTGAGCGATACCATCGCGGGGTCTGCCCCGGCGGCCACGAGCAGCGACGATGCCACAAGTGCCTCGGCGTCGGTATTCTGGTATTGGAAGCGCCCCGTGTCGGTAATGATGCCGCACAGAAAGCAAAGGCCCATGTCCGGCGTAAGAGGCACGCCCAGGTGCAGGGCGAACTCCTCCACCAAGACGGACGCGGCCGCCGCGCTCGGACGGATATACCACGCATCACCAAAGGGGTCGTCGCAGGGATGGTGATCGATTATGCAGGCATGCCTCGAGCGGTTGAGCACGGACTGCGCGTCGGCCAGTCGCGACGCGACGGACAGGTCAACCGAGATAAAGAGGTCCGGCGTGCCCTCGTAGGCAGCCGCGGGCATGAGTTCACCGGCACCGGGCAGGAACCGATAGATGCGCGGCACCGGCGCGTCGTCCGCGAGCAGGCACGCGACTTGTTTACCCGTCCAATGCGCCCGAATGATGTGGAGCAAGCCCAGCTCGGTGCCGAGGGCGTCCCCGTCGGGATTGGTATGCGCGCAGATCGCAATGGTATGCGCCTGGTCGATCAGGCGGGCAATACGGTCGAACGCCGCGGCTTGCCTCTGATCGATATCGAGGCTACAGCTCGCTTCCATGAAGCTCCTCAGAGTCCGTCGAATCCTGCGCGCCGGAGTCGTCGCCCTGCCCGACAGGATACCCATCCTCGTCCTTCTCAACGCCCATCGTGGGCGGTACGTCCTGCAGCGCACGCGCGATGCGCTCGGCCTCATCCGCCGTCGTGTCAATCTGCCAGATGATCTCGGGCGAGACGCGCCAGCCGAGCGCGCGGCCCAGGAGGCTGCGCACCCTGCCCTTCGCACGCTCGAGGGCCTTGGACACCGCCTCGTAGCGTTCGGACTCGCAGCTCACGTAGGCACGCAGGACGCTCTTGTCAACCGAAACGTCGACACCGGTCAGCGTGATCAGCGCGAGGTCAGGGTCGGAGATCTCGAAAAGCAGGATCTGCGCGAGCTTTTCGCGCGCCTGCTCGCCGATGCGGCGCGAATTCTGGTTTCTCTTCATGATTGCTCCTTTGGCGGCAAAGACGGACATGCCGCTCACGCACCGGCGCGCGGCAGGATCGGGCCCACCGCGCGCCTCTGCGATTTACTCGGTACGTGCGACCTCTTCGATGCGGTAGCACTCGATCTGGTCGCCGACATGGATGTCTTGGAAGCCGTCGAGGCCGATACCGCACTCGTAGCCCGCCTTGACGGACTTGACGTCGTCCTTGTAGCGGCGCAGGGAGGCCAGCTTGCCCTCCCACACCACGACACCGTCGCGGACGAGGCGCGCGTTGTCGGTCGCGGCGATCTCGCCCTCCTGGACCATGCAGCCTGCGGCGATGCCGACCTTGGGCACCTTGAAGGTGTTGCGGACCTCGGCGGTGCCGGTCTGGACCTCCTCCTCGGTGGGCTTGAGCATACCGATGCGGGCGGCGTCGATGTCCTCGATCGCCTTGTAGATGACCGAGTAGGTACGGATCTCGACGCCCGCCTGCTCGGCTGCCGTACGTGCCTTGCCGTCGGGGCGCACGCCGAATCCGATGATGATGGCGTTGGAGGCGTCCGCAAGCGTGACGTCGGTCTCGTTGATGGCGCCGACGGCCGCATGGATCGTGTTGATGCGGACCTCGGACTGGTCCATCTTGTCGAGGGAGTCCTGGAGTGCCTCGATGGAGCCCTGGACGTCCGCCTTGATGATGAGGTTGAGCTCCTTGACCTCGCTTTCCGCCATGGTCTCAAAGAGGTTCTCGAGGGTGACGTGGTGGACGCGGTTCTGCTCCTCGATACGGGCCTTGAGGGCGCGCTCGTCGGCCAGGGCGCGTGCGTCGCGCTCGTCGGTGAAGACGCGGAACTCGTCGCCGGCCATAGGCACGCTGGACAGGCCCAGGATCTCGACGGGGTCGGAAGGGCCGGCCGATTCGACATTATTGCCGTGCGGATCCAGCATGGCGCGGACGCGGCCGTAGGCGAGGCCCGCGACCAGGGTGTCGCCCACATGGAGCGTGCCGCGATTCACCAGGACCGTGGCGACCGAGCCGCGGCCGCGGTCGAGCTTGGCCTCGAGCACGTAGCCGGAGGCGAAGGTGTCGGGGTTGGCCTTGAGCTCGAGCATATCGGCCTCGAGCAGGACGCTCTCGAGCAGGTCGTCGATGCCCAGGTGCTTCTTGGCCGAGATGTCGCAGTACATCGTCTGGCCGCCCCACTCCTCGGGAATGAGGTCGTACTCGGTGAGCTCCTGGCGGACGCGCGTGGGGTCGGCGCCGGGTTTGTCGATCTTGTTGACGGCGACGATGATGGGCACACCGGCGGCCTTGGCGTGGTTGATGGACTCGACGGTCTGGGGCATCACGCCGTCGTCGGCGGCGACGATCAGGATGACGATGTCGGTGACCTTGGCGCCGCGGGCACGCATAGCCGTAAAGGTCGCATGACCGGGCGTGTCGATGAAGGTGATGGTGCGGCCGTTGATCTGGACCTGCGAGGCGCCGATGGCCTGCGTGATGCCGCCGGCCTCGCCCTCGGCGACGCCTGTGTGGCGGATTGCGTCGAGCAGGCTCGTCTTGCCGTGGTCCACGTGACCCATGACGGTGACCACGGGCGGGCGCGGCTTGAGGTCCTTGGGGTCGTCG
>OMWE01000035.1 GCA_900314685.1 uncultured Actinomycetes bacterium | reverse complement strand
GGCCCCTCCCGGGGCCGTTTCAGTTCCAGATCGTTGTTTTCGCCCGCTGAGCTGGGCCTATGCCGGAATCTCTCCCACAGAAACCACCGAAGAGCCAGAAAGTATTGTCTGGAAAATGAATCCTAGTAACGATTGTCTCCTCCGATAGAAGGAGTTTGGGAAGGCAGCATGCGAACGTATACAGTGTCGGTGAGAAAGCTCGTGGAGTTCCTGCTGCGCTCGGGTGATATCGCGCCTGCGGCGTCGGCTGCCGCGCAGCTCGAGGCCATGCAGGCGGGCAGCGACGTTCACCGTCGCCTGCAGGCCATGGCCGGCTCGTCGTATAAGGCCGAGGTCGCGCTCGCACATGCCTTCTATTGTCCCGGTGGCGATTTCGTGCCCGAGGCGCTCCGGCTGGACATCGCGCCCGAGACGGTGGAGCGGACGGACCCGCGGGGCTTCTTCATCAAGGTCGAGGGGCGAGCCGACGGCGTCGTGGATCCGGTGGCGGGTGGCGTTGCCGACGATGCGGGGGTATCGACTGTCGGTCCCACGATTGACGAGATCAAGGGCACGTACGCCGACGTGGGCGAGCTCACGGCTCCGCTCGCCGTGCATGATGCGCAGGCCCGCTGCTACGCCTATCTCTATCTGCGCAGCGTGCGGGAACGGACTGGCGATTCCGCCACCTACCGCAACCGCCCCGTCGCAGTGCGCCTGACCTACGTAGGGCTCGAGACGGGCGAGGTGCGACGTCTGACGACGACCTACTGGTGCCAGGAGCTGGAGGAGTGGTTCTTTGACCTGCTGCGACGCTACCACCGCTGGGTGGCGTGGCGGGCGCGGCATGTGGCGCGTCGTGACGAGCGGCTGCGTGAGCTTGTCTTTCCCTACGCGTATCGACGCGGGCAGCGCGAGTTGGTCGAGGAGGTCGGCGGCTCGATCGCACACGGGGGTACCCTCTACCTCCAGGCACCGACGGGGTCGGGCAAGACTATCGGCACCGTCTATCCCGCGCTGGTGGCGCTGGGCTATGGGGCGGGCGACCGGGTCGTCTACCTCACGGCAAAGACCATGGCACGCCAGGCGGTGCTCGCCTGTCTTGAACTGCTCAACGGGGGCGGCGAGGACGCACACACACGGGAGGGTGCCGAGGAGCTGCCGAGCCAGCGTCAGCTTGGACGGTACCGGCCTGGTCAGCGAGGGGCCGGCGTGCTCGCGGTGCAGCTCACGGCCAAGGACAAGATCTGCCCGCTCAAGGTCGGACGCGCCGGCTCGAGCCTGCGGGCTGCGGGGCAGACGACGCCATGCAACCCTGTGGAGTGCCCGTACGCGCGCGGCCACTTCGACCGCATCAACGATGCGGCCTTTGACGTGCTCGCTGGCGCGCGGGAGGGGGCGGTGGTGGACCGCGCCGCCGTGCTGCGGGCGGCCGAGCGGCATCGCGTGTGCCCCTACGAGCTGCAGCTCGAGGTGGGGGACTGGGCCGATGTGCTCGTGGGCGACTACAACTACGTCTTCACCCCCTCGGCGTCGCTGCGCTGTCTGGGCGAGGATCCCGAGCGGGCGATCCTCCTGGTGGACGAGGCACACAACCTCGTGGACCGCGCCCGCGACAACTACAGCGCCGACCTGGAGGGCGGGGAGTTCCGCCGGGTGATCGACGTCCTCGGTGCTGCCGCGGGCTCTGTGCTCGCGACCCATGGCGAGACGGACTTGGCCTACGGGGGTTTCACGGAGGGAGGCAACCTCGATGGGCCCGGTGCCCAAAAGGCCCAGTCCGCGACCCTCATGTCGCTCCTCGCCAAAGCGGCGGCGTGGTTCGGCGGGCGGCAGGCGCGGTTGGCTGACGGCCGTCAAGGCGAGCGTTCGTCTTACCGGGTGTGCAAGAGCTTCGGCAACCTGCCCGCCTTGCTCGAGGAGCTGGTGCCCGCGCTGCAGACCTACCTCAACCAGGTGCCGCCCGAGGAGCAGGTGGCCGACCCCTACATCCTGACGCGCAACCTGACGATGCGCATCCTGAGCTTCCAGGGGGCGTTCGGCCGCGCGGCGGACGGGGAGGGCTATGTGCTCTACGAAGAGGCGCTTCAGGGCGGGAACACGCGGGCCAAGGTCTTCTGTGCGGACCCGAGCGGCGAGGTCGGGGGGCGCCTGGGGTCCGTGCGGGCGGCGGTGCTCTTCTCGGCGACGCTCCTGCCGCTCGACTACTACCGCAAGCTGCTCGGTGCCTCCCCGGACGACCGAACCGCGACCGCGGCGTCCTGCTTTGACCCAGCGCATCGTGCGGTGCTGATCGGGGCAGACGTCTCCATGCGCTACAGCCGGCGTGACCGCGGGCAGTACCTGCGCGTCGCGCGCTACATCCAGGCTGTCGTCACGGCGAAGAAGGGCAACTACCTGGTGTTTCTTCCCTCGTATCATGTGCTGGAGGAGGTGTCGTCCGCGCTCGACGGCATGCTGCCTGCAGACGTGCGGGTCGTCAGGCAGGGCGGGCGCATGAGCGAGACGGCTCGCGAGCGTTTCCTCGCGGCGTTTCGCGCGGGCGCGGGTGCCGAGCCGGATGGCGCGGCTGGAGTGGTCGGTCTCTGCGTGCTCGGTGGCTTCTTCGCGGAAAGCGTCGACCTGCGCGGGGAGGCCCTGATCGGCGTCGTGGTGGTCGGCGTGGGTCTGCCCGGCCTCTCGGCCGAGCGCGACCTGGTGCGCGAGCAGTTCGACGGGGAAGGGAATGACGGCTTTGCCTACGCTTACACCTACCCGGGGATGACCAAGGTCCTGCAGGCGGCCGGCCGTCTCGTCCGCACCGAAGCCGATCGAGGCGTCGTCCTGCTGCTCGACGAGCGGTTCGACAGCCCGTCTTACCGTGCGCTCTTTCCCGAGGAATGGGGGAGCCCGCGCGCATGCACCGTGGACGACGTAGACGCGCGGGTTGCGAGCTTCTGGCGCGGATTGCCCGTTGCGCCTAGGTTTCCGTTGTGACGCCGACGGAAGGCCTCCAACCCCAACGCCCCGCGGACGCCACGCCGACGGAAGGCCTCCGTCATCACAAACGCCCAGGTCGGCTTTGATCGGACGTCTCCCGTCGGTGTGAAGCATGGATTAGTGCCACTCCGTCGGTGTGAGCGTGGGACTGCCGGGCAAGGAATCGGGCGCCTTCTGGCAGAGTGTAGGCAGAGAGGGCGGGCCGGGCTCGCATGCGAGCGTGGGCCCCAGCTACGCGAAATGGCGGCGGATGAAGGTATCGACAATCGCGTTGACCTCGTCGGTCCAAAACTCGGCATTGCCGTGGTCCGCGCCATGCAGCAGGTAGAGCTCGGTCTCCTTGCCGCACTCGCGCAGGCGCCGATAGAGCGCCACGGAGCAGGTCGTGTTGACGGTGCGGTCCTTGGTGCCGTGCAGGATGAGGACGGGCGGTACCGGCGTGTCTTCGTCGACGTTGCACTCCACGGAGAGCAGGCGCATCAGGTCCGGACGCTCGCGCAGGTTGACGCCGCCCATCTCCATGCCCTCGGGGCTGGTGGGCAGGCAATGGTCGATGGTGGTGGGATTGGAGTCGTCGGCCATCACGCTGACGGAGCCGTAGTAGTCGACCACACAGCTGACCTCGGCAGACACGCCGGGGTAGAGATTTTCTTCCTCGCCCTGCCACATGGATGCGTAGACCGCCGTGTGCCCGCCCGACGAGTTGCCGGCGAGCACCATGCGGTCGGGGTCGATTCCGTACATAGCGGCGTTGGCGCGCAGGTAGCGCACGGCGTTGCGCGCGTCGACGATGGGGCAGGGGAAGGTCGCCTCGTCCGAGCCGCGGTATTCGACGAGCGCCGCCACATAGCCCAGTGCCGCCATGCGCGCGAGCTGGGGGACGTCATGGTAGATGTTCTGCTTGCGCCAAGCGGAGCCCTGCACATAGACAAAGCAGGGCAGACCGGTCGGCGTGGGATGATTGCGCGTGCGTGGTTTGAGGATCTGCAGGCGGAGCGTCCGGTCGCCATAGGTCGCGTAATCGACGTCGGGTAGGTAGTCGACCTGTGGCTCGTCACCGGTGGTGTCGAGCCAGACGGCCCCCTCGACCTCGTCGGTGAATTCGGGCAAGCCCTCGTACGACCAGGCTTTGACTTCCATGGGGTGCTCCTTTGCGGTAAGACGGACATCGCGCTGGCGACCGGCGTGTATGCCGCCGCACAATCGTTGCTTATATGATATCGCGGCGGACACCTACGACGGAGCCGACCGGCGCGGTGTGTCTTCCCATCTTTTCAGGGTTGTTGCGAGCGCTCGCTCAGGGTGGTCCAGGCGTGGTGCGCGCTGTATATTCCTTTAAATTTTCCCTATATACAAGCGTCTCGAGGAGGAGTCCCAATGCCTACCAACTTTGCAGCCATCGGCGAGCGTATCCGTGGAATCCGTGAGTCATGCGACCTGTCGGCCGAGGAGATGGCCGAGGAGCTGGGCGTCGACCTCGAGACCTACGAGGGCTGGGAGGCCACGGGCGAAGACGTGCCCATCTCGGCTGTCTACCACATCGCCATGATGGCCAACGTGGACATGAACGAGATCCTGACCGGCAACGCCGCTCGTCTGAGCACCTACCATGTGGTGCGTGCGGGCGAGGGCCTGGTGGTCGAGCGCCTGCCGGGGTACCGCTTCCAGGACCTGGCCTGGCGCTACTCGCACAAGATCATGCAGCCGCTGATCGTGACCCTCGACCCCTCCGACGAGCCCGCCGCGCTCGTCACGCACGAGGGCCAGGAGTTCAACTACGTGCTCGAGGGCGCCATGATCGTCACCTTCGACAACAAGGAGTTTGAGCTGCACGCCGGCGACTCCATCTATTTCAACCCCATGCACCGTCACGGTCAGCGCTGCTCGGGCGACGTGCCGGCCAAGTTCCTGACCATCATCGCGGAGTAGTCCGCGCAGGCGCATCGCAATCGCTGCCCACGGAGGTTTTGCTTTGGACTACATACTCAAGAAATACTGTCCCCGCATCGACTTCGACTCCTACGAGGACTTCGCTGAGAATTTCCGGATCGACGTGCCGGACAACTTCAACTTTGGCTACGACGTCGTGGACGAGTGGGCCCGCGTGGAGCCTGACAAGAAAGCCCTGGTCTGGGTGGACGACGACGGCGACCACCGCGAGTTCACCTTCACGGACATCTCGCGCCTGTCCAACCGCATCGCCAATAGCTTCGTCGCGCTGGGCATCAAGAAGGGCGACGTGGTCCTGTCCATCCTGCGCCGCCGCTGGGAATACTGGGTGCTGGCCACCGCCATGTGCAAGATCGGCGCCACCATCGTGCCCGCCACCATCCAGCTGACCAAAAAAGACATCGCCTACCGCGCCAACACGGCCGAGGTCACGGCCGTCGTCTGCGTGAACGACGACTACGTCTGCGAGCAGACCGAGCTCGCGCTGGCCGACAGCCCCACGGTCCGCCACAAGATCGTGGTGGCCGGCGAGCGCGAGGGGTGGCTTTCCTTCGACAAGATGCTCGAGGAGGGCTCCGGGGAGTGGGTGCACCCGACGGGCGACGCCGCGACCAAGCTCGACGACATCATGCTCATGTACTTCACGAGCGGCACCACCGGCAACGCCAAGGCGGTCATGCACAGCTACAAGCACCCGCTGGGCCACATCGTCACCGCCAAGTACTGGCAGCAGGTGCAGGAGAACTGCCTGCATATGTCCGTCACGGACTCCGGCTGGGCAAAATTCGGCTGGGGCAAGATCTACGGCCAGTGGATCTGCGGCGCCACCGTCTTCTGCTACGACATGCGGAAGTTCATCCCCGCCAAGCTCCTGCAGGTGATGCAGGACTTCGACCTGCGCACCTTTTGCGCGCCGCCCACCATGTACCGCTTCATGCTCCAGGAGGACGTCAAGAAGTACGACCTCTCGTCCATCGCCAACTTCGCGACGGCGGGCGAGCCGCTCAACGCCGACGTCACCATCCGCTGGGAGCGCTTCACGGGCAAACGTATCCGCGAGGGCTTCGGCCAGAGCGAGGGCCCGGTGCTGATCGCCAACTTCCCCTGGATCGAGCCGCACCCCGGCTCCATGGGCAAGCCCAACCCGCTCTGCCACATCAAGCTGCTCGACGACGACGGCCGCGAGGTGGAGGACGGCGAGGAGGGTGCGATCTGCATCACGCACCTCAAGGACGCCTACCCGCCCGGACTCTTCGTGGGCTACTGCAACAACCCGGAGAAGACGGCCGAGGCGGTCGGCGGCGACTACTACAACCTGCACGACATGGCCTGGCGCGACAGCGACGGCTACTACAGCTTCGTCGGCCGCAACGACGACGTGATCAAGTGCTCGGGTTACCGCATCGGCCCCTTCGAGGTCGAGAGCGCGCTGGTCGCGCACCCCGCGGTCGTCGAGTGCGCCGTCACCGCCACGCCCGACCCCAAGGGCATCCGCGGCAACGTGGTCAAGGCGACGATTGTGCTGGCCCAGGGCTACACGCCCTCCGACGAGCTCACGCGCGAGTTGCAGAACCACGTCAAGCGCACGACGGCGCCCTACAAGTACCCCCGCGTCGTGGAGTACGTGGACGAGCTGCCCAAGACGGTCGGCGGCAAGATCAAGCGCAAACTCATCCGCCACAACGACGGCGTCCGGGACGAGTAGCCTACTCGTAGAAGCGCGGGAGGAAGTAGTCCATCTGCCGGAACCACCACGGCCAGTCGTGGCAGACGTCGGGGCCCCAGTAGTCGCACCAGGTATGGATGCCCTTGGCGTCGAAGATGCCCTGCAGGTTGCGGAGGGAGCGGACGCCGTCCTCCTCCCAGGCGCCCTGTCCGACGCAAAAGATCATCGTGCGCTGGTTGTACAGGGAAATATAGGGGTGGTCGTCCGGCAGGTTCGGCAGGAAGCGCTCCGGGGCGTTGTTGTAGAGGTCTGAGTCCATATAGTCGCCGTAGAAGTAGCCCGCGTCGTACACGCCGCTCAGGGCGAGCACGCCGCCGAAGAGGTCCGGCCGGCGGAGGAAGACGATCGCGGCATGGTCCGCGCCCATGCTGAGCCCCGTCGCGATCGGCAGGGCGTCCGACCCGTTCCGCTCATGGATGAAGGGCACGAGCTCGTCGACCGCGTAGTGGTAGTAGCTCTCCTGTCGGGCCGTGCGCCAGCGGGGGTCACCTGCGGTGTCGGACCAGCTCTCCCTATCGACGGTGTCGCAGACAAAGAGCTGCATCCTGCCGCCGTCGATGTAGTCGCGGATATGGTCGACCATCCCGAAGTCCTCCCAGTTGCCCGCCGTGGAGTCCTGCGTGGGGAAGGCGAGGAAGGGCAGGCCGCCCTCGCCGTACACGATGACCGACATGTCCTTGTCGAGATGGTCGCTGTGCCAGGTCACAAAGTCCCTCTTCATGGTGTGTCCCTTCTCTGCGGGTCTTCGCTATTCACTATACGGAGAATCCCGCCGTCGTGGTTATACTCAGGTAAAAAGAAACTCAGACAACAGCGACGAAACTCAGGCAGTAAAGACGAACAGGGTGAAAGGGCGCACCGATGAACGTGATATTCGTATCTCCGAATTTCCCATCGACCTACTGGAATTTCTGCGACCGCCTGAGGCGCAACGGCGTCAATGTGCTCGGCATCGGTGACGCGCCCTACGACGGCCTCGCCCCGGAGCTCAGGGACAGTCTTACCGAGTACTACCGCGTGGGCACGCTCTCGAGCTACGACGAGGTCTTCCGCGCGACGGCCTTCTTCTCGTACAAGTACGGCAAGATCGACTGGATCGAGTCCATGAACGAGTATTGGCTGGAGCAGGACGCGCGCCTGCGGACCGACTTCAACGTCTCGACGGGCATCCAGAACGACCAGATAGACTTCATCAAGGAGAAGTCCCTGATGAAGAAGAAATACCTCGCGGCGGGCATCCCGACGGCCCGCCAGTTCGTCGTGTCGGGCTACGGGAGCCTCGACGGCGGCGAGGCGGTGCTCATGAACCCCGACGGCACGGCGGCCGACGGCACGCCGCTCGTGAGGACGACGCTTGCGGATGCCAAGGACTTCATCGACGCGGTCGGCTATCCCGTGATCGTGAAGCCCAACGTCGGCGTCGGGGCCACAAACACCTGGAAGCTCGAGACAGACGAGGACCTCGAGAGGTTTTACGCGGAACTCCCGGCCGTTCCCTATGTGATGGAGGAGTTCATCGAGGGTGACATCGTCTCCTACGACGCGATCACCGACAGCCGCTGCGACCCGCTCTTTGAGTCCATGACCGTCTGGCCGCCGTCGGTGATGGACCTGGTCCTGCACGACCTGGACCTCATGTACTACACGTGCCCGGAGGTACCGGAGCGGCTGCGCGAGCTCGGCAGGCAGACCGTCAAGACCTTCGGCGTCAAGTCCCGCTTTGTGCACCTCGAGTTCTTCCGCCTCACAAAGCCGCGCAAGAACCTCGGCGGAGTGGGGGATTTCGTCGCGCTGGAGGTCAACATGCGCCCGGCGGGCGGCTACACGCCGGACATGATGAACTTCGCGCACTCCACGGACGTCTACCAGATCTGGGCGGACATGGTCACCACCGACCGCCGCTACCTCGACGGCAGGCTGCAGACCTCGGCGGAGCTCGGCGAGCACACGACGGTGAACGGCGACGACCGCTACTGCGTGTACGCGAGCAGGAAAGACGGACATCGCTACGTGCACCCCCACGAGGAGGTCATGGCGCGCTACGGCTCGGCGCTCGTGATGCAGGAGGAGATGCCCGAGATGAACTGGCCGCAGATGGGCCGCTACATGTACACGGCCCGCCTGGACACACAGGACGAGGTCGACCAGTATGTGAGCTTCATCCTGACGCGGGCAGGGGAGTGATTCTCGAGCTGGTTGCTCGGCTTGATGGTACACCCGGGCACACGGCGTACAGGACGTAGGCTGTGGGCAGTACATAAATGAACCGGGCACGCGACTGGTTTCTTCCTCGCGTGCCCGGCTTTATTCAGCGGTGAACTCTATTTGTCTGAGACTGGAGCCTCTTACTTTGCCATCTCCTTGCGGATGTCGGCGATCTCCGCCTGGATGTCGTCGCGGCGGCGTTCGGCGTCCGCGAGCTGGCGCTCGATATCCCTGAGAGCCTCGTCGGTCTCCGCGGTCGTCTTCTTGAACTCGAGGTAGTTGATATCGTCCTCGGCGCGCTCGATCGCGCGCTCCTTGCCCTCGATGACCTTCTCCATGCGCTCGCACCAGGCGGCGTGGCGCTTCTCCCAGTCGGCGTGGCTGCGCTCGCGGACGATCGCGCGCTGGTCCCAGAAGGGCTGCTGCGCCGCGCGGAACTGCGCCCAGAGTTCCTCGTCGCGGCGGTGGCCGGCGGAGCCTGCGGCCTTCCACTCGTCGGTGAGCGACTTCATCTCGTCGGCGGCGCCGCGTGAGTAATCCTTGGCGGCGGTGATCTGCGCCGCATGCTCGACGAGGGCCTGCTTGCGCGTGGCGGCCTCGGCCTGCTGGCCGCGGCGCTGCTCGTAGTTCTCATGCTGCGCGGCGAAGAACTCGTTGCGCGTGCCGTTGAACTTCTTCCAGAGCTCCTGGTCGTCGCGGCGGCCGGCGGAGGGGGTCTGCTTCCAGCGGTCCATCAGGGCCTTCATGCGCTCGCTGCCGTGGCGGAAGTCGCGCTCGGCCAGCACCGCCTCGGTCTCGGCGATCAGCTGCTCCTTGGCGGCTTTGTTGTGCGCCTGCTCCTCCTCGCGGCCGGCGTAGAACTCGTGACGCGCGCCGTGGAAGGTCTCCCAGAGCTCGGCTTCGCGGGGAACGTGCCAGGCGCGGATCTTGCGCCACTCCTCCATGAGGTCGTTCATCTTTTGCGCGTTGGCACTGCCGCGGTCGCCCGACTCCGCGACCTCGTGTGCCTCGTCGGCGAGCTTGGCCTTGTGGGCCAGGTCTGCCTCAAGGGTTGCGAGGGGCTCGTGGTCCTTGTTGCAGCCGAAGCCGTAGTCGGTGCGGCCGCCGGACTTGCGCGGGTGCTGCCAGGAAAGGACCTGCCAGGTGCCGTCGATCTCGATGCCCAGCCAGCGGCCGTGTCCGTCGGCCTCGCTTGCGGGCGCCACCAGGTTGCCGTTGCGGTCGTGGGCGTCGTAGAGGACCTCGGCGATGCGGGCGCCGGACGGCTCGTGGACCTTGACGGTAGTCTTTGCGTATTCGTCGCCGAAGTCGGGGACTGTCTTCCAAACGGCCATGGATCCTCCTGTGGCTCTGGTTCAGGTGGCTTTGGTTCAGCATGCAGGCAAGATTATGCCACCGACCTGCGGTCACGTCTGCCTGCACGAGCAATATTTTTTTGAGCTGCCCTGACCGGAGCGCCCATCCCAGGGCCTATTGGACCAGGAACGCTAGTCCTCGAAGGGGAAGTGGTAGGGCAGCCCCAGCTCGTTGCGGACGGCGATCATGTCCGCCTGGACGCCGGCGCCCACGGGCACGCCCTTGTCCTTGCGGTCCTGCCAGGCCAGCCACTCCTTCTCGCCGGCGGTGTAGATGCGGCCCTGACCGGGCGCCTTGCGAGAGGCGCGCAGCGCGCGGCAGATGTCGCCCGCGGTCTTGCGGAAGACGTCGAGCCCGCAGAACGCCTCGGGGTCCACGACGAAGAAGAAGTGCCCGAGGTGGTACATCTGCGGGTTGCCAGCCTCGTCGACGCCCGTGAGCGCCTTCATGAACTGCCCGCCCGTGAGCGCCGCGGAGAGGATCTCGACGACCGCTGCGTAGCCGTAGCCCTTGTAGCCGGCCGTCGCGTCGCCCACGCCGCCGAGCGGTGCGAGCGCCGCCGTGCCCGCCACGAGGTCGTCCAGGATTTTCTGGCTGTCGGTCTCGGTGCCGCCGTCCTCGGTGACCACGCAGCCCGCCGGCGTCTCCTTGCCCTCGCGCGCGTAGTACTCGATGCGGCCGCGCTGGACGATCGAGGTGGCGCAGTCGATGCAGAAGGGGAATTCCTCGTCGGTCGGGAAGGCGAAGGTCAGGGGGTTGGTGCCCATCATGTTCTCGACGCCGAAGGTGGGCGCGATCGACGGGCGCGCGTTGGTGCCGGTGAGGCCCAGCAGACCCTCCTTGCTGGCCATCGTCGCCCAGTAGCCAGCGATGCCGTAGTGGGTGGAGTTCTTGATCGCGCCGCCGGCCATGCCGCACTTCTTGGCCTTGTCGATCAGCATCTCCATCATCTTGTGGCTTGCGACCATGCCCATGCCGTCGTGGGCGTCCATCACCACGGTGGTCGGCGTCTCGCGCACAATCTCTATATTGGTGACGGGCAGCAGGGTGCCCTTCTCGATGCGGTCCAGGTAGATGGGCTTGAAGCGGTTGCTGCCGTGGCTCTCGATGCCGCGGCGGTCGGACTCCATCAGCACGTCGGCGCAGATCTTTGCGTCCTCGCGCGGCACGCCGTAGCCTACAAAGGCGTCGACCATGAAGTCGCCGATCAGGTCCCAGGGCACGTACGGACGGGTTTCTTCGCTCATAAGAAGGTCCTTTCTCACGCAGACCGCCAATATTTCCCACCTTACGCGCTATGCTTGTCTCTGGCAATTTCGACGTCGGCGAAAGGAAGACGTATGGCCAAGAAAGACTTCAATGCGCTCGCGCTGGAGCTGCACCGCGAGCATCAGGGCAAGATAGCGGTGGACAGCAAGGTCAAGATCGAGACTATGGACGACCTCTCGACCGCCTACACGCCGGGCGTCGCCGAGCCCTGCCGCCAGATCGCCAAGGATCCCGACCAGGTCTACACCTACACCGACAAGGGCAACCTGGTGGCCGTGGTCACGGACGGCACGGCGGTGCTGGGCCTGGGCGACATCGGCCCGCTCGCCGGCATGCCCGTGATGGAGGGCAAGGCCATCCTCTTCAAGGAGTTCGCGGGCATCGACGCCTTCCCGATCTGCCTGGACACCAAGGACCCCGACGAGATCGTCGAGACCGTCAAGCGCATCGCTCCCAGCTTCGGCGGCATCAACCTGGAGGACATCTCCGCGCCGCGCTGCTTCGAGATTGAGAGCCGCCTGCGCCGGGAGCTCGACATCCCCGTCTTCCACGACGACCAGCACGGCACCGCGATCATCGTGGCGGCCGGCCTCACCAACGCCCTGCGCCTGGTGGGCAAGCGGCTCGAAGACGTGCGCATCGTCTTCTCGGGCGCCGGCGCGGCGGGCATCTCTATCGCGCGCCTGCTGCTGGCGCTGGGCGCCCGCGACATCGTGATGAGCGACAAGCGTGGCCTGCTCGCCCCGGGCGAGGATTGGATGAACCCCGCCCAGGCGGACATGGCGAAGAGGACCAACCCGCGCGGGCTGCACGGCACGCTGGCGGACGCGCTGACGGGCGCTGACGTCTTCATCGGCGTCTCGGGCCCCGGCGTGCTCACGACCGACATGGTGCGCACGATGGCGAGCGACGCGATCGTCTTTGCCATGGCCAACCCCACGCCCGAGATCATGCCCGAGGACGCCAAGGCGGGCGGCGCGCGCGTGGTGGCCACCGGCCGTTCCGACTATCCCAACCAGATGAACAACGTGCTCATCTTCCCGGGCATCTTCCGCGGCGCGCTGGACGCCCGCGCGACCGACATCAGCGACGGTATGAAGATGGCCGCGGTCAAGGCACTGTCCGGCGTCGTGACCGACGAGGAGCTGAGCGAGGACTACATCTTCCCCAACGCCTTTGACAAGCGCGTGCCGCAGATCGTGGCCGCCGCGGTCGCCGAGGAGGCCCGCCGCGAGGGTATCGCCCGAGCCTAACCCAGAGCCGCGAAGGCCTGCTCCAGGTCGGCGAGGATGTCCTCCACGTTCTCGAGGCCGCAGGACAGGCGCACGAGGCCGGGCCAGGCGCCGGCCGCCACGAGCTGCTCGTCGGTGAGCTGGCGGTGTGTGGAGCTGGCCGGGTGCAGCACGCAGGTCTGCGAGTCGGCCACGTGGACCTCCTGCGAGATCAGGTGCAGCGCGTCCAGCAGCTGGGCCGCGCGGTCGCGGCTGCCGCCTTGGGTGCCCTTGCCGTCGCCGACGACGAAGCTGATTACGCCGCAGCAGCCGACGGGCAGGTACTTCTGCGCCAGGTCGTGGTCGGGGCTCGACGGCAGGTCGGGGAAGTTCACGGAGTCGATCTCGGGGCGCTGCTCGAGCCAAGCCGCGACCGTGCGCGCGTTGGCCACGTGGCGCTCCATGCGCAGGGGCAGGGTCTCCAGGGTCTCGTTCAGGATGAAGGCGTTGGTGGCCGGCGGGTAGACGCCCAGGTCGCGCATCATCTGCATGCGGGCCTTCATGATGAAGGCGATCTGGCCGTAGTCGCGCGTGTACACGGTGCCGTGATAGCTCTCGTCGGGCTCGGTGAACTCGGGGAACTTACCGGAGGCCGCCCAGTCGAAATTGCCGCCGTCCACGACGACGCCGCCCACGGTCATCGCGTGGCCGTCCATGTACTTGGTGGTGGAGTGCACGATGATGTTGGCGCCCCACTCGATGGGACGGCAGAGGGCGGGCGTGGGGAAGGTGTTGTCCACCACGAGCGGCAGGCCCGCCTCATGCGCCGCTTCGGCGAAGGTCTGGATGTCCAGGACTGTGAGAGCCGGGTTGGCGACCGTCTCGCCAAAGACGAGCTTGGTATTGGGGCGGATGGCGGCGGCGATCTCCTCCTTGCTGGCGCGCGGGCTCACAAAGGTGGACTCGATGCCCAGCTTGGGGAGGGTGACGGAGAAGAGGTTGATGGTGCCGCCGTAGATGGACGAGGACACGACGCAGTGGTCGCCGGCGTGGCAGAGGCTGGTCACGGCGATGAAGGTCGCCATCTGGCCGGAGGTCGTGAGCATCGCCGCCGCGCCGCCCTCGAGCGCCGCGATCTTCTGCTCCACCGCCGCGCAGGTCGGGTTGGAGATGCGGCTGTACATGTGGTTGAGCTCGGGGTGGTCGAAGAGCTCGGCCACCGCGTCGGTGGTGTCGTAGTGGTAGGTCGTGGAGAGCGCGATGGGCAGGCAGCGGGGCTCGCCATTTGCCGCCTGGTAGCCGCCGTGGATGGCCATGGTGTCGAGATGCATAGTGGTTCCTTTCGAGGCTCGCCGATCCCTTTCGGAGATTATTTCAGAGATTATTGACGAGAAGAAGACTAACGCCCCAGCGCACCGCGTGTGTGCCAAAATAGGCGAGTGGCTGTAGAGATGGCGGCTGCGTCGTCGCCGGTGCGGCTGGTCGGTCCCCTTGGCCTGGGTGACGCCTTGGATCACGCCGGCGGCCACTCAGCCGCATTGCCGCATCAGCCGTACTGCCCGCATCTGCACCGATTGTCTTCCACGGGAGGTTGTGCACCATGATCGACGAGATCCGACGCCTGCTCGAGACACCCGACCCCGCCCTCGCGGAGCGCGTGGTGAGCGCCGAGCGCCCCTGGCACGGCAAGATCTACGACGTCGAGACCGACGAAGTGGTCTGCCCTGACGGCAGCCACGGCTATCGCGAGATCGCCCGCCATCACGGAGGCGCGGGCGTCGCGGCGGTCAAGGACGGCAAGATCTGCCTGGTGCGGCAGTGGCGCGTGTCGGCGGGGCGCATGACGCTGGAGATACCCGCGGGGCGTCTGGACGAGGGCGAGACCCCGGACGTGTGCGCCGCGCGTGAGCTCTCCGAGGAGACCGGATATGTCGCGGACCGCGTGGAGCTGGTCGCGCACTCCATGGGCGCCATCGGCTTCACCGACGAGTGCACGCACGTCTACCGGGCCATCGGCCTGCGTAAATCCGACGCGCACCCCGACGAGGGCGAGTTTGTGGGCATCGTCTGGCTACCCGTGGGCGATGTGGTCGAGGCGATTCATGCGGGTCTTATCCGCGACTCAAAGACGATCGTTGCCGCCTTCGACGCCGCGTTGCGCATGGCAGGGGAGGGTGCTGACTGCTAGATGGTGCACGTGCGGCACGGCCATCGCCATCAACTGCCGACACCGCGTATCAGGCGATGCCGCACAAGTGTTATCATGCATAGCTGCACAGGCGCCCTTAGCTCAATGGATAGAGCACCGGTCTTCTAAACCGTAGGTTGCCGGTTCGAGTCCGGCAGGGCGCACCAAGAAACCCCAGGTCAGGGGCCCCATGAGCCCTGATATTCTGTCCTGAGTGCAGAATTCCTTTCTGATGAAGTACGGGCGACGTGCCGAGGAAAAATATTTAGCCAAATATCAGTAGAACGGCAGCTAAACGTCGTGTGGCCGACGATCTTGCAGCTCGTTTCGATGTCACGGCAGATAAAGAATTTGATGAGTAGTTTTCTGTGCTAAAACGCACCGAATTGCCTGTATTATCGCAGGTTCCACGAACCGTCGCCTCGCATTGCCGGGCTTATGGAAGGCAAGGGTGGCATACTCTCCCTGGCGCAAGGCCGGGGGCCGGAGGGCCCACGGACGCGCGATACGGGTAGCCGACGCGAGCGCCCGTGCACAGCAATGCACAGCAATGCACGCCTGGCGGGACGGGGGGCGATCAGAAGCCTCGGTAGCGCCCGGAGAAGATGGCGAACATCCTCGTCGCGTACTCGATGAACGAGGATACCGAGTAGCACTTCTCGAACCAGCCGGCGTTCCGGCCGAACCGCTCCGCCGCCGCCGATAGCCTCTCCGCGGCCTGCTCACGCTCGTCGCCCCGCTCAACGAAGGCGTCGTGGCACATGAGCACGGCGGCGAGCTCCATGGCGACAGGCACGGAGGCTACGCGGTCCGCCCATTCGGCATCAACGCCGGACTCGCGGAGCTTGCGCCGCACGCCCTTAAGGGTGCCGGAGTTGCGGTAGGTCGCGAGCGTGTTCAGCGTTGCGTCCGAGTGTGCGGCCGCGTTCCTCATACTCTGGGCCTGGCGGAGCATGTTTTTGTTGACGCGGCAGAGCTCGCGCTCCCCGGCCGAGTCGATGAGGCCGCCCTTCCCGAAGCACTGCTTGTAGAACCCCACCAGCGGCCCGAAGGAAAGCAGCTCCAGGAGCGCCATGTAGGTCATGCGGCGGCCCTGGTAGCGCCTGACGATCGCCCCCGAGTAGGTGGAGGACGACATCATAGCTATGGACTTGCGGATGTAGTCGGGGTCGCGGCCGCCCGTCACGGCCCCGAGGACGGCGAGCGTCCGGTTCACGGCCACCGCCGCCCCGCGGGGGTCGGCGAAGTCGATGCCGTCGAGCAGGCCAGAGGCGTTTTCGACCGCGGCCCTCGCCGCGTCCGCGTCGAGGCGGGAGAGCTGGTCCACCAGCACGCTCTCGCGCACGGCGGAGAGGTAGGCGTCGGCAAGGGCGTAGGGGTCCGAGCCGTGCTCCTGGGCGGCGCGGTTGATGCGGTTCTTGAGGGACTCCTCGATGTCGAGGGTCAGGCCGAGCATGAGGTCGCGCAGCTCCCGGTCGAGGGCGTCGAGCTCGACGAGGTGCCCGAAGTCCATGCCGATGCAGAGGCCCTGGCGCGGGCCCGGGTCCCGGTAGGTCTCGAAGTCCTTCGCGTAGGCCTTGAGCCGGTAGAGGCGGCCCTCGTGCCCGAGGATTCGCTCGGCCTCGGTCTCGCCTATGAGCTCGAACGTGCAGCCCTTCTCCCTGCGGAGGAACTCGACCTGCTCGCGGGCGGGAAGGGCTACCTTGTCGTCATCGCTGGACATGCGCGCTCCCATATACGAAAAACCGCCCCGGCACGCAGGCGCCCCGGGACGGTAAAAGCATTGCTGCTTTTGGGTTCAGATTAATGTTAGCATGCCCAGTTGTTCGAGGGAAGTGCGCAGCGCGGAAATCACAGCCCGCCGCATTTCTCGAGGTTTGTAGAGGCAATTATGCATACAGGGGAACGTCGGCCCCGGGCAGCACTGCCGCCCCGGGGCCGTTCCTCCTCTATAGCGAGACCACTCGCGAGCTGAACTCGTAGTGTGTGGACGGGTCTTCGTCTGGGTCGTCCTCCCAGTCGGCGGCGCCGTCGTAAGCGAGCGCGAGGGGGTCCTCGCCAATCTTGACGGCGATCATCTCCGAGAACCAGGTCTCTTTGTCGAGCACTAGGTACTTGCCGTCGAGCTCGATGGCGATCGCCTGCGGGTACGAGAGGCTCGCGACGAGCGCGCCTTCGCCGTAGACGCCGACGTCGTTCACGATGACGAACACTCCTGTGACTGCCCTACCGATGCCCCCGACCGTGGTGTCCGTCCCGACGTCGGGGAGGGACAGCTTCTCGGGGGAGGAGCGGCGGACGGAGAGGAGCCCGAACTCCTCGATTGTCCCGAGCTCGTCGACCTCGACGTCGCCCAGGAAGTTGTCCACGTCCACGTCGGCGCCGTCCAGATGGAGGCGAACGGTGTTCCAGCTCAGGTCGCCCCGGGCGACGATAACGGTGTCGACGGAGATGAGCTCGCGGCCGACCATGTCCTTCAGGATCAACTTCTCATCCGCGGAGAAGCCCTTGTCAACTGCTTCCATCCTAGTGCCCCTTCCTGACGAAGTGTATCTTCTGACTCTTTACCTTCGACGTGCCAACTATCTTGAGCTCGACGGTCGGGCTTCGGTCCTTTGACGATGAGAAGAACCTGTGCGTTACGACGCTGCCGTCCCTCATCGTGGCGACGATGCCCTTGCCCTTGATCGTGGTTACCGTCACCGGGTTATAGCCGGCGAGGGCCGCGAACTCCGATGCCGTCTTTGCCGGGTTGTCCGACTCAATGTTCCGTGTGAAGCCGCGGCCTTTACCCTTCTTCCCGAAGTATCCGCCCGGTGTCAGAGGGAACCGTGCCGTGAGTTGTGCGATGTTGTCCTCGAACCTCCGTCCGGCGCGCAGGCCGCCCTCCCCGGACCCCATATTACTCCGCCCCCTTGTGGGAGAAGACCTGGGCGGTTGCGCTCTGTCGCTGCACGAGCGATACACCGGCATGGTCCGCGGCGTCTGCCATCTCATCGCGGATGGAGCCGTAGACCACGACGGTCCTCGGCCGAACGGTGTCGAGCATGACCGGGAAGCCGTTCAGGAAGACGTCGCGAGCCTCGCGGTCGCGCATGCAGCCCACGGTCCCCACCGCGACGGTGCCGCCCGGCTCGATGCCCTCGAAGGCGAAGGGGTAGGTCACCTCCTTGCCCCAGCGCACCACGGGGATGACGTCCAGCCCGTTGCGCTGGAGCCACGAGGCGATAATGCGGCTGCGGCAGATGCTCTCGAACTGGACGAAGGGCTCGTAGCCCCACATGACCGAGAAATCCGGCGCGATAGCCCCGGCGAAGCGACCGAGGATGGGCAGGTAGCGCCAGGGATCCCTCCAGATGCGCTGGAACTGTGCATCATGGATGAAGAAGTGCACCCAGCAGCCGTAATCCTTGGAAGAGACGGCCTTGTCAAAGGGGATGAGCTCAGAGGGGACGGCATCGGTACGGAACACCGTCGGGATTCCCATCGGCCCGGACGGGACGATGCCCTCAAGGAGGTCGAGGTTGAAGACTCCTCGATAAGTGTCATATATCATGGTAATGCCATGCTTTCTACGAAAGTGTGTGGAAACGGTTTCGTCGGCGTGGCATACTCAAAGAACGCGGTTGGCGTGCATGCCACGCTGACTCTAGCCGTCGGGACCCCCATCCCGGCGGCTAGCTCTTTTTAGGCGCTCTCATAGGCAACACCTCCTTTCTGCCAGTCGCAGAGCTTGATAATCTCCTTCTCGTAGGGCGCTGCGGGTTTCCCACAGCGGAGGCGGTTGCATGTGTGCCTCAGGGCCACCTGCGCGCATGTGTCGCTCAGTGAGAAGTCGTGCTTGATGACCGTTGCATCTCTCTTCGAGAACTTCGCGACGATGGGGTCCGGGGCGAGTATGTAGCCCGCGCCATAGTTGGCCTCCGACTCGAACGGCTCGTCGTCGGACGGGTGCTCGAGTATCAGGTGGGCGAGCTCGTGGGCGAGGGTGAAGCGGACCCTCTCCGCATCCTTGCCGATGTCGTTGTAGAAAATCGTCGTCTTTCTCACATCAAAATTCTGGGGTCGCGGTGTGACGGCGTCAGGAAATGCCGACATCAGCGCCCGACGATTCTCGAGGGGCAGATTAGAATACGGGATGAGCCGGATGCCAAGACTGAGCAGGAAACCGAAGATGTCGAACGGGTAGGAGACCCTCCCGAAGTCCGAAAGGAACTCGACTATCGTCTCCTCAATCTCTCTATATCGATAGCTTGCTATTGCCATTGCGTCGTCTCCTAATAGTCCATAAGCATGCGTATGAGCAGTCTTCGCTGATCAGGGGTGATGTCTGCTTTGCTACGGGCGACGAGTTTCACGGCCCCGTCAAGCGTTTCCGGGTCGTCACAGGGTGTGCCGAGCAGTTCATCGACGGACACATCCAGCCCTTTGGCGATAATCGAGAGGGTGAGCGCCCTGGGCTCGCGGACCCCGCTGATATAACGGCTAAGCGCAGCCTCCGTCAAACCGGTCATCGCACAGAACTCCTTGCGCGTCATGCTCCTTTCGTCCAGCAAACGTTGAATCCTCTCGCCAAGGCTCTCCTCCATGACACACACTCCTTCTATTGGCAACAATTTACCATAACAACAATAATAGACGAGAAATCGAATCGGTCAAGGCGGCATTAATCAACGAAGTTGGTATCGCCAAGTATCGCGTGGCCGAATAGGCGGCTTCTCCGGAAAGGCGCGGCGGCATGATGGGATGTCCGGATGCAAATCAGAAACCGAAGCAATTTCGAGTGCCGGGATGAGCGCCGTAGGCGGCTTCATGGGCGGATTCGGGCGGTTTGCGGGATCGCTGCAGGTTACGGGGCCTGCATTGGACGGACATGACGATAAAACAGCAGGTAGAAAACCGATGCAACTTCACTTGTTGCTAAAATAATAAATGTCGAAAATAAAGAACTAAAATGTAAGTACCAGGCGAGTGGCGGGTAAGTGTCCGGGAATCGTTTTGCCCTCGTATTTTTATCGTATCAATCCGTACGATTCCGTACGTTTCTGCCTGATTGGGCGAGAAACCCGTGTAGGGAAACG
Organism: uncultured Actinomycetes bacterium; assembly: GCA_900314685.1. GTDB lineage: Bacteria > Actinomycetota > Coriobacteriia > Coriobacteriales > Atopobiaceae > Olegusella. The sequence goes on along the minus strand of OMWE01000035.1, from coordinate 3,013 downwards.
CGCTATTACGTACCCAAACGCATTATTTACGAACGACGGGTGTCATCGCTTCTAAACCGTAGGTTGCCGGTTCGAGTTCGGCAGGGCGCACCAAAGAACCGCTGGTCAGGGGCTTGCTGCCCCTGACTTTTTTCACTAATGAAACAAGCCGTCTACCTGCGGAAACGCACTATCAAAATTGCGCCAGAAAAACGAGTGCAAGTTCGCTTTAATGAAAACAATCAAACTTATAATAAAAATGTCGCACGGGACATCCGCTCTCCTGAAAAATCATCATAATCGCCGGTCAGGGCACGGAAGGTAATCGGGCCGGGTGTGGCCTCGACAGCCCGCCCGACCCTCCTGGTCATCGCCTGCCGCTCCTCTGCTTCCTCATCTGTCGCAGCTCCTCGAGGGTGTAGGACGGCGTGCTCCCGTCGTTCGGTTCGACCACATCGAAAGCCTCCGGGGGATAGAGGTAGTCCTCGTCCGTCTCGTCGACGATGCGGTACCAGCCGTCTTCGATCGAGATGACGTCATATGATTTCCCGTTGATGAGCATGAGCGGGGAGGACTCGCCTAAGAATTTAACCTTCATGTGATCACAGCCATTCCTTGATCTTGAAGCCTACCTTGCGCTCGCCGTTTTCGAACCAGTGGACCTCCGCGCTCTGGAAGCGCCCGCCCCTGTCTATTGTGCCGATGCCTTTCGAGTGCTTCCAGTCTTTCATCTTGCCGCCGTAACGCTCGCTCAAGCCGGTCACGACGCTCTGTCCGTCATGTATCTTTCGACGTCCGGCACAGTGCGAGCCTAAACACGGCGCTTATCAATAGAATACAAAGTACATACAATGTCATTAAATAACGGTCCCCCCAGGGAAGGATCCGATATGGCGAAGACGGACGTCCTCAACGCGAGGATCGACCCAGACGTGAAGAGCCAGGCGGAGGGCATCCTCAGCGCCCTCGGCATGACCGCGTCCGGCGCGATCACCATGTTCTACAAGCAGGTCATCCTCCACAACGGGCTGCCCTTCGACGTGGTCCTGCCCCCGCACGACGCGAGCGCCATGTCAGCCGAGCGTCTCGACGCCGAGATCGCCGCGGGCTGGGAGGACGTCCGGGCCGGCAGGGTCCGCCCGGCGTCTGACGTCTTCGCCGACATCCTCGGCGAGTGACCGTGGCGTCCTACGAGGTCCTCGTCGCGTCGGAGGCGGAGCGCGACATAAGGGACACCTGCGAGTACATCGCCACGAGGCTGGACTCTCCGCGCGCTGCGGCCGGCCAGGTCCGCAGGATCCGCGACGCCGTCGGCGGGCTCTCGGAGATGCCGAAGAGGTTCCGGGCCTTCTGGCGGGGGCCCTGGCGCTCGCGCGGGACGCGCGTGATGGTGGTGGACAGCTACCTCGTCCTCTACTTCGTGGACGACGCCGAGCGGGCGGTCACCGTCGCCAGGGTGATGTACGGCGGCATGGACCCCGCCGGCATGCCGGGGCTCTCGGCGGGGGACTGAGGCGCGGGCGGGATGCCTCCGATGAGGGTCGGGGGAGCCGCGCCGGCTGTATGGAGCCTTTGGTTTGACATCAGAAAATGAGGCGATGTTGAGTGCCGGGATGAGTGCCGATGGCGGCTTTCGGGGCGGGTTCGGACTGTTTGCGGGATCGCCGCAGGTTATGATGACCTGCATTGTACGGATATGACGATAAAACAGCAGGTAGAAAGACCGATGTAATTTCGCATATATCCAAAACAATAAAGTACGAAAATAAATAACGAAATAGTGAGTGCTGGGCGAGTGGCGGGTGAGTGTCGCGGGTCCGTTTTGGCCTCGTATTTTTAGCGTATCAATTCGTACGATTCCGTACGTTTCTGCCTGGTTGGCCTGAACGTCTGTGCGGGGAAACGCGCTTTTACGTACCTAAACGTATTATTACGAACGACGGGTGTGCCCGCTTTTAAACCGTAGGTTGCCGGTTCGAGTCCGGCAGGGCGCACCAGAGATTCGCAGGTCAGAGGCCCCATGGGAGGGCCTCTGATAACTTGTATTGATGGCAATATGATCGTCTGTGATGTGCGGGCGATATGCCATGAAAAAAATATTTAGTCAAATATCAGCAAAGCGGCAGGCAAGCGTCGTTTTGTCGACGATCTTGCAGATCGTTTCGTTGTCATAGCAGGCAAAGAATTTGATGAGTAGCTTTTCGTACTCAAACGCACTAAATTGCCTGTTTATGCGCAGGTTCCTCGGACCGTTGCGGCGTGTTGTCGTCCTTACTGAATGCGGGGGACGGCCCGTCTCACAGGCGCCGGGCGGCGGGGGAGGGTTCGCGGCGGTTCGACGCGGGGCGGGCCCGAGCCCGGTTTCGGCGGGTCTCCTTGCCACTCGGCCGATGCAGGCAGGCCGCCCATTGGACGGCCTGCCTGCATCGGCCCAGATACGTACGGGGGCTACGTCTCGCGACGGAGGTGCTTGGCTTCGAAGAAGGTGAGGGCGCCGAGGGCGGCGAGCACCGCGGACGTGGCGCCGAAGAGATCGCCGGTCTGGGGCAGGGACTCGCTGGCGGCGGCGTGGGCTGCGGCGGGCTTAGTCGTTGCGGCGGGTTTGGATGCCGTGTCGGGCTTCACGGACGCGGTCGTCGTGGTTGCGGAGGGCGTCTCCGCGGCGCCGGCCGTCTCCTCGGAGACCACCACGGTGTATCGGGAGAGCTTCCCGGTGGACACGCTCACCACGCCGTCCGCGTCCACGGAGGCGAGCAGGACGTCGAACGTGCCGTCCTCGTGCTTCACGTAGACGGTTGCCTTGCGGCCGGCGTACTCGGCGCCCATGGAGAGGCGAAGCCGCGCATGGCCCGGGTCGGAGGGCGCGGTCTTGGAGTCGCCCGTGGGGACGAGGGAGACGATGAAGGTCTTGACGGCGGCCGCGGCCGAAGTGTCCTTGGGCGCGTTGGAGGCCGCGACGGGGGTGGGACGGACGGCGAGCACGCCCAGTCGGCCCAGGCGGCGCTGTAGACGATCTTGCCGCCGGGCTGCATCT
>OMWE01000026.1 GCA_900314685.1 uncultured Actinomycetes bacterium | reverse complement strand
CCGCAAAGAGCCCTTCCGGCTCGGAGAGGTCGGCGATCCGCAGCCGGGAGGGATCGAGCTTGTTGCCCGTTCCCATGCTTGAGAGGATCGGCACGCCCGCGTTCGTCATCTGCGCGAGAAGGCGGCAGAAGCGCCCGATTCCGCTCTTGAGGTTGAGCTGCCCGAAGACCGGCATCTTCAGCATGAACTCGTCGAACGCATAGCGGCCCTTCTCCGTCCGCTTCCACTGGCGGAAGAGCCAGATCGCCACGATGATGCAGGGAATGATGACGTACCACCAGTTCTTGATGAAGTCCGCGAGGTCGACAAGCGACTGCGTGAGCGCCGGAAGCGGCTTCCCCGAACCTGCGAACATCTCCGCGAACGTCGGGACGACGAACTGGATGAGACCCCAGCAGAGGAGCAGCGCAATCGACATGATGACCTGAGAGCTCAGGGTGTAGGTGTAGCCGCCCGCGACGGTCGCGGCGGTGCCCAGCGAGAGGATGTCGCTCGCCATGATCGGCGCGTCCTTGAAGGTCACGACGAAGTACTCGGCGATGCCGGCGACCTCGAAGAGGACGGCGGCGATGGCGGCGCCGAGCCCCGAGCGCTGGAACACGAAGTGCAGGATGGTCATCACGATGAGGATGATCGCGATCTCGAAAAGCAGGCCCTCCCACCAGAAGCTCGTCATGTACGGGTTGGAGGGCAGCTCGATCGCGACAAAGGTGAGATAGGAGCCGACCAGCAGGATGAGCGCCTCGGCGACGAGGGGCCACGGCCTGGGGAGGTCCGAGAGCGTGGCGCGGACGCGGCCGTTCCATAGCTCGGCGACGGCGCAGACGCCCAGCGCGATTGAGGAAATGATGGCGGAGGGGACGTCCGCATCCACGAGACCGGCCGCGCTATACACGCCTAGGAAGACAAGCAGTGCGGTGAAGAAGATACTCCACGCCCACGAACTGCGCGTGGGTCCCTCGGGAAGCCAGCGGAACCTGCCGGGCTGTTTGACTGACAGGACGTAGCAGGCAACGACACATACAAGAACAAGCAGAGCAGTAACGGACATAAAGTCATTCTTTCGGTATCAGCAACGTTGGTTATTTGTCGCAACTAAATGATGATATCCCTCTGTAACGGCCGTCTCAGTAAACCCATATTCAATTATTCTGAAGAACCCTAACGGAATCCTTACACACGGGAACGCCAGCGTCGGGGGACATAAAAACGCCAGCTGGCCGGCGATATGCGAAAACCGGGCCGAGCTGGCGTACGTCGATTGTATGTAATGCGGGTCAGTGGCGTGTGCTGCCGGCGGCACGGCTAGCGGTCGAAGGCGGCGAGGACCTCCTGCGCGCATTCGACGCCGCTGGCGATCGCGTTGACGACGAGCGAGGACCTGCCCCTGCAGTCGCCGCAGAGCGCGTGGGGGACATCGATGCCGTCGACTGCGGCGATGGTATCCGCCTCGGCGCCGGTGAAGCCCATCGCGATCAGCACGAGCTGGGCGGGAACGACCTCCTCGGAGCCCTCGATGCGCTGGGGCGAACCGTCGCTCCAGTCGAGGTGCGCCACGAGGATGCTGCTCACGTGCCCACCCTCACCACGGATCTCGCGCGTGTCCGCCGCCCAGGTGCGCGGGTCGGCGCCGTCGCGCGTGGCCGCCTCAAGCTGGCCGTAGTCGTCCTTGCGGACCATGGGGTACTCGGGCCAGGGGTTGCCGACGGCCTCGCGCGTGCGACCCGGCTCGGGCAGGAACTCAAACTGGCGGACGCTCTTGGCGCCTTGGCGCAGGGCGGTCGCGACGCAGTCGGTACCGGTGTCGCCGCCGCCGATCACGACGACGTCGAGGCCCTTGGCGGTGTGGACGGGCGACCCGTCGAGCAGGGCCTTTGTGGACTCCGTCAGGTAGTCGACGGCGTAGACGACGCCGGCCATATCGGCACCCGGCACCTTGAGCTGACGCGCCTGGCGGGCGCCCGTGGCGAGCACGATGTAGTCGAAGTCGGCCAGGCGGGCACGGACCTTGTCGGTGCGGACGTCCGCGTTGAGCACGAACTCCACGCCGCTCTGGCGCAGGAGGTCGACCCGACGGTCGATGACCTCCTTGGGGAGCTTCATCGCGGGGATGCCGTACATCAGCAGGCCGCCGGGCCGGTCGGCGCGCTCAAAGACGGTGACGGCCACGCCGCAGCGGGCGAGCTCGTTGGCGCAGGCGAGGCCCGCGGGGCCCGAACCGACGACCGCGACGCGCGGCGCGTCCGCCGCGGGACGGGCGTAGGGCTTGACCCAGCCCTCGGCGAAGGCGTGCTCGGCGATGGCACGCTCGTTGTCCTTGATGGTGGTCGGCCCGTCGTGCTTGCCCAGGTTGCAGGCGCTCTCGCAGAGCGCCGGGCAGATGCGGCCGGTGATCTCGGGGAAGGGGCTCGTGAGGGAGAGCCGCTCCCAGGCGTCGCGCCACTGGCCCCGGTACAGCAGGTCGTTCCACTCGGGGATGAGGTTGTGCAGCGGGCAGCCGGACGTGCGGGCGCGGCCGAACGAGGCACCGAACTGGCAGAAGGCGACGCCGCACATCATGCAGCGGCTGGCCTGTTCGCGCTGTTCGTCTTCCGTGAGGGGGAGGGCGAACTCGCGGTAGTCACGGACGGTCTGATCCCACGGGCGCTCGCCGTGAGCGTGGCGCTCGACTTCAAGATAGGCTCCTACTTTTCCCATGGTCGTCCTCCTCTCAGTTGTTGGCCGCCTGGACGGGCTGGTTCTTCTCGATGATGGCGCGGTACTCGGGCGAGATGACCTTGACGAAGTCGCGGCGCACGTCCTCAAACTGGTAGAGCAGCCTGATGCCGCGCGGGCTCTTGGTGCGGTGGACGTGCTCCTCGATGAGCTGTCGTACCTGCTCGAGCTCGGCATCGGTGGGCTTCATGAGCTCGACCATGTCGTGGTTGACGCGGGAGTCGAGGGACTTGAGCGGGTCGTAGACAAAGGCGACGCCGCCGCTCATGCCCGCGGCGAAGTTCTGGCCGACCTCGCCGAGGATCACCACGACGCCACCGGTCATGTACTCGCAGCCGTTGTTGCCGACGCCCTCGACCACGAGGGTCGCGCCGGAGTTGCGGACTGCGAAGCGCTGGCCGGCCAGGCCGTTGATGAAGCCGCGGCCCGAGGTCGCGCCGTAGAACGCGACGTTGCCGGCGACCACGTTCTCGTCGAACTTGTAGGTCGCACCGGGCGCGGGCGCCACGGTGATGATGCCGCCTGACAGGCCCTTGCCCATATAGTCGTTTGCGTCGCCCGACACGTTGATCGTGACGCCGGCGGGCAGGAAGGCGCCCAGGCTCTGACCGGCGCTGCCGTTGCAGTCGATCTGGATCGAGCCCTCGGGCAGCCCGCTGGGATGCGCCTTGGTGATGACGGCGCCCAGCATCGTGCCGACGCAGCGGTTGACGTTGGAGATGTCCACGCTGAAGCGGATCGGCTGGAGGTGCCTGCGCGCCTCTTCCGTGTAGGGGATGAGCAGCGTGCCGTCGAGCGTGCGGTCGAGCTCGGCGTCGACGCCCATCTCGGGCAGGTAGTGCTTGCCCGCGGCGCCCGGCACGTCGCGGCCGTACTGGTTGGTCGCGCTGTAGAGCAGCGGGGACAGGTCGAGGGTGTTGGCCTTCCACGCGCCCGGCAGCGTGCGCTGGCGCAGGCACTCCGGGTGGCCGATCATCTCGTCGACGGTGCGGAAACCGAGCTGCGCCATGTACTCGCGCAGCTCCTCGGCCACGAAGTACATGTAGTTGACCACGTGCTCGGGCTTGCCGGCAAAGCGCTCGCGCAGGCAGGAGTTCTGCGTGCAGATGCCGACGGGGCAGGTGTTCTTTTGACAGTCGCGCTGCATAAGGCAGCCGAGGGCGATCAGGGGTGCCGTGGCAAAGCCGAACTCCTCGGCGCCCAGCAGGGCAGCGACCGCGACGTCGCGGCCGTCCATGAGCTTGCCGTCCGCCTCCAGCACCACGCGCGAGCGCAAGCCGTTGGACAGCAGGGTCTGCTGCGTCTCGGCGAGGCCCAGCTCCAGCGGTAGGCCCGCGTGGTAGATCGAGTCGCGGGGCGCTGCGCCGGTGCCGCCGTTTGCGCCCGAGACGGTGATCTTGGCCGCGCCGCCCTTTGCGACGCCGGTGGCGATGGTGCCCACACCGGTCTCGGAGACGAGCTTGACGGAGATGCGGGCGTCGGGGTTGGCGTTCTTGAGGTCAAAGATGAGCTCGGCCAGGTCCTCGATCGAGTAGATGTCGTGGTGGGGCGGAGGGCTGATCAGGCCGACGCCGGGCGTGGAGTGGCGCACCTTGGCGACCCAGGGGAAGACCTTCTTGCCGGGCAGGTGACCGCCCTCGCCGGGTTTGGCGCCCTGCGCCATCTTGATCTGGATCTCGATCGCGGAGGAGAGGTAGCGGCTCGTCACACCGAAGCGACCCGAGGCGACCTGCTTGATCGCCGAATTGGCGGAATCGCCGTTGGCGCGCGTGATCTCGCGCACGGGGTCCTCGCCGCCCTCGCCCGTGTTGGAGCGGCCGCCGATGCGGTTCATCGCGATGGCGAGGCACTCGTGCGCCTCCTCGGAGATGGCTCCGTAGCTCATGGCGCCGGTGTTGAAGCGCTTGACGATCTCGGAGGCGGGCTCGACCTCGTCGAGGGGCACGGGGCCCGTCGGGGCGGGCACGAGCTCCAGCAGGTCGCGCAGGACGATCGCGCGCCCCTCCGGGTGCAGGTGCTCGCTGTAGAGCTTGAAGGTCTCGTAATCGTCCTCGCGGACCGCCTTTTGCAGCAGGTAGATGGTCTGCGGGTCGATCATGTGCTCCTCGCCGCCCAGGGGGCGCCACTTGGTGAGGCCGCTGCTGGGCAGCTGGTCGGGGGCCGGCGTCCGGTAGAGGGCGAGCGCGGCGTCGTAGCGCTCGTCCAGCGCGCGCTGGATGTCGGCGATCGAGAGGCCGCCCAGACGGCTGGTCGTATTGGTGAAGTACCGGTCGACGACCTCCTCCGACAGGCCCACCGCCTCAAAGACCTGTGCGGCGTGGTAGCCCTGCAGCGTGGAGATGCCCATCTTGGAGGCGACTGCCACGACGCCGTTGACGACCGCGGTGTTGTAATTGGCGATGCCCTCCTCGGCGGACACGGCGATGGCGCCCCTCTCGGCGAGGCTGGCGATGCAGGTGTGGGCGAGGTAGGGGTAGATGCCCGATGCGGAGTAGCCGATCAGCGCGGCGAAGTCGTGCGGAGAGATGGCATCGCCCGTCTCGACGACAATGTCGGCGCGCATGCGCAGACTGCAGCGGAGCAGGTGGTTGTGGACGGCCCCGAGGGACAGCAGGCTCGGGATGGGCACCTGGCCTTCGGCCGCACGGTCGGTGAGGATCACGATGTTGATACCGTCGCGCACCGCCGCCTCGACCTCGGCGCACAGGGTGTCGAGCGCCTGTTCGAGCGACCCGCCCTTGCGATCGAAGGTGCAGGTAAACGTCTGGGAGCGCAGGCCGACGCGGTTGAGCGCGCTGATGCCGGCAAACTCGTCCGCGTCGAGGATCGGCGTCGCGAGGCGCAGCAGGCGGCAGTTGCTGCGGCTGTCCTCGAGGACGTTGCCGTGCGTGCCGAGCGTGAGCTGGGTCGACGTCTGGAAGCTCTCGCGCAGGGCGTCGACGGGCGGGTTGGTGACCTGGGCGAAGCGCTGGTTGAAGTAGCCGTAGAAGGACTGCGGGTGCGTCGAGAGCACGGGCAGCGGCTGGTCGGCGCCCATGGAGGCGAGCGGCGCTTTGCCGGACTCGGCCATCGTGCGGACGACCTCGTCGACGTCGTCGTAGTGGTAGCCGTGGCGCGCCAGGCGCTGGGTCTCGGGAACCTCATCGTCGGGCTCCGCGACGGGAACGTCCGTCTTTGCGGCGATGTCGCTCAGGTCGACGACCTCCTGGTCGAGCCAGTCGCGGTAGGGCTTTTCGGCGGCGTAGGCGTCGCGGATCTCGTCGTTCCAGATCACGCGGCCCTGGTCGGGGTCCACAAGGAGCATCTCGCCGGGCCCGAGCGAGCCGGAGACCAGCAGCTGGGAGGCGGGGATGTCGAGCGCGCCGGTCTCGGATGCGAGGATCAGGCGGTCGTCGCGGGTCAGGTAGTAGCGTGCGGGGCGCAGGCCGTTGCGGTCGAGCGCGGCGCCGGTGTGGCGTCCGTCGGTGTAGGCGATCGCGGCGGGACCGTCCCAGGGCTCGGTCAGGAACGACTGGTACTCGTCGAAGGCGCGGCGCGTCTCGCTGAGCTGTTTATTGTGGTCCCACGGCTCGGGCAGCAGCATGCTGACGGCGCGGGAGAGCGGGCGGCCGTTCATCACCATGAACTCGAGCACGTTGTCGAGGATGGCGGAGTCGGAGCCCTCGCGGTTGATGATCGGCAGCGCCTCGGTCATGGCTCCGCCCAGGCTGGGGGAGTAGAGGTCGCGCTCGCGCGCGCGGACCCAGTTGACGTTGCCGCGCAGCGTGTTGATCTCGCCATTGTGGATGAGCAGGCGGTTGGGGTGCGCGCGCTCCCAGCTGGGCGTGGTGTTGGTGGAGTAGCGCGAGTGCACGAGGGCGAGCGAGGACTCCACCGCGGCGTCCGCGAGGTCCACGTAGAAGCGGCGCATCTGGGTGGAGACCAGCATGCCCTTGTAGACGATGGTCCGCGAGCTCATCGAGCACACGTAAAAGATCTTGCCCGCCAGCGCCGGCTCAGCCGCGGCGCGCTTCTCGATCGCGCGGCGCGTGAGGTACAGGCAGCGCTCAAAGGCGTCGCCGGACGCTACCTGGTCGGGGCGGCCGAGGAAGGCCTGCTTGATGGTGGGCATGCAGTCGAGCGCGGTCTGACCCAGGTCTCGCGGGTCGCACGGCACGCTGCGCCAGAAAAGCAGGGGCACGCCGCGCTCTGCGCAGACGGTCTCGAAGACCTGCTGTGCGGCACGGATGCCCTCGTTGTCCTGCGGGAGGAAGAGCATTGCGACGCCGTAGTTGCCCTCGCGCGGCAGCAGGGTGCCGTAGCGCTGCGCCTCCTTGTGGAAGAAGCGGTGCGGTATCTGGAAGAGGATGCCGGCGCCGTCGCCCGTGTTGCGCTCCAGGCCGCGACCGCCGCGGTGCTCGAGGTTGACGAGGACGGAGAGCGCGTCGTCGACGATCGCGTGGCTGCGGACGCCCTTGAGGTGGGCGATGACGCCGATGCCGCAGGCGTCGTGGTCGAATTCCTCCCTGTACAAGCCGCCGGTGCGTCGGGCGTCCGCGGCGTCGGACGCTGGCGGGAGTTTCGACGCAAAGCGGTCGTCATGCAATGTCATGGCGTGACCCCCTATCACGAGCGGTCGGCGGTCCGACCGCATTTTCCCAATAATCGGACAGTGACTACGAACGATTTTTGTGGTTCGCGCGACCCGAAATACGTGCGGTGAATCTATTGAAAAAAACGTGTGCCCCGCCGTTTTCAGAATGGAAACGTAGGACATGCGCTAGAAATGTCGTATCCTCATACTTCTTTGAGTGGATGCATCAATCTTGTCATCCTGTCGCGCGACGGGATCGCGGCGCGGCAACGCCGAATAGGGGGCAAAGCGCATGGCGGAAAATCTTCACGAGGAGTGCGGTGTCTTTGGTATCTGGGCTCCGGACCGTGACGTCGCCCGTCTGACCTACTACGCCCTGCGTGCCCTGCAGCACCGCGGGCAGGAGTCCGCAGGCATCGCCGTCGGCGACGGCCAGGAGGTGCTCGTCCGCAAGGACCTCGGCCTCGTGAGCCAGGTCTTCTCCGACGCCGACCTGACGGCAATGCCCGGCCGCGTCGCGATCGGGCACGTGCGCTACGGCACCTCGGGCGCCAAGAGCTGGGAGGCCGCGCAGCCGCACGTCTCCGCCATCGACAAGACCGCCATCGCGCTCGCCCACAACGGCACGCTCGTCAACTCCGACCGGCTGCGCGAGCGCCTGGTGGAGCTTGGCGAGCCCTTTCACTCCAATACCGACTCCGAGGTCGCCGCGCGGCTGATCGGTTACTACACCCGCCAGTCGCGGCGCCTGCGCGACGGCATCGCCCGTGCCATGCAGGAGATCGAGGGCGGTTACGCGATGACGCTGCTGCGCGAGAACGCCCTCTACGCCTTCCGTGACCCCAACGGCATCCGTCCCCTCATGCTCGGCAGGCTCGGCACGAGCAAGGACCAGGACTGGGTCGTCGCGAGCGAGACCTGCGCCTTCGATATCATCGGCGCCCGCTTTGTGCGCGAGATCCAGCCCGGCGAGATCGTCCGCATCTCCGAGGACGGCATTTCGAGCCAGCACGGCCTGCCGGCGCGCCGGTGCGCCAACTGCATCTTTGAGGACGTGTATTTCTCCCGTCCCGACTCCGTGAAGGACGGCTCGTCTTTCTACGCGGTGCGCTTCGAGTCGGGGCGCCGCCTCGCGCAGGAGGCCCCGTGCGACGTCGACCTGGTGATCGACGTGCCCGACTCCGGTCGTCCCGCGGCCGAGGGCTTTGCCCAGGAGCTGGGCGTGCCCTACGGCGAGGGCTTCGTGAAGAACCGCTATGTCGCGCGCACCTTCATCCAGCCCACGCAGGAGCTGCGCCAGATGGGCGTGCGCCTCAAGCTCAACCCGCTGCCCGACAACATCCGGGGCAAGCGCATCTGCATGGTGGACGACTCCATCGTGCGCGGCACGACGTCCAAGCAGATCGTGCAGATGCTGCGCGACGCCGGCGCCGCCGAGGTCCACGTGCGCTCCGCCTCGCCCAAGGTCGTCTGGCCCTGCTTCTACGGCATCGACACGGGCGTCCAGGACCAGCTCATCGCCGCGCACAAGGACGTCGAGGAGATCCGCCAGCACATCGGCGCGGACTCGCTCGCGTACCTCTCTGTGGAGGGGCTCGTGGCCAGCGCGCCCAAGACGGGCTACTGCACCGCGTGCTTTACCGGCGACTACCCGGTCGCGATCCCCGACGACTTTGCGGTCGAGAAATTCCTGCCCGGGTACACCCCGCGTATGCCGCAAGACGCCTAGCAGGACGGACGCACGGCGCAACATCAAACGTTGCCCATTCCGAAGCATGCGCGTAACAAAGTGATTCGCCTCGGCGTAACTTTTGCCGCCTAGCATCACTCCTGTCAGTACACATGGACGAGCGACCGCACAGGACCCCGCGAGGGGGCCGGCGGGTGTCTCGATGGGGAGGTGCGTATGGCAGACGGCATCAATTCGAGCATGTATGAGTTCGGGGCCGGCAAGTCGGCGATCCGCGTGCTCTTTGAGAAGAGCATGGCGCTGCAGCAGCAGGGTGTGACCGACATCTGGGATTTCTCGATCGGGGACCCGTACGTGCCGGCGCCCGACGCGGTGCAGGAGGCGATCGAGGACACGCTGGCGACCATGACCTCGCACGAAATCCATGGCTATACGGCCAACAACGGCCTGCCGAGCGTGCGCCGTGCCATCGCGCGCAACCTCAACAAGCGCTTCGGGCACGAGAGCCGCCGCTACGACGAGGACGACCTGATCTTGACCGCCGGCGCGGCGGGCGCGATCTCCGCGACCATCGCGGCCATCACCAACGCGGGCGAGGACGTGATCGTGCTCGCCCCGTATTTCCCCGAGTACCGCATGTACATCCAGGCGTGGCACTGCCATTGCGTGGCGGTCGACACCCGACCCGTGACCTTCCAGCCCGACGTCGAGGCGATCGAGCGCGCCATCTGCCCCACGACCCGCGCGGTGATCATCGACACGCCCAACAACCCGACCGGCGCCGTCTACACGTCCGACGTGCTGGAGGAGCTGGCGGACATGCTCCGACAGAAGGAGAAGGAGCTGGACCGCACCATCTACCTGATCTCGGACGAGCCCTACCGCGAGATCGTCTACGACGGCCACGTCAACCCCTGGGTGCCCGACTTCTACGAGGACACCATCGTCTGCTACAGCTACTCCAAGTCGCTGTCGCTGCCGGGCGAGCGCGCGGGCTACATCCTGGTGCCGCCCACCGTCACCAACCACGACCGCCTCTACGACGCCCTGCTGGGCGGCCAGCGTGCCATCAACACCATCATGGGCAGCCTGGTGCAGCGCGTGATCGAGCGGTGCGCCGGCATCCCCGCGCCCATCGAGGAGTACCGCCGCAAGCGTCACATCATCTACCACGGCCTGACCGACATCGGCTACGACGTCGTGCGACCGGACGGGGCCTTTTACCTGTGGATCCGCGCGCTCGAGCAAGACGAGCAGGCGTTTTCGGACAAGGCTTTTGAGCACGGCCTGCTGCTCGTGCCGTCCGACGACTTCGGCTCGTACTCGTACGTCCGCCTGTCCTACTGCTGCGACGACGAGACGCTGTCGTCCTCGCTGCCCGCCTTCCAGGCGCTCTGGGACGACTACGGCGGCTACCGCTGGTAGCGAGCCGCAGCGCGTGTCTTTGCAAGTCTATTGACCCGCGGCAATAGGGGCCGCTGGTGACAAAGGAGGGTTTTACCATGCCAATGAAGTTCGAGGACTACAAGCAGTACTTGAGCCCGGCTCTGGCAAAGTCGACCGACCTGGTGATCGACCACGGCGAGGGCGCCTACATGTGGGACGTCAACGGCGACAAGTACCTGGACTTCGTATCCGGCATCGCGGTCAACGCCCTGGGCCACGGCAACAAGGCCGTGCAGGACGCCATCAAGGCCCAGGTCGACAAGCTGATCAACGGCTCCTTCAACATGGTCAACTTCCCGAGCACCCTGCGCCTGGCCGAGCGCATCTCCGAGATCGCCCCCGGCGAGCTGGGCTGCACGCTCTTTGCCAACGGCGGCGCCGAGGCGACCGACGCCTCGCTCAAGCTGGTGCGTGCCTACACCAAGCGCCCCTGCATCATCGCCTTTACCGGCTCCTTCCACGGCCGCACCATGGGCGCCATGTCCGTGACGGGCTCCAACTCCAAGTACCGCCACACCTACCAGCCCGGCGTGCCCGGCATCTACTTCGCCCCGTACCCCCAGAAGGACCTCTGCCCCGCGGGCTTCGACGAGGAGCAGCGCTCGGCCTACTGCCTGGGCGAGATCGACAAGCTCTTCTCCTACCTGGTCGCGCCTGACGAGGTCGCCGGCATCATCATGGAGCCCGTCCAGGGCGAGGGCGGCTACTTCGTGCCCCCCAAGTCCTTCGTCGAGGGCGTGCGCGAGCGCTGCGACAAGTACGGCATCCTGCTCATCTTCGACGAGATCCAGTCCGGCTGGGGCCGTACGGGCAAGATGTTCGACGTCATGAACTGCGGCAAGGCCATCGCCGGCGGCATGCCCATGAGCGCCACCATCTCCACCGAGGAGATCATGAGCAAGTGGCTGCCCGGCATGCACGGCGGCACCTTTGGCGGCAACCCCGTGTGCGCCGCCGCCGCCAACGCGGTGCTCGACGAGTTCGAGCGCCAGCACATCCTGGAGAACGTCAACGCCATGGGCGACTACCTGGGCGGCAAGCTGACGGAGATGCAGGCCAAGCACCCCGTGGTGGGCGACGCCCGCGGCATCGGACTCATGCGCGCCATCGAGTTCGACCACGAGGACGGCACGCCTGCCCCCGAGCTCTGGACCGCGGTCAAGGCCAAGGCCCTGGAGCACCACATGATCACGCTCAACTGCGGCGTCCACGGCAACGGCATGCGCTTCGCCACGCCGCTCAACGTCACGGCCGACGTGATCGACGAGGGCATCGGCATCCTCGAGCAATCGATGGACGAGCTCGGACTCTGACCTCCCCGACATGGCGGCACCCGGCCTACTCCCCATCATTGCCGGGTGCCGCCACCCCGCCTTTTTGCGCGGACAGGATGTGGAACGCCTGCGCCGCGTTTGTCTTTCCGCATATGTCTTTGCGACTGGTAACAACTACTCAAAGGAGCAAACGTGCACAAGATCGGATTTCTCTGCAGCGAGAAGCCGCTCGACGGTGAGCGTGCGGTCCTTGCCGAGAAGGGCATCACGGACGTCGAGCTGTACGACGTGCCGTGCGACGAGCACCGCGTGCCGCTGCCCGACTCCCTCAAAGGCACCGAGGGCCTCGTGGTGGAGTGGGGCAGTGTGCCCGCGTGGGTCTTTAAGGAAAACCCGCAGCTCAAATGCGTGGCCGATATGTCCATCGGCTACGACAACATCGACGTGGACGCGGCGACCGAGTCGGGCGCATTTGTGACCAATGTGCCCGGCTACTGCACCTACGACGTCGCGCTGCACGCCCTGTCGCTGATCTGCGACCTCTACCGCAAGGTGTCGTACCGCGACCGCCTGGTGCGCTCGGGCCGCTGGGACGATATGGCGGGCTACCCCGTCTGGCGCCCGCGCGGCAAGACCGCGGGCCTCGTGTATTTCGGCTCCATCGCGCGCGCCCTGGTGCCCATGCTGCACGGCATCGGCATGAACGTGGCCGTGTACGCGCCGACCAAGAAGCGCGAGTTCATCGAGGAGTACGGCTGCAAGAAGGTCGACTCGGTCGACGACCTCTTCGCGATGTCGGACGTCGTGAGCCTGCACTGCCCGCTGGTGGGGGAGACCGAGGGCCTCGTCAACGCCCGCACGCTGGCGCTCATGAAGCCGACAGCATTCCTCGTGAACACCGCCCGCGGGGGCTGCGTGGACGAGGAGGCGCTGGCGGAGGCGCTCAAGAACGGCACGATCGCCGCGGCGGCCCTCGATGTGATCCGCGACGAGGCGCGCTGCCGATCGCCCCTGATCGGGCTCGAGAACGTCGTGATCACCCCGCACGCGGCCTACCTCTCCGAGGACTCGTACGCGGAGCTCAGGTCGCGCGCCTTCCTCAACTGCCTGTCCGGCGTGCTCGGCGAGACGCCGATCGACCGGGTCAACGGGCCGCTCGAGTGGGTGTAGGCAGCGTTGCGGGCGCTTGGTTTTTCTTCCTGTTTGGTGTTTCTTCTCCACGGAGCGTGTGCGCGGGCATATCAATGTTTGCGCGCATTCTGAGAGCAACGTACCATTCACTCCGTGGAAACAGAGCAAGGGTATTTTTTAGACAGTTCGGATAGGTTCGGACAACGAGAGAAGGGCAGCAATGAGCACCGACAAAGTCACGCAAGAGTACGGGAGCTTGCTCTTTACCGATGCAGACATGCAGGAGCGTCTGCCGAAGCCGACGTACAAGAAACTCATGAAGGTCATCAAGGAGGGCGAGCCGCTCGACATCGACATCGCCAACGAGGTGGCCCACGCGATGAAGGACTGGGCGCTCGAGCACGGTGCCACGCACTTCACGCACTGGTTCCAGCCGCTGACGGGCATCACCTCCGAGAAGCATGACAGCTTCATCAACCCGCGCGAGGACGGCACCGTCCTGATGAACTTCTCCGGCAAGGAGCTCGTCCAGGGCGAGCCCGACGCGTCGAGCTTCCCGTCGGGCGGCCTGCGCGCGACCTTTGAGGCCCGCGGCTACACCGTCTGGGATCCCATGAGCCCCGCCTTCATCAAGGACGAGGTCCTCTGCATCCCCACCGCCTTTATCTCCTACACGGGCGAGGCGCTGGACAAGAAGACCCCGCTTCTGCGCTCCGAGGTCGCCCTCGAGCGCGAGGCCAAGCGCGTCCTCAAGCTCTTTGGCCACGAGCCGAGCCGCGTGATCACCACCTGCGGCCCCGAGCAGGAGTACTTCCTCATCAAGGAGGAGGACTACGCCGCCCGTCCCGACCTGGTGCTGACCGGCCGCACCCTCTTCGGCGCCGCGCCCGCCAAGGGCCAGGAGCTCGAGGAGCACTACTTCGGCGCGATCCGCCCGACCGTCAACGCCTTTATGAAGGAAGTCGACGACGAGCTGTGGAAGCTGGGCGTCCCCGCCAAGACCAAGCACAACGAGGTCGCCCCCTCGCAGCACGAGCTCGCCCCGATCTTTGAGCAGGGCTCGCTGGCGATCGACGACAACCTGCTGACGATGGAGAAGCTCAAGCTCCTCGCGACCCACCACGGCCTGGCCTGCCTGCAGCACGAGAAGCCCTTTGAGTACGTGAACGGCTCCGGCAAGCACGACAACTGGTCGCTGTCCGCAGACGATCAGAACCTGCTCGAGCCGGGCGACGAGCCCGAGGACAACCTGCAGTTCCTCGTCTTTTTGTCGTTCCTCGTCGCCGCCGTTGACGAGCACGCCGACCTGCTGCGCGCCAGCGTCGCCTCCGCCGGCAACGACCACCGTCTGGGTGCCAACGAGGCGCCCCCCGCGGTCATCTCGATCTTCCTGGGCGACGAGCTCTCGCCGGTCGTCGACGCCCTCATCAACGACCGCTCCGTCCGCACCCCCGGCCGCGACGAGATGGACCTGGGCGTCCCCGCGCTGCCCAACATCTTCCGCGACAACACGGACCGCAACCGCACCTCGCCCTTTGCCTTCACGGGCAACAAGTTCGAGTTCCGTATGTGCGGCAGCCAGCAGAACCTGTCCGACCCCAACGTGGTGCTCAACACCGCCGTGGCCGAGCAGTGCGACCGCTTTGCCAACGACCTCGAGCGCGTGCCGGCCGACAAGTTCGTCGAGCATGCCCTGGCCTGGGTCAAGAAGACCCTCCGCGAGCATCAGCGCGTGATCTTCGAGGGCAACGGCTACGCCGACGAGTGGATGGACGAGGCCGCAAAGCGCGGTCTGCCCAACCTCAAGTCGACCGCCGAGGCGCTGCCGAGCCTGATCAAGCCGCAGAACATCGCCTTCTTCGGCCGCTACAGCGTCCTGAACGAGGCCGAGGTTCGCGCCCGCTACGTCGCCGCAGCCGAGCAGTACGCCAAGCTCATCAACATCGAGGCCAACACCATGGTCGCGATGGCGCGCAAGATGTACCTGCCCGCGCTGACGCAGTTCTCAGGCGACCTCGCGACGTCTGTCGCCGCCAAGGCCGAGCTCGGCATCACGAGCCCCGCTGAGAAGGAGACCATCCAGGTCATCACCGACGGTATCACGGCGATTGCCGGCGCCACCAAGACGCTCTACGACAAGAACGCCGCGGCCCAGGCCATCGAGGATCCCGGCGAGCAGGACCACTTCTACCACGAGGAGGTCCTCCCCGCGATGGAGGAGCTGCGCTCCCACGTCGACGCGATGGAGGAGATCTGCTCCGAGGACTACTGGCCCGTCCCGAGCTACAACTCGATGCTCTTCTGGGTGTAAGTCAGCGAGTCCAGTTCGTCTTACCAGACCGCAAAGGCCGTTCCCGCAGGTGCGGGGGCGGCCTTTTGCTGTGTGCCGCTTGCACGCCTTCCGTCGGCGTGGAGTGGAATCGCTGGTCTTCCCATCGTGCTTTGGTGTCCTGCCAAGCGGTTAGAATGGATGCGAAGACAAAAGAGCGGATTGGAGCCCTATGTCCGATGACAACCAGGTAAGAGAAGCCGAGACGCAGGCGGCGATTAAGACGAACGAGTCGCGGGCGAGCGCGCAGGAGACGGACGCCACGCAGGAGACGGCCGCCCCGCATGTGATCGCCGTGATCGACGGCAACTCGCTGATGCACCGCGCCTTCCACGCGATACCGCCCACGATGACCGCACCGGACGGCACGCCGACCAACGCGATCTTTGGCTTTTTGAGCATGTTCATCAAGATGGTCGAGACCTTCCACCCCGACGGCATCATTTGCGCCTTCGACAAGGGCAAGCCCAAGGTCCGCATGGAGATGCTCCCGCAATACAAGGCCCAGCGCCCGCCAATGGACCCGATCCTGCGCAAGCAGTTCCCGCGCGTGAAGGAGCTGCTGCGCACGATGGACGTGCCCGTCGTCGAGCTCGAGGGCTGGGAGGGCGACGACATCCTCGGCACGCTCGCGCGCCGCGGCGAGGCGGCCGGCTACAACATGTACCTCATCACCGGCGACCGCGACATGTACCAGCTCTCGACCGAGCACGTTCACATCGTGGCGACCCACAAGGGCATGTCCGACGTGCAGATCATGACCCCGGAGTCCGTCGAGGACCTCTACCACGGCATCACGCCCGCGCTCGTGCCCGACTTCTACGGGCTCAAAGGCGACACCTCGGACAACATCCCCGGCGTCCCGGGCATCGGTCCCAAAAAGGCGAGCGCGCTCATCGTGCAGTACGGCAGCCTCGACGAGGTCATCGCCCATGCCGACGAGGTCAAGGGCAAGATGGGCGAGAATCTCCGTGCCCACATCGACGACGCCCTGCTCAGCCGCAAGGTGGCGACCATCCGCACGGACGCGCCCATCGAGGTGGAGCTGACCGACGCCAAATGGCCGACCTTCGACCCCACTGAGGTGCAGCAGGCGCTCACCGCGCTCGGCTTCACCGGCCTTACAAAGAGGATCGTGGCGCTCGGCGGCGCCTGTGCGGGGTCGGCCGAAGCGGTCATTGAGATCGGTAAGCCCCTGACGGGCGACGCCGCGCAGGACGCCCTTGCGGACGCTATCGCCGCGGGGGAGTGGATCGCCGCCGCATTCGACAAGGGCAGCGGCAAAGGCGCTCAGCTCTCGTTTGACCTGGGCGAGGAGTCGGAACACAGGCTCTGGCTGTGCGTCGGGCGCGGCTTGTTGCTTTTTGAAGGTGCAAAGGCAAACGCTGCGCTCGTTGACATTGTCCAAAAGGGGCGGCTCGTCGCGGGAGATGTCAAGGCGCTTCTTCACGAGGTGTGCCCCTACGACTCCGCCGAGGATGCTCAGGTGGAGGCCGGCGACGTCGACCCCTCCCGCATTGCCGACCTGGGCGTGGCCGCCTACCTGCTCGCGTCGGACAAGGGGGACTACGGCGTGCCTGCGCTCCTGGCGACGTATCTGCCCGAGGCGACGTTCCCCGAGGCGTCCGACAGGCTGCCCCAGGCGGCGATCGATGCCGTGGGGGTTCGCAAGCTGCTGCCCGTCTTGGTGCAGCGGCTTGCCGACGACGGGGCGACCGGGCTCTTTGCCCAACTCGAGATGCCGCTTTTGCCCGTCCTGCTACAGATGGAACGGACGGGGCTCGCGGCCGACGCGTCCGTCTTTGCGGAGCAGTCGGCGGAGCTGGGCGCCGAGATCGACGGGATGGTGAGGGGCATCCACGAGGAGGCGGGCGAGGACTTCAACGTCGATTCGCCGATGCAGCTGTCGCACGTGCTCTTTGACGTGCTGGGCCTGCCGACGGAGGGACTCAAAAAGACCCAGCGCGGCTACTACTCGACCAACGCCAAGGTACTTGCCGACCTCGCCCGCGACCACAAGATCGTGGCCGACGTGCTCGACTACCGCGAGCGTGCCAAGATCAAGTCCACCTACCTCGACGCGCTGCCGAGCCTGATCCGCACGGACGGGCGTATCCACACCACGCTCAACCAGACCGTGGCGGCGACGGGCCGCCTGTCCAGCTCCGACCCCAACCTGCAAAACATCCCGACTCGCTCGGAGCTGGGGCACCGCGTGCGCCAGGCCTTCACGGTGCCAGAGGGCAGCGTTTTCCTCGCGTGCGACTACTCCCAGATCGAGCTGCGTCTGCTCGCGCACCTGTCGGGCGACGAGCACCTGGTCCGCGCCTTCTGCGAGGGCGAGGATTTCCACGCCGAGACCGCCGCGCGTGTCTTTGGCGTGCCGGTGGAGGAGGTCACGCCGCAGATGCGCAGCCGTGCCAAGGCCGTCAATTTCGGCATCGTCTACGGCCAGCAGGCCTACGGGCTCTCGACCTCGCTCAAGATCAGCCGGCGCGAGGCGCAGGAGATGATCGACCGCTACTATGAGGCATATCCGGGCGTCCGCACGTTCCTCG
Source organism: uncultured Actinomycetes bacterium (assembly GCA_900314685.1). Lineage (GTDB taxonomy): Bacteria > Actinomycetota > Coriobacteriia > Coriobacteriales > Atopobiaceae > Olegusella. The sequence continues at coordinate 15,955 of OMWE01000026.1, read as the reverse complement.
ACGGCCAGGTGGCCTTTGCGCACCAAAACGGCTGGGTACAGACCATGTATGGCCGCAAGCGCCACATCCCGGAGCTGCGCTCGGGCAACCGTCAGCTCGTGGCGTTCGGCGAGCGCACCGCGATGAACCACCCGATGCAGGGCAGCGCGGCGGACATCATCAAGATCGCGATGTTCCAGGTGATGGCACGCCTGCGCGAGGAAGGGTTGTCTTCCAAGCTTGTGTTGCAGATACACGACGAACTGGACTTCGAGGTGCCGCAAGACGAGCTCGCGACACTATCATCGCTGGTGAAGGAGACGATGGAGGGTGTCGTGCAGCTGCGCGTGCCGCTCGTCGCCGAGGTGAGCTACGGCGCCAATTGGGCGGAGGCCAAGTAGCGGACCACGTAGCGGAGGCCGCGTAGCGTAAGGAGGCGCGTCATGATCAAGCAGGTGACCGTGTTTCTCCCCAACGAGCCGGGTGCGCTGGCGCGTATGGGGCGGCTGCTGGGAAAGTACGACATCCAGATCCACGGGCTTTCGGTCTCGTCGATGGGTGAGGCCGGGTTTGTCCGTATGATCTGCGCCGATCCGGACGCCGCCGTCAAAGCGCTCGAGGGCGAGGGCTATCAGCCGATCGTCTCGCGCGTGCTCGCGCTCGAGGTCGACAACATCCCCGGCGGCCTGGCCCGTGCCCTGAGCTCGCTGGAGAGCCTCGACCTCAATGTCGACTACGTCTACACCTGCCCCCTGGGCGGCCGGGTGGTCGATATCGTCGCCGTCTCGGGCGAACCCGTCGACGTCAAACTGCGCGGTGCGGGTATAGTGGGTCTCGGACAGGAGGCGTTCGAGACGAGCTGAGATGACGGAACAAAGGACAGAGATTGCAAGAAGCACGCCCAGCGAGGGTATCGGTCAACGCAGTGTGAGCGGTGCCCTCGCTGGTCTTTTGGCGATGACCAGCGACGCCGTACTCATATTTGACGGTGCGGGTCGGGTGCTGCTGGCCAACGACGAGGCGTCCGAGCTGCTCGGCCGCGGCAAGACGGACATGGCGGGCAGCGACGTGCGCCTGTATTTCCCGCCTGCACTGGGGGTCGCGCCGGATGACCCCTTTGTGACGTCGTCCCTGCCGTTCGCGCTCGACGGCAGCTCGGCGCACGTCATGTGCGCGGGGAGCGACGGACGGCTCGCCGAGATCGTCGTACGCGCCGACCGCGTGAACGCACCAGGGGAGACCTACCTGCTCGTCGCATCGCCGGCAAACGATGCCGATGCGGCCGGACGCGAGCACGACCGCCTGCTCGACGAGCTGCAACGCGCCAACCGCCGCCTGTCGGGCACGCTGGACATCGTCCTGAGCACGATCGACTCCGAGGACGTCGGGAGCCTCTTCACCAACGTGATCGAGGAAATCACGAGCACGATGGAGGCGACGGGCACCCTGCTCTACCTTGCCGAGGGTGGCGGGTTCCGCCTGCACGGGGTGAGCTCGGCCCTGAAGGGTGCACCGCTGCCGAGGTACCTGACATTTGGGGCGGACCTCGAGCGGTCGACCGGGGCGCTGCGCCTGCGCGTGCTCGAACCCACCTCGGCCGACCTGCGACGGGGGCGCCTGACGAGCAGGGAGGTGATCGACGAGGACTCGCGCGTGGTGCGCCGGGTCCCGGCCCGCAAGCTCCCGCCCTTTGCGAGCTTCTTACTGACCCCCGTGAGGTTCAGCGGGCACACGGTCGCCGTGATTCAGGTCGGTTGGGACCGCGCGCGGCAGACGCGCAAGGACGACGCCCGCTTGCTCGACGCGGTGGGCCGCTACCTCTCGGTCCAGATCGCCGGCGCCCTCACGACGCTGCGCCGCCAACGCACGACGGAGCTAGCCGAATTCGGCACGAAGCTGCGCGATCTGCTTCTCGAGGTCGCGTCGCGCGGGGCGGTGGGGTCGCACGGGGCGACAGGGTCAGGCGGAGCGGCTGGGTCGGACGCCGGAGCTGGCGACCCACAGGACGCAGCGGCTCCCGCCGGCACGATGACGGCGGACGACCCCCTCGCGGAGATACTCTCCCTGCTTGCCCAGGCGCTCGACTGCACGGTGGCGCCGCTGCGCGAGAACCCCTACCAGAGCGAGACAGTCGTCGCGTCGCTGCCTGCTACGGGCGACCAAGCGCTGCCGATGAGCCTCGACAAGCTCGAGGCGACCGGCAGGGGGTCCGCCATCGCGGGATCCGACACGGCCGTGATGCGGTTCGACGAGGGGACGCCCCTGGGGGACTGGCTGGCCGGGCTGGGCGAGGCGAGTCAGGGCGCGCTGGTGGACCTCGGTGCTATCGGGGGCCGGCGCGTGGCCATCCTGCTGCTGCGCCCTGCCGATACGGCGGCGTTCGACGAGATCGAGCTCTCCTTTTTGCGGCGCCTTGCCGACGACGCGCGCGATACTGCACAGAGGGGCGAGGCACGCGACCGCGACCGCCACATCGCGCAGGCGCTCCAGACCGGCATGCGCAACGAGCTCCAGGAGGTCGCGGGCATCTCGGCGCGAGGCATTTATTCCTCCGCCACGCAGAGCGCCTTTGTCGGCGGCGACTTCTACGATCTGATTCGCCTGCCCAACCGCCGTGCCTGCGTGATCATGGGCGACGTGTCGGGCAAGGGCGTCGAGGCGGCGTCGGTGTCCGCCGCGGTCAAGACCGCGCTCGGCGCATACTCCTGGGAGGGGCTGCGCCCGGCGCGCATGGTGCGCCTGCTCAATGAGTTTTTGCTGGGGTTCTCGCGGCTCGAGACCTTTGCGACACTCTTTGTGGGCATCGTGGACCTCGACGCGGCTCGGCTCACGTACTGCTCCGCCGGCCATCCCCCCGCGATTCTCGTGCATGCGGCCGCCGGCGAGCTCGTCACGCTCGACGTGCAGTCGGGCGTGGTCGGTGCTTTTTCCGACATGGAGTACCGCAACGGGCAGGTCGATATCGCCCCGGGCGACGTGCTGCTGCTGTATACCGACGGCACGACCGAGGCCCGTGCCCCCAAGGGTGCCTTCTTCGGCGAGGACGGCCTGCGCGAGGCCGTGATGCAGGAGCTGCCGCTCGGCTACGACCGCCTGCTCGACCGGCTGCTCGCCCGTCTGGACGACTTCACGGACCGCCACCTCGACGACGACGTCGCGATGGTCTCGCTGCGCTTCGATGCGGTCGGCGGCCGGCCGGCTGAGGGATAGCCGTCTTGGTCGCGTGATACCCGCGTGGGGCGTGCGGGAGGCCTGGGCGGAATCGGACGCGTTCCGATGGCGTGGCGGGCGAATCGGACGCGTTCCGATGGCGTGAGGCGGAATTGCCTTTCCGTCGGCTTGGGGAATCGGGCGACTTCCGTCGGCGTATCGGGCTTGCTCGCGTCTTGCGGCGACGTCTCGAGCTGTGGGCTCGTCTTCCGTTGGCGTTGCGGTTGGTGTTTCGTGGAGCGTCGAGCACGAGGTCCTAGGCTCGCGGGCCAGTGGCTGCGAGGGTCTGGCGACACAAGGTCCCGAGCCCGCTATAGCAGCAGATCCTGCAGGTCGTCACCAGGACGGGAAGACGAACTGATGCGCTCGAGCAGCCAAGCCGATACGTCGGCATGCCCGGCGGTGCTTGCGGCCTCGAGCGCTGCGTTGAGTGCCGCGGAATCGACCTGCGGAAAATCGGCCACGGCCTTGAGCGGCGAGAGCTCGCCGGCGGCGGCGAGCGTCGTGAGCAGACAGGCGATATCGGACGCGGGTACGCTGCTGCTTGACGTGCCGCTTGACGTTCCGATTGACGTGTCGCTGGGTGCGCCGTGGGTACCTGTGTCCGTGGAGAATGCATGCACGACGGCACGCGCGGCATCGCGGACGAGAGGCGTGTCTGCCCTGAGCCAATCAAGACGGGCGAGCGCATGCAGGAAGACACGCGGACTGCGCTCGCAGACCCACAGGGCGATACGGCGGTCGCCGCGCGGGACGATCATCTTCTCCATCAGGGTGAAGATGCGCGCGTCGCCGAACGAGCCGCCGGTGGTTGCTGGGTTGCCGTCGCCGAACGACCCGCCGGCGATGGGCGAGTTGCCTGCGGGCGAATGGCCGCCGAGCTCGCAGCCGTGCGCGCGGTGGAGCGCGAGCAGGTCATCGCAGAGGTCGAGGCAGGTCGCCGCGGTCGCCTCGTCCTTATCGCCATGGCGCAGCGCGTGCCAGGCGGCCGTCAGCGCTGCGCGGAAGAGGTCGTCGTAGACGGTTGCCTCAAAGAGCCCCTCGCCGGCGAGACGGCGCACCAGGTCGCAGCTGGCCGCGAGGTTGCGAGGGGGGAGGTAGGGGGCGCCGGCCAGCTGCTCGTGCGTGTGCGGGTCGCGGAAGACCTCGGTCGAGACCGTGGGGTCCATGGGGTTGAGGAAGAGCGTGGGGTTGTGCCGCGTGAGCCCGAAGCGCGTGAAGGTGTCGTCGGGTGGCAGCATAGCGCGCATGCCTCGGGGGAGGCGCGGCTTGGCGAGCAGGTCGACGCCGCGGCCCAGCAGGTCACGTGCGATGTCCTCGCGTGCGTAGCGCAACGCCAAAGCGAGCGCAAAGCTCTCGTAGGCAAAGGGATGCCCGTCCGGGTACCGTCCGCCGAAGGCGTCGTACAGCGCATCGACGGCGTCACGGCGGCCCCATGCGGCGGCGCGCTCGAGCAGGTCGACGGCCTCGATAGGGGAACAGCCGGCGACGAGCTGCGGGTCGATGTGGGCGGACCCTGTGCCTACCGTCGATTCCACTGTGCGCCCCCGCCCGCCTGTTTGGAGTTTTTGCTCCACTCGACCGCTCAATCCCGTTGCGCTACCCTCGACTATACCAATAGCGCACCAGACTGCCGCCCGTTGCGCGCGGCTTTTAACAACATGCTACGAGAGGGGCATCATGCCTGCTGTACTGACCCACGATTTCTTCGCCGCCGACGCGCTGGGAGCCGCCTCCCATGTGCTGTATTTCTCCAACTTCGACGAGCACGATGCCTTTAAGCTGGGCAATCAGGGTCCCGACCCGCTCTTTTACCTCGTGGCGGACCCACTGTCCGATCCCGACACCCGAGACTTCGGCAATACGATGCACCACGACCGCCCCGCGCGCCTGCTGTGCTCCCTGCACGACGCGATCTCGATGCTGTCGGAGTCCGAGCGGCCGGTGGGCGAGGCGTACGCCGCCGGGTTCCTCTGCCACTACCTGCTCGACAGCACGATGCACCCGTTTGTCTTTGCCTGGGAGCACGACCTGTGCGATGCCGGTGTGCCGGGTCTTGACCGCAGCGACCACGGCAAAGTCCACGCCGAGATAGAGCGCGATTTCGACGAGATGGTCCTCTATGCCAAGACAAACGAGACGGTCGAGACCTACGCACCGTACAAGCATGTGCTCCAGGGGTCCGACGAGGTGCTCGCCACCATCGACAAGCTGTACTTCTACATGGGCCTCTGGACATACAGCGAGACCCTGCCGCTCGACATCTACTCGCGCGCGGTCAAGTCCTTCCGCCGCGTGCAACACCTCTTCTGGTCGCCGGGCGGCGGCAAGGCCCGCGTGCTGGGTACCATCGAGCGCGCCGTCACACACGACCGCTACTCACTCTACTGCGCGATGGCTCACCGTGCGCGCGCCGAAAAGACCTCCGACTTCGACAACCGCGAGCACCGCGCCTGGCACGACCCCTTCAGCGGCGAGGTCCGCACGGAGGGCTTCTGGGACCTCTACCAGGCGGCGCTCGACCGTATGCCGGCCGCCGAGGAGTGCTTCTTCGACGACTGCTTCGACCTGCGGCGCGCCGAGGAGCTCTCCGCCAACCTCAACTTCTCGGGCGAGCCCGCGGGGGACGGCGAGGCATGACACCGCCTCCCGCCACGAGCGAGGCCACGCGCCACTCGATGCAGGCAAACAAGTCCAAAGACACCAAGCCCGAGCTCAAGGTGAGACAGGCCTTGCGCGAAGCAGGACTTTCCGGCTACCGCCTGCACTGGAAGAAGGCGCCGGGCAAGCCCGACGTGTGCTACCCCGGCCGCCGCGTGGCCATCTTTGTCAACGGCTGCTACTGGCACCGGTGCCCCCACTGCGCGCTGCCGATGCCGCGGCACAACGTCGACTTCTGGGAGGAGAAGTTTGCCCGCAACCAGGCGCGTGACGCACGCGACCAGGAGCTGCTGCGCGCCGCGGGGTGGACGGTCGTCGTGATCTGGGAGTGCGAGCTCAAAGGGGCGCGATTCGACTCGACCATGCGGTCGGTGGTGGAGATCGTGCGGCGGGCGGGTGCGGAAGGACAGGCCCGGCGGCGGGACGGTCGGGTGATACACCCCGCGGCCGCCAACGGCTGGCACCGTCGTGAGGCATGGCAGCGACTGAGCGCCCGGTAGCGCCTGCCGGCCCGGCACCCGATGTCCCGCTTTTGTCCCCGCTAGCGGAAACGTACCTATCGCCGCCGCGTTTGTCTTGGTAATATCATTCAGATATATATGACGCGGGAGGTATGCATGGCGACGTACGTGTTCTCAGATGTGCACGGGCACATGGGCACACTCGAGCGGCTGTTCGACCGTGTGTCTCCCGGCGAGGGGGACCGCATCTTCATGCTCGGCGACATGATCGACCGCGGGCCCGACCCCGTGGGCGTCCTCAAATTCTGCCGCGACCTGCAGCAAAACCACGGCGCGACCGTCCTCATGGGCAACCACGAGGACCTCATGCTGGCCTTCTTTGCCGACCCGCACGGCTCCGACGCCTATATCAACTGGGCGATCAACGGAGGCCTCAAGACGGCCGCCGGCCTCGAGCGCCTGGACGAGGACGAGATCGACGACCTGCTCGACTGGGTCCGCACGCTGGGCCTGTCCACCTATGCGCGCGTGGGCGACCGCCTGTATTTCATGTCCCACGCGGGCCTCAACCGCAAGGGCCCCTGGGACGCGACGGTGCTCGACGAGGCGGCAGACGACGCCGACCGTATCGAGCAGCTCACAAAAGACCAGCATATGGACGACCTCGTGTGGGTCCGCCATGAGTTTTGGGGCCGCCCGACCAAGCTCGTGGGCGAGGACGGCAAGGGCATCATCGCGATCGCCGGCCACACACCGACCCCCTACCTGGATGAGATCGCCGACCATCCCGACCGCCCCGGCGTGGGCGAGGGCGGGCTCGGCCAGATGGTCCGCGTGGGCGCCGGCGACGAGACGGGCGGCGTGGCCGACCGCTGGGACATAGACTGCGGCTGTGCTGGCGGCTACGGGTTCGGCAGGCTCCTGCTGCTGAGGCTCGACGACGGCGAGGAGTTCTACGAGCCCGTGCGCGAAGGCGAGTAGGATGGCGTCTCCCGTATCCGCGCGCCCGTCCGAGACGGTCGTGCATCCTCTCCAGCCGGTCTATGACCAGGGGAGCCGCGTCCTTTTGCTCGGCACCATGCCCAGCCCGCTCTCGCGGGAGGCCGGCTACCACTACGGCAACCCGCGCAACCGGTTCTGGGCCGTGATGGCCGCCCTATGGGGCGAAGACGTACCCACGAGCATCGAGGCCCGCCGCGACCTCTGCCGGCGCCGCCACATCGCGCTCGACGACGTACTCCAGAGCTGCCGCATCGCCGGCGCGTCCGACGCCTCGATCGCCGACCCCGTCCCCAAGGACCTGCGCCCCATCCTCGACGCGGCGCCCATTCAGCAGGTCTTCTGCACGGGCACCACAGCCGCGAGGCTCTACCGGCGCCTGATCGAGCCCGAGCTCGGCCGCCCCTGCATATGTCTGCCGTCCACGAGCCCCGCCAACGCGCGCATGCGGCTCGACGACCTCGTCGCCGCCTACGCCCCGGTACGCGCAGTCGCGGACGGGGGCGGTGCGCGATGAGCCTGCAGCGGATGATCGCCGATGCGGACGGACGGTCCCTCCTCGTACGCGCCGAGGCAAAGCCCTTCGTGCGCGGCGCCGTGACCTGCGAAGACACCCGTGGCGACTGGGTGCGTCCCGTGCGCTTTGCGCCCCGGCAGGTGCGCTCGCTGGGAAGCTGCCAGGCATGGCACCCGGGACTCTACCGGCAGATGGCGCGGGCGACGGCCGGCGTCTCGCTGGTGTTCAGCACCAACGCGAGCCAGATCGCCCTGGAGGTCGCGATAGACGATGAGCCGACGGTCGCGCGTGACCTGCGGATGCGCGTGGAGGGGTCCCGTGCGGAAGGAACACGTGCGGAAGGATCCCGTGCGAAGGGATCCCGTGAGGCCTCTGGCGGGGTCGCGCCCGGCCGTAGTGCCTTCGACGGCATCGCCTGCGAGGTGGATGGGCAGCACCTGGCCCCGAGCTGGGGCGAGGAGCTCACGGTGTCCCTCGACGCGGACGGCGCGGACCTGGGCAAGCTGCCCGCGGGCGCCCGTCTTGTCTCCTTCGTGCTCGACGACCCTGCCACCGCCCCCGGCGGCGGGGTCCAGATGCTGCCCGGCTTTGGCCCGACCCGACGCGTGCGCCTGTGGCTGCCCTGCCTGCGCGGCGTCCGCGTGCGCGCCCTCTGGGGCGACGGCACGGGTTTCGACGCCGTGCCCGAGCGCCCGGTCCTGCTGGTGCTCGGCGACGGTCCCGCACAGGGCCTGGCCTGCGGGGACCCCTCGTTTGCCTGGCCGGCCCAGCTTGCGAGCCGCCTGGGCTGCGACCTCATCAACCAGAGCCTGCACAGGCAGGTCTTCCAACCGGGTATGTTGGCGGGCATCGGCGCGATAGGGGATGTCGCCGACGTGGCGGGCGTCGTCGTGTCGCTCGGCGCCACCTATCGGCGCGAGCGTTGCGCACCCCGTCTGGCCGCGGCCGACGTGAGGACCTTCCTGGCGGAGCTCGCGCGGGTCTTCCCCGATGTGCCGACCTGGGTGCTCACGCCGCTGTGGCTGGACGAGGCGCGGGTGCCCGCGCACCCCGGCAGCTGCATAGCGGACCTCGAGTCGATGCTCGCGGCCAACGTCGCCGCGCACGACGGGATGGAGCTGGTCGACGGGTCGCGTCTGATCGACCATCATGCGGAGCTTTTGGCCGACGGCGAGGAGCTGCCGGGCTCGAAGGGCATGTTGCAGATAGCCCGCCGCCTCGAGAAGCACATTCGCACGAGCCCGCTCGAGCTGCGAGGCTGAACTGGGTGTCACCCTGCGGAGGCGAATCGCGCACGAGTTGCCCGTTTTTTGCAAGACGGGCGAAGAAGGACCGACTCATGTATGGAAGGTTGGTCTGCCGGCGCGGATGCAGTTCGTCCTCGATGGTATGAGCTGTGTGCGTCGTACACGAACGGCCCATTCGACCCCTTTTTACGGGTCCGCGGCTGCGTTGATGTACGAATCGGCCCGCAGCGGGCAGCCCTGCGCGCGGTGCGTGCTGTTTCGGCGACGACGCGTTCGTACACGAGACTGCTCTTCTTTGCTTGCTGATGCATAGACGGTCACCTGGTGTACGAAACTTCACAATATGGCTCGACCGTTTCGTACACGAGTGACGCTGCTATCGCTGCGGGGGCAGGTGAATAGCCGTTTGATGCACGAAACCCCCGTCGCGATCTTGATCGGTTCGTACACGAAGGGGCCTTTCGAGGCCCGATACTGCGGATATGCTGCGCTGATGTACGAGCTGAGGATGCCACCTTGATGTGCGGACAGGAGATGCGGCCATGCCAGCTATACTCCTGAGTGAGAAAACACCACGGAAGGAGACCCTGATGGCACGCCGACACCGAGACAACCCCCTGGCACCGGAGCTGACGGGCAGGCTGTCCGACGAGACCATGGCGCAGGTGGCGGAGCGCCGCACGAGCATCCAGCTCAGCCGCTATGCGACGCGCGACATGTCCGCCATTCGCCGCGACCTCACGGACCGCGACCGCGACACGCCACTGCGCCCGTCTTTTTTGCGCGACGTGGAGAAGATCATGCACATGGGGGCCTACAACCGGCTGTCGGGCAAGACCCAGGTCTTTTCCTTCCGCGCGGACGACGACCTCTGCCGCCGCGGATTGCACGTGCAGCTCGTGGGCCGCGTGGCGCGCGACATCGGCCGCGGCCTGGGGCTCAACGAGGACCTGATCGAGGCCATCGCGCTCGGCCACGACATCGGCCACACGCCCTTCGGCCACGTGGGGGAGCGCTACCTCAACGCGGTCTACCACCGCGAGACCGGTCGCTACTTCAACCACAACGTGCAGTCCGTACGCGTGCTCGACGTGCTGGGCGGCCGCAACCTCACCCTGCAGACGCTCGACGGCGTGCTCTGCCACAACGGCGAGTTCGAGCAGCAGTTCTTCGAGACGAGCGGGCTCGCCAGCTTCGACACCTTCGACCGCGAGGTCGAGAGCTGCTGGGACAACGGCTACGAGACCATCAAGAGCCTGCGCCCCATGACCCTCGAGGGCTGCGTGGTCCGCGTTTCCGACATCATCGCCTACGTGGGCAAGGACCGCCAGGACGCCATCCGCGCCGGCCTCGCCGACGAGGGCACCTTCGACGACGGGCTGGGCGGCGAGTACAACACCTGGGCGCTCACGGCCTTCATCGGCGACGTGATCGAGCACAGCATCGGCAAGGACCACATCGAGATGAGCGACGCGGGCTTTGCCGAGCTCAAGCGCGCCAAGAGGGAGAATTCCGAGAAGATCTACCAGTCCGCCGAGGTCAACGAGGACTTCGCCGGCCCGATCGGCGAGTTCTTCGACCGGCTCTACCACCACGAGCTCGAGGTGCTCCGGGCGGGCGACGAGCAGGCGGCCATCTTTGTACAGCACATCCTGCCGACCATGCGCCACCTCGAGCCCTACGGCCGCACCTACGCGTGGGAAGAAGAGCCCGACCGCACCGTGGTCGACTTCATCGCCTCCATGTCCGACGAGTACTTCATGGCCACCTGCGAGGCGCTTTTCCCCGACGCCGCCGAGTATTTCCCCCGCCGTACCTATTTCGAGGGCGTGCGGCCGTAGGGGAGGCCCACAGCCCGAGGGGAGCAAAGGCCCCAAGGGAAGACCCGAGCCCAAAGGAGTGCCCTTACCGGTATGGACAACCTTTTCTCAGAAGTCGAGCGCTACAAGCGCAACCTCAACGCCCCGCTCGCCGTGCGCATGCGGCCCCAGACGCTGGCTGACTACGTCGGCCAGACCGAGGCAGTGGGCGAGGGGTCGTGGCTGCGCCGGGCCATCGAGCACGACGTGCTCTCCTCCGTCCTGCTCTACGGACCGGCGGGCACGGGCAAGACGACCCTGGCGCGCATCATCGCCAACACCTCGCACGCGGAGTTCGTCGAGGTGTCGGCCATCACGGGCACGGTCAAGGACCTGCGCCGCGAGATCGACGCGGCCAGCAGCCGCCTGCTCGCGAGCGGCAGGCGGACCATACTCTTCGTGGACGAGATCCACCGTTTCAACCGCACGCAGCAGGACGCCCTGCTCCACGCGGTGGAGGACCGCACGGTCGTCTTGATCGGCGCCACGACGGAGAACCCCTACTTCGAGGTCAACTCCGCCCTCATCAGCCGCTCGCGGGTGGTCGAGCTGCACCCCCTCACCGACGACGACATCCGGACCATCGTGACCCGCGCGGTCACCAGCGAGTACGGGCTCAAAGGGTGCTTTGCGCTCACGGAAGACGCGCTGCGCGAGATCGTGACCCTCTCCGGCGGCGACGCGCGTGCGGCCCTCACCAGCCTGGAGCTCGCGAGCCAGATGGTCGACGAGGGCACACCCGACGCCCCCGCGACGGTCACGGCCGAGCACGTGCTCGACGCCAACCCCCGCCACGGCCTCACCTACGACAAGGCCGGCGACATGCACTACGACATCATCTCCGCCTTCATCAAGTCGATGCGGGGCAGCGACCCCGACGCCGTGCTCTACTGGCTCGCCCGCATGATCGACGCGGGGGAGGACCCCAAGTTCATCGCCCGCCGCATCATGATCCAGGCGTCCGAGGACGTGGGCAACGCCGACCCGCAGGCCCTGCTGGTCGCGGAGGCCGCCTTCAAGTCCGCCGAGGTCATCGGCTATCCCGAGTGCCGCATCAACCTCGCCCAGGCCGCGCTCTACGTGGCGCTCGCCCCCAAGTCCAATTCCTGCGAGGCGGGCATCGACGCGGCGCTCGCCGAGGTGCGCCAGGGGCCGCGTCGCGAGGTGCCCAACCACCTGCGCGACCGCCACCGTCCCGGCTCGGACTCCTACGGCCCCTACCTCTACCCGCACGACTACCCGGCGGGCTGGGTCGAGCAACAGTACCTGCCCGACGGGCTCGCCCGCGGCGCCTTCTACACGCCCGGCGTGCGCGGCTGGGAGGCCTGGCGCATCGAGTCGACGGCGCGCGACCGCGCGGGCGGGGAGATCTAGGGCGGCGGGGTGTGCGCCTCCGCTGCAAGACGCACACTGCGGCAAGACGTACGTACTTATTGAATTTGGGTAGAATATGACGCGTATTTGCGAAAACGCGAGCGGAGGTAGCCGGCTATGGATCCCCTTCATATTGTGTTGATCGTGCTCGTCATCGCGGCGATCTGGGCGGTTGTCGAGCTGGCGCTGACGATCAAAAAGGCGCGCACGTCGATCGACGAGGTCACGCGCTCGGCAAACGACACGATCGAGCAGCTGCAGCCGATCATCTCCAAGGCCGACGGCATCGTCGACGACCTGCAGCCTTCCGTGAAGCAGGTGACGCCCCTCCTCGAGAGCGCCATCAAGACGGTCGACACCGCCACGGTGTCCCTCGAGCAGGTCAACGACATCCTCGGCGACGTGTCCGAGGTGTCCTCGACCGCGAGCGCCGCCACCAATGTGGCCTCCGGCGTCGTCGACACGGCCGCCAACGCCGCCGTGGGCCTCGTGAACAAGATCACGGGCAAGGCCGTGCGCCAGCCCGGCATCGAGGGCGCGGACCCAGCAAAGCTCACCGAGGGCGCGGTCGCCGCTCCGGCACCTGCTCCCAAGCCTGATCCTGCGCCCGCGCCGCGCGAGAGCGGCTACGTGACCTACGCGCCGAAGGCGGCCGAGGCTCCCGCAGACGAGGAGCCCGCTGCCGGCCGACACAGCGCCGTGCAGGACTAGGGGGCAGCGATGGATTCCGATAACGTCATCCTGAGCGTCCCGGCATCCGCCGAGTACGCCCGCTCCGTGCGCATGCTGGCGGCAAGCCTCGCCGTCACCGACGATTTTTCCGTGGACGACGTGGAAGACGTCCGCATGGCCGCGGAGGAGGGCTTTGTGTACGCCTGCTCCACGATGCCGCCCGCGGGCAGCGTTGAGATCTCCTTCGGGATCGAGCCCGGGGAGGTCACGATGGATTTCGTCCTGGGCGAGTACGGCGAAGACGCGCAGGAGGACCCCGTGGCGGACGCGGACCAGCTGGACCTCGTCGAGCTGCTGCTCTCCGCGATCTGCGACGACTTCTCTTTGGTTGACTACGAGGACGAGGAAGGGCCCTTCACGACCCTGCATCTCGTCAAACGAGCTGGTGCACGTGAGTAGCGAAGATACCCTGGCAGACAAGACGAGCGACGAGGCGCGTGCCGAGAGGCGGCGTGCCCGCGTGCGTGCGCGCGTGGAGGGTCGTCCCGTGTGGGACAAGGACCGCACGCGGGAGCTGTTCCGCCGTTACCGCGAGGGCGACGAGGACGCGCGCCAGCAGCTGATCGTGAACCACCTCAACCTCGTGCGCTTCCTCGCGTCCAAGTTCAAGAACCGCGGCGAGCCGCTCGAGGACCTCGTGCAGGTCGGCACCATCGGCCTCATCAAGGCGATCGACCGATTCGACCCCGACCGCGGCCTCGAGTTCACGACCTACGCCACGCCCACGATCATGGGCGAGATCAAGCGCCACTTCCGCGACAAGGGCTGGTCGGTCCGCGTACCGCGCCGCCTGCAGGAGCTGTCCCAGAAGGTCAGCCAGGCCACGGAGGAGCTCACGCGCGAGCTGCAGCGGTCGCCCTCGGTGGAGGAGATAGCCAACCGCATCGGCGCGTCGGTCGACGACGTGCTCGAGGCGATGGAGTCGTCCAGCGCCTACAGCGCCGTCCCGCTCGAGGGCGGCGGCAGCGACGACGAGGAGACGCCCGCCGTGATCGACCACTACGCCACGGTCGACCAGGACCTCGAGTCCACCGACGACCGCATCGTGCTCGAGTCCGCCATCGCCGACTTCTCGCCGCGCGAGCAGGAGATCATCCGCATGCGATTCCTCGAGGGCATGACCCAGGTGGAGATCGCGGAGCGTCTGGGCATCTCCCAGGTGCAGGTATCCCGACTGCTGCGCCGGACGCTCAAGCACATCCAGGAAAAGATCGAGCCGAAAGAGCAGTAGGGATGCGGGGCACCGACACGCAGGAGGAGCATACCGAGCGGGTCCGCGCGGTCGCGGTGACCGCGTGGGCCATCGTGGGCTGCTGCGTGGTCTTTCTTCTCGTCGTACGCGCCATCATGCACGTGTGGCCCGCGGTGGCGCTCCTGCTGACGGGCGTGATCCTCGGCTTCATCTGCAGCCCGGTCACCAACCTGCTCGAGAAGCACGGCGTGCCGCGCTCCCTTGCGGCCTTCATCGCCCTGCTCCTCCTGATCTTTGTGATCATCGCCCTGCTCATCCTGCTCGGCCGGCCCTTCCTGCGGCAGACGATCGCCCTGCTCCAGCACGCCCCGGCCTACCTCATGCAGATCCAGGACTTTGCGAACGACTTCTGGGCCGAGCACAGCAGCGTCAACAACCAGGAGGTCGAGGCGCTGAGCTCCGGCCTGCTCTCCACCGTCTCGCAGGCGGTCACCAAGTACGCCTCCGACGCCGCGACCGACCTGAGCCAGGGCATCATCAAAAACGTCACGTCGCTCGGCGACGACTTCGTGACCTTCTTCCTCGGCCTGGTGCTCGCGTTTTGGTTCGCGAAGGACTACCCCCGCATCGCCCGCGAGCTCGCGATGATCTCGGGCCCCGCGCACGAGACCGACACGATGATGATGCTGGCGGTGCTCAGCCGCTCGATGGGCGGGTACATGCGCGGCATCGTGACCACCTCGACGGTCGGCGGCCTCCTCTCGTTTGTCGGCTTTACCCTGATCGGGCACCCCTACGCGGGCCTCATGGGCATCGTGGTCGGCGTCTTTCACTTCGTCCCGGTGATCGGGCCCTGGGTGGCCGCTGCGTTTTCCGCCGGCCTCGCCCTCTTTGTGAGCCCCACGCTCGCCGTCGAGTCCCTGGTCGTCTCGGTCATCGCACAAAACGTGACCGACAACCTCGTCTCGCCGCTCGTGATGCAGTCCGCGGTCAAGGTGCACCCGGTGCTCTCGCTCATCGGCCTCATCATCGGCAACTCCCTGGGCGGCGTCCTGGGCATGGCCCTCGCCATCCCGCTGACCGCCGCGATCAGGTCCGTCTTTATCTATTATTTCGAGCTGCGCAGCGGCCGCCAGATCGTCAGCCCGGACGGCGCGCTCTTCCGCTCGACGCCGCACGAGGACGAGGACGGCAACATCATCCCCTCGGCGGACGCGCTCGACGACGCCCGCTTCTTTGAGTCCACGCTGCTCGTCACCCCGCACGACATGCATGTCGGGGCGGCTGGGACTGCCGGGAAACGAGAAGGCGGGGCGAATCGCCCGCACGCGCAGGATGACGAAGACACCCAGGACGGCCCCTCCGCAAACGAATAATCTGTGGCAGCGCCGCCGCGATTGCCAACCTCGCTGGTTTCAACTCTGACATCGCCGTATACTGTGAGGGTTGCGAATACCGTCAACAGTGAAGGAACACAAGCGATGACAACGCCTGAGCACAAGACCATGACCACAGCGGAAATCCGCGAGGACTTCCTGAAGTTCTTCGAGGACAAGGGCTGCAAGCTCTACCCGTCCTCGTCCCTGATCCCCGACGACCCCTCCCTGCTGCTCGCCAACGCCGGCATGAACCAGTTCAAGGAGTACTACCAGGGCACCAAGACCATGCGCGAGATCGGCGCCTGCTCCTGCCAGAAGTGCCTGCGCACCAACGACATCGACAAC
>OMWE01000034.1 GCA_900314685.1 uncultured Actinomycetes bacterium | reverse complement strand
TCGATGCTGTCGACGACCGACTGGTAGTAGCTGAAGCTGATGAAGTCCACGGGGTAGCAGGCAAGAATCGCCTCGTCGTCGAGGCCCATGTCCACGTGGATGCCCTTCTTCTGCCAGTAGCGCTTGACCCATGCGGGGTACTCGCCCAGCGCCTGGACGTCGGAGTAGAAGTAGTTCTCGCGATTTTCCCGCTGGGCGAGCAGGATGTTTTGCGGGTTGCAGTCGAGCGGGTAGACCAGCGTGCGCGTGAGCATGCAGCCCATCGCGGCGTCGGGCACCATCTCGTGCAGGGCCTTGGTCGCCAGCGCGCTCGCCACAAACTGATTGTGGACGCTCTGGTAGATGATCTCCTCGTGCTTGTCGGCCGGGTAGCGGTCGAGCACGAGTCCGATCGTCGTGAAGCAGTGGCGAAAGACCGAGTCGATTTCGTTGAAGGTCAGCCAGTATTTGACCAGGTCGCCGAACTCTGCAAAGCAGGTCTTGGCATAGCGAACGAAGTGGTCGATCACCGCGCGGTCGTACCAGCCGCCGTAGAGGTCGGTCAGCGCGAGCGGCTGCTCGTAGTGGTGGAGCGTGACCAGCGGCTCGATGCCGCGGGCGCACATGGCCTCAAAAAGCCGGCGGTAGAAATCGATGCCCTCCTGCAGCGGCTCGGCCTCGGTCCCCGTGGGGTAGAGGCGGGCCCACTGGATCGAGACGCGCAGGGTCTTGAAGCCCATCTCCTTGACTAGGTCGAGGTCCTCCTCGTAGCGGTGGTAGAAATC
The DNA here is from genome assembly GCA_900314685.1 of uncultured Actinomycetes bacterium. GTDB lineage: Bacteria > Actinomycetota > Coriobacteriia > Coriobacteriales > Atopobiaceae > Olegusella. The sequence continues at coordinate 14,626 of OMWE01000034.1, read as the reverse complement.
GTTGCCGTGGCGGCGCGGGTACTCGTGCTCGTCGTCCGAGGCAACGGCCGCCGCGACCTGCTCGCTCGTCATACCCACCTGGGCCTTGTAGTCCTTGGGGTCCACGTGCGGCTTGTAGGTGGCGCAGTCGGCGACGGTCATGCCCTTGCCGCCCACATTCCATGCGCCCTCGCACTGGTTTGCGGCGAGCGCGCCGCCCCACAGAAATCCCTCGGGGAAGACGGACGTTGCCATTGCGGCTCCTTTCTGCAGCGGTTCTTTCCGTTGCTATTGCTCCGGCAAGACGATCTCGGACGGATACGCCCATTTTTGCAGCTCGGAGGCCGGTAGCGCCTCAGGATCGACAGCACCCGCCGTCAGCGCACCGCCCGCCGTCAGCGCGTGGTAGTAGAGCTCCGCGATCTCCTCCAGGTAGCAGGCGTTGAGGTAGGCGTCCTCCACGTCGCGCGCGCTCACGACCACCGCGCCGTGGCTGCGCATCAGGAAGGCATCGGCCTCGTGAATCGCGTCGGCCACGACGTCGGCCGCGGCCATGGTCCCCGGACGGCCATACGGCGCAACGGGTATGCGCGCCTTGCTCGGGTGCAGGTAGGAGGCCTCGTACACGATGGCCGGGATGGGGCGGCCCAGCACCGCAAAGGTCGTCGCGTACTGCGAGTGCGTGTGCGCGACACCCACGACGTCGGGGCGCTCCCGGTAGATACGCAGGTGGACGAGGGCCTCGGAGGTCGGGCGCAACCCTGTGGCCGCCTCGACCACGCGCAGGCCGTCCATCACGACGCAGTCCGCAGGCCGCAGCGCGTCGCGGTCCACGCCCGACGGCGTCACGACCACCAGGCCCGTCTCGGTGTCGCGCATCGAGAAGTTGCCGGATTTATGCTTGCAGAGGCCCTCGCTTTGAGCGCGCTTGGCCACTGCCGTCACCCGTTCCTTGAGCTCTTCCAGCATCGTATCCCCCGCTTCGGCACGCCTTCCAGCGCCCCATCCTCTTGGCGCGTCAGCGCGTGTAAGTCCGTCTTCGTGTCCGTCCTCAGCTCATAAAGACAGGCATGCCGCCCGTCTCCGCCGCCGCGGCGATCTGCTCCAGCGCTACGGCCACGGCATCCTCCTGGGTATCTCCGATGTGCCAGCGCGCGGCAGCGGCCACATCTACGTCGGCATTGGCGACCGTTACCGAATTCGGCACCGCCCGGATCATTGCCAGATCGTTCTCCGAGTCGCCGAAAGTCGCAATCTCGTCGGGCGCCACCCCCAACATCTCGCCGAGCGCGAGCGTCGCCGTGCCCTTGTTCCAACCAGCGGGCATGATGTCTATGATCTTTGCCACATTGGAGGGCATCACGAAATCCAAGCCCTCCACCTCGGCATTCAAACGGTCGCGCAGCGCCAGGATCTGCTCGCGTGAGCCGTCGCAGAGAATGTTGGTCTTCACGTAACGCGGCTCGGTCAGCTCGGCGCGGCTCATCTGCACATGGTGGTCTGGCCCGATGGTCGGATGGTGGCCCAGCCACTCGTCCCGTTTCGTCGCAAAGAAGACCTGCGCGGGATCGTAGAGGTCGTACACGGTCAGAAAGGCACCGAGATCCTCGCTGTCCAGGATGCGCTGGGTCGCGCGCAGCGGCTCGGCGTCGATCCAGATGGTGCGCACGTCCTCGCCACCCACGCGCAGGACCTGCCCGTTCACGAAGGCGCCCGTCGCATAGCAGCGCTCGTCTCCGCGAAACATCCAGCCCATAGCGCTCGGCACGCGACCCGACACCGGACCGAAGCGCAGTCCGGCGTCGAGCATGGCGTGAATGGCCGCGATGGCACGATCCGATGCGCCGTCCTGCCCCTTGGGAATCAGCGTGTCGTCGAGGTCAGTCAAGACAAGTTTGATCATGGGCTCTCCAGCTTGTTGCTCCGCGGTTCCGTCAAGCATACTCCAAGAAGCGCATCACGGCCGCCGCCCTCCCGTTATGCGTCTTGCATTCGCACACCAGAGATGCAGCGCAAAGCCTCACGCCGACGGAAGACGTCCGATCCGCTCCCACGCCGACGGAAGACGTCCGATCCGCTCCCACGCCGACGGAAAGCCTCCGATTTTTTCGGCCCACGCCGACGGAAGACGCCCGATCAAGCGCGACCGGGGAGTTTGTGGCAACGGAGCCCTTCCGTCGGCGTGGAAAAGACGAGATTCCCAAAATCGGAGGCTTTCCGTCGGCGTGGTGCAGGCGGTACGGGTAGGACGGAGGCCTTCCGGCGGCGTAGAGAAGAAGGGCGGCGCCGAGACCACATCGCCCCGGCGCCGCCCGCACGCACAAATATGAGGCTCCGCGTACTACTTCAGGAAGTCACGCACCTGAGCCGCGACGCCGGCGCCGTCCAGACCGTACTTGGCCAGCAGGTCGAGCGCGGGGCCGGACTCGCCGTAGACGTCGTCGATGCCGACCTTGCGCACAGGCGTCGGGCACTTCTCCGACAGCGCGCCGAGCACGGCGTCGCCCAGGCCGCCGATCACGGAGTGCTCCTCGACCGTCACCACGCGGCCGGTCTTGGCCGCGGAGGCGGCTATCAGGTCCTCATCGAGCGGCTTGATGGTATGGATGTTGATGACCTCGGCGTCGATGCCCTCGGCGGCCAGCGCCTCGGCGGCCTCGAGCGCGGAGCCCACCATGAGGCCGGTTGCAGCAATCGTCACGTCGGAGCCAGCGCGCTCCACGATGCCGTAGCCCAGCTTGAACTCGTAGGTCGCGGGATTATGGAACACAGGCGTGGCAAGACGGGCAAAGCGCAGGTACATGGGCCCTTCGTACTCGTAGGCAGCCCTGACCATCGCGCGCGCCTCGACGTCGTCGGCCGGGCAGCACACCGTCATGCCGGGGATGCTGCGCATGAGAGCGATGTCCTCATTGCACTGATGCGTGGCGCCGTCCTCGCCCACGGAGATGCCGGCGTGTGTGGCGCCGATCTTCACGTTGAGGTACGGGTAGGCGATGGAGTTGCGCACCTGCTCAAAGGCGCGGCCAGCAGCAAACATCGCGAAGGTGCTGGCAAAAGGTTTGCGCCCCGTGGTGGCGATACCGGCGGCGACGCCCATCAGGTTGGCCTCGGCGATGCCCACGTCGACGAAACGCTCGGGGTGTGCCGCCTTGAACTTGCCGGTCTGCGTGGCGGCCGCCAGGTCGGCGTCCAGGACCACCAGGTCGTCGTGCTCGTTGCCCAGCTCCACGAGGGTCTCACCGTAACTGACGCGTGTCGCTATCTTCTGCACGTCGCTCACAGCTCCTCACCTGCCTTCATGAGCTCGGCCATAGCCTGCTCGTACTGCTCGTCGTTGGGGGCCTTGCCGTGCCAGCCCACCTGGTCCTCCATATAAGACACGCCCTTGCCCTTGACCGTCTTGCAGACGATGGCGGTCGGGGCGCCCTTGGTCGCGCGCGCCTCGGCAAAGGCGGCACGCAGCTGGTCGAAGTCGTTGCCGTCGGCCACATTCACGACGTGGAAGTTGAAGGCCCGGAACTTGTCGTCGATCGGGCAGGCGGAGTTGACCTCGCCGATCGTGCCGTCGATCTGCAGGTTGTTGTAGTCGACGATCACGCAGAGGTTGTCCAGATGGTGGTTGCCCGCGAGCATCGCGGCCTCCCACACCTGGCCCTCCTCGATCTCACCGTCGCCCAGCAGCGCATAGACACGGAAGCCATCGCCAAACATCTGGGCTGACAGCGCCATGCCCACGGCGACCGAGACGCCCTGACCCAGCGAGCCGGTGGACATGTCGACGCCCGGAGTGTCGTTCATGTTGGGGTGGCCCTGCAGGCGCGAACCGATGTGGCGCAGGGTGGTCAGCTCCTCCTTGGGGAAGAATCCCTTCTCCGCCAGCACCGCGTACAGGGCGGGCGCCGCGTGTCCCTTGGACAGGACGAGGCGGTCGCGCGCGGGGTCCTGCGGGTTGGCGGGGTCTACGTGCATCTCCTCAAAATACAGGTAGGTGAGGATGTCGGCCGCCGAGAGCGACCCGCCCGGATGGCCCGACTTGGCCGCGTGCACACCTTCGATGATGCCCTTGCGGACCTCGTTGGCGTGCTTCTTGAGCGTGAGATTGTCCATGCGTTACTCCTCGGGAAGGATGTGAAAGCCCAGCGTGGCAATGTCTTTGGCAAAGCCCTTGACCGTCGCGACAGACAGCTCGTAGGGGGTCTTGCCGCGCTTGAACCACTTTTCGAGCACATTGTTGGGCACCGTGATGATCTCGACGCCCAGCTGCTCGGCCTGGGTGATGTTGTAGACCTCGCGGGTCGACGCCCACAGGATCTCGGTCAGGGGACGGTCCTCGGTGATCGCCACGGCGTGCTTGATCGTGGGGATCGGGTCCCCGCCCGCATCGGAGATGCGGCCGGCAAAGATCGAGACGTAGCCGGGGACGCCGGGGTTGAGCGCCTCGACCACGCGGTCCACCTGCTCCTCGGTAAAGACAGCCGTCACGTTCACGTGGACGCCCTGGTCAGAGAGCTTCTTGATCAGGTCGTAGGTGGGGGTGCCGTCGGTCCTGAGGCAGGGGATCTTGACAAAGACGTTATCACCCCAGGTCTTGATCTCGAGCGCCTCCTTCTCCATGCCCTCGTAGTCGTCGGCAAAGACCTCGAACGAGACGGACTTGTCGGGGATGGCCTCCAGCACCTTGTGGGCAAACTCACGATAGTCCGTGACACCGCCCTTCTTCATGAGCGAGGGGTTGGTCGTGAAGCCGTCGACACCCTTCTCGTTCATCTCAAGCATGCCTTCGAGGTTGGCACCGTCGGCAAATATTTTGATTGCCACGCAACTCTCCTTTCATGCGCCTCTTGCTCGCGTTGCGTACGTGCTCCGCTTACCTGAGGCATTTCCACCTCACAGGTTACTACCTCGTCCGCAAACGCGATAGCTCGCTACGGGAAAAGAGCAAATGTATGGAACCTCGACCGTCGGCTCCGGTGCGGCGTCTCGACCGTCAGCTCAGCCGGCCGAAGCCCTGGCCAAAGGCCTCGTGCACCTCGCTGATGATCACAATCGCGTCGGGGTCCAGGCGGGCCACGGCTTCCTTGAGCACCACTGTCTGAGACCTCCCCAGCACGCAGAAGAGCACCGGCCGCTCGTTGCCGCTCCAGACGCCGCGCGCCTGCAGCTCGGTGCAGCCGCGGCCCAGGTCGTACATGATCGCGTTGGCGATGGCCTCGTGGTGGTCGGAGATGATATAGGCCGCTCGCTCGGTGCGCGGGCCGTCGACCACCATGTCGATCACCCGGCTGCTCACGACGAGCGCAATCACCGCGTAAAGCGCATTCTTGAGCGAGAAGACGGGCACGGACGCCAGGATGATCAGGCCGTCGACCGCGAGCGCGACGGTACCGACGGAGGCACCGGTCTTCTTGGCAATCATCTGGCAGATGATGTCGGTACCGCCCGTGTTGCCGCCGGTAAGGAAGACGAGGCCTATGCCCCCGCCCACCAGCACGCCGCCCCAGATGGCGGACAGCAGCAGGTCGCCCGCGCCGAGGTTGGGCAGGAAGGGGGCAATCGCGTCGGTCAGGAAGCCCGATACCAAGATGCCCGCGATGGAGAGCGTGACATAGGTGCGGTCGTGCGTGCGGAGCTCCACATACACCAGGAGCAGCACGTTCATCAGGATGGTCTGGATACCGACGGGCAAAAGGAGACCGGCCTGTTTGGCAACCGCATAGATGATGGTCGCGATACCCGTGAGGCCACCGGCCGCCAGACCGTTGGGCACCTCGAAGCAGTCGATGCCGACGGCGTAGATCAGCGAGCCGGCCACAATCAAGGCGCCGTCACGCAGCGTGCTCCCGATGGGCCTGCGCCTCGTGCGCTGGTCTCGCGCCTTTTCTTTGGAAGACATACTCCGCATCTATGCCTCCTTCCCCTGGCCGATCGCCCAGCGGTGGTAGCCGATGATGAACTTGTCCAGGTCGCCCTCCTTGAGCACCGAGTCCACGTTGCCTGTCTCGACGCCGCTGCGCAGGTCTTTGACCATCTGATACGGGTACAGCACGTAGCTGCGAATCTGGTTGCCCCAGGAGATATCCGCCTGCGGGCCGCGGATCTCGTCGATCTCGCTCGCGCGCTTCTGCAGCTCCAGCTCGTAGAGCTTGGAGCGCAGGATGTTCATCGCAAAGGCTTTGTTCTGCAGCTGGCTGCGCTCGTTCTGGCAGGTCACGACGATGCCGGTCGGCAGGTGCGTGATGCGGACGGCCGAGTCGGTGGTGTTGACGCCCTGGCCGCCGTGGCCGTGGCTGTGGTAGACGTCGATCCGCAAGTCGTCGGGGTCGATGTCCACCTCGACGGTGTCGGGCAGGACAGGCAGCACCTCCACGCCGGCAAAGGTCGTCTGGCGACGCTTCTTTGCGTCGGTCGGCGAGATGCGCACGAGGCGGTGGATGCCATGCTCGGCGCGGAGCATGCCGTAGGCGTTGGGGCCGCTCACGGTGATGGTCGCGCGGTCCAGGCCGATCGCCTCGCCCGGGGTCGTGTCGTTGACGGTGACCTTCCAGCCGCGGCGCTCGCAGTAGGCCAGGTACATGCGGAAGAGCATCTCGCACCAGTCCTGCGCCTCCAGGCCGCCCTGCCCCGGGTTGATGTTGACGATGGCGTCGCCGTGGTCGAGCTCGTCGGTAAACCAGCTCGCCAGCTCGAGCTCGTCAAGATCGTGGGCCAGGCGCCCGCAGATGTCGGCCGCCTCCTCAAGCGTCTCTTCGTCCTCGAGCTCGCTGCCCAGCTCGAGCGCCGCCTCGGCGTCTTCGAGCCCCGCATGTGCCCTCTCGACCGCCGTCACGTCGTTTTTCGCCTGGGTCAGGCGGGCCATCGTCGCTTGCGCGGCCGCCGCGTCGTCCCAAAAGCCCGGCACCGCGCTCTGTCTCTCGAGCTCCGCGACCACCCCGCGCCGCTCTTCGATATGCAGATACTCCTCGATGCCCGCAAGCCGAGCCTTGAGCCCATCGATCCTGTCCTGTGATATGTCAGCCATAGTCAAAATCCCCTGTCGAAGCACGGAAGAAGAGATGAAGAAAAGCGCGCGGCAATCAAAGACAAGCGTTGCGATCGCACTTGAAGGCGGGCCGGCGCGTGGCGGTTGGCCCGCGCATGGCCGCCAAGCCCCCGCAGCTTGAAGAACCGATCCGAACAAACGCAAAAAGCTCGACCCCTCGCGTCGGCGTGCGCACGTCTCGTCCTGCGGCGTTCTTTGCCGTGTCTCGAGACTGCGTGTCGGCGCGAGGGGTTCGCCAGGCGAGGCGGCTGCGAACGGGTCGCAACTCCGAGCCCCGTCGCAGCCACCTCGCCTATCCTCAGCGATTCTTGCCGTGGCAATTCTTGAATTTCTTACCGCTCCCACACGGGCATGGATCGTTGCGCCCCACGCCGACGTACGGGTCGGGGTCATCTGCCTTGCGGTACGTCGCGGGCTTCTCCGCGGCACGGAGGTGCTTGCCCTGGCCCTGCACTTGCGGAGCATTGGCGGACTGACGGGCGACCGCCGAGTCGCGCTGGTCGCCGTCGACCTCGGCGGGGCCGGACAGGCGGGCGCCGCGCAGGTGGTCGGGCTCCGCGGTCTGGGCGGCCTGTTTTGCCGGCACACGGTTGAGCTGCAGGCGCAGGATGGTGCGCAGGAAGTCCTCGTACATGGTGTTGACGAGCTCGGTAAAGGCGCGATACGCCTCGCTCTTGTACTCGACGAGGGGGTCGCGCTGGCCGAAACCACGCAGGCCGATGCCCGTCTTGAGATAGTCCATCTCCTGCAGGTAGGCCATCCAGCGGGTGTCGATCACGCGCAGCATGACCTGCATGGAGAGCGCCTGCATGATCTGGTCGCCGAATTCCGAGCTCTTCTCCTCGTAGCAGTGGCTGACGTACTCGTCGAGCGCGTCCGCGATCGCCTCGATATCGTCCTCGGCCAACTCGGGCACATCGTCGCGCCCGGTGAGGTTGCGGGCCCAGTCGCGCAGCCCCTCGAGATCCCAGTTTTCCGGGTCCTCGCTCTCGTTGCAAAACTCACGGACCTTGCGGTCGACGGTCTCGGTCGTGACATCGCTCACGTGGCTCGTCAGGTCCTTGCCGTCGAGGATCTTGTTGCGCTCCTCGTAGATGACCTGGCGCTGCTTGTTCATGACGTCGTCGTAGTCGAGGACGTTCTTGCGCATGGAGAAGTTGATCTGCTCGACCTTGCGCTGGGCGCCTTCGACGGCCTTGGTCACCATCTTTGCCTGGATGGGCTCGTCCTCGGGCACGTTGTACTTGGTCATCATGTCGGAGATGCGGTCCATGCGGTCGCCGCCGAAGAGGCGCATGAGGTCGTCCTGGAGCGAGAGGTAGAACTGCGTCTCGCCCGGGTCGCCCTGACGGCCGGAACGGCCGCGCAGCTGGTTGTCGATACGGCGGCTCTCGTGGCGCTCGGTGCCGATCACGCACAGGCCGTGCGCGAGCAAGACGTGCATACGCTCAATCGCGCAGGTATAGGTGTAAACGTCGACGATGCGCGTGGCATCCTCCACAGACAGCGGCTCGTAGTCCCCTGCCTCACGTCCCTCCTTGACCGCCGCCTTGCTGCGGATCTCGTTGGCATACTCGCACAGGCTCCTGGCGCGTCGGGCACGGCTCGCCTTATAGGATTTCTCATTGAAGACACCCAGGTCGGTGAGATCGACGCCCTCGTCTGCCTTGAACTTGTTCACCGCGGCAGGCCATTTCGCCAGCTCGTCCTGGAGCTGCTGGTAGCGCGCGTCCGCATCGGCCTGCGTGATACCGATGCCGCCCAGATGCTCGCGGACGTACTCCTGCGCCATGGCCTCGGCGTTGCCGCCGAGCAGGATGTCGGTACCACGGCCGGCCATGTTGGTCGCGATGGTCACGGTGCCCTCGCGGCCTGCCTGCGCGATGATCTGCGCCTCGCGCTCGTGGTATTTGGCATTCAGGACCTGGTGCTCGATGCCGCGCTTGGAGAGGATCTTGGACAGGCGCTCGGAGCTGTCAATCGTCGTGGTGCCGACCAGGCAAGGCTGGCCCGCCGCATGACGCTCGGCCACGTCGTCCGCGACCGCGGCAAACTTGGCGTCGACCGTCTGGTAGACCAGGTCGTCGTGGTCCACGCGGATCACGGGGCGGTTGGTCGGGATGACCTGCACGGGCAGGTTGTAGATCTCGCGGAACTCGGCGTCCTCGGTCACGGCGGTACCCGTCATGCCGGAGAGCTTGTTGTACAGGCGGAAGTAGTTCTGCAGCGTGATGGTCGCGAGCGTCTGGTTCTCCTCGCGGACAATCACGCCTTCCTTGGCCTCCACGGCCTGGTGCAGGCCCTCGGACCAGCGGCGGCCTTCCATGATGCGGCCCGTGAACTCGTCGACGATCTTGACCTCGTTGTCCACCACGATGTAGTCCTTGTCGCGATGGAAGAGGTACTGGGCCTTGAGCGCCTGCTGCAGGTGGTTGACGAGCTGGCCGGACATGTCGCCGTAGATGTCGACGCCCAGACGCTCCTCGACCTTGCGCAGACCCTGCTCGGTCACGGCGATCGTGCGCTTGGCCTCGTCCATCACAAAGTCGCCGTCGGGCTCGGGGCGCTCGCCGGTGATGGGGTCGGGCGGGAACTCCTCGGCACGCCGGAGGCCACGGACCGCACGCGCGAAGTCCTTGTAGGTACCGGCGGACTTGGTGCCCGCGCCGGAGATGATGAGCGGCGTGCGCGCCTCGTCGATCAGGATGGAGTCGACCTCGTCGACGATGGCGAAGTTGTGCCCGCGCTGCACGCGCATGTCGGGGCGCGTGACCATGTTGTCGCGCAGATAGTCAAAGCCGAATTCCGAGTTGGTACCGTATGTGACGTCCGCCGCGTACGCGGGCTTCTTCAGGGGGATGGCCATGCCGTTTTGCAGCAGGCCGACCTTCATGCCCATGAAACGGTAAATCTGGCCCATCCACTCGGAGTCGCGTTTGGCGAGGTAGTCGTTGACCGTGACGATGTGGACCCCGTCGCCGGACAGGGCGTTGAGATAGCCCGCGAGCGTGGAGACCAGCGTCTTGCCCTCGCCCGTCTTCATCTCGGCGATCATGCCGCGGTGCAGGGCGATGCCGCCGATGACCTGCACGTCAAAGTGTCGCATGCCCGTCACGCGGGTCGAGGCCTCGCGCACCGCCGCGAAGGCGTCGGGGAGCAGGTCGTCGAGCGTCTCGCCGTTTGCATAGCGCTCGCGGAAAACCCCGGTCTGCGACGAGAGCTCCTCGTCAGACATCTTCGCGTAGACATCGGCGAGGTCGTTGACCTCGGCCGTGATCGCCTGAAACTCCTTAAGCTGCTTGTCTGCTCCGCGCGACAGCAGTTTGGAAAAGAAGTTAGCCATTCCGGTCCTTTGTGTCCTGGGGCGCAAGGCCCGCCGCGGGTGGTCGGACTGCGCATAGGCGCTATGGCGCGCCAGCCTGTCCGCGCACGCACCTATCGGCCGTGCATTTTTTCACAACTTCTAACATATCGCGTCAGCCGTCCAGCTATGCACGGAACGCGCATACGCCACCAAAATTACGTCCTTTATTCGGGCGTATCCGAGGGGAAGAGGCGCGCCGCGAGGTCGCGCAGGCCACGCGAGGGCGGCATGCCCGTCAGCGAGATGAGCCTCGAGCAAAACTGCTCGTAGGCTTCGCGCGCCTCGAGGGTGCGGTTCGCCAGGCAGAGCGCTTCCATCAGGGCCGCCGCCGCGTCCTCGCGCGTACGGCAGGCGACGCAGGCGTCCTGGGCAAACTGCACGGCCAGCTGCTGACGTTCCGTCGCCATCGCCGCACGGGCTCCCGCCACCATCGCCGTCGCAAAGACATAGCGCAGATGCTCCTTGAGCTGCAGGGCTTCGTCTATATCGTGCAGGATCGCGCTATCGAGGTCGCCACCGTACAGCGTGCGGGCCGCGCTCGCCTGCTCCACGACCATCTCGTGGATGCCCTCTTTCTTCGTCGCCTCGCTCGCCGCCCTCTGAAACAGATCTATGTCGCAGGTCACGCAGTCGGGGTTCAATGCGACCATACCCTTGCCCTTGCTGACGACAAAGGGGTCGTAGCCGCTGTAGCGCCCGCTACCGAGGGCTTTACGGCCAACGGAAAGCGCCTCGTACAGACGCTGGTTGCCCGACCTGAAATCAAGCGTCGGCCAGAGTATCTCGACCAGCTGCACGCGTCGCATTGCATGTTTGGGCGCGACGCACAGCAGGGCGAGCACCTCCCCGCAGCGACGGGACCGGAGGCGTTCCTGTGATACGGTCCTACCGTCGAGCATCGCGGTGAACCCGCCCAGCATCGAGAGGTACACCGTGTGTCTTTGCAGTACCGCCGACGTCCCGAGCAGCTCATCGGCGCGCGCGGCGGCAGCCCGCACGTCCGTCGCTTGGGAAGAGCCCGTAGGGTCCACAGACACTGCGGAGCCAGCTCGGAGCGCCTCCATCTCACCGGATTCTGCCCGAGGCCCCGCCTCCTTTGCGGCTGCCTTGCGAGACCGCGGATTATCCTGGACGTCCGTCCCTTCCGCCCCGAAATTCGCCCTGTTCAGAGCGTGCTTCCACGATGCGGGGAGCTGCAACCTGAGCAGGGTCGAAAGCTCGCCGCAGTCGTTTGCAAGGACCTGGACCAGCCACAGGGCGTCACGGGACAGCGAAGACCGCGAGAGCATTGTCAGCTTCAACGACTGTTGCGAGACCTCGGCGCTCCTTGGGTTTTTCGCCCTGCGAAATAGCTGCTCGCCCCTGCACGTGCCCACGATCAGGCGTGCGAGGTCGCGCGGCACCGATTGCCCCTTGTCCGGTTTCGTTGCCATCTCGACCAGGTAGCTGTCGTCACCCATGAGCAACCGTGCCACCGCTCGGAAAAGCTCGCAGGTCTGCCGAAGATACGGACAGGTCGTGCCGCGCGCCACATCGATCGCTCGGTTCGCGCGCACGCTGACCGCAAGCCAATCCCCTCGGCGCAGCTCGTCCACGCACTTAAAGATCGAGAACGCCGTCTGGAGCGCAGCGTCGCCTTCGATGCCCGCACGGGATATCGCCTGGTCGAGCGCATTGCCGCTTTGTCCGCCTGCGATCACGCTGAGGATATCGGGCAACGCGCGCTGGTAAGCCGCAAGCCTCATGCTGTGCGAGCCCTCCATGGTCCTGCGGGCACGCTCGTAGACAGGGTCGGCATACCCCGAGAGCCGTTCCCCCACCAAAGCCGTCGCCACTCGCAGGTCATACACAAGCAACGCCTCGGGTACCGTGGCAGGCCAGCTCACCGGCGCTCCGGCAGAGATGAATCGCGCCGCCTCGGTTGGCCGTCCCTCAAACAAGGCGTTCGCCGCCTTGAGATGTTCGAAGAGAGGCGCGGCGGTCTCCCCCGTTGCCTGGACTGTCTTCACCATGGCCCTGAAACCGATATCCAGCCTGCGTGACGCAATCAGCAGCTGCAGAATGGCACGCTTTCGCTCCTCTGTCCGTGAAGACACGCCCTTTACCGCCGCTACGGACGGCAGGGTGCCCGCCTTCTCGTCGATTGCCCGGAGCGCCAGACATGCCGACTCATAACCCACCTCACCCGACATATAAAGTTTACGGGCGAGCACGAGAGTGTCTTTCACCAGCTGCAACGCGCCTGCCAGGCAGAATTCCACGCCCCAGCGCAGCACGCATTTGCACCGTCGTTCGTCCGATGAAATCAGCTGACAGCAGATAGCTGCCCGCTCGTAATCGCCTCTTCCTATGAGCACGGAGCACACGCGCGTCAGCATCTCGTCGCCGAGCACGTCGATGCCCCTGATGACCATGTAGCAGTCCCTCAGGCGCTCTGTGTCATTGACGCCGGCGCAGTCAAACTCGGAGGCAATCGGTTCTATACCAAAGAACGGGGCCTCGTCGGCGAGATATGCCAGCGTCTCCTTGTCCACCCGCTCCGCACACAGGGAGAGGTCGCCGAAAGACCCAGCACCCAGCAGCACCATGGCGAGCCGGATTTGCCGCTCCTCCGTCGGCAGCCCGCCCCTCAGCGAAGACAAGACGAGCTGTCGCAGGGCAGTGGTGTAACGAGTACCCGCGGGATCCCCACCCTGCTTTAGGGCATCGACCAGCACAGGTATACCGTGCGTTCGCGCCCATGCCGCCCGCACGCATGCATCCTCGACGTAGGGTAGACGGTAGAGCAGGTCTCCCGTTTTCACGATACGGGCCTCGGGAAGCTCCTCCGCGAGCTGGTAGGCCTCCGGAAGCATAGTGATTACCACGGCAGCCCCACCCATACTTGCCGAGCGAAGCGAGATCACCAGCTCCCCGAGCTCGTCTTCGGATGCCGCGGGGAAATCATCGATGAGAAGCACCTGCGTTCTACCCTTGGTACGTTTTGCAGCTCGTTTCACACGACCGACCGTGGACGAGAGACTTGCCTGCAACTCATCCATCCTTCCGCGAGCAAAAACGGCATAAGCCGTACCGTCTGCACGGCTGCCCCCACGGGTAAGACGGCGTGCAACGGCTGTCTTGCGCAGGCCGGGCTCACCCACGATAACGACGATGTCCTCGGCCTGAAGGGGATCCACATTGAGAGGGGACAGCAGCCTACCGGCACCTTCCTGGAGCCCGTCGCCGCCCATGCTTAAGATTGCAGGGTCCAGCATCGCGCTTACGGTCTGCTGTCTCTCGTCCGCATCGTCAACGAGGTCAAATTGTGCCGCCGCTTCGACCAAGCTTGCACCTTCTGGGCCAGCCGCGTCACCCTCAACATCGAGGCCCATGCTACCGCTCGCCTCGGTTGCTCCACCGCTGGTCGCCTCGGAAGTCTCACCGCCGCTTGCCTCGGTGGTCTCACCGCCGCTCGCCTCGACTGCCCCTCCGGCGCCCGTTCCGATCCTTCCCCCGTCTATCGGTTCGGCTAGTCCTTTGCCTGTCGGCTCGGCTACTCCCCTGTCCACCGATTCGCCAATTTTCCCTTCTCTCGGCCCATCAACTCGAGTGGAATCTGCTTGCGGTTGGGAGGTGCGCATCCCATGCGCTTTATTATGACCAGTAGGCCCATTCACACTAGACATTCGAGTTTCCTTTCCGCTCATCTTTGATCATTACGTAGCAAATCCCGAGGTAGCGAATACGTCTGGTCAAAAGCAGCCGCAGGTTAAGTCTGATTCAGGATGAATTTTGTCTAGCGTTGATTTCGATTTTGCAAGAATATTCCTGTGCAAGTTATATACAAGTTAAGTGCAAGTCTTACGCCAGCTACCTGCAAGTTTTGTGTCAGATGGCAGTTGTTGTAGATTTTGATACCTAGAAATCGCCTTGGCACTATCAAAATCCGTGTAAAAAGTATGCTCTGACTATTTATATGCTGACGCTTTTTCAACAATCGGCATTCTAACCATGTCGAAATGTTGATTTGTAGAAAACTGATGACAGTGACCAGCGCACCGATCGAGCCAATAGCGGGCTGTAGCGCGTACGCGTTGATAAAGAGCATGCGCAATAAGAGGGGCCGGGATCGTCAGACCCCGGCCCCTCTTATTGCGCATGCCGCGGTCCCGCCGCGGGCAGAAAAAAACACCCCTGATTGGTCAGCGACGTCCTGCTCTCCCACGGGCTACCCCGCAGTACCATCGGCGCTCGGGGGC
>OMWE01000031.1 GCA_900314685.1 uncultured Actinomycetes bacterium | reverse complement strand
AAGCCACGCATCTTCACCTCGGTCTTCACCGTGGGATCGCCATAGAACCGGCTGCCCGGATCATAGCCTTCAATGATGGTGTTGATGTCATTATAATTCTTTCCGCTCTCAATGGAAAAATCGTGCTGCTGCACCAGATGCCAGATCTTAAAGCCGTCTGCCTCCCGGACCAGTTCGATCAGCAGCAGGGAGAACTCAAAATAGTTTTCCGCTGACCCGTCGGGTCTGCCCCGGCCGGTCAGACCCAGATCATAGCAAAGATACCGGGCGTATTTGTCATCCACGGAGATGAACAGCAGCGGGGTGGTGCAGGAGTGCATGGCAGTGGTGCCGAGGCCCGCTTCCGCGCTGTCGTATTTCCCCGGAACCGCCTCCTGGAAGGCCCGCAGGGTCTCCTCCTCATAGGCGATCCGCTCGTCCACCAGATGGCGGCTGACCTCCGGGAGGCCCACATAGAAGCCGGTGTTGGTGGCAAAGGAGGCGTCGGCGGTATGCTCCGGCTCCCGGACCCAGAGGGACTCGATGGCTTCGGCAGTATCGCCGTTGCCCCAGGCCAGCACGAAACGGCTGATCAGGTTCTGGATCATCTCCTTGTCCCAGGCGTGGCGGACCATTTCCTCATCGGTAAATTCCCGCTTGTACTCTTTGAATTTATCCATTGACGATCCTCCTCTCAGATCCCGTAGCTGAAGGTGTCAGCAAAGGTGGCGTAGGGCTCGGGGCACCGGGGAGACCGGGTCCTGGGCCGGTCGGGACGGAAGGTCTCCATGACAGTCATGGGGACGTTGGGCTCCGGCAGATGGAACTCCGCCATGGGCGCGAACTCCGGCACCGGTTCGAAGTCCTTTTCAGGCTCGGTGAAGCCCACGCCGCACTGATGGTCCACGTTGTAGAGCAGCAGCAGGTTCAGGATCTTCCATTCCCCGTCCTCCAGCACGAAGTCCACTGCGGCCCAGCCGAAGATCCAGTTGGCCACGGGGCCGGCGGCGGTGAGGCGGCTGGTGGTCAGCGCGCCCCCGCTCAGGCGGCCGCCAAGGCATATGCCCGCTACCTGGCCATACAAGAAGAAGAGATCCGCCTCGGCTACCTGCAGGAGGGCGACGACGCGGAGGCGGCCCTCACATCCACCGCCGCCGAGCGCGTCTTCTACGAGCGGCTTTCCTCTCTGCCCGATGCGCAGGTCTATGAAACAACCCGTGAGGAACCGCTGCTCAACGCTCTGTGCGACGGCATGCTCTCCCTGCCCGCGCTCCTCTGGTACCTACCCGCCGTCATCGCGGTAGCGGGTTGCGCCGACCTGCGCGCACGGGGCAGGATGCTCGCACAAGCGCCGAGCATCCGCCGCGAGGCGCGCGACGAGATTCTCGCTGCATGGCTCGCCGCACTCCTGGCGAGCTGGTGCGCAGCGCTCCCCACATGCGCCATCGCCCTCGTGAGCTGCGGTTTTGGCAGTCCTTCTTATCCCATCGTGTGCGTGTGGGGCGGCGAGGTGATAAGCAGGACGGTGCTCCAGGCACTCGGCTCGGCGGCCCTACTCCACACGCTCGGCTCGCTCCTCGTAATCGCCGTGGGGACCCTCGCCTCTCTGCTCGCACGTGAGACTCGTCTGGGCGCGCTCGTCGCGGGCGGCGGCCTGCTGGGCGCTGCGTCAGTCTTTCTACTGGTCGTGCCCGCGCAGACGGCCTCCACGCTCCCCTCGCTGCTGCCCCTGCCCTACCTCACGGTCAGTCTCTATGTGCCGCGTCCGCAGTGTGCGTATTTCCAAGAGCTGCAACCGCTCGCCGGCACGTCGCTTGCGCGCGGGCTCGCAGTGCAAGCCGTCTGGGCCGTCGGCGTCCTGGCCGCCTGCCTCGTCGCCGCCGGTCGCACCAGGCGGAACTCCTAGCGGGGACACCTCCGCGGGAAAGGAGAACCCTCATGTTGGAAGCTACGGATGTGCGGGTACGCCTGGGCGGCAAAGACGTGCTGGCAGGCGTCACGCTACGCGTGCAACCGGGGGAGATCGTCGGCCTCGTCGCACCGAACGGCAGCGGTAAATCGACGCTGCTCACCACGCTCGCCGGCAGGTGGGGTGGGCTGGCGGGCGACCGACCCGGCGACCTGGCGGGCGATCAGGCAGGCTGCCGGCTAGGCAGCCCGGCCGAACGGTCAGGTGACAGCCGGCCGGATAGCCAGCCAGGCGGTCAGCCAGACAGTCGGCTGTCAAGTCCTGCTTCTGGCCTTCTTCAAGCCGACGGCATCTCGCCGCACGAGGCGCAGCGCTATCACCGCCAGGTCGTCCTCGTGGGATCGGGACGAGCGCCACTCATCTCTTCGATGCAGGTCTGCGACCAGATGGCTCTTGTTGCGCGGCGCTGGGGCCAGCCCGCCGGCACGATCGGCCGCATCGTTCGTCTTTGTGAGATGGCCGACTACCTCGGCAAGACACCCCGCCAGCTCTCGGACGGCATGGCGCGGCAGGCGGCGCTCGCGCTCGGCTACCTCACGGGCGCCCGCTATCTGCTGCTGGATGAGCCTTTCACGTCGCTCGACCCGACGCGCGTCCTCCTGAACGAGCGGATCATGCGCCGGCTGGCCGATGCCGGCTGCGGCCTGCTCGTCTCGTCCCACGTGCTCTCCGAGGTGGACCGCCTGTGCGACCGGGTTGTCTTCCTCAAGGACGGCAGGGCGGTGGAGCCGCGCGGGATTGGCGCTCCGACGTCGGGCCCTGTAGCGCGCGCGGTGGCATCGCATGTGGGCGCCCCGCGAGAGGCAAGCTCTGCCCAGGATATCTACCAGGAGCTTTTCGGTGAAAACGGCAGGTAAGAAGAGCGGGCTGCGCACTCCAGTTGCTGGCCTTCGAATAGCTGTGGCAGGCGGACGCCAGACGGAATCGTTCTTCAGAGGCTCTCGTCGGGGCGGGCCGCGCGGGAAGCGTCGATGACCCGTCGCAGCTCATCGGCACTGTGCACGCCCATCGTCCGGTAGCCGTCGCGGCGGGCGCTGTTGACGGCGCCGCGCGAGAGCACGAGGGCGCTCTGAATCTCGCGGGAGGTCTTGCCCTCGTAGATGGCCGCGAGCACCGCGACCTGCGTCTCGCTGAGGCCGCGCCTCGCAAGAAAAGCAGCAACACCAGGGGCTCCGTCACTCGAAAGCCCACCGTCTGGGGTCTCAGTGTTCGGTGCCACGGCATCCGGTGCCACGGCATCCGGAGCCACGGCGTTCGGCGTCACAGCATCCGGAGCCTCAGTGCCCGAAGCGCCGTCCTTCTTGTCTGCGCGCTCAAAGCGACCCAGCAGATGCAGCAGCTCGGGGAGGAGCGCAACACAGCCCACGAGGGAGAACAAGGCGATGAACAGGGACAATGCAAGGCCCTTCGTCTCGGGCGCCGTCGCCAGGGTGTGATAGAGCGTCGCGACGGGCGGCGCGAGCACGGCGGTCGTACCGGCTGCGACCAGCCACGCTGCGGACAATGTGGCGGGTCCACCGTGGCTGGGCTTCTCCTCCCCTGTCGCGTCCCCCGCTGTCGGACCTCCTAGAGCAAACGCACCAACAACCAGCGGAAACGCCACCAGCGCACAGGACAGATCGCGCATCCCGAGCCCCACGGCCAGCGCCACGGCCGCATCGCAGGTAAGAAGAACGAGGCTCTGCTTACCCCGGCTCACGGCGTGCAGCAGCAAGGCCACGCAGCAGAATGAGACGCCTACCAGCGCGGGGACACCCAGCGTGTAAGGCCTTCCCAAGGACCCAGCCATAGCCCACCCGAGCGTCGCCAGCAACGTAACGGCCACGGTCGGCCAGGCTAGCTCGCGGCCCTGTCCGGCCTTCGGCCCCTGATTCGGCTCCTGACTTCGCGCGGCGTCTTCTAGATGATCGTCTTCTAGATACTCAGGGCTTCTTAAGAGAAGCCCCGAGGTGACAACGCCAGCCAAGAAGAGCATGGCATTCGCGGCGGGTTGCACGGTCGCGACGATCGCACAGAGGACGCCCAGCAGGACGCGCGCTAGCACTTCGGCTCTGCGGCCACCTGCGCCCACCCTCGTGGGACGCGCCACGAGCGCAAGGGCAAGGCACGCCGCGCCCAGGGTGGTGACGAAGGCAAAGGGACCGTCGAGCCACGCGTCGACCGGATAGATTGCGCGCAGGGCGACGCTGGTGGTGGCCGCGCACACAGCGACACCTCGAATCGTGCGCCGGAGTACCGCGCGGGCGGCGATTGTGCGGGTGTCGGTCTCACTGTCAGGGTTCGTGCTACCGTCGGTCACGCAGACGAGAGTCTCACTATCAAGACAGGCGCAGAGCTGCACTATCCGCCGCCCACATAGGCCCGCAATTAGCAGCGCGACACCACACCCCGCTGCAACCGGCCAGCTGATGCAGCCGTCGCGCACGATACGCTGCGGGTACACGAACGCAAGGATAAGCAGGGCAGGCGCACAGGCACGCCGGCATGCCGCGAGCAACACGCCCCTCGCGCCGGGACCGCTGGCGGATGTTCCGTCTCGCTCGCCCGGCTTCCCGTCCGTGCGGGTTTCTGCCCCGTCCGCGCAGGCGGCTTGCCCGCCCGCCTGGGTCGCCGCCCCGTCCGCGCAGGTCGCCGCCCCGTCCGCGTTCGTCTTCCCCTCCGCCCGCGCCACCCCGTCGTCCCTGTGGGCCGCCCAGAGTCCGGACAGCTCGTCGCGCGACGCGACGCCCAATTTGGTCAGGGAGCGCTGAAAGTATGTCTTGGCCGTCGAGGGCGCTATGCCCAGCCGCTCGGCGACTTCCTGGAAGGTCCTGCCTTCCATCACGAGCCGCACAACCGCACGTTCGCGAGAGGTCAGACCACAGTCGGCGAGCCACTCATCACGCGTGGTCGCCGTCATGTCAGCGCGCGGAGTCAGCGGGACATCGACACGCGGGGTCGCCAGCGCACCGACATGCGAGGCCACCGCCGTGTCTGCGCGCCCGTCTGTGGCATGTGTGTCTTCCTGCATGTGATCCTCCCCGGCTTCATTGTATGTCCCCGTCGGCACACGCGGCACGACAGCCCGAAGTGGCGTATCGTCTAGGGGACAACGCAACGATTGGACAGCCATGAAGCAAGTACGCCCCTACCCGCAGGTCATCGTCACGCGTAAGGCCGCGCGCTCGCTCGCCGCGGGGCACCCCTGGGTCTACGCGGGCGAGGTGCTCGACGTGTTACCCGCGCCGACTGACGGGCGCGCCGTGGCCAATGGCGACATCGTCGACGTGCTGGAGGAGAACGGCACCTGGCAGGGCGCCGGCCTCATCTCGCAGGAGAGCACCATCCGCGTGCGCATCGTGACGCGCAACGCCAACGACCGTCTCGACCAGGCCTTTTGGGCGCGCAAGCTCGCGTGGGCCTGGGAGCACCGCCGCGTGACCATGGGCGGCCGCGCGCTGCCCAGCTGCGAGTCCGACACCAATTGCTGCCGCGTGCTCTTCTCGGAGGCGGACGGCTTCCCCGGGCTCGTGGTCGACCGATACGAGGACATCCTCGTGGCGCAGGTCGGCACCGTGGGCATGGAGCGGCTGCGCCCCGTGCTCTATCCGCTGCTGCTCCAGACGCTGCGCGCCACCGGCGAAGACGTACGGTGGATCTACGAGCGCAACGACGGCGCCGTCCGCGACAAGGAGGGTCTGCCGCGGTATAAGGGTTGGTGGACCGGGGACGCCAAGACGGACATGGCGCCCGCGACCGACGGCGTGACGCCGCCCCTCACCGCAGCGGACGCCGCACCCGGGAGCACCCGCCGCATCATCCGCGAGAACGGCATCCTCTACGACGTCGATTTCGAGCAGTCGCAGAAGACGGGCTTCTTCCTCGATCAGAAATACAACCGTCGTGCGGTCCGTGAGCTTGCCGCGGGCCGGCGGGTGCTGGACTGCTTCTGCCACGTGGGGCCCTTCGGCCTCAACGCGGCCGCGGGCGGCGCGGCCTACGTGCGCGAGGTGGACGTGAGCCAGACGGCGCTCGACCTCGCCGCCGAGAACGCCCGTCTCAACCATCTCGAGGACCGCATGGCCTTTACCTGCACGGATGTGCTTGACTACCTGCCCGAGCTCGCGCGCGACAAGCGGCGCCTGCGCGAGGAGGGCGGCCCCTTCGACCTGATCGTGCTCGACCCGCCCGCCTTCACCAAGAGCCGCAACGCCGTCGCGCACGCTGCCAAGGGCTATCGCGAGATCAACTACCAGGCCATGCGCCTCCTGCCGCGCGGCGGCTACCTGGCCACGTGCTCGTGCAGCCACTTCATGACCCGCGACCTGCTCGCCCGCGCAATCGCCGAGGCAGCGCACGACGCAAACGTGCAGCTCAAGCAGGTCGAGGAGCGCCAGCAGGCTCCCGACCACCCCATCCTGTGGGGCGTGCCCGAGAGCCATTATCTGGACTTCTTCATCTTCCAGGTGGTGTAGCTGCCAAGCGCGATTACCGGAGATTTTCTGCGGTCTGACGATTGCCATGGAACCCTTATCGGCGTGGGAAGTGAGTCCTTCTTCCTCGAGTCGAATTTAATCCTGCCGCGAACAAGGTTTTTTCTCGTTCGCGGCAGGATAAAAGTTAAACGCATGCCCCGACCACCCCATCTTGTGGGGCATGCCCGAGGGCCATTATCTGGACTTCTTCATCTTCCGGGTGAATTTCTTTCCCGCTCGAGGAAGCGGCCGGGACGGGCAGCACCGGAGACGGCGGGCGGCGGACAGGTCGCGCCAGCTACACACCCATCGCCTGCATCACAAACATGATGACCGTGAGTATGATCACGACGACGATCGTGGCCCAGGTCAGGATGTTCCAGACGCGGCTGTTGGCGTAGCGGCCCATCACGTGGCGGTCGCTCGCGATGTCGACCATGCACAGCAGCAGGACGGGCAGCAGCACGCCGTTGATGACCTGCGCGATCATCATGATGCCGATCAGGTCCGTGCCGGGCAGCAGGACGATCGCGGCCGATAGCAGCGTGACCGCCGTGATGATGCCACGGTACGCCGGCGCCTCGGCCCAGCTGCGGTCGGCGCCGCGCTCCCAGCCGAAGGCCTCGCAGACCGCGCTGGCCGTGATGCCGGGCAGCACGCACGCAGCGAGGAACGACGCCCCCACCAGGCCCGCGGCAAACATGATCATCGCGTACTCGCCCGCGAAGGGAACGAGCGCCTTGGCCGCGTCGGCGGCGGTCTCGATCTTGGTGCCCAGCGGCAGCACGCTCGCGGTCGTCAGCACGATGAACCAGGCGATCGTCTGCGACACGATGGCGCCGGAGATGTTGTCGGCGCGCTGACCGGGGATGTCGTCGGCGTCGAGGTTCTTCTCGACGATGTTGCTCGAGACCATAAAGATCATGTACGGGCTGATCGTGGTACCGATGCTAGCGACGAGCAGCGAGATGTAGGCGGGGTCGCCCGACATCTGCGGGACAAAGGTGCTGCGCACCGCGAGGCCCCAGTCCTGACAGGCCATGCTACCTGCGACGATGTACACGACGAAGACACACGAGATGGCCAGCAGGATCTTTTCGATGCGGCGGTAGGAGCCCGACATCGCGAGCAGCCAGGTGGCGATCGCCGCGACGGGCACCGAGATGCCCACGGGCACGTTGAAGAGGAGCATGCCCGAGGCGATGCCCGCGAATTCCGAGAGCGTGACCGCGAAATTGGAGACGATCGCCGCAAGCATCGCGACCGCGGAGATGCGGATGCCGAACTGCTCGCGGATCAGCGCCGCGAACCCCTTGCCCGTCGCGCACGCCATGCGCGCCGCCGTCTCCTGCACGACCATCAGCAGGATGCAGGTGATGGGGATGGACCACAGCATGCCGAAACCGTAGCTCGCGCCCTCGGTCGAGAAGGTCGCGATGCCGCCTGCGTCCATGCCCGCGAGCGAGGTCAGGATGCCGGGGCCCATCACGGAGAGGATGGCCGCCACGCCGGTCTTCTTGCGCGCGTCGCCCATGCGGTCCTTCTTGGCGGCGGTGGGCTGCTCGACTTCACCGTTCTGCGTCTTGTCTTTCTTCTCGTCAGCCACGCGCTACCCCGCAATCCCGCCAAAGGCGACCAGGGCCACGAAGAAGACGATCAGCGCAACTACCAGCGCCGCCGTGGCAAGCGAGGAGCCGGAGGTGTCCTTCTTTGCCGCGTCGCGGCGGCGCAGGACCCACAGCCAGATGCCCGCCAGCGCGAAGGACGCGACGACCGTGACGCCCGCCGCCTCGAAGCCGTCGCGGAAGGCCGCGCTCAGCGCCAGGTAGCCGTCGGGCAGGTAGCCCTCGAGCAGCGAGCCGATCGCCATGCCCGCGACCATCAGGCCCGCAGCCAGGACGATGCCCATCGCGATGCCCTTGAGGAAGAAGCCCACGGCGGAGGGGCTGTCCTCGTCGTCGGGGTCGTACTCCAGGAAGAAGTTGGTGGCATAGCTGACCGCCGCGTCCGAGAGCGCGAGGGCTGCGGGCAGCGCGAGCGAGGCAACCAGGCCCGCGATGGAGCTGCCCGCCTGCGAGTAGAGGTCCATGCAGACGATCACGCCGATCGCCCAGAAGATGATCCAGATGTTGTGCGAGGCGATGAGCAGCAGGTCGTGGCTGTGCTCGCCCTCGGCGCCCGCGCGCGGCGCACCGGCGATCTGCAGGTCTTCCTCGTGCTCTTCTTCCAGGACGTCGAGCGCGTCATCGACGGTGACGATGCCCAGCATCTTGCCCTTGTCGTCCACGACGGGCATTGCCAGCAGGTTGTATTTGGAGATGTCCTCGGCCACGTCCTCCTGGTCGTCGTCGGGGCTGGCCGTGATGAGCTCGCTGGTACAGAGGTCGGCGAGGTGGGTGCCCTCGGTCGCGGTGATCAGCTCCTGCAGTGTGACGACGCCCGTGGCCCGCTCGTCCTCGTCGTGCACGTAGACGTAGCGGACCGCCTCGAAGTCCTCGTCCAGCCCACGGATGGCCGCGATGGCGTCGGCGACCGTGGCGTCCTCGGCCAGCGAGACGAATTCCGAGGTCATGATACGGCCGGCGGTGTCCTCGCGGTAGCCCAGCAGCTGGCGGACGGCCTTTTGCTCCTCCACGCCCATCAGGCGCAGGAGCTTCTCGGCCTTGTCGTAATCGAGCTCGGACACCAGCTCGGCGGCGTCGTCCGGGTCCATCTCGGTCAGCATGCGCGAGGCGGAGGTCTCGTCGAGGTCGCCCATGATCTCGGCGGCCTTGTCCTCGTCGAGCTCAGCCATGGCGCCGGCGGCCTGCTCGTCGTCGAGCTGGGCAAAGACCTGCCCGCGCAGCCGCGGGTCCAGGCGCTCGATGATGTCGGCGATGTCGGCCGGGTGCATGTCGTCGAGGGTCTTGTGGCTCACGGAGAGCTTGACGTCGGAGAGGTCGCGGTCGAGCAGGTCCATGTAGTTCCACGCGATGATGCGCTCGGGCATGGGGTGGCCGAAGGTCTTGCCCAGGCGCAGGGCCAGCCGCTCGATGTGCGGCGAGAGCGTGCGCAGGATGCCGCGGATGCCGACCTCGGCGCCCAGCAGGCGCAGCTGCGTGGAATTGGTGTCGGAGAGCTTGAGGTCGTTCACGCGGACGACGCGCATGCCGCGGGTGTCCACGATCTGCTTGTCCAGCAAGTCTCGGGCGATCAGGACCTCGTCCGGCTGCAGGTAGGAGAAGCGGATGTCCGTCTTGACCACCTTGAGGCGGACTTCCTTGTCGCTGAAGGTGTCCACGTATTTGCGCCACGAGAGCATAAAGGGCGTCTTGCCCGGGCCGACGATGGCCAGGCTCGTCACGCGCGGGAAGACCTCGCCCGTGGCGATGCCCAGGTCGTTGACCTTGCCGATCTGCTCGCCGTCGAGGTCGTATACGGGATTTCCCAGAAGCTGAGAGAGGTAAATCATGCAAGCTCCTTTGCTGGTTCGCGCGGTAGTGGGCACCCATCGGTGCGACCAGCAAGCAGCACCGAAGGGTTATCGACTGTGAGGTCGAGGTTTCATCAATGACCCTTCTGTTGATTGGTTCGAAGACATTCGAGGCAACGGTATTGTACACGCCTTTCGAGGCACGGGTATTGTACACGCTCGCATGGGCGCGGGAGTAAGTAGAGCGTAATTCCTGCAAAGAGTCCAGAGGTGAGGCGTGCGCCGCCAGGATGTCCTCAGCGATGTCGACGTCCGGCATCGGTGCCGACGCGGCGCGCGCGGCTCCTGTGGTGCGGCTCCCGCGCCGCGACGCCGCGGCTACTCCGTGCGCTTCTTGTTACTCCGTGCGCTTCTTGCGGCGGGCGCGGAAAAAGGACCGGAGCGCCTCGGCGGCCTCGTCGGCGCGGACGCCGGGCACGACCTCGAACTCGTGGTTGAGCCGTGGGTTGTGACTGACGTCGTAGAGGGTGCCGAGCGCGCCGCCCTTGGGGTCGGACGCGCCGTACACACAGCGGTCGATGCGTGAGTTCACCATGAGGCCCGCGCACATGAGGCAGGGCTCGAGCGTCACGTAGACCGTGCAGCCGGTGAGCCGCCAGCGCCCGAGCTCGCGCGCCGCGGCCTCCATCGCGAGGAATTCCGCGTGCGCCGCGGGGTCGGCGTCGAGCTCGCGGCGGTTGTGAGCGCGCGCGACCAGCTCGCCATCCGCGACGACGACCGCACCGATGGGCACCTCGCCCTCCTCGGCAGCCGCGCGCGCCTCGTTGAGGGCTACGCCCATCCAATGCTCGTCTTCCTGGCGCTGCTTGTCTTCACCGAGGATCTCCGCCAGCGTCACGTACTGCACCCCCAAAGTCGCATCGCGAAACAAGTCGCGTCGTGAAAAGCCGTCTCTTGCGCTAGGATAGACCACATCACATCCGGAGGGATGGCAGAGCGGCTGAATGCAGCGGTCTTGAAAACCGCCGTGCGCCTAGCGTACCGAGGGTTCGAACCCCTCTCCCTCCGCCCGACATTTTCGCTGGTAGATGGCCGTCCCTGATAGGTCCGTCTGCCGGCTTTTTCTTTGCTTTTCGGGGCGGCATGTCGTGTCGGAGGCAGTGGAATCGCCCGGACGCGGCGCCCTCCTCAGATATGCCCGCGCAGCGGCACGGTAGTCAAATACCCTGACTTGACATTTTGACCCTTTTGTTGCAAAGTCGCCGTTTTTCGCCTCGCGCGGAGCTCTTCATGGAAGGTTGCAACCAATCTACCTGCACTTTTGCGAATAGGCCAAGTGCGGTCAAAACCCGGGTTTTGCCCGCACTGGTTACACGGCCCATCTACCTCGGCTTTTGCTGGAGATAAAAATCTCTCGTTGCAACAAAAAGGTCAAAATGTCAAGTCAGGGTCATCGGTACAGCAATTATGGAGCGAGGGATGCACAGCATCTCCGACATCGTCGCCATTGCTGTCGGCGGGAGGCTTTACCGCCGCCATTCCGAGGGCGGAAACACCCTCAGGCAGTCGAAGGAACAGAAATCATCGTGCACCCGGCGCCACTTCGCCATCGCTTTTGCCGATCTCTTGCGCGGGCTCTTTCCCAGGTGATAGTTGATACGCCGGCACAGCGCGTCCCACGTCTCCTCGTGGCTGAATTCGTCCCACGTCACATCGATAACCTCGATCTTTGCGTGTTCCAACGCGTGCCGACGACGGCGGTCCCTGTCCATTCCCCTCTTGGTCGCATGCCCAAAGGCACCGCCAGGCTCGATATCTATACGCCTGCCGTCCTTCGCGGTAAACAGCAAATCAGCTCGCGCCCAGCCCGCTATGGCAATCTTTCTCTCAACGTCGCTGAATACTATCGACTCGTTTACCTTGCCTTTCCCTACGCCAGCGCCACCGTGGCACTGTGGCAGTTGCAAGGAAACGTCCACCGCGGTCTCAAATGGCGACTCGCTGCCATTGCCGCAGATAGAGAGTGCCCGCCTGACTACCTTTGCCCCGGCGAGATGAGGGGTTTCCTCAAGGTAGGCCGCGATGTTCTCAACCGCTGACATAGGGACTGCATCGACATAGCCGTCACCGAGCAGCCTGCCTTTGTCGAAAGGAGCCTTCCCATCCCGCAGATACCGCGCCACGCTGATAAGCCCAGGCGGGAGCAAAGCGTATTTGCCCGCTAGCTCCATAATCAGGGCCGCGACCAGGTGCACATCCTCCAGAACTGGCGCCAGTTGGAAAACAACGAGCTCAGGGGACGCGACGCCCAGCCTATCGCTTGTCCGCATGATTGCACCAGCCGGGCAAGGACCCGTCATGAGGTGTGACACGACACCATCGCGTGACACCCGGCGATCCGCCTCCCCGACCAGCAGCTCGAGCGGCCGCGGGAGCTCGATGGTATGCGGATGGTCGGCCACGTAGGCCAGGACTTCCATGGGGTCCTTGGGCCGAAATTCGCGAATCAGCCCTTCTACCTCGGCTTTCACGTAAATATCCCGCGCAGCCAAATCTGCGGTCGAGACGCTCGTGAAGTATTTGTCGACACCCGACTGGGAGATTGCCCGCGATCCCGCAGACGCCCCCGCCGGCTCGAATCCGCCCGAAGAATTGGCGGGCGACAGGATCCCCGCGGCGGCGAGCCGATGGTACCAGAGAGCCGAGGTATGGGAGAGCACTATATAGTCGTTCATGGCGTTACGGATATGACCCATCATCGATGGCGGATACTTCGTTGCTTGGCGCGCCCCCTGATGTCGACGCGCGTACTAGGCAGCATGTATACCAGATGGCATGTGTGATAGCGCAGCTCAGCGCCGGGAACGGCGACGGTTTTCTAACAAATCTAACTAATCTGAAAAGTCTAAATTCTCTAAATCCAGATTCAAATCTAAATTCTCTCGACTTTCTAAATGGCGTCAGCCGGGCACGTAGGGCTAGTCGAGCGAGCGGAGATTCTGCTTGCCCGTGAGCTCGTCGAGCTCAATGCGCCAGACCTTGGTGTGCGTGAGGTTGGCGCACGCAGCGGGGTCAGCGAGCTTGTAGCCGCAGTGCGCGCAGATGGCCGAGAGCGCGGCGACCTTGTCGTCCACGTCCACGACCTCGCTGACCCGCCCCATGCCGATCAGGCTCTGATAGCGGGTCGTGATACCGTGCCGCAGCTGGTCGTACCGAATGAAGCGGTCGAACTCCACGCACACACGCGCGCCGTCCGTGAGGCCGGCGACCTTGCGGCCGACCTTGGCCCCGTGCACGTACAGGACGGGCAGCTCGCCCTCCCACGTGTAGCCAAACGAGACGGGCACGACATACGGCTCGCCCCCGATCACCATGCCGACGCGCATCACGTCCGCCGCGTCGAGAATCTGCCTTTGCTGCTCACGGTCGGTCACCTGGCGGTCTTTGCGAATCATGGGGCTCCAATCTCTCTGCGCGCCGAAGCGCACTGAGTATATACGTTGGCAAGACGGACATTCGGTAAGACGGACATTCCGACATGCACACTAGTAAGACAAACGTGGCGCTAGCACGGGCGGGCGGTCATGCGCAAGCACCGCGCGCCAGTAAGACGGACGCGCTACTTGCTGGCTTTTTTGTACTCGTCAGCAAAGGCGCCGAACATCGAGCCAAAGGCACCCAGCTGCTTGCCGACCGCGCGCGCCGCCTGCTCGCCGCTGGACGCGGGTTTCTTCTTGGGTGCGGGCTTGCTCGCGGGTTTAGCCGTGGTCTTCGCGGCGGGCTTCGCTGCGGAGGTGGCGGGTTTCTTGCTCGCGGGTTTTGCTGCGGGCTTCTGGCCAGCCGCCTGATTCTGGCCAGCCGCCTGCGAAACGGGCTCATACGTCGTCGGCGCGGGTTTTGCCACCGACCCGTCAATTGCCGCCGGCGCCGCGGGCTTCTCTACCGTCACGTCAGCAGCCGGCTTTGCCGGCGCCGATGACGCGGGTCGGGCGGCGGACTTCTTCGCGCTCGCCTTGGCCTTCGCAGGTTCGCCGGACGCCTCCTGGAAGGCGCGCCGCGTGTCGCCGATCATCTTGCCCAGGCCGCGCGAGCCCTTGTCCACGGCGACGGCCGCACCCTCGCCGATCTTCTTGCCAGCGCGCTCGGCGTCCACCTTGGCTCGGGCGGTCGCCTCGCCGGCACGCGCGGCCGCACCGCCGTTGAGCTCGAGCTTCGCCGCCGCGGGGTCGACGATCATCCAGCCTTTGTCGTAGCCGCGCAGCATGGACGCCGGGATCTCCACGGAGCCCACCAGCTTTTGCGCCACGCCGCCGTCGCCCACAAAAAACTTGCTCACCGCGCCGGTCGTCCCGTCGAACTCGGCGTCGTTCACATAGCCCAGCTCCTTGCCGTCGCTTGTCTTGGCGTCCATGCCCTCCCACATCACGCACCGGTCCCACGCGACGTCCAGCCGCCCGCGCGCCGCGTCGTCAAAGCTCTCCTCGCCCCGCGTCACGCGCACGTTTTTGCCCTTGTCGACCAGCTTGAACGAGTCGAATCCCAGGAAGAGGTCCTCACGCTTGACCATGCCTGCGATGTCCGGCCGCTTGACCATGAAGCCCACCACGCGCCTGCCGTCGGGCGAGAAGACGGCCATGTGGATACGGCCGATCTTGCCGTACTCGACCTCGCCGGCCGCGGCCTTCTTGCCGCGGCGCCCGCCTTTGGGGGCGTAGACGTGCATATTGTAGAGCTGGCTCACCTTGAGCATGGGTCCTCCATAAACAAAAGATGGCAGGCACCAGGTACCTGCCATCGCGCATCACATTCCGGGCTCGGTCCTACTCGGCGGGCGTCTCGTCCGCAGCGGGGGCCTCGGGCTCGTCTTCCACGACCTCGACGTGCACGCCCTCGGCCTCGGCCTCGGGCTCGAAGGGGGAGGCGGTCGCCGCGGCGACCTTGTCGGTCACGTTGCTCACGGCGTCCTGGACCTGCGCGGAGACCGACGTCACGTTCTCGGAGAGCGAGTCGCGCAGCTGGTCCATGCGCTCGCGGGCCAGGTCGACCTTGGCGCGGAGCTCGTCGGTCGTGGCGCCCATGTCCGGGCGGGTGGCGCTGATCTTCTCGTTCACGATGCGGGTGCCGCGCTCGTAGGAGTCGACGGCGGTGTCCCACGCGTCGTTCACCGCGTCCGCCGCCATCGCGCGGCTCTCGGCGCCCGTGCGCGGGGCGAGCAGCACACCAGCCGCGAAGCCGGCCGCCGCACCAACGATGCTACCAACGAGAACACCTGCAACACTCTTTGCGCTCATGGAAAATCCTCCTGTCAATGCGTGCCTGGACCTCGCAACTGCTACCCAGTATACCCACGCGGGCGCCGCCCACGCAGTTCACTTCCAGCGGACGGCCTTAGCGGATGGCGCGCGGCGCGGGGATGTGCTCGTCCTCGTCAAAAGGCAGCTCGTACTCCGTCTGCGCCGGCTCCTCCGCGGGTTCCTCGCCCTCCGCCTCATCTGCCTCGGGCTCATCTGCCTCGGGCTCGTCCGCTTCGAGTTCGTCCGCTTCGGCCTCGCCTTCCTCAGCCTCATCGGCTTCCTCCTCGGGAAGACGGACGTCCCCCTCGGATACTTCTTCGCCAGCAGGCTCATCCGCAGGTTCGTCGGCAGATACGAGCTCGACGTCATCCGCGGGCTCGTCGGACTCGACGTCAGCGTCGTACTCAGCCTCGGCATCGTCGGCAGGCTCGGCCTCCGGCCCAGCCGCTGACTCCGGCTCGGCCGCTGACTCCGCCTCAGTCTCGGGCTCCGGCTCGTCGGCGGCCTCGTCCGCCTCGACACCGTCCGTCTTCTCCGCGTACGCCTCGCTGTAGGCCTCGTCGAACGGTTCGTCCGCCTCGGCCGATGCGTCGTGCGCCGTCTCGGCCTCGCCGTCCTCGTCGAGCGGCGCCTTGCGGGCGCGGTAGTAGAGGTAATAGGCGAGGCGGTAGGCGTTTTCGGACAGCTGGCCCATCCAGTCTGGAATGAGCTGGTAGTATTGGGTGAGGAAGAGGCGGACGTTCTCGGCAAAGGCGATGTGGACCTCGCCGGTGTACTTTTTGATGTTGGCCTCGGTGGCGAGGTGCGTGATGTAGAAGGACTCGAAGTATTTTTTGTAGGATTCGGCGGTGAGCTTGAGGTTGGTGATGGATTGGACATCCTTTTTGAGCTGGCGGTACGCCGCGTCGCGGCTCGCCAGCCCCGACCACGCCATATAGTCGGCGATGTTGAAGTCCGCCGCGTTGCCGCGCCAGCCGTCCCGGTTGCCGCACATGAGGGTATAGATGAGGAGGCGGTGCGCCGTCCACGAGAGGTTTTTGGTGTATTTATCGACGGCCTCGAAGATGAGGGTCATCTCGTAGTCCTTGTTTTTGTAGGAGATGGACTGGTTGCCGTAGGCGTCGGGCTGGGAGTAGGTGACGGTGATGCCGTTGGACGCGGGATGGAACTCGCGCCCGCGCTTCATGTTCGCCCACACGCCGCAGATGAAGTAGGTCGCGGGGCTGTTGCCGACGGTGTCGTACTCCGTTTCGCGCGTGAGCTTTGCCACGGAGTCGGCGTAAATGTCGATGAGGGCCGAGGCGAAAGCCACGGTCTCCGGCGCGCTCTCCCCCGCGAGGGCGGCGAGCCTGTCCGGCGCGGAGAGGTCGTTTTCCGCGAGGAAGGCGTCCATGAGCGGGTAGATGCGCGTGAAGTCGTACTCCGCGCACTGCTTGGCGAAGGACTTCGGCTTGCTCTCCGCGAGCGGCTTGAGCTTATGGTAG
>OMWE01000041.1 GCA_900314685.1 uncultured Actinomycetes bacterium | reverse complement strand
TCGAACCCACGACCTCAGGCTTGCAAAGCCCGCGCTCTCCCAGCTGAGCTACGTCCCCGCGTGTGCGGTGCGCCCATCTCTTGAAGAATAACCGCCCCAACGGCGACTCGGCTAACGTTGGGGCGGCTATTGCCAAAAGAAGTGGTGGGCCTGACAAGGTTCGAACTTGTGACCTCCCGGTTATCAGCCGGACGCTCTGACCAACTGAGCTACAGGCCCAACGCGAGGAAATACTTTACTCAAACCCCATATGCGGGTCAAGCGGAGATTGGAAAATTTTCTCGTCTCACAGATGTCCCACAACTCGAGCACGCGGCTACGCGCATCGGGTGACTATAGGCTACGTGCGTCAGGTGACTATAGGCGCAGGTGAGACTACACGGCTGGGTCGGACACCGGGCTGCAGGCAATCAGCCAAAGAGGTGCTTGAAATAGTCGTTGTACAGAAAGGCCTTGCTGTACGCGATCTTGCCCTTGACCACGTCATTCATCTCGTCCACGTAGCCGTCGGGCACCGTGACGCCCTCGGCGGGCGTGAAGGTGCCGGTGGACGCGCGGTACGTGCCCAGGTCCGTCTTCCAGTCGTAGGAAGGGTTATAGACGAGCGGGTCGCTGCCCGAGAAGACGTCGCGGCCGGGCAGCAGGCGCGAGTCCCACTCGCAGCCGAAGAGGTTGAGCAGCGTAGGCAGCACGTCGATCGAGCTCATGGGCCCGTCCACGACGATGGGGTCGGTGTAGGTGCTCTCGTCTTCCAGGCAGCCGCTCCAGATGATCAGCCGATTGTGGTCGCGCTGCCATGCGTCGTCGGCGTTGTGGCCGTAGAGCTCGGCGAGCGCGTCGTCCTGGCCGTAGCCCAGACCGTAGGGATAGTGGTCGCCGCCAATCACGATCACGGTGTCGTCGGCCTGGCCCGTCTCCTCCAGGCGGCCGACCAGGTACTCCACAGCCTGATCCAGCTCCACCTGGGTCGCCAGGTAGGCCTTGACCTCGTCGGAGTACGGCAGGTCGGCCACCGCGTCCCAGTGCGGCGCGGCCATCGTGTCGGTCGGCGCGTAGGTGCCGTCGGTGCAGTGACCGCTCACGGACATGTAGTAGACATTGAAGGGCGCGGCGTCGCCGTACAGGTCGTCAAAGGTTCCGCGCATCATCTCCACGTCGCTCTCGGGCCACTGCTCGGTGACCCAGCGCTCGATGCCGTTGCCCAGGCCCATGTAGCCGTGGGAGTAGCCGAGTGCGTTGTGCGTGGTCCCGCGGTTGTAGTAGTCGTAGTCGCTGTTGTGGAAGACCCAGCCGTTGTACCCCAGGCGGTCCAGCACCGAGCCCATCGTGAAGTAGTTGTCGTGCGTCGCGGCCAGCTGCATCGAGTCGCCGCCGGCCTCCGCCAGCACGCCGAGCAGGTACTGCGTCTCGCCGCCCGTGGTGCCCGCGCCCGCCGGCTGGTAGAACTCGGGGACCTGGATGCCCTTGTTCGCCAGGCGGTAGAGCGTGGGCGTCGTGTCGGGCCGCACCGCTTCCGCGCAGAAGGCCTCGGCCGTGATGAAGATGAGGTTCTTGCCGCGGAAGACGCCGGTCATAGCGTTTTGCCTGCTCGGGCGCTGTGCCGCGCAGTAGTTGTCCATGTCGACCAGGGCCCGATCATCGGTCGAGGCGGCCTTTGCGGCAAAGTCGATGTCCATCGTGCTGAAGCCATACACCGTCGGGATGTCGCTCAGCACGCTCGTGGGCGGTACCGCGTCGGCGGCGGCCGCGTCCGCGAGGCTGGTGCCGGCGTCTCCCCCGCCCGCCAGAAAGACCTCGCGAGGCAGATTGACCGCGAGGCCGAAGTCCTGCACGCCCAGCGCGAAGCTGTACTGGCTCCCCCACACCGGCGCGTAGGTCGCGTTGGCCCCCACCAGCAGCACTGCCAGCACGCCGACGCCGCAGGCCTGCTTCGCGGCAAAGACGAACGCGTCCCTCGCCGGCCGCTTCGGCTCCAGGACCCCCAGCCGCGGCAGCACAAGCCAGGCCAGGTACGGCGCGAGGAAGACCAGCAAGTGCGCGACGCCCGCGGGCGACAGGACGATCGCCGCCGCATCCCCGCCGAAGCCGGTCGCCACGTTGTGCGCGCCGACCACCACGGTCCGCAGGTCGTAGTAGACACCGAACGCCTTGAAGACGAAATACGTGGTCGCGAATGCCGCGCAGAGCAGGGCGAGCACGGTGCCACGCAGGCGGCGCCGGGCCTTGGTGCCCCGCGGCAGGTTGCAGAGCACCGTGAGTGCCAGGCCAATCGCATAGCTGAAAACCGCCAGGTAGATGACTTGCGGCCACCACGCGCCCTCGGTCGAGAGCTTGAGCCACATCTCCAGCCACAGCAGCGCCTCCACGACGCCCCAGCGCCCCAGATGCGTCCCGACCCGTTGTGCGGCCGCCTCGCGCGACACCGCCCCGTCCTGCTCGCCAGCCGCATCGGACTGCTTATCGTCCGCCTCAGTCTGCTCGGCGTCTGCCCTGTCCCGCTTGTCGTCCGCCTCTACCTGCTCGGCGTCCGCCCTGTCCCGCTTGCCGTCCGTCTCTACCCGCTCGGCGTCCGTCTCGTCCTGTCTGTCGTCCGTCTTGTCCTGCGTCACTGCGCCGCCCTGTGCCCCATGTGTGTATGGTTCTGCTTCAAGCGCCTCATTGTACGTCTTGTCGCGGGCACCTTGGGGTACCATGTGCGCAAAGGAGGCGACTGTGCTGGTACGCATGGACATAAAGACTATCGTCGTCGCGGGCGGGCCCATCCCGTCGCTGGTGGTGCTGACGCCGCGCCAGCGCGCGGGCAACGCCGCCGTCGACCTGCCCATTCGCATCGGTGTGGTGGAGGCCGCGGCCATCTCGACCGCCGCCGACGGCCACCAGGAGCGGCCAAAGACCCACGATCTCCTGCTCAAGACCATCACTCGCCTGGGCGGCAAGCTCACGGGCGTCGCGATCGTCGACGTGCTCGACACGACCTTCTATGCCAACCTCATGCTGGAGGACGCAGGCGGGCGCCGTATCGATATCGATTGCCGCCCCTCCGACGCGCTCGCGCTCGCCGTGCGCCAGGGCGTCCCCATCTGGGCGGAGGAAAAAGTCCTGGATGCGGCCACCATGCCCGACTTCGCGCAGGTAGAGCGCGACGAGCGCCAGCAGGAGCTCGCACGCTTCCACGACTTCGTCGAGGACCTCAACGCCGACGACTTCAAGGACTAGCCACGAGGTATCGCCCGACTTCCTCGGTCCGCCTTTCTTCTATAGCTAGATCTGCTTCACTGTTCTATAGCTAGGTCTTCTTATCTGACTTGTCCTATTTCTCTGCTCTCGTCGTCTGTCCTTGTAGCTCGCTCCGTGCCTTCACCACGTAGCTAGCCCACCACGCACTACCGGCCTTTTTCTCGGCAATCGGCAAGAATCTCGATGCTAGTGCGAGATTTCACAGCAGGGGAAATAAGAAGTTCAAACACTAGTAGGCACTTTCTCTCGTTTCGCCGAGAAAAAAGCCGGTAGTGCGAGATTCAGTCACTGTCGGCAATCACAAATCTCGCACTAACACCCCTTTTCTGCACGAATGTATAGAAAATGACCGTTAGTGCGTGGTCGCCATTGATTTGCGACAGGACTGTTGGGGAGGCGCCACTGCGAAGGTACCGCTGGGCACCATTACCGGTGGTCAGGACCGGGAAATGGTGTGAAACGTGGAAGGGAAGTGCCAGAAAGGCCGGGAGAGCGCCGGGAGGCCGGATGGGCCCCTTGGGCGACTCTGCAAACTGAAACGGCCCGGCGAGGAGCGGACGTCTCGTCCGGCGAACGTATCTTGTTCGCTTCTCGAGACGGCTCCTCGCCGGGCCGTTTCGCTCTTGTGAGCATGAGCGTGAGCCCGTGGGATCATCCCTGCCTCCCGGCGCGGCGACCCCCACGGCCCTACTCGTCGTCCACCAGCGTCTCGTCCATGGACTCCTCACCGCCGACGTCGATGGGGTCGTCCTCCTCACGGGCACCGGCGGCTGCGAGGTCGAGCATACCCTGTCCCGCGGCGGCAGGCGCGTCCTTCTTCTTGCGCGCCACCATGCGGGCGACGGCGGACACTCGGTCGCCCTCAGCCAGGTTCATGATCTTGACGCCCGTGGTCTGGCGGCCGAGACGGCTGACGTCGACCGCCTTTACGCGAATCATCACGCCGGCCTCGGTGACGATCATCAGCTCGTGCTGCGGGCCGACCACGCGGCAGGCCACCAGCGCGCCCTTCTTCTCGGTCATGGCAATGGTGTAGACGCCCTGGCCGCCGCGGTTGTGCAGCGGGTACTCGGAGATCGGCGTGCGCTTGCCGTAGCCGTACTCCGTGATCACGAAGAGGTCGCCCGCGCCGTTGGAGATCTCCATGCCGAGCATCGCAGCGTCGCCGCGCAGGGTGATGCCCTTGACGCCGGCGGTCGCGCGGCCGGTCGGGCGGACGATGGCCTCGTCGAAGACGATCGTCTTGCCGTCGGACGCGGTCAGGATCACGCGCTCGCCCTGCTTGACGCGGCGGACCGAGACGAGCTCGTCGTCGGACTTGAGGTTGATGGCGATCAGGCCGTTGCTGCGGACGCTCGCGTAGTCGCTCATGGCCGTCTTCTTGACCATGCCATTCTTGGTCGCGAACATCAGGAACTCGTCCTCGGGGAAGTCGCGGCACACGAGCACGGCGGTCGGGTGCTCGCCCTCGGCCAAGTCGAGCACGTTGGCCATCGCGGAGCCACGCGCCTGGCGCGAGCCGATCGGCAGCTCGTGGACCTTGAGGCGGTACACCTTGCCCAGGTTGGTGAAGAACATCACGTAGTCGTGCGTGGACGCCACGAAGAGGTCCTCGACGAAGTCGTTGTCCTTAAGCGACAGGCCCTGGATGCCCTTGCCGCCGCGCTTCTGGCTGCGGTAGGTCGCCACCGGCAGGCGCTTGATGTAGCTGCCGTGCGTGACGGTGACCACCATGTCCTCCTCGGCGATGAGGTCCTCGACGTCGAGGTCCTGGGCCTCCGCGCCGGAGATGGTGGTGCGGCGCTTGTCGGCGAAGCGGTCGGAGATCTGCTGGAGCTCGTCCTTGATCACGCCCAGGATCTTGTCGCGGTGGGCAAGCAGGTCCTCGTAGTAGGCGATGCGGCTGCGCAGCTCCTCGATCTGGGCCACGAGCTCCTCGCGGGCCAGGCCGGTCAGGCGGCGCAGGCGCATCTGCAGGATGGCCTCGCCCTGGATGTCGTCGATGCCGAAGCGGTCGGACATGCGCTTCTTGGCCTCGGCGTCGTCGTGGCTGGTCTTGATGATCTGCACGATCTCGTCGATGTTGTCCACGGCGATGAGCAGGCCCTCGCGGATGTGCAGGTCCTTCTTGGCCTTGGCGAGGTCGTACTGGGTCCTGCGGGTCACGACGTCGATCTGGTGGTCGATGTAGTGGCCGATCATCTGGCGCAGGGTGAGCGTGCGGGGCACGCCGTCCACCAGCGCGATGTCGATCACGTTGAAGTTGGACTGCAGCTGCGTGCGCTTGTAGAGGTTGTTGAGCACGACCTGCGGCACGGCGCCGCTCTTGAGGTCGATCACGATGCGCATGCCCTTGCGGTTGGACTCGTCGCGCATGTCCGAGATGCCCTCAATGTGCTTCTCATTGACCTGCTGCGCGATGCGCTCCTGCAGGGTGCCCTTGTTGACCTGGTAGGGGATCTCGGTCACGACCAGGCGCTGGCGGCCGTTCTTGCGCTGCTCCACGTGGACCTTGGCGCGCACGGTGATGGTGCCGCGGCCGGTCTCGTAGGCCTCGCGGATGCCGTCGGTGCCCATGATGATGCCGCCGGTCGGGAAGTCCGGGCCGGGCAGCACCTTCATCAGGTCGTCGGTGGTCGCGTCGGGGTTGTCGATCATCAGGCAGACCGCGCGCGTGACCTCGGCCAGGTTGTGCGGCGGCACGTTGGTGGCCATGCCGACGGCGATGCCCTGGCTGCCGTTGACCAGCAGGTTGGGGAAGCGCGACGGCAGCACCGCGGGCTCCTGCAGCGACTCGTCGTAGTTGGGCTGCAGGTCCACGGTCTCCTTGTCCATGTCGCGCAGCATCTCCATGGCGGAGTAGGTGAGGCGCGACTCGGTGTAACGCATGGCCGCGGGGGGATCGCCGTCGATGGAGCCGAAGTTGCCGTGGCCGTCGATCAGCGGCAGGCGCATGGAGAAGTCCTGGGCCAGGCGGACCATGGCGTCGTAGATCGAGGCGTCGCCGTGCGGGTGGTACTTGCCCATGACCTCGCCGACCGTCCAAGCCGACTTCTTGTGCGGGCGGGACGGGACGATGTGCGCCTCGTTCATGGCGTAGAGGATGCGGCGCTGGACGGGCTTGAGACCGTCGCGGACGTCCGGCAGGGCGCGCGCGACGATGACGGACATGGAGTACTCGAGGAAGGACTGCTTCATCTCGGTGGCCATGTCTGTCGGCTTGAGCGTGCCGCCGTGGATGTCGGTGAGCGACAGGCGCGTGCCCGCCTCGTCGGAGATGGTGTGGTCCAGGCCGGCGCCACCGAGGTTGAGGGCCGAGACGTCGTTGCCCTCCCCGTCGTCGTCCGCGGTCAGGTCGACGTAGTCGTCCGTGTCATCGGAGCCGTCGAGGTCATCGGTCTCGTCGAGTCCGTCTTCGCCCTCGTAGTCCTGCCCGTCCTCGGCGCCCCCGAGGTCGTCGTCCTCGTAGGAGCCGTCGTCGGTCAGGTCGACGAAGTCGTCGTGGTTGTTGCGATCGTCTGCCATATGCAGGCCTTTCTATGAATACGCGTGTGCGGGTGGGTTAGATGTCGAGGAAGCGGACGTCCTTGGCGTGCGTCTGGATGAAGTCCTTGCGCTTCTCCACCTGCGTGCCCATCAGGTCGGACACCGCGCGCTCGGCGGCCATCGCGTCGTCGATCGTCACCTTGAGCAAGATGCGGTTCTTGGGCTCCATGGTGGTGCTCCACAGCTGCTCGGGGTCCATCTCGCCCAGGCCCTTGTAGCGCTGGACCGTGTAGCGGGTGGAGTCCTCGAACTTGGCGGCCTCCAGCGCGAGCTCCTCGTCGGTATAGATGTACTTGCCGTTCTTCTTGCCCTTGGGCTTGAGCTGGTAGAGGGGCGGCTGGGCCACGTAGATGTAGCCCGCGTCGATCATCGGGCGCATATAGCGGTAGAAGAAGGTCAAGAGCAGGATGCGGATGTGCGCGCCGTCGACGTCGGCATCCGTCATGATCACGATCTTGTGGTAGCGGGCCTTGTTGATGTCGAACTCCTGGTCCACGCCCGTGCCGATGGCGGTGATCAGCGCCTGGATGGTGTCGGACGACAGGGCGCGGTGCTCCTGCACGCGCTCCACGTTGAGGATCTTGCCGCGCAGGGGCAGGACGGCCTGGATGGAGCGGTCGCGCGCCATCTTGGCCGAGCCG
The DNA here is from genome assembly GCA_900314685.1 of uncultured Actinomycetes bacterium. GTDB lineage: Bacteria > Actinomycetota > Coriobacteriia > Coriobacteriales > Atopobiaceae > Olegusella. The sequence continues at coordinate 4,201 of OMWE01000041.1, read as the reverse complement.
CCTGCGGAGTCGCCCTCCACGATGAAGAGCTCGGTCATCTCGGCGTCGCGCACCGAGCAGTCGGCCAGCTTGCCGGGCAGCGAGGCGCTCTCGAGCAGGCCCTTGCGGCGGGTTGCCTGGCGGGCCTTCTGCGCCGCCATGCGTCCGCGGGCAGCCTGGTTGGCCTTCTTGAAGATCTCCTTGGCCTGGTTGGGGTGCTCCTCCAGGTACTCGCTCATGCCCTGCGACACGATCTTGTTGGTCAGCGTGCGCATGTAAGAAGAGCCGAGCTTGGCCTTGGTCTGTCCCTCGAACTGCGGGTCGGGCAGCTTGACCGAGATGATGGCCGTGAGGCCCTCGCGCAGGTCGTTGCCCTGGAGGTTGGCGTCCTTCTCCTTGAGCAGCTTGTGGCTGCGCGCGTAGTCGTTCATCACCTTGGTGAGCGCCGCACGAAAGCCCTCCAGGTGCATGCCGCCCTCCTCGGTGTAGATGTCGTTGGCAAAGGACATCACGTGCTCGGAGTAGCCCTGGTTCCACTGGATCGCGACCTCTACCTCGCCCTTCTGCGAGAAGGGGGCGTCGGGGTCGGACTTGCCCTCGATGTAGATGGGCTGGCTGCAGCGCTCCAGCACCTTCTGCTCGGAGTTGAGGTACTTGACGAAGTCCACGATGCCGCCGGCGTAGCAGAACTCGTCCACGCGCGGTACCAGCTCGCGCTCGTCGGTCAGCGTGATCTTGAGGTTCTTGTTGAGGAAGGCGGTCTCCTGCAGGCGGTCGTGCAGGGTGTCGTAGTCGTAGACCGTGGTCTCAAAGATCATGTCGTCGGGCCAGAAGGTGATGGTGGTGCCGGTGGCCTTGGACTTGCCCACCTGCTCCATCTTCTTGGTGGTCTTGCCGCGCGCAAACTCCATCTCGTAGATGCCGCCGTCGCGCTTGACGCGTGCGACGAGCCGCTTGGAGAGGGCGTTGACGACGGAGATGCCCACGCCGTGCAGGCCGCCGGAGACCTTGTAGGCGTTGTTGTCGAACTTGCCGCCGGCGTGCAGGATCGTGAGGACCACCTCGAGCGTCGGCATCTTGCGCTTGGGGTGACGCGCCACGGGGATGCCGCGCCCGTTGTCCTCGACCGTGATCGAGTTGTCCGGGTGGACGGTCACGTTGATCTTGGTGCAGTAGCCGGCCATGGCCTCGTCGACGGAGTTGTCGACGATCTCCCACACCAGGTGGTGCAGGCCCGCGGAGCTGGTCGTGCCGATGTACATGCCGGGACGTTTGCGGACGGCCTCGAGGCCCTCCAGGATCTTGATGTCGTTTGCGCCGTAGCTGTCTTCTTTTGTGGTGTCGTTTTTCTTGCCTGTTGCCACGTATCCCCCTTCCAGGGTCGAAACATCTTTCCTATTCTACCTTGCCGCAACAAAAACCGTGCCCTCGCGAAGCAATACACACCAATTACGGACGTTCTGACGGCCCGATTCGCCGCCGAAAATTTTTTGGCGGTAAAACATCGCCCATCTGCGATTTCGCGCCTCACCGCCGCCTGAGGCGGCGCGCCCGGACCGCCTGACGCGCAGGTAGTGGTCCTGTCTGCGGGACTCGGCAGGCCGTCGGCGCCTGATGGGTCTACTGCTTCGGGCGCGGGGGCTGACAGGCCGGCTGTCCTCGAGAGTCAGCGGCCCTCGAGGTTTTCCCTCCGGTAAAAGACGGACATGGCGCTCGCCGCCTTGTCGCGGACGCCGTCGGGCAGGTCCGCGGTCAGCTCACCGATCTCGCGCTCCTGCGCGGGCGTGAGCGGCGGTAGGTCTGGTTCCCCCGGCACGCCGCCTGCGACGAGGCCGGTCCCCGCCGCATGCCCTGCCACATGAGCACTTCCCGCCGCATCGCCGGCGGACGGCACTCCCCCGCCGCGGGCCCCCTGCGGAGCGGGCTGGCCCGCCGTGCGGCTGAGGCGGAACTCGAGCGAAGACACCTTCAGTCCCCACATCGAGAGACGCCCCAGGTAGAGCTCCGTATTGGCCCGGAAGTCGGAGAGCAGGACGTTGGAGTCGACGTACACGATCATCCGGGGGTCGGCGCCGGGCTTGCGCGCCGTGACCAGGGTCACGCCGCGGGTGTGGGCGCGCTCGCGGTCGCCGTTGGCCTCGTTCCAGGCGAGGGCCGCCCGCGAGCTGCCTCCGATGCCCCGGCGGAGGTCCTTGCCCACCACCTGCTTGAGCAGAGCGTCTATCGAGTCCACGCGCGCCCGCTCGGCCGCGGCGCGGATGATCTCGTCACTCACCGAAGTCCACCACCTTCGCCGCGGCGAGGAGCCCCTCGTCGAAATAGCCAAGGTTGGTGGTCGTGATGACCGTCTGGATGTCCTGGCCGACGAACCCGACCACGGCGCCGCGGCGCGCGCCGTCCAGCTCGCTCATCACGTCGTCGAGCAGGAGCAGCGGCTTGTCGCCCAGCACGTCGTGGGCCACCTCGACCTCGGCCATCTTCCATGCCAGCACCACCGTGCGCTGCTGGCCCTGGCTGCCGTAGGCGCGGGCGTCGCGTCCCCGCACGCTGAAGGCCAGGTCGTCGCGGTGCGGGCCCACGCAGGTCTGCTGACGCCGCAGGTCCTCGGCGCGGCCCGTGGCGATGGCGTCGGCCAGGCGGCACTCGAGCTCGGGCCGGTCGACACCCACGACGTCGCCCAGGGCGCTCACGTATGCCGTCCCGAGCTCCTCGCCGTCGGCGATCTCGCGGTAGATGGGCACCATCTTGTCCGCGAGGCGGCAGTAGAGCTTGACGCGGGCGGACAGGAGCGCCGCGCCGCCCACTGCCAGCGACGCGTCCCATGCGTCGAGTAGGGCGAGGTCGGGATAGGGGTCCTTGAGCAGGCGGTTGCGCTGCTCGACCGTGCGCTGGTAGGCCGCGAGCAGGTTGCCGTAGTTCGCGGACGCCTGCCGGCCAAAGGCGTCGATCTCGTCGCGGCGCTGGCTGGCACCGCGCTTGACCAGCGCGAGGTCGTCGGGGTTGAAGAGCACGGACATCAGCGTGCGGGGCATGTCGGCCGCCTTGCACGTCTTGCCGTTGTGGGAGAAGCTGCGCTTACGCGGCGTGACGTCGCACGCCTGGTCGATCACGCGGCCGTCGCCGAGCAGGTCCGCGTGTATCCGCGCCGCCTCGGCGCCCTCGCGGATCAGCTGCCCGGGCGTGGGACGGCGGAAAGACGCGCCCGCCGTCAGCAGCTGCAGCGCCTCGACCGAGTTTGTCTTGCCCACGGCGTTGGGACCCACGAGGATCGTTACGTCGTCGGCGAAGTCGATTGTCTTGTCCTCGAAGTTGCGCCAGTCGCGCATCTCCAGGCGGTGTACGCGCAGACCCATACGCTCCCTGTCGCTCGATGGCCGCGTGTACCCGCAGCCTTGCGGTCACGCGGGTGTCACGGTCTCCGACTCTGTCCTGTGCCCTACAGGCGCACCGGCATGAGCAGGTAGAGGTAGTTGATGGTGCCGAACGACTTGAAGATGCCCGGGCGCATGGACCCCTCGAGCTCGAGTGTCAGCACGTCGGAGTCGGAGGCGGCGTTGACACAGTCGGAGACGTAGCGGTGGTTGAGCGCGATCTGCACGCTATTGCCCTCGGCGTCCACGGCAATCGTCTCGGAGGACTCGCCCTGGTCGGGCGCCGACGCGCCCAGGGTCATCAGGCCCGCGTCCGCGTCGACGTCGAAGCGCACCGACGGGTTTGAGGTGGCGATGACCGACACGCGCTTGAGCGCGGAGGCAAAGGTCGCGGTCGGGATCTTGACCGTGGTCGAGCAGGAGCCCGTCAGCAGCTGGCGGTAGTTGGGGAAGTTGCCCTCGATGCGGCGGGAGATGAAGGTGGTGTTGCCAAAGACGAACACCACCTGGTTGTCCGTGGTACCGATCAGCACGCTGTCGGTCATGGACGGCAGCGAGAGGACGTCGTGGAAGGTCGAGCCCGCGACGATAGCCGTGAAGGGACTCTCCACGCCGGCGGTGTCGACGTGCGTGTCGCACACGGCCAGGCGGTAGGAGTCGGTGGCGACGAGGCGGATCGTGTTGTTCTCCACCGTCAGCTGCACGCCGTGCAGGATCGGGCGCGCCGTGTCCTTGGAGGTCACGCGGTAGACCTTGTTGACCATGCTGGTCAGCACGGCAGAGGGCAGCTCCACCGACTGCGAGAGCTCGAAGGCGGGGAACTCCGGGAAGTCCGCCGGCTCCAGCGCGGT
>OMWE01000030.1 GCA_900314685.1 uncultured Actinomycetes bacterium | reverse complement strand
GCGACTTGGTGATGCGGATGAGCGCGAGCAGCGTGCCGAAAAGGGCGGTCAGCGGGAGGGCGGCGAGCAGGACCTTGAGGTTCAGCAGCAGGCCCTCGAGGACCTTGGGCCAGGCCTGCGCGAAATACTCCGGCGAGAAGAAGGACTGCTTCACCCGGGGCCAGCCCGGTGAGATATGCAATACAAAGGCGATCAACAGGACAAAGACAATCGCGCTGACGACGCTGGTGAGACGGGCGCGGAGGTCCTGCTTGCGACGGTATTCCTCGCGCTCCAGCTCGACCTCGCTGACCTCATAGGTCGTTTGTTGTGGAGCCGTCTTTTCTGACATGCGCATCCTCCCGTGAATATGGGCTGTGCCACTCATGTCGGCAACACGTACACGTGCCGAAAAAAGGCGGGCGCGCCTCGGCGCCCGCCCTCACACACAGACTGACTAAGCGGTGAGCTCGGGGACCCCGACGTAGTCCTTGAGCCACTCCTGGACCAGGCCGTCGATCGTACCGTCGTCGAGCAGCGCGTTCATCGCATCGGTGACGTACGGGGTGAGCTCGGAATCCTTCGGCAGAACGATGCCCAGGCCGTCGGGATCCTCGGTGCCGGGAATCTGGCCGACGACGACGCCGTCGGTGACCTGCTCGGACTGGACCATGTAGACGCACTGGGGCGTGTCGGTCACGAGGACGTCGACCTGCTTGGCGTCGAGGGCGGCCACCGCGTCGGAATTGTTGTTGTACTGCTCGATCTTGCTGTCATCGCCGCCAAAGACGATGTCCTTAACGAAGTCGTAGGCAGTGGTGCCGACCATGACGGCGAAGGTGGCGTCCTTGAGGTCGGCGATCGTCTTTGCGGAGGCAAAGTCGGAGTCCTTCTTGGCGATGACGGACTGCGTCGGGCGGTAGTAGGCGGGAGAGAAGTCCACGGCCTGCTTGCGCTCCTCGGTGATGGAAACCTGCTGGATGTTGAGGTCCCAGTCCTTGTCGCCGGGCGCATAGGCCTCGTCGAAGGTCGTGCGGACCCACTTGACGGTGTCCTTGGGGAACTCCAGCTTGTCGGCCAGCGCGTAGATGACCGCGGCCTCGAAGCCTTCGCCGCTCGCGGGGTCGTCGTTCTTGACCCAAGGCTCCCAGGCGGGGTCGCCGGTAGCGACGGTCAGGTAGCCCTTCTCGAACGTGACCTGGGCGGCCTCGCTGGTAGCGGGCTCGGCGGCAGCGGCAGAGCCGGCGGCGCTACCAGTGGCGGAACCAGCGGCGGCGGAGCCGGAGGTCGAGCCACAGCCAGCCAGCACGGCAGCGCTCGCGGCGGCACCGGCACCCATCAGGAAGTTGCGCCTATCAAGATTTGCCATTTTTTCTTCCCCCTTGAAGGTGTGTGATGATTGGCCGCTCTCGGATCGCGGCCCCCTTTATCGATGTTAACAAGAACGGCGTAATTGTGTCTTCAAAATTTGTACACGTGTTACATTGGTAAGGCAATGGTAAACATGCCCCTTATGCAGGGGATAACTTGTACAGCGCCGACGGGAGCGACGATGGGGATCCTTATCAAAAATGTTCTGGCAATCGTGCCCAAAGACGGCTCCGACGCTGTCGAGCGGCACGACATCTACATCGACGGCAAGACGATCGCGGCGCTCGACGCCGCGCCGGCGGGCTTCGTCGCCGAGACCACCATCGACGGCACCGGCCGCCTGGCGATTCCCGGCCTCATCAACGCGCACACCCACACCTACATGTCCATGATGCGCAACGCAGCCGACGACCTGAGCTTCACCGACTGGCTCTTCAACACGGTGCAACCCATAGAGGACCGCCTGGAACCTGAGGACTGCTACTGGGCGTCGCTGCTCAGCCAAGCGGAGATGATCCGCACGGGCACGACCTGCTTCAACGACCAACAGATGCACATCCACCAGACCACGCGTGCGGTGCGCGAGAGCGGCATGCGCGCCGTGATCGGTCGAGGCCTCGTAGGCGATACCTACGACAGAGCCGACTACCGTCTGGCCGAGGCACTCGAGGAGATGGGCGACGGTGCCGACTGCGACCGCCTGTCCTTCCGTCTCAACCCGCACGCCCCCTACAGCTGCAGCCAGGACTACCTGCGCATGGTCGCCGACGTCGCCCGCGAGCGCGGCCTGGGTGTCCACATCCACATCGCCGAGGGCCAGGTGGAGAGCGACAACATGTGGCGCGACCACCACTGCACGCCCGTTGAATATGTGGCCGAAACGGGGCTCTTTGACTGTCCGACCGTCGCAGCCCACTGCATCCGCGTAAACGAGTCCGACATCCAGATACTCGCGGAACACCACGTGAGCGTCGCCACCAACCCCGCCTCCAACATGAAGCTGGGCAACGGATTTGCGCCTGTGCCCGAGCTGATGGCTGGTGGCGTGAACGTCTGCCTGGGCACGGACGGCGTGGCATCCAACAACGCGCAGAACATGTTCCGCGAGATGGGCCTGCTCGCCCTCATCCACAAGGGCACGCACGACACGCCGGAGTGCGTCTCCGCCGACGAGACTCTCCGCATTGCGACCGCGAACGGCGCGCGTGCGCTCAACCTCAACACCGGCGCCATCGAAGCCGGCCTTCTTGCCGACATCGCCCTGCTCGACCTGGACACGCCCTCGATGATGCCCAACAACAACCTCATCGCCGCGCTCGCCTATTCCGCCAACGGCTCCGAAGTCGACACCGTGATCATCGACGGCAAGATCGTGATGGAGCACCGCGAGTTGCGGACAATCGATGAGGAGCGCGTCTTCGCGGAAATCCGCCGCATTTGTCATAGACTGGGGCTTGATAAATAGTTCCACCGCCACATGCAGTGACACCCCACACGACGTCTCGCACGAAGCGCCCTGCACGCGCCGCCTCAAACGCAAACGTCTGGTACGGCCGCACCCCAAAGCAGCCGCGAGAAAAGGAGATATGAAATGCCCGCAGAAAAAAGTGAGATCAAGGACCTCGGCCTCTACGAGTCCGGTCTGCAGAAAATCGAGTGGGTGCGTCGCAACTGCCCCCTGCTCAGTATGCTCTACAAGGAATTCAGCGAGACCAAGCCCTTCGCCGGCAAGAAGGTCACGCTCTCCATCCACCTGGAGGCAAAGACGGCCTACCTCTGCCTGGTGCTGGCCGCCGGCGGCGCCGACATGTACGTGACCGGCTCCAACCCCCTCTCCACCCAGGACGACGTGGCCGCGGCACTCGTGCACGAGGGCCTCGAGGTCCACGCCTGGCACGGCATCTCCGACGAGGACTACGACCGTTGCATCGACGCCGTACTCTCCGCCGGCCCCAACATCGTGATTGACGACGGCGGCGACCTCGTCTACCGCATCCACACCAAGTACCCCGAGCTCATCCCCAACATCATCGGCGGCTGTGAGGAAACCACCACGGGCATCATCCGCCTGGAGGCCATGAACCGCGAAGGCACGCTCAAGTTCCCGATGGTCCGTGTAAACAACGCGATGATGAAGCACTTCTTCGACAACCGCTACGGCACCGGCCAGTCCGTCTGGGACGGCATCAACCGCACGACCAACCTTGTGGTCGCCGGCAAGATTGTGGTCGTGGCCGGCTACGGCTGGTGCGGTAAGGGTGTCGCCATGCGCGCCAAGGGCCTGGGCGCCCGCGTGATCGTCACCGAGATCAACCCCGTCAAGGCCATCGAGGCGGTCATGGACGGCTTCGACGTGATGCCGATGAACGAGGCCGCCAAGGTCGGCGACTTCTTCGTCACCGTCACCGGCTGCAACAAGGTCATCGACCATGAGGACTTCCTCGTGATGAAGGACGGCGCCATCTGCGCCAACGCCGGCCACTTCGACTGCGAGGTCGACATGGCGGGACTGCGCGAGATGGCCGTCGAGAGCCGCGAGATGCGCCACAACATCATGGGCTACAAGCTGGAGAACGGCCGTTGGGTCTACGTGCTGGGCGAGGGCCGTCTGGTCAACCTCGCCTGCGGCGACGGCCACCCCGCCGAGATTATGGACATGTCCTTCGCCATCCAGGCGCTCTCGGCAAAGTACCTGGTGGAGCACCAGGGCCAGTTCACCGAGATGCTGATGGACGTGCCCGAGGAGGTCGACATGGAGACGGCGCGCAAGAAGCTCGCCTTCATGGGCAAGGGCATCGACACCCTGACCCCCGAGCAGGAGCGCTACCTCAATTCCGCAGAGGCATAAGACCCGCACGCAGGCCCGGATATGCCACCGCCCATGCGACGGTGGCTTTTTTCGAAAGGATGAGACCATGCCTACCCCCACTCCCCACAACGCGGCCCAAAAAGACCAGATCGCCAAGACCGTCCTCATGCCGGGCGACCCGCAGCGCGCCCGTTTCATCGCCGAGACCTTCTTGGACGACGCCAAACTCGTGAGCGACATCCGCGACATCTGCGCCTATACGGGTACCTACGACGGCAAGCCCGTCACCGTGATGGCCAGCGGCATGGGCATGCCCTCCATCGGCATCTACAGCTACGAGCTCTACAAGTTCTACGACGTGGACCGCATTATCCGCATCGGCACCACGGGCTCCTACCTCCCCGACCTCAAGCTCTACGACACGGTGCTGGCCACCAGCGCCTGGAGCGATTCGAGCTTCGCCCGCGTCCAGTCCGGGGACGTCGACGAGATCCAGCTGCCCTCCGCCGAACTCAACGACGAGCTGCGCGCCAGCGCCGAGCGTCAGGGGATCAAGCTCTACGAGGGCCGTCTGCACTCCTCCGACGTCTACTACGCCGATACCGACAACTATGTGAGCGGTGCGATGGACCGCGGCTGCTGCTGCGTCGAGATGGAGAGCTTCGCCCTCTTCCACCATGCCAAGCACCTTGGCAAGCAGGCCGCCTGCCTTCTCACGGTGTCCAACAGCTTCGTAGACAACGCCGAGACCACTCCCGAGGAGCGCCGTACCGCTTTCCAGGACATGATGAAGGTCGCCCTCGGCGTGCTCTAATCGCAATTGACATACTGTGGCCGTGCGGAGCACGCGCGCACCACGGCAGAGAAGAATTTGCGGGGCGTCCTTTGCCGGGGCGCCCCTATTACTTGAGGCGTGTCTAGGAGGCCGCGGAAGCAAAGTCCGCAAAGTCGAGAGCGAGCCCTTCCAGGGTATTGGAGGGCACCTGTTGGCCGAATGCGTACTCCCCATAGGAAAGCGGCTGGAAGCCATAGACCTTCACGGTGCGGAGCAGGGGGTCGATGACCCAGTATTCGCGCACGCCCGCATCACGGTACTTCTGCAGCTTCACCACGTTGTCCATGGTACGGCTAGTCTCGGAGACGATCTCGACGACCCACTCAGGAGCCCCGTGACATCCTCGCTCATCGAGTTTGGACGTATCACAGATGACCGAGATATCGGGCTCGACGAAGTTGTACCGGTCGTTGAAGAGGAAAATTCCAAAAGGCGATGGATAGACTTCGCAGGGGCCGCTGTGGGCCTTAATGAAGTTGCCAATCGAGAGATCGAGATAATGCACCAGTCGCTGATGCGTACGTCCCGGTGTTGCCATATCGTAGATGACACCGTCAATCAGCTCGGCCCGTTGGCCATCGGGCAGGGCGAGGATCTCCTCGACCGTATGACGCTCCCCTTGCGCGGACATTGACGCCTCCCACAGATTGCGAACGCCGCCTTCCTGTATCATAACATGTGCCTCCAGTCGATACGTATGTTCTTCTTACTATAATATTAGTACAACTGTATTGCTATTGCAATAACATTTGTTCTTTTTTCTGGCTTTCTCGCACCGACGCGGCTACACTTGTCGATGACACCCCATCCGAGGAGAGGAGCATTCGTGTCTCAGCTCACCAGTTACTATCTGCCCGGGCTCTATGTCGAGGACCACTCCATCGAGGTGCCTCTGGACTGGCGCGGAACGGAGCCCGCCCGCGCCGCTGTGGACGGGCTGCCTGCAGGCGAGCGTATCAGCCTCTTCTACCGCGTGGTCTGCGCGGCGGAAAACGTTGGCAAACCGATGCCCCTGCTCGTCTATCTGCAGGGCGGCCCGGGAGGCAAGGGGCCGCGTCTGCTCTCCCCCACCTCGGATGGCTGGGTGGCCGAGGCGGTCAAACACTTCCGCCTGGTGCTGCCCGACCAGCGTGGCACGGGACGTAGCAACCATGTGAGCCGCCAATCAATCGCCGCGCGCGGGGACGCTGCGGCACAGGCTGATTACCTCAAGCGCTTCCTCGCGCGCTCCATCGTGCGCGATTTCGAATATCTGCGCCTGACGGAGTTCGGCGGCGAGCCGTGGGTCACGCTCGGGCAGAGCTACGGCGGCTTCCTCACCCTCACCTACCTCAGCTTCTACCCCGAGGGTGTCCGCGCCAGCTTCACCTGCGGCGGCATCCCCCACGTCCCCGCCAGCGCGGCCGAGGTCTACGCCCACACCTTCCCGCGCATGGCCAAGAAAACCCTCGCCTACTACGAGCGCTATCCCGAGGACGAGGTCCGCATGGCCGCCATCGCCGACCGGCTCGCGGCAGGAGACGTCCGTCTTCCTGACGGGAGCCCGCTGACCCCGCGCCGCCTGCAGCAGCTCGGCCAGGGCCTGGGCATGAAACCCGCCCCAGAACGTATCCACAACCTGCTCGACAGCGCCTTTGAGACGGGAGACGGCCGCATTCCGTCTGACATCACGCATGCCCAGCTCACGGACGGTTTCCTGATGGGTGCGTTGCAAAATCTCACGACGGCCGACAACCCCCTCTACTGGACGCTGCAGGAGTTCATCTATGCGGACGGCCAGATGGAGCATCCCATCAAATGGGCGGCTGCCCATGAGTACGGGTCCCGCCCTGAGTTCGCCGCCGACGCCCGTCCGCTCATGCTGGTGGGCGAGGCCTGTTTCCCCTGGATGTTTGAAGACGACCCGCTGCTCGCGCCACTCAAGCCAGCGGTCGACCTGATGATGACGACCACCGATTTCGACTCCGTCTACGACCAGCGGCAGCTCGCGGACAATACCGTGCCGCTGCAGTCCGCGGTCTACTTCGACGACCTCTACGTGGACTCGGGTATGCAACTCGACACCCTCTCGCGCGTCGGCAACAGCCATGCCTGGGTCACCAACGAGTTCGAGCACGACGGACTGCACGGCGATAAGGTCTTCAAGCACCTCTTCGACGAAGCGCGCAACCGCGGCGATCTCGAGAGGATTTAGTCAGGCGCCCCAGCGCTAAACAGCGAATTCCGCAAAGTCGAGCTCGAGTCCCTTGAGGGCATTTGAGGGGATCGCCTGGCCAAAGACGTATTCCCTATAGGCAAGCGGGTCGAAACCATACACCCTGACCGTGCGTTTCGAGGGGTCCACGATCCAGTATTCGCGGACGCCCGCTTTGCGGTACTGCTCGAGTTTGATGAGGTTGTCCATTGTGCGGCTGGGCTCCGAGACAATCTCGACAACCCAGTCGGGCGCCCCGTTGCACCCGCGATCATCGAGCTTGGACGGGTCGCAGACCACCGAGACATCGGGTTCCACGTAGTTGTAACCGTCGTTGAAGAGGAGCAAGGCGAAGGGCGTGGGTTAAACCTTGCAAGAGCCCTTATGAGACCGAATGTAAAGGCTGATTTCCACGGAGAGGTACATTACGAGTTCCTGGTGGATGCGCTTCGGCGAAGCCATGTCATAGATGACGCCATCGATAGGCCGGCGCGCTGTCCCTCGGGGAGCGCGTGAATCTCGTCCACCGTGTGACGAACAACTCCCGCATCCATGGCTTCCTCCGTGTAGTCAGTCGCTTTACTTGTCCGAATCATAGCACGCCTCCAATACGGTACAGTTGTTTCTTCTATTTCTATAATAGTACAAATGATTCTATTTAAAATAACATTTGTTCGTAATATCAATCCTTCTATGGAATCACGGAAGGTGCTATTTAGGGAGCTCGCCACGGACGAAGGCACCTGCATTTCACCCCAAAGGCCCCGACGCTGCAGTGGCGCGATCGTCCGTGGCATAATCGGTCGATAGGTTGGCTTGGTATGCGAGTGACGGCGCAAGGAGGCGGTATGTATCGGGTCCTGATCGTAGAGGATACGGATGCCGAAGCCATCGCCCTTGAGCGCTGCCTTTCGCGCTACGCAGGTGAGCACAGTATGCGGTTCCAGACCCGCCGCCTGCGTTCTGCCGTCGAGTTCCTCGAAGGATCCCACCCCGCCGACATCGTCTTTATGGATATCGACCTGCCCGGCCTCACGGGCATGGAGGCCGCCGAGGCCCTGCGCGAATACGACCGAGAGACACCCCTTGTCTTTGTGACCAACCTAGCTCAATACGCTGTCCACGGGTACGCGGTCGACGCCCTCGGTTTTATCATCAAACCCGTCGCCTTTGGGGACTTCTCTCTTTGCATGGATCGTGTGATGCGCGCCCTGCGACGTAGGCAGAGGTTGACGCTCACCGTGCCGACGCGCGACGGCGTCCGTATGGTCGCCATCGCCGATTTGGCCTTCGTCGACGTGCGTGGTCACGACGCAACCTATCATCTGGCTGATGGCAGCACGGTGACCCAACGCGCAACGCTCTCGTCCATCTCCCGGCAACTCAAAGAGCTCGGCGCGCCCTTTATCAGCGTCTCGGCGAGCTGCCTGGTCAATATGGCCCACATCAGCCGCGTCCACAGCGACGAGGTCAATCTGTCCGACGGTTCTAGCGTCTTTTTCTCCCGCGGTAAGAAGCGCGCCGCCCTCGAGCGTATCGCCGACTACCTGGGCGGTGCCTGATGGACCCTCGTCTGATGCCCATCCTGGGCGAGGCTATTGTCACGATGGGCCAAATCTCCCTCGCGCAATGGCTCTTTGCGCGACGCCTGCCGCTCCGCACGCACCCCATCCTCCGCGGCGTCCTTGTGGCCGGCCTTGCCGTCGTGGGCACCGTGCTCTTTTCGTGGTACGGCACCGTGGCACACCCTGAGCTCATGGGGTCCCGGCAGTTCGTCACCGTGTTTCTTACCTTTAGCTTTGTATTGGTGCTCTGCCTGGCCGCCGTGCTCTTTGTCTACGACTGCTCCCCATGGACGGCCCTCTACTGCTGCACCTCGGGCTACACGATGCAAAATCTCGCGAGCGGCCTCTCGGGCTTCTGCACCCTGTGTGCCCAACGCCTGAACGCCGGGCTCCTTCCCCTCATCCACACGCTGGGTTTTGCCGTCGCCGTCACCGCCGTCGTCTATATCCCCTGCTACCTGCTGCTCATCCGCCGTCTCAGCGACCGCGGCCTTGCGCTCGTACAGGATCGGCGCATGCTGGTCGTCTTTCTCGTCGTCGCCAACGCAGTCATCGGCTTCGATGTCATCAACAAATCACTCGGGGCACTCGACGTCCCCTTTGCCCTCATCGCTTCCCTGCGCGTCGTCCACGGCGTCGTCTGCATATCCGTTCTGGCGGCGAGCTTCGAGCTGCTTTACAACAAACGTCTGGAGGGGGAGCTCGCATCCCAGCGACAGCTCATGGACGAGCAGGCACGCCAGTGGCAGCTCTCGCAGGCGACCGTCTCGGCCATCAACGCCCGCAGCCACCAGATGCGTCATCAGGTCATCAACCTGCTCGCCGACTCGGCCATCGGCGACGACAGCAAGCTCCTGCGCGAGGTCTCCCGCGAGCTCGACATCTACGACGCGCAGGCCAAGACGGGCAACACAGCTCTCGACGTCATTCTCACCGAGAAGGGTCTCATCTGTACGCAAAAGGGCATCACGCTCTCCTGTATCGCGAACGGTACCACGCTGGGCGCCATGGTGCCAGCTGATATTTACGCCCTCTTCGGCCGCGCGCTCGATGGCGCAATCACCGCCGTGGAGACCCTCTCGGACAAAGGCCGCGCGAGCATCCGTCTCGACCTGCGCGAACGGGCGGGAGTGGCGGCGCTCCGGCTGGAATTCTATGCGGATGGCAGCCCGTACTCCCCCGCCGACCTCGAGGCGATGCACGCCGCAGCCGCTCGCCACGGGGGCACGCTCTCGACCCATATGGCTGATGGCGTCTGTGCTCTGAACGCCCTCCTTGCGCCATAAAGAAGTCGGGGCAGACATCGCTCGCCCCGACTTCCCAATATCAACGCCTCGTTGTATCCGCCCGTTTCGCTACCTATTGCGGCGGCGTGGCTTGAAGGTCTCCGGATGCACCTTGCATGCACGGAAGCGCATGATGACACGCGCCAGCCAGAGCACCCACAGGCCGGCAAAGACGATCGTCGCCGCCGTCAGACCGATGCGCCAGCCGGGAACAGCCGTCTTGTATGTGGCACCCGGCGCCGCGCCTTGCACGGCATTGGAGTTTGCCATCGTGTAGGCAATGTTGTGGATGGCGTTGCGCATGGCCCACTGCGCGCTGGGGCTCTCATAGTCGACCATCTTCCAGAAAACCGGAATATACATCGAGAGATAGGCGTCGGAGCCGGTACGCAGGGCAAGGTCGCGGAAGGAATTGTTGCCCGTCACCCAGTAGTCGGTGAAGCACAGCCCGCGGAAGCCCCACTCGCCGCGCAGCACGCCTTGGAGCAGGTCCGCGTTGACCGTGCCGACCACGGGACCAACGCCGCCCTGGTTGGGCATGATACCCGTCGTGGCGCGCATGACCTTGGTCTGGCGTGTGCCGTCCGCATCGAGATAGGTCTCCGTCATACGCGCGTCCTTGACCGCGATCTCGAAGGGGCGCAGATAGAGCTCGCGCATGGTCTGCTCGTCTGCCCAGTTCATCGAGTAATTGGAGCGGTTCGTCTCCATCTCGTTCAGTGCGAAGTGCTTGAGGGTCACAAAGAGGCCGTTGTCACCCGCGCCGCTCGTAATCGCCGCAGCCAGCTTGCCCGACAGCAGCGGGTCCTCGGAGTAGTACTCAAAGACACGACCCGAGAAAGGTGAACGGTGCAGGTTGATGCCGGGGCTATACCAACCGGTAATGCCGTTGGCTAGCGCTTCCTGGCCGAGAGCGGCACCCATCTCATAGAGGAGCTCGACGTTCCAGGTGGAGGCTACCGTGGGGTGGAAGGGATAGGAGGCGGACTTGCTCATGTCGTATTGCGACTGCGAAATGCTCTCGACCTTGAGGCCGTTGCCGCCGTCCTCGACCTTGGTCTGGGGCATGCCCAGGCTGTCGATGCCGCCAAGGCGATAAGCGTCGCCGGCGAAGTTCTGCTCGATCGCGGCGCGGTCCGACCAGTCGATCTGGTCGAGGAACGCGTCCCACTGGGGGTCGTCGTAGGACAGGCCGCGCATACTGGCCAGCGTCAGGCCGTTGTCCTCACCCGAGGCAGGGGCGTCGGCGTGGTAGGCCACACTGCCCTCGACATTGCCGTAGGTGGGGTCGTTCTCGACGTCGAACTCGGTCTCGAGCACCGCCATCTCGGCGTAGCGCTGGGCGAGCGGTTTGGTGCGGTCCTCGTCACGGACAGGCTGCGTACCCTTCCAGTCAGAGCGCGAGAGGATGGTCGACTCCTCGTTCATATAGTCGGAGCTCGCCTGGAACTTGTTGGTGGCGGCAATATAGTCGGCATTCGGGTCAACCGCGGCCTCGCCCGTCTCGGGGTCGAGCTCGGACTGCCCCTCCTTGTCGGAGGTGCGGATGTGGTCGGCGTCGGAGCCGTCGAAGAAGGTCGTCTCGGCAACGGTGGTGGTGCGCGTGTCGATCACGTCATGGCTGTTGGCGCGCAGGGTTACCTGATAGTCGCCCGCCTCGAGCAGGTAGCAGCCCGTCGTCCCGTCGCCGTTGTCGTGCGTGTAGTCGTAGGAGGCCATGTCCTGCTTGTCGAAGGACAGGGTCACGACCTGCGATTCGCCCGGCTTGAGCAGGCCCGTCTTGGCAAAATCCGCGAGGATACAGACCGGCTTCTCGACCTTGTTGGCACGGTCATAGTCCGTATAGGGGCTCTCGTAGTAGACTTGCACGACGTCCTTGCCGGCGGCGTCGCCCGTATTGGTCACCTTCACATCCATCGTGATAGTCTCGCCCGCGTCGTCATATGAGCTGATCTCCTGCGAGAAGGACGTGTAGGACAGGCCGTAGCCGAAGGGGTAGGTCACGGCACCCGCCTCGGCGATACCGCCCCGGCCGTCGAGCGTGCCATAGACGAAGGCGTCGTCCTCGACGTCGGCCGTCTCATAGTAGCGGTAGCCCATGTAGACGCCCTCCTGGTACTCCAGGTAAGGACGGGCGATCGAGCTCTCCATGCCGCTCGTGAAGCCCGGCATCGTGAAGTCGGCGTTGTCGTAGCGGAAGTCGCCGATGTTGGCATAGCTGGGGTCAGCCGTGAAGTCGGTCGCCCAGATATCCACGGTGCGACCCGAGGGGTTGACCTCGCCGTCCATGATGTGACCGAGCTCGGAGAAGCCCAGCTCTCCCGGATTGCCCACCCACACGATGGCATCGGCCTCGTACTCGCCGTCCATCAGCGGGGCGACCTCCATGGTCTGGGAAGCGACCAGGACCACGACCACCTTGTCGCACTGCTCCTTGGCCGCCTTGATGGTCGCCTTCTCGTTTTCTGAGAGCGCCAGATAGTGAGGGGTGCCGTCGGAATAGGCGTCGTACTTCTTGTCCTGACCCTCCTGGCCCGTGCGCGTGATAAAGACCACGCCCGTGCCACCGGCATCGATGCCGTCATAGACGGAGGGATCGTACTCAAAGATGAAGCTGTCGCCGCCGAGCAGGCTCGCCGTATCGCCCGCGGGCGTCGTACCCTCGGCCTCGGCGAGCACCTCGGGGTCGCCCGCCGCCTCCATCGCCTCGAGGGCGGAGCGGTTGACGTCGTAAACCGCCGAGAGCCCCTCCTCGGGCGTGACTGGATCGTCATCCCACTTGGTGGAGCCGCCCTGGGACATCTGCCCGTAGACGGGATGCAGGGCGCCGTAGCCGTACGGCGTCACCTCGGATCCCTGCGCAAGCGGCAGCACGCCGTCGTTTTTGAGCAGGACGGTGCCCTCCTGCAGGATGCGGGCAGCCGTCTTGTAGGCAGCGTCCTTGGCTTCCTCGGCGCTGTCATACTTCGTCTCGTAGTAGTCGGCAGCGCCCTCCTCGGTACCCTCCGGGTTCTGTACCGTCTGAGCGCCCTCGCCAAACAGGGCACCGAGCGTCGGCGCAAATGCCGTGCCAGCGACCGTCAACAGCAGGGCCACGACCAGCACCAGCGTCATCGGCACCACCGTGAGCGCGAGGAACTTACCCGGCCTCATGCGCAGACGTGCACCCTTCTCCTTACGCGTCATTCCCTCTCCTTTCGCCAACAGACCTTCTGCTTGCTATCATCGGAAACGATAGGAAGAAGCGCGCCCCGCAGCGTTCTTTTGACGCCCGCGCGGCAGATTCTGGCGTAATCGGAAGGTGCCATGGACGAACTCAAGGCGCTCATCATGGAAGACGACGATGCTGACGCAGACCGCCTTGCATCCTGCCTACGGCGCTATGCCACCGAGAACGGCACACCCCTCGATGTGCGCCGCGTGGCCTCTGCCTTCGACTTCGAACCCGAGCGCCATCCCGCCGACCTTATCTTCATGGACATCGAGATGCCCGGGGTCGATGGCCTTTCCGCAGCCCGGCACCTGCGCGAGCTCGACCAGCAGACGACACTGGTCTTTGTGACGAGCCTTGCCCGCCATGCGGCACACGGCTATGAGGTCAATGCGACCGACTTCATCGTGAAGCCTATCGACTACGAGACGCTCTCTATTCGCATGCCGCGCATCCTGCGCGAGGTGGAATCGCGGCGCGCGAAGACCGTGACAATCGGCACACGCGAACGTACCTGGACGCTCGATGCCAACGACATCGTCTGCGTCGAGACCATCCGCCACGACTTGTACTATCGGCTGGCACCCTCCGCTTCGGCGGGCGAGGAGGACCCCCGCGTGCGTGGGACCATCGCCGAGGCGGAGGCCCGCCTTACCAAGGTTGGCGCTTACTTCCGCACCTCTCCTGCCTGCCTCGTCAACCTCGACCATGTGGCCGCCATCAGGGAAAACGCAGTGCGAATGGATGACGGCCGTACACTCCCCCTCTCCCGCTCGCGCAGGCCGGCGCTGCTCAATGCCCTCGCCGCCCGTATGGGAGCCGGCGCATGAGCGCACTCGCCGATCTGCTCGTCACTCAAGTGGGTACCTTGGAGACGCTTGTTGCTGTTCTACTTTTTGTGCGCACGCTCCCACGCAGGCGCGCATACCCTCTTCGAGTCTTTGGGTTTTTCCTCGCGCTCGGCCTCGTGCCCGTGCTCGCTTTTGGCACCTACGCCGTGGCTCATGGCGACATCCTCCTGGGGTCAAGTGAGCTCTCCGCCTTAACGCTTGCTTCGTCCCTGGGAACCCTTTGCGTCATGGCGCTGGGGGCTTGGTGGTGTCACGACATTGACCGCTGGGCGGCATGTGCCGCCGCCGTGACGGGCTATACCATGCAAAACATCGCGAGCAGCACCGTGAATTTCTGGCGTTTCCTCCTCAGGCGAAACGGCATGGGCGATTTCTTTGACAGCGAGGCGCTCTTCGCCCAGGCGGAAAACGGTCCAGTGAATCTGATGACGCAATCAATCCCGTCCGTCAGCGCACCATCTTTTCTTCTGTCGATTGCGACCTTTGTGGGCGTGTACGCCCTCTGCTACCTTGTTTTTATCCGCAGGATAGAACACGAGGACCTCGGGAATCGTGGCAGCGTCTGGCAGCTCGTGCTGATGACGCTCGTGGGCGCCCTGGTCATCTCGTTCGACATCGCCAACAAGCTGCTGGCAACGGCGGACGCACCCTTCGGCCTCCAGCTCTCTTACCGCTTGATGCACGGCCTTATGTGCGGTTTCCTGCTCTGGGTGGAATACCGCCTGCTCTACGCCCAGCGCATCTCCGACGAGAAAGCCGCCATGGACGCTCTCCTAGATGCGAGCTCTAGGCAGTATGAGCTGACGCGCAAAACGGTAACCGCCATCGATCGGCGCTGCCATGACCTGCGTCATCTTGTACTGCGACAATTGAGCGAGGGTGAGGCGGATGCAGACGGCTCCGTGCGCGTCGACCGGAGCCAGCTCGCACAGGTCGCCCGAGAGATCGATGTCTACGACATGCGCGCGCAGACCGGCAACGAGGCTCTCGACGTTATCCTCGCCGAGAAGGCTCTGCTCGCGCACCAGCGCGGCGTCTCACTCGAGTGCATGGTGGACGGATCCGCCCTTGCCACCATTCCTCCCGCTGACCTGTACACTCTCGTCGGCGGTCTCGTGGACGCCTCGGTCGATGCCGCGGCAGACTCCGGTGACCCGACCGTGCTGCTCACCAGTCGCCGACAGGGTACGTTGTTCCTGCTCGCGGCCAGCATATCCGACGGCGACATGCCGTCTTCCGGGGCACTCGGACCAGCGCGCTCAATCGCAACGCGCCTAGGCGGCACACTGACCGTCGGTCCGGGACAAGCCTGCGTCCTTTTTCCGCTATGAGTTTCCCCGCCTTCAGATGAGCTCCGCCATCACGAGGCTGAAGTCGGGACAGATGCCCGATGTAACCGGCATGCTAAAAGGAAGGATCATGGGCGCAGCATCCTCCTCGTACCGGTATATCGTGGTGCGCTGGCGCTCGGGGTCGACGATCCAGTACTCGCGCACACCCGCGTCGATGTAGAGAGCGTTCTTGGTCGCGTAGTCCATGTGACGGCTCGAGGGGCTCACCACCTCGACAATCAGATCCGGCGCGCCCTCGCATCCCCGGTCGGAGAGCTTGTCTTTGTCGCACACAACCAGCACGTCAGGCTCGACAAAGACCGAGTCGTCAGCGCGGAGGTTCACGGCAAAGGGAGCGACGTCCG
This sequence comes from uncultured Actinomycetes bacterium, assembly GCA_900314685.1. Lineage (GTDB taxonomy): Bacteria > Actinomycetota > Coriobacteriia > Coriobacteriales > Atopobiaceae > Olegusella. The sequence continues at coordinate 1,726 of OMWE01000030.1, read as the reverse complement.
CCTCGCAAGGTAGCCCATTGGCCTCGATGTAGTCGCTCATGCGACGGCAGATCTGGAGGACCAGCCTCTGGTGCTCGCGGCTCGGGGCAGCCATGTCGTACAGCTCCCCCTTTATCAGCTCTGCGCGCTGCCCCTCAGGCAGGCTCCAATAGTCCTCCGCCGTATAGGTGCCCTGTACGCCGTCCATTGCCGCCCCATCCCATAGAGCCCTTTCTGTTGCCTGCATAATACCATGCGCCTCATTCCTAATATGGAACAGTTATTCTCTATATAGTCATATTAGTACAGGTGTTTTCATTATACAAGCAATATTGTTCCCTTTTCTTAGATAATTACGTTGATTTAGGAACATAGTTTTTATTCCCTGGTCTTATCACCCGAGAAGACCCAGACCTTCATGGGATAGAAGCAGATGATGACCTGGACGACGAGGTTGATCAGCGTGGAGATGAGGTTGGCGAGCAGGCCGCCGATGCCAACGCCAGAGAGGATGCCGTTCACATAGCCGGGCAGGACGGTGCTCACAGTGATGTTGATCGCAGCGAGCAGGGCAAATCGCGGCGCCGCGGAAGCGTGCGAGACCGTCGACTTGAACGTCAGCTTCATCTGCACGAGGTAGTTGACGATCTGCGCGGGAATCTCCGCGAGCAGGAAGACATAGAACGCCCCGAGACCGCCGGCGCTCGTCGGGTAGTGCCAAACGAAGAAATCAAACGGTTGCGTCATGCTTGCCAGGAACGGCAGCGCCGAGAAGAGGGCGACCAGGCCGAAGCGCGTGATGGTGGAGATGTTTGACAGGATGTTGAACTTCAGAAACTCCCAGATGGTCTGATGTTTCTCGGCCCACTCTTTGAATGCCATGACGGGTTCCCTTTCTGTGTCTATGCGTTGAGCTTGGCAAGGCGAGCGGACTGGCTCGCGTTCTGTACGAGGTTGGCGATAATGCCTACGAGCATGCGGACGATGCCGATGACCCAGAAACCGCGGGCCTCCATCACGAGGCCGTCAACCGCGGCCACCGAGAAGACCACGCCCGCGTTCTTGGCCAGCGCGCGCAGCGGCATGTTCCAGATGAAGAGGACGTTGAGGTTGGGCTTGCCGGAACGCTCGCTGCCGCGTTTGATCAAGAAGAGCACCAGCCACACCAACCAGAGAATCGGGCTGCGCCCGTGAATGAAATCGCAGAAGCACATGTTGCGGTCGATAGTGGCGCGCTCGCTCGGCAGCTTGTGCCCCAGCAGCGCCTCGCAGGTCGCATCGTCGACCTCGCCCACCTGGCCGTATTCGTAGGGAGCCAAATCGAGGCCGGCATAGGGGTTGGGCGCACCGGTGCCTGCAACCTCGGCCATCGCCGTCAGACGAATGTCCTCGCTGGAGGCGCCGACACGGATCTCGTACGTGCCGCCCTCGACCTCCCAACCGTCGGTCTTCACGTTGAAATAGCGGAAGGCGGTGTCATCCAGCCCAATCGCGACCTCGCGCGACTCGCCCGGGGCCAGCTCGACCTTGGCGAAGCCCTTTAGCTCCTGGGCAGGACGGAAGACCTCGTGCTCGGGCTTGGCCACGTAGACCTGCACGACCTCCGCTCCTGCGGCCTCGCCGGTATTCTTCACGGTAAGACGGATGGTGGCGCCCGTATTGCTCACGTGGTCGATCGTCAGGTCGCTGTACTCGAAGCTCGTATAGGAGAGGCCGTAGCCGAAGGGAAAGGCAGTCGGCACACCCG
>OMWE01000029.1 GCA_900314685.1 uncultured Actinomycetes bacterium | reverse complement strand
CCCGGGTCGCCCGGTGAAGGCGAGGAAGAAGGGCGTGAAGGGAGCGAAGAGCGTTGCTGCCTAGGCTAGCCCCTTGTCACACAAACTACCGAAGCCTCATACTTTCTAGAAAATTTTGTCTAGAAAGTATTGTCTATAACCTAAAATCCCACGAGGCAAACCGCCCGCGCACTTTTACCCCCCATGCCACACATATAATCGTAGGCGACGCGGCGGACACCTTCAGGAGGCACCCATGAAGAAGACCCTGTATCTGATGCGGCACGGCCAGACCCTCTTCAACGTGCAGAAGGTCGACCAGGGATCCTCAGACGCCCCGCTCACCCACCTGGGCGTGGCGCAGGCGCAGGCCGCCGGCGACCATCTGGCGCAGATCGGCGCCGCTCCCGACCACGTCTTCTGCTCACCGTACGAGCGCACCTGCGACACCGCCGAGACCGTCACCGCGCGCCTGACCGCGGACGGCACACCCCTGCCCTACGAGCGCGTCCGGGGTCTGCGCGAGTTCAGCTTCGGCGTCTACGAGGGCAAGGACTCTTACCTCAACCCGTCGCTGCCCTTCCAGGAAAAGTTTGTGCAGTTCGGCGGCGACTCCCAGCAGGAGGTCGCCGACCGCATGGTGGCGACCCTGACCGATCTCATGCGCAGGCCCGATGTGCAAGTCGCCCTCGCCGTCTCGCACGGCGCCGCCGTCGCCAATTTCTGCCGCGCGATCGCCGAGTGGAGCCCCGTCAAATACCACCCCGGCATCAAGAACTGCAGCGTCTTCACCGTGGAGTTCGACGAGGAGACGGGTCGCTTCTCCTGCGTCGACCTCTTCGAGCCCGATGTCCCCGCCGACAGCGTGCCCGACGCCACCGCGATCGACTTCTCCCTCATGCACGGCGCGGGCGACGCAGCCCTCGCCACGCCCGACGGCCCCGCCGTCGACCCCGCGGCACCCAAGACCATCTGGCTGGTCCGCCATGCGGAGACCCTCTTCAACGCCCAGAACAAGGTCCAGGGCTGGTGCGACTCCCCGCTCACCGAGCGCGGCGTCGCCCAGGCGCATGCCTGCGGCCGCACGCTCGCGGCACTCGGCATCCAGCCCGACCACGCCTTCTGCTCCACGTCCTTCCGCGCCTCGACGTCGCTCGAGATCCTGCTCGGCGAGCTTGGGAAGCAGGACATGCCCTACCTGCGACTCAAGGGCCTGCGCGAGGCGGGCTTCGGCGCCTTCGAGGGCAAGGACCAGTGCCTGCAGCCCAGCATGCTGGACCCCGAGACCGACGCCTACTACGTCCCCTACGGCGGCGAGTCGCGCGCGCAGATCGCGGACCGCATGTACCGCACGATAAAGACGATCGCGGAGCGCCCTGACATCCACGAGGCGCTCCTTGTGGGCTCGCGCGGCAGTGCCACGTCCTTCTTCTACCGACCCGAGGTCGTGCGCGAGGCCGAGCTCAAGAGCGGCGCCAACTGCATCATCTACCGCTACGAGTACGCAAACGGCACCTTCACCTGCAAGGAGATCATCGTTCCCGGGGACTAGCCTCTGCGATCTCCTTGAGCCGGCGTGCGGTAGCCGCGGGGTCGTCGGTGGCCAGGATGCCGCGACCCACCATCACGATGGCCGGGTCGAGCTGCATCACGTCGCGGATGTTGGTCTCGTTGATGCCCGTGCCGATGGCCAGGCCCGCATGGATCAGGTTGCGCTTGACGGCACCGGCCAGGTCGAGCGGTCGCAGCTGGAAGAGCGAGCGCCGCTGCGGCTTGTGCAGGTCGTACTCGTGCTCCATCAGGTAGCCCGAGGCGATGCTCACGTAGTCCACGCCCAGGCCGTCGACCTCGGCGGTACGCGTGCCGGGCCGCTTGTAGCCGTCCATGTCGCACATAATCTTGCCGCCGTACTCGTGTGCGTGGCGGACCATCTGGCTGATCACGGGGTCGGGCGCCGCGGCGAGCACCGTCACGATGTGAGCGCCCGCCTCGAAGCAGCGCCGGGTGATGCCCGTGCCGCCGTGGAAGACCTTGGCGTCCACGCACAGCTTGAGGTCGGGGTGCTGCCCGTGGAGCTCGCTCACGAGGTCGAGGCCAAAGGTCACGAGTTCCGGGTAGCCGATCTCGACGATATCGACGGACCCGGCATAACGGTCGATGGCGTCGATCAGCTCGTGGCGCTTGCCGTGGTCAAAGGTCAGTTGCAGCTGCATGGGTCCTCCCTGCCTGCGTGTTTGTCTTCCTACGTGTTTGCCTTCCCGCTTGTGTATCGGTGATGGCCCCCGCGTGGGCGTCCTTCTTAGCTGAAGAGCTTCTTGTCGTTGCCCGAGGGCACCCGGAAGAGCAGGGACAGCAGCATGCCCGCCGCCGCCATGCCCAAGAGGAAGCAGAACATGGGAGGATAGCCAAAGGCGTCGATCAGCTGTCCGCAGATGTTGTTGGCGATGATGGTACCCAGGTTCTGCGCCGCCTTGGCCAGGGCGAGGCCCGTGATCTGCTGGCGCGGGTCCACGGTGGTGTTGACGACCTTCATGTTGGTCATGATGTTGAGCATCGCGGGCGGGTGCTTGCCGATGAAGGTCGCCACGATGATCAGCGGCAGCGGCATCGCCAGCCCGTAGATGAGCGTCTGCACGACCAGCATGCCGAAACAGCACATGAGGAGCGTCTTGTTGGGCACCTTGTCCATGAACTTGGCGGACAAAAGGATCAGCGGCAGCTCGCAGACCACCGCGACCGAGAGGATGGTCGAGGCGGTCGCCGCGGGCAGTCCCAGGTCGGTGAGGTAGGAAGGGATGAAGGAGTACGCTCCGCCCGTGACCCCGCAGAGAAGCATCTCGATCACGAGATAGTAGAGGAATTTCTTATTGGTCACGAGGTCCCGCATGGAGACGGGCTCGCCGTCGGACGCGACCTTGGCGACCTCGGCCTCGGGGATGCGGGGCTGCGTGCCCAAAAAGCCCACAATGCAGACCACCATGGCGCAGATAAAGAGCACGTAGAGCGACTCGGGCGAGAAGTAGTCGTAGACCAGGCCCGCCACCTGGGTGCCCGCGGCAAAGCCGAGCGTGCCCCACATGCGGACCTTGCCGTAGCCGTAGGGCGAACTGGTCGCCATGCGCTCCACCACGGGGTTCGCGCCGTTGATCAGCAGATACATGACCGCGTACATCGTCAGCACCAGGGCAAAGGCCCGCGCAAAGATAAAGACAAACGCGGCGATACAGGCGGTGACGAACATGATCAGGTTGACCCGGCGCATGCCGAATCGGTCCGTCAGGCTGCCGATGACCGGCTGGGTGAGCATCGCCGCGAGCGCCGCCACCGAGACCACCAGCGACACCTGGCTCGCGGCGTAGCCCTTGTCGATCAGGTAGACCGAGATGAGAGCCGAGAAGGAAGCGAAGCCGATGTTGTAGAAGAGGTACAGCAGCACATAGCTCAGGTAGCTATTGGTATACCGGGCCAGCAATCGGTTCATATACGCCCGCCTTCCCAAGACGTGACACGGCTCTGTACCCATTGTACGTAATTGGCGCGGCGGACATCCGTAGAGAGCCCACCGCGCCGATCAGCACGAAACCATATGACTGCCTCGGCTAGAAGCCGAGCACCGCGATGTCCGTCGAGTTGGTCGAGAGCGTGTGGTCGAGACCGTAGACGACATTGGAGATCACGTACTCGCCGTCGTTGACGTAGACCTCGATGATGTTGTCGCTCGCGAGGATCTCGATCTCGGTCTCCTCGCCCACCTCGGGAGTGGTCGACTGCAGGTAGGGATAGGTGTCGTTGGGCCGGTACACGAGGCTGCGGTCCGTATAGATGCGGCCGCCCTCCTGCCAGACGATGAAGCCGCCCACGTTGATGTACTCGCCGTCGTGCATCATGGTCTTGACCAGACGCGCCCTGTTGCCGCCGGGCACACCGACCTTGCCGGCGGCGATGGCTTCACGGATGGCGGGATGCAGGCTGAAATGCACGCGGCCGTCCACGACCCTCAGCACGCGCGGTGCGCAGAACATGCCGATCCACTCGTTGTCGACGGGCTCGGGCATGCGCATCCAGCCGATCATCACGCGCCGGCCCTCGGCGTCCACCGTGGTCTGCGGCGCATAGAAGTCGTGGCCGTAGTCGATGGGCTCGGGGTCGGTAGTCATACGAAAGTCACAGGTCTTGGGATCGAAGTCGGCGAGCGTCCAGACGGAGGTGTCGATCATGCCCTGCTCGTTGTGCATGGCCGATGAGATGAAGACATCCTGGCCGTCGACCTCAAAGACGTCGGGGCACTCGCACATCCAGCCGTAGGAGGGGTCGAGCACCGTGCGGTTCACGAGCTCCCAGTGGTCCAGGTCCTCGCTGCGGTAAAAGAGCACCTCGCCCTGCTTGCGGTCGATATTGCTGCCGAGCACGAGGTACCAGGCGTCCTCACCGCGCCACACCTTGGGGTCGCGCGTGTGCGTGTGGTCGCCGACCGCGGGATCATCGATTGCCGGGATGATCACGCTCTTCTTGTTGAAGTTGTCGAAGGTGTACCCGTCGGGGGACACGACGTGCAGCTGGGCAGACGTCAGCTGACCCTCGATCGCCTTGTTGATGTTGTCGGGGTCGGCCTGGTCGTAGTGGACGCCTGTATAGAAGAGGTGCAGGTCGCCGTCCTTCTCTATAGCGCTGCCGGAGAAGCAGCCGTTTTGGTCCTCGGGCTTGGTGGGAAAAAGCGCGATGTCCTGCTGCTCCCAGCTCACGAGGTCCTTGCTGGTCATATGGCCCCAGCAGATCGTGCCCCAGGTGGGGGCGTACGGGAAGTGCTGGTAGAAGAGGTGGTACTCACCCTTGTAGTAGATGAAGCCGTTGGGGTCGTTCATCCAGCCCTTGGGGGTGTGGACATTTACTTGCTGCATGCGTGCCTTTCGCGACGTGGCATCAGGCCTGGCGCCTGAACTTGCGGAATATGATATCGATTCCACATAGTGTGACCTCGCCGTTCGCAGAATCCATCAATGCTGCAATACGTACATATTGTGATGATTTGGGTGCCGTACGAATTGTGCCACCCGCGTGTGCTCGGCATCGCGCAGGCACGGTCCGAAGACGCCGCTAACGCTTGGCGACGGTCTCCACCAGCGAGCACCACTTGTCTGCAATGCACACCAGGCAGGCCTCCGTGGAGTGCGGCACGCGATTGGAGGGTCCTGGCGGCAACGGCCACATGTGACTCTCGATGATGTTGCGTTCCTTGGGCGTGAGGCCAAAATCGCGGTCGGCATTTGCTGCGGCATAGAGCGGGTGGCGCGTGGCGTGGTGGCGGTCGGCGTCCTCGGGGCCCTTCACGTGCCAGTCGTACAGGAAATAGTCGTGAAGAAACGCACCGCGCACCAGGGCACGTTCGTCAATCTGGGCACCGCGTCGCTCCGCCCTCATCGCGAGGGCAAAGGCAGTATGGGCCACACGGCGCGTGTGGTCGTAGGTCGTCACGGACCCGTGCTGGATAAAGTCGCGCATGCGGCCCGACGTCGCCGGGTCGTCCACCTCGGCGAGCAAGGACTGGAAACGGGCTTCTTCCACGGCTGTCAGGCTCATTTCCTACGCCCCTTGACCGCCTCGGCATATGCCTCGCGGATAGCGACCGCGGGCGACTCGTGCGTCGCGATGAAGGTGCGCAGGCGCCCGGCGGAGCGGTTGGTCTTCTCTGAGTCGTAGGCGCGGATGTTACGCAGTGCGTAGCGCTGGCGGAAGCTCAGGTGGCCGGCGGTCTCGCGGTCACGCAGCTCCTGCTGCTCGCGGGCCAAGGCTTCCAGGCGTGCCTTTTCGCGCACCTCCCGCTCGACGCGCTCCCGCTCCTCGCGGGCAGCCGCCTCCAGGCGTGCCTTCTCGTCGCGCGCGGCTTGCTCGGCCAGCGCCTCGGCGAGCAGGGCCTCCTGGCGTGCGCGCTCCTGCGTCGCCGCTTCTTTGGCCTCGAGCTGGGCCTGCTCGATCGACTCCCCGAAGCTCTCCATCTTGGCCGCGGCCGCCTCGGGCAGGCTCGTGACCTTGGCGGCGGCGTTGGAGGCGGTCTCGGCGACCTTGTCGGCTGCGCTGGCTGCGGTCTCGCTGACTTTCGCCACCGCGTTCGAGGCGGTCTCCGTGACCTTGGCGGCGGCGTTGGAGGCGGTCTCCGTGACCTTGGCGGCAGCGCTCGAGGCGGTCTCATGGGCGCTGACCACGCGCAGCTCCATCTGTTCGTCGAAGCTCCGTGAGCTCTCCTCGAGCTTGGTGCTCAGGTCGTTGAGAGCGTCGACCGTGAGTACCGTGTCGGCGGACATAATGGCCGTCACGAGCAGGGAGGAAAACTCCCAGAACCACTGGGGCGTGGCCAGCGTGATCTCCTTGATGGGCGGCAGCAGCAGGTAGCAGATCGCCAGGCCTCCCCCGCCGAAGAGCATCGCGGGCCACACGCAGATACGTCCCTGGAAATTGAGCGGCAGGTTTGAGTAGTCCCACCAGCGGGCATGGAACCGCTTCTCGAGCACGATGGAGGTCGTGAGCTCGAGGAGGGCGCTGAGCACCATGGAGGTCAGGAAGACACCCCACCACGGAAAGCTCCCGTCGGCGACCGCGGGGTGGTCGAAGAGGATCATGCAGCCGACCGCGCCCGTACCGTAGATCGGGCACACAGGGCCAAAGAGAAAGCCGCGATTCTCCCAACGGCCGCGCCGCAGCGCCGCAAAGATGGTCTCGTAGACCCACCCGCACACGCTAAAGACGGCAAACCAGGTCATGTAGCTGCAGAGATCCAAAAATGAGCTTCCGACGCCATGGACACAATGGTTAGTAGTCTAACCAATGAATCCAGTCGAATGTATGGCGCACATCAGACTTCATCTCACCTGTAAAGTTGACGGCTCAGACCCGCGAGGTAGGTACGCCCCATATCGCTCAGACATTAGCGCTCTGTCACCGGAATATGGGAAAATGCGCGCAATCACATTTTCTGTACGCTCAACAAATTGTAATGTACGCAGCATGGCCCAAAATGGATGACTCCAAGTGGTATTTTTCGGTCCAAGTTGCGTACATTCCAATGAGGTGCAGCGTACAGAAACTTCGTCTGGTAACGCGAAGCAGCCTAAAGCGTGAGAAAGTGCGGTTTTGTATGGTATGGGTGTCATCCAAAGCCGCTGACGAGCAATAAACACATACACGAAGAGCGCATCAAAAAAAGGCCACCGTATGGCAGCCTGTGAAGTTTGGTAGCCCGTAGCAGATTCGAACTGCTGATCTCCGCCTTGAGAGGGCGGCGTCCTAAACCGCTAGACGAACGGGCCGTATGTAGGTCGGCTAACGACCTCAGTCGCCGGGGAGCGACGGGTAAAACATGGTAGCCCGTAGCAGATTCGAACTGCTGATCTCCGCCTTGAGAGGGCGGCGTCCTAAACCGCTAGACGAACGGGCCAGAACTGCGAAAATGGCTGGGATGGAGAGAGTCGAACTCCCGCTGACGGAACCAGAATCCGTTGTCCTACCACTAGACGACATCCCAATATTTTCGTCCACCGCGCCGAGGCAACCGCACCCTCAACGCGAGAAATTACTTTAGAGAAAATCCCCGCCCGATGCAAGGGTCAATTCCCATCCATTTATTGCACATAAGTAAACTGTCGATGTATGCAGCCCGGGGCAGAGGGCCGATGCACAGCGCAAAGACGAACGGACGCAGCGCCGCACCCCTACTGGGCATCCGCCCAGCGCAGTTGGGCGAGCAGGGCCTCCCGCTCGTTGGGCAGCTCGTCGTTGAGGACACCGGTCAGGAGCGTGTCGAGCATGAGCCCGACGGCGGGGCCCGGCGCCATACCCGTCTCGCGGATCACGTCTCCCCCGTTCACGGCCAGGTCGCGCACGGTGAGCGGCGGGTGCTTCTCCAGCTCCTGGCGCAGGACCGCCGCGATCTCGTCAAGCTCCACGGCGTAGTAGGCGGCGCTCGGCACCTTGGAGACCGCGTCGGCCCGCTTGAGGTCCAGGAGCTCCCAGGTCAGACGCGGCGCCATACCCGGACACGCGAGCTCGAACTTGCGCAGGGTCCGCCTGATGGAGCGCGGCGTCGGCGTCACGACATGGTCGTGCATGCGCACGAGGATCCTGACCTGCTTCACCAGGTCGGTCGGCAGGGCGAGGCGGCGCATGATATCCTCAGCCATTTGTGCACCGACTTTGGGGTGGCCGAAGAAGTGCCCGCGCCCCGTGCTGTCCTGTGTGAAGGTCACCGGTTTGGCGATATCGTGCAGGAAGGCCGCCCACCGCAGCTCGGTCGTCGCGAGGCCGCCCTGAAATTCCTCGACCGCCCGGCAGACATGCGCCGTATGCTCGAGCACGTCGTAGGCATGGTAGGGGCTGCACTGGTCGAAGCCGCGCATGGCGCCCACCTCGGGGATCGCCGCGGCGAGCACGTCCGTCTCGTGCAGGAGCGCCCAGTCGACGCGCCCACTCTCGACGATGCCCGTCATCTCCTGCCCGATGCGCTCGGACGCGATCTCGGACAGCTCGGGGGCACAGCCAGCGAGCGCATCCTGCGTCGCAGGCTCCACCGCAAAGCCCAGCCGGCAGGCAAAACGGACCGCCCGCAGCACGCGCAGGGCGTCCTCGCGGAATCGTCTCTCGGGCTCCCCCACCGCGCGGATAACGCCTGCCACGAGGTCCTCCCGGCCCCCGTAGGGGTCCAGCAGGCCGCGCTCGGGATGGTATGCCATCGCATTGATCGTGAAGTCACGCCTTGCGAGGTCCTCGCGCACGTCGGTGACGAAGTGGACCTCATCGGGGTGGCGCAGGTCGCTGTAGGTACCCTCGGTGCGGTAAGTCGTCACCTCGACGGGCTGGCCCTCGACGACCGCCGTCACCGTCCCGTGCGCGGTACCGGTCTCGTGCACCTCGATACCCACCGACTCGAGCACCAGCTTGGTCTGCTCCCACTGTGCGGAGGTCGTCACATCGACGTCGTGGCCCTCGGCGCCCCGCAGGCTGTCGCGGACCCAGCCGCCCACGGCCCACGCCTCATAACCTGCGGATTCGAGGGCGCAAATCACCCGCAACGCAAACCCCGGCAGCACGAGGCCCGATGCGTCGACGAGTTTCACGGCTTCCTCCTACCGTTGAGAACGGTTGCAGGTTTTTGTTTGACGCAAGCATAGCACGGGAACGTGTCCGCGGCTGATGCTATCCTCGATAGGTCAGACATTTGCAACATGCCGTCTTCCCGTGCATCGTTGCACCGCCCACAAGGAGGTTCCCATGGAAGACTTCACTGCCGCCGCCGTCACCGCAGACGACATCGCCGACGCCCGCGAGGCCTTTGAGGCCGACGTCACGGCCAAGATCGCCAAGAACGCCGTAACGAGCGCCGGCCTGCGCCGCGCCGCCCGTGTGCCCGAGGCCGTCGCCGCCAATACGCTCGGCTTTGACATCGAGGTCAGGCAGGGCAAGCGCACCGACCAGAAGCGTAGCGGCCGCTGCTGGATGTTCGCCAGCCTCAACACCATGCGCTACCGCACGATCAAGAAATACAATCTCAAAAACTTCGAGCTCTCCCAGGCTTACCCGCTCTTCTACGACAAGCTCGAGAAGGCCAATTGGTTCCTCTGCAACATCATCGACACCGTCGCGGAGCCGCTCGACGGCCGCCTGGTCTCCTACCTGCTGACCGACCCCGTGGGCGACGGCGGCCAATGGGATATGTTCCGCGCGCTCGTGAAGAAGTACGGTGTCGTGCCCAAGGAGGCCATGCCCGAGACCGCCTGCTCGGAGAACACCCGCGAGATGGACACGTACCTGACCCGTTACCTGCGCGGCTGCGCAAAGCGCCTGCGTGAGACCGCCGCGGCGGGCGCCGGCGCCGAGGACCTCGACGCCATGCGCGAGGAGATGGTCGGCGAGGTCTGGCACCTGCTCTGCGTGTGCCTGGGTCAGCCGCCCGTGCGATTCGAGGTCCGTCTGCGCGACAAGGACGACAAGCCCGTCGAGGCGCTGACCGGCACCTTTACCCCTCAGGAGTTCTTCCAGGCCGCCGTGGGCATGGAGCTCGACGACTATGTCTCGCTCATCTCCGCCCCCACCGCCGACAAGCCCTACGGCCACACCTACACGGTCGACCGCCTGGGCAACGTCGTGGAGGCCCACGGCGTCCGCTACCTCAACCTGCCGCCCGAGCGTCTGAAGGAGATCGCGGTCGCCCAGCTGCGCGACGACCTACCCGTCTGGTTCGGCTGCGACGTCGCGCAGAGCTTCCTGCGCGAGGAGGGCATCATGGACACGGCTGCGCTCGACGTCGACGCACTCTTTGGCTTCCCCGTCGAAGGCGCGCTGACCAAGGCCGAGCGCCTCGACTACGGCGAGTCCCTCATGACCCATGCGATGGTGCTCGAGGGCGTGCGCCTGGATGCCGCCGGCCGGCCCGTCTCCTGGAAGGTCGAGAACAGCTGGGGCGACGACCACGGCCGCGACGGCTATGACACCATGTCCGACCCCTGGTTCGACGAGTACGTCTACCAGGTCGTCGTCGACAAGAAGTACCTGACCGATGCCGAGCGCGCCGCCTACGAGACCGAGGAGCCCCGCGTCCTCGCGCCCTGGGACCCGATGGGCTCGCTGGCCCGCTGCCGCTAGGCCCGCCCGCGCGCCGACCACACCGTCCCGCGCACCGTCCCACATCCCTGCCGTCCCCGCGCGCGCCGCGTGTCTTCGCACCGCGCGCCACCCGAGAGGAGCACCATGTCCGACAACAAGGCCATCGACGTCGCCTGGTCCGACAGCCAGTACACCGACTTCGTCAAGAAGCGCGGCAACCGCGTCGCCCGCAACGCCGTCGCCGCGATGGGCGTCAACAAGGCCGCCGTCGACCCCACCCGCATGCGCACCTACCACGACACTTACTCCGTGAGCCGCAAACGCACCGGCCAGGTCACCAACCAGCGCCAGTCCGGCCGCTGCTGGATGTTCTCGGCCTTCAACGTCCTGCGCGCCTCCACGATGGAGACGCTCGACGTCGACTCCTTCGAGTTCTCCCAGGCCTACGGCATGTTCTACGACAAGCTCGAGAAGGCAAACATGGCGCTCGAGCGCATCATCGCGATGATCGACCGCCCCTTTGACGACCGCGAGCTCTCCTTTGTGCTCGAGCACGGCATGGGAGACGGCGGCTTCTATCCCTTCGCGATGAACCTCGTGCTCAAGTGGGGCGTCGTGCCCCGCGACGCTATGCCCGACACCGCCTCGGCCAAGGCATCCGCGCAAATGAACGTGCAGCTCCAACGCCTGATCCACCGCGATGCCTGCGAGCTCAAGCGCCTGCACGAGGCCGGCAAGGACACCGGCGACCTGCGCGCCGCCAAAGTCGGCATGCTCCGTGACATATGGCGCGTGCTGGCCATCTGCCTGGGCGAGCCGCCCCGCACCTTCGACCTGGAGGTCGCCGTCGGCCCCGACGCCCAGGTGCCTGAGAAGCTCCTGATCGCGCAGGAGGGCGCGCCCAAGAAGGCGCAGACAGCCAAGAAGGACAAGGATAAGAAGGGCGCCGACGAAAAGGACAAGCCTCAGCGCATCCTGCGTGACTGCGGCATCACGCCCCTCGAGTTCCTCGAGCGTTACGTGCGGGTCGACCCCGCGGACTACGTCGAGCTCGTCTCGATCCCCAGCGAGCGCTATCCCTTCGGTCAGGTCTACCACCCGCTCCTCACCGACAGCGTGATGGGCGGACGCCCCATCCACATGGTCAACGTGGAGCCCGAGGTCCTCGACGCCGCCGCCGTCGCCTCGCTGCGCGCCGGCGTCCCCTGCGAGATGGCCTGCGACGTCTCCAAGGAGTTTCCGCGCGGCGACGAGACCTTCGGCGGCGTGCTCGCGACCGACACGATGGACTTCGACTCCCTCCTCGGCACCGACCTCGCTATGAGCCGCGAGGACATGTACGCCAGTTTCGAGAGCTCGCTCACCCATGCGATGACCTTCCAGGGCGTCGAGCTCGACGGCGAGGGAGCGCCCGTGGCCTGGCGCGTCGAGAACAGCTGGGGCAAGGACGCCTGCAAGGACGGCTACCTGATCGTCTCGAGCGACTGGTTCCACCTCTATGGCGGCGAGGTCGTCTGCCGCAGGGAGTTTGTGCCCGCCGACGTGCTCGCGCTCTCCGAAGAGGGCACGGCTGTCGACGTGGAGCCCTGGTCGGGCTTTGGCTGCGCCGTCGGCGCCGCCCGCCGCGCCTAAGACATACGCGCACGTCAGACAGGCGCCCCTGGCACCAGGCTGTCAGGGGCGCATTTTTTCTCTCTGCATCTGGCGCCGCAGCCTCGGGAGGCGTCGACCGGCGTCAGAAGGCGGCGAAGCGGGGCTCACCGACGGAGCACAGGTCCTCACCCGCGGCGAGCTCCCGCATGGCGGCGAGGAAGCGTTCCTCCTCCCCCGAGCGAAAGACGCAGTTGAGCTGCACGTCTTCGCTGAAGAGGGAGTCCTTGACCTTGCCGCCGCAGTCTGCGACGAGGCGCTCCACGCGTCCGTAGGCGGCGTAAGGGATCACGACCGTCACGGGCGTGACCAGCGTCATCAGTACGATCTTGCCGTCTTGCGCCGCCTGGTCGACCGCAGCCTGCGTTGCCGCGGTATAGGCGCGCACGAGGCCGCCCGGTCCCAGGAGCGTGCCACCGAAGTAACGCGTCACGACGCAGCAGACATCGGCCAGTCCCGCGCCGCGCAGGACCTCGAGCGTCGGCATGCCAGCCGTGCCGCGCGGCTCGCCGTCGTCCGAGCAGCGCTCGCGACCGTCGGCAAGCGACCAAGCGGGCACGTTGTGGCGGGCGTCGTGATGACGGGACCGGACCTCCTCGATGAAGGCATCGGCCTCTCGCTCGCCGGCCACGTGCCGTACCTGGGCGATAAAACGGCTGCGGCGGTCCACAAACTCCGCCGCAGCCTCATATCCTTCTTCCAGCGTGTGAAAAGCAGAGCTCACAGGTCCTCGCTAGGCAGGGACGACGTCGAAGATCTTGGCGCCGGCCGCGACCTCGGCGGGTGCGGCAGGCTCGACGCTCTTGAACTCGTCCGTATTGGTGATGACAGTGATGACGTCGGTCGCGTACCCGGCCTTCTTGATCTTGGCGATGTCAAAGGTCATCAGAGGCTCGCCTGCCGCGACGTGGTCGCCCTGCTTGACGAAGCCCGTGAAGCCGTCGCCCTTCATGTTGACGGTGTCGACGCCCACGTGGATGAGGACCTCGATGCCATCGTCGCTGGCCAGGCCGAGCGCATGCAGGGTCTGGGTCGTCGCCGTGATGGTGCCGGCAACCGGCGCGTACACGACGCCCTCGGTCGGGACGATGCCATAGGCCTTGCCCATCGCGCCGCTCGCAAAGACGGGATCGGGCAGGTCGGCCATCGCGACGCCGGTACCGGGCACCGGGGCATAGACGGCGGTCGGGGCCGCCTCGACGGTGATAGCGGCGGGCTTTGCAGGCTTGGCTGCTTTCTTGAACTTGTCGAACAGGCCCATGACGTTACCTTCCTTTGGACAGACGGCTCGCGATACGGACCAGATCGAATCCGCGGCGCAAACCAGATCAAACCGGTCGGAAGGCACCGGACCTCCCGCACGTCCTTCTTACTTTTTATGGACGCATCTGGATTCTAGCATGGATGACCGATACGGGAGTCTACCATGGAGTCAAGTTTCCCACGACCCGAGGAGCAGCCATGCCCGACAGCACCACGGCCGGCAAGAAGGACTACAGGATCGTCGCCTTCGACCTCGATGAGACCCTTATCCCACCCTCGCGCGTGATCTCCGGGCGCGACCGGGCCGCCATCAGGGAGGCGACGGCGCGCGGCGTGGACTGTGTAATCGCCACGGGCCGCGGCTATATGACGGTACAGGGCACCCTGCGCGACATCGGGCTGTGGGATACGCAGGACAGCTACACCCTCTCCTACAACGGCGGCATCATCACGGAAAACAAGGGCAACCGCGTCCTCTATCAGCAGGGAATCACTTGGGAGCAGGCAAACGCCCTCTACACGCGCGGGCAGCGCTACGACGTCTGCATGCATGTCTACACGCAGACCGAGGTCTACGTCTGGCACATCAACGACGACGAGCGTGCCTACCTCGACAACCGCCAGGAGTTCATCGAGCTGGACGACGCCGACCTCGAGCGGTTCCGCGACACCCCCATCATCAAGGTGCTCTACGAGCACAACGGCTACGACTACCTGCGCCCCATCGAGGCACAGGTTGCCGACATCACCGCCGACATGGAGGTCAGCTACTCGTCGGGCCGCTATCTTGAGTTCAACTGCCAGGGCGTCAGCAAAGGTGCCTCGCTCCTGCGCCTGGCCGACATCCTGGGCGTGGACCCCGCCGCCACGATCGCAATCGGCGACAACGTCAACGACCTCTCGATGATCCGCGCGGCCGGTCTCGGCGTGGGCGTCGGCAACGTCGACGACCAGGTGCGCCCCTTCTGCGACTACGTGTGCGAGCGCACCTGCGAGGACAGCGCAGTCGCGGAGGTCATCGAGCGGTTCGTGCTCTCCTAGGCCGCAGAGCCCAGCGTTTGTCTTCCGCCGCCTCGGTCTACAGGATGTACGGCTTACCCGCCGCTACTCGGCGGTGATGCCGTGCCGGGCGCAGAAGTTCACGAAGCCCTGGATGGAATAGTCCTCCCACGCACTGGTGTCACCGACCGTTTTGAAGATGCAGCTGGGCACCTCACCCTGGCGCAGGTTCTTGACGATGCAGCCGGTGCAGCCGCGGCCCTCAGCGGCGTTTTTGGGATTGCAGGGGTTGTACGGGCACTTCGTGTCGCCGCAGGTGCAGAAGAACTGCGCGCCCTTCCCCGCCATCTCCGGTATCTTGCAGTGCGCGAGCAGCTCGTTCATCTCGTCGACGGTGTACTTGGGGTCCATGTCCCCGCTCCTCTCCCTATACAACACGAGGGCGTCCTTTGCCACCAACCGCAAAGGACGCCCTCGATTGTATCTGACTCATATAGCCCGCAGGTTTCTGCCGACCTCGTCAGCCGAATCCCCGGCGGGACGGGCTGCGACTAGCCCTCGATCCAGCTGTTGGGGTCCTTGCCCTCGGCAGCCAGACGGTCGGACAGACGGCCCTTGGGGGAAGCGGCCCAGATCGGCGCGGACTCCTCGGCCCAGCGCTCGGCGACCGCAACGGTCTTGGAGGTCAGCTCGTCGACGTCCTCGGGCTGCGTGTAGTCCGTGGACTTGGCGCCGGTCTCGTGGACCATCTCGGAGAGCATGCTGGGGTTGTCCAGCAACGGGCAGGGACGCAGCATGTTGCTGTTGAAGGGCTGGTGCTGCTGATAGCTCTTGAAGAGCGGGCTCTTGTAGCACTCCAGCAGGCTCTTCTCGCGGATGTTGGAATCGGAGTAGTGGATGAAGGCGCAGGGCTCGACGTCGCCGGCGGCATTGATGTGCATGTAGCGACGGGCACCGGCGATGCAGCCGCCCGTGTACTCGCCGTCGTTCCAGAAGTCGGCGAAGAAGATGGGCACGTTGTTACGCCAGTTCTGACGGACCTTGTTGTACATGCCGTGACGCTGCTCGGCCGTGGCGAGGAGCTCGACCGGGGCGCCGACGCCGACGGGCATGTAGGTGAAGATCCAGGAGAAGAGGACGCCCTTGTCTACGAGGAACTGGATGAACTCGTCGGACGTGATGGAGTCGTAGTTCTGGCTGGTGTAGCAGATGGAGGCGCCGAAGGGCAGGCGACGCTCGCGCATGATGTCCATGGCGTGGGTGACCTTCTGGAAGGTGCCCTGTCCGCGGCGGCTGTCGGTGGCCTCCTCAAAGCCCTCGATGGAGAAGGCAGGCATGAAGTTCTTGACGCGCAGGACCTCGTCGGCAAAGGCCTCGTCGACCAGGGTGCCGTTGGTGAAGGCGCTGAAGAAGCAGTCGGGGTGCTTCTCGCACAGGCGGATGATGTCGCGCTTGCGCATCATGGGCTCGCCGCCGGTGTAGAGATAGATGTAGGTACCCATCTCCTTGCCCTGGGTGATGATGCTGTCAAGCTCGTCGAAGGTCATCGAGTGGTGCTTGGAGGACTCGTAGTGGCCGGCCCAGCAGCCGTTGCAGTGCAGGTTGCAGGCGGTGGTCGGGTCCATCAGGATGGCCCAGGGGCAGTTGCAGTCCTCGGCCTCGTTCACGCGGCGCTGCTTGTAACCGCCGATGGTGACGGAGTTGACGAAGAAGTTCAGCAGGAAGGTGCGGGCAACCTCCTTGTCGACGTGCTCGATCACGTTGAGCACGAGCTGGCGCCAGTTGTTGCCCGGCGTCTCGAGGTAATCCATGACCATGTTGAAGAGACGCAGCTGGGCGGCGTTGATGTTGTCGCCGGAGCCGGAGAACTTGTCGATCATCGCACGGACCTTGGGCAGGTTGCCGTCGAAATCGTCGTAGAGCATGTCAAAGGCCTTGTTGACGGCGACCGAGATCGCCTTGGCCTTGATGGTGTCGGTAAGTGCCATTTGCCTCTCCCTATCGATGACGCCAGTTGCACACTGTGTGCAGTTACACGAAACAGTAGTATCGTGCTTTTTCAAACAGATGTCAAAAATCTGTACGAATATGCAGAAATCGGCTCAGGGACATGCGCGTGACGGTGCTGTATGCCCGCTGGCGGGATATCACGACGACTGCCGGGCGACGGTCCTGCGCAGATGGCGGGGCACGGCATGCCAGGCATAGGAGCCGATCACCTCGCTCGCGGCCTCCAGGGCGTCGCCGCACGCCTCCTTGGGCGCGTACGCGTGGCCGTAGCGGGAGAATCTCCGCAGCATCGCCACGTCGTTGCCGCCGTCGCCGTAGACCGCCACCTCGTCCTGGCCGATTCCCAGGTAGTCCGCGAGCCAGGCGACCGCCTCGCCCTTGTTGACGCCCACGCTGGTGATCTCGTACATCACCGAGGAGAAGGGGGCGTTGACGGCCGTGTCGGCGTGCTCCGCGAGGAAGGCGTCGAGCTCCGCGCGGATGCCGGGGTCGCCCACACGGGCGTTGACCTTGACGATGTCGTGCGAGAGCATGTCCGCCGTGCTCTGGTCGCAGACCCACTCCCCCGCATTGCTCCTGTTGCGCCGCATGCCGCGGGTCAGGACGGCGCGGAAGGGATGGCGCCGCGCAAAGCCACGGTCGCGGTCGCCGGCGCTCTGGTTGGTGTAGACATGGTCGGTGCCGATGCAGTCGAAGTACACCTGCGGGAAGGCACGAAGCAGCTCTTCGACAAACGCATGGTCCAAAAGGACACTCCGGACGAGCTCGCCCTCGCGGTCGTACACCAAAGAGCCGTTGCCGCAGACCGCCTCTATCGGCAGCCCTTCAAAGCCGAACTGGTCGTTGGTGTGCATGAAGCGCCCGGTCGCGATGGTAAAGTACGCGCCCGAATCCACCACCCGGCGCACCGCACCCGTGATGATCGGGTCGGTCGCGTGCAGGACGTTGAAGAGCGTGCCGTCCAGGTCGCAGGCAAACAAACGAATCAATTAAGAACTTTCCTCTCCGTCGGGTGACCCAGCACATGGTACCCGTTGGAAAAGGGTGCCGCCCGTTTTGCCATTATCTCGTCACATGTCGGCCGCCGCAGCACGTCCCCAGGCGTCGCGCGCCCGCCCGGCTGTGCTACACTACCCCTCGCGAAGTGGGCCAGACGACCGCGGGACCGTCCCCAGCACTATGCGAGGGGCGGTCATGAGGAAAGTCCGGGCTCCACAGGGCAGGAAGCAGGTTAACGGCCTGGCGGGGTGACCCGACGGAAAGCGCCGCAGAAAAGAAGACTCCCGCTGCCAGTGCGAGCTGGTGAGAGAAAAGCTGAAACGGTGGGGTAAGAGCCCACCAGCGTCGTGGCAACACGGCGGCTTGGCAAGCCCCTTCCGGAGCAAACGCAAAT
>OMWE01000002.1:2576-139642 GCA_900314685.1 uncultured Actinomycetes bacterium | reverse complement strand
CCGCAGGCACATCGTACAGGGGAGCGCGTCTCTTTGCGCCGGGCGGCAGAGCCGGGCGTTACTCCACAGGCGCAGCCTGTGGTTTTCTAAGACGAATAATGGTATCCCCAAGAGCAATTGATTACTCGGCAGCCATCATCTACGAGGGCTTTTATCATCTCAAGATACTGTCCACTGTCGATGCGGCCTGTTCTCTCATTAACGTAGGATTCCTCCCAACTTGTTGAATAAGATCCCCACGAAATGTATTCGATCTGACTCTGATCAGCCACACCACGTAAGCCGACGTTGTTATCACCGCGCGCGCCGATGAGGCTCGCTACCGAAGTTCCGTGGCAGTTCTTTCTAGCTTCCGAGATGTCATTGTTCGTAAATCTTGAGCAAGGTACCATTGCGCTAGCAATATCCTCTTGTGTTGGCACGAAATAATTGTCAAGTACACCGACCCTCACCGGGTCCAGGTCGGCGTTTGCGTTCCAGGCGGTGTATGCGCCGATGGCCTCCGCCCACCAGTCGTTGCCGCCGGGGTTGTCCTCGTCGCCCCTATCGTCTGACGGGGTGCCGTCCGTACTCCAGGGGTTGCCGTCTGGCGTCGCTTCGGTATCTTCCATGACGTGGGGGAAGTCGATGCAAGCATAGGAGACGTCCGAGGACTGCATAAGCGTGTCCGCGGCCGCCTCTAGGTCCGCGAGGTCAGACTCCTCGACCTGGATCTGCAGGACGTTTAGGCTACCCGATATGTCGCCGACAACCTTGCCCTGCACCTTGCTCGCGAGACTATCAGCCTCGCTGCTTGATAGATCTCGGGTCGTATAAGCAATGAGCATGTCCGGGTAGTAGATGGTGCAGGTCTCTTCATCGAACTTGCAGTTTGCATCCACCGGATCGTATACCACGTCGCCGTTGTCGAGGGACGTGCTCTCGCCCTCCGTGGGAGCGGGCGTTGCATCCTCAGGGACCTGCCACCAGGTCTCCGCGGCATGCTCGATCGCCGGCTTTTGGCTGATAAGAAGGACAACATAGAGTACAACCACACACGCGACGCCAGAGAGCACACCAATAGCTATCCTCTGTCTGCGCTTCTTGTTGTCGCGCGGGCCCTTACTTATAGGAGACGCGTTGCACGCGCCCATGACCTGAGGAGATACACTGCGCTGACCGCTGCTTTGAGGATATGCGTTGCGCTGACGATCGTATCGAGTAACGGCACTCTGAGGGACCGTACGGCGTTGATTGCTGCCTTGGGGAGCGGCAGTCCGAGGGGCTGCGTTGCCCTGAACGTTTCCTCGGGGAATGTTTCCCTGTGGGACGGCACGACGCTGCATGGCACGCGGATTGCCGACGGGCGCGGTGCTTTGCTTCTGCGCCGCCGAAGGCATCGGCCTCCTCTTCAGAGGCGCGCCGCACTTCTTGCAGAACTTCATGTAGTCCTTGACCTCAGCCCCGCACCTCGGACAATACATGGCGCACCCCCGCCCGTCGAGTGCCAATACGCACTCTGCAATTCTATACAAAAGCAAGGACATACAAAAAGGGAGGGACCCGAAGGTCCCTCCCCTGCTCATGTACGTGAACGTCTATGAGCTGACGTACCTACTAGGCCTCGAGCTTGGCCTGGGCAGCCGCAAGGCGGGCGATGGGCACGCGGTACGGCGAGCAGGACACGTAGTCCAAACCCAGCTTGTAGTACATCTTGATCGAGTCGGGGTCGCCGCCGGTCTCGCCGCAGACGCCGCAGACGATGTCGGGATTGCCCTCATGGCCGAGGTCGACACCGAACTTGACGAGCTTGGCGATGCCGGGGTCGAGGGTCTCGAACGGGTTGACCTTGACGAGCTTGCGGTCGAGGTAGGTACCCATGAAGGCGCCCTCGACGTCGTCGCGGGAGAAGCCGAAGCCCATCTGGGTGAGGTCGTTGGTGCCGAAGGAGAAGAAGTCGGCGTGCTTGGCGATCTCGTCAGCGGTGATGGCAGCGCGCGGGATCTCGATCATGGTGCCCACGGGGATGGAGAGCTCGATGCCCTCGGCCTCCTCGACGGCCTTGATCTGGGTCTCAATCTGCGAGCGCACCTGCTCGATCTCGGTCTCGAGGGAGACCAGCGGGACCATGATCTCAGGCTTGGGATCGAGTCCCTCCTTCTTCAGCTGGGCGGCAGCGGTGGAGATGGCCTTCACCTGCATGTCGTTGAGCTCGGGGTACACGATGCCCAGACGGCAGCCACGCAGGCCGAGCATGGGGTTGGCCTCCTGGAAGCTGTCGAGCTTGGCAAGCATCTTCTTGCCCTCGGTCACGTCCTCGCCCAGGGCCTCCTTCTTGGCCAGGGCGACCTCGAGGTCACGCGGGGAGTCGAGGAACTCGTGCAGAGGAGGATCGAGCAGGCGGACGATGACGGGCAGGCCGTCCATCTCCTTGAACATCGCGTAGAAGTCGCCGATCTGAGCCTCATAGAGCTTGTCGAGGGCGTTCTTCTTGGTGTCCTCGTCCTCGGCGAGGATGAAGGACTGGATGAGCTGTTTGCGGTCGCCCAGGAACATGTGCTCGGTACGGTCGAGGCCGATGCCGGTGGCGCCGAAGTCGCGGGACAGCTTGGCGTCCGCGGGGTTGTCGGCGTTGGCGCGGACCAGGAACTTGCGGCCGAGGGACTCGTCGTTGGCGATCTCGTCGGCCCACTCGAGGATGGTCTCCAGGTCGCCGGTGAGCTCCGGACGGACCAGCTTGACCTCGCCGAGGATGACGTCGCCGGTGGAGCCGTTGATGGAGATGATGTCACCCTCGTGCAGCACGATGTCGGTGCCGGCGATGGCGGCCTCCTTCTTCACAGCGTCGATGTGTAGAGCCTCGACGCCGCAGACGCAGGGCTCGCCCATGCCACGGGCGATGACGGCCGCGTGGGAGGTCTTGCCACCGTGGCTGGTCAGGATGCCCTCGGCGGCCTGCATGCCGGCGAGGTCGTCAGGGGTGGTCTCCCAGCGGACCAGGACGACCTTGCGGCCCTCCTCGACGGCCTTGACGGCGTCGGCGGAGGAGAAGACGACCTCACCCACGGCAGCGCCGGGGCTGGCGTTCATGCCCTTGGCGACGACGTCGTACTTGGCGTCCTTGTCGAACTGCGGGTGCAGGAGCTGGTCGAGCTGCTCGGGAGCGACGCGCTGGACGGCGGTCTTCTTGTCGATGCGGCCCTCGTTGTACATCTGCATGGCGACGCGCAGGGCGGAAAGCGCGGTACGCTTGCCGACGCGGGTCTGGAGCATCCAGAGCTTGCCCTGCTGGATGGTGAACTCGAGGTCCATCATGTCAGCGTAGTGGTCCTCGAGGATCTCGAAGACGCGGTAGAGGTCCTTGCCGGCCTGCTGCAGGCCCTCGACCTTGGGCAGGTCGGAGATCGGCTCGGTGTTGCGGATGCCGGCCACGACGTCCTCGCCCTGGGCATTGACCAGGAAGTCGCCGTAGCGCTCGTTGGTGCCGTCGGCGGGGTTGCGGGTGAAGGCGACGCCGGTGGCGGAGGTGTCACCCATGTTGCCGAAGACCATGACCTGGACGTTGACGGCGGTGCCGAGGGTGTCGTCGATCTTGTTCTGCTTGCGGTAGAGGATGGCGCGCGGGGTGTTCCAGGAGCCGAAGACAGCCTGCTCGGCCAGACGCAGCTGCAGCAGGGGGTCGTGCGGGAAGACGGGCTTGCCGTCGACGACGACCTCGGGGTACTTCTCGGGGTCGACGTTGTCCGCGAAGATCTGCTTGAAGGTCGCGACGAGGTCCTTCAGGTCGTCAGCGTCGAGCTCGGTGTCGAGCTTGACACCCTTCTCGGCCTTTTTGGCGTTGATGGCATCCTCGAAGAGCTGGCCCTCGACGCCCATGACGACGTCGGAGAACATCTGGACGAAACGACGGTAGGAGTCGTAGGCGAAGCGGGGGTTCTGGGTCTGCTTGATGAGGCCCTGGACCGAGTCGTCGTTGAGGCCGAGGTTGAGGACGGTGTCCATCATGCCGGGCATGGAGAAGGGAGCGCCGGAGCGGACGGAGACCAGCAGCGGGTCCTCGTTGTCGCCGAGCTTCTTGCCCATGCGCTTCTCGAGGTCCTTGCGGTACTCGTCGATCTCGTCCAGGACACCCTCGGGCCACACGTTGCCGGCGCTGGAGTAAGCGACGCAGGTCTGGCAAGTGATGGAGAATCCCGGAGGCACAGGCAGGCCGATGTTGGCCATCTCGGCAAGGTTGGCGCCCTTGCCGCCCGTGATCCACTTGGCCTCGTCGACGGTCTTGCCCGCGACCTCAGTCACGTTGTTACCGTTCTCGTCGACACCGAAGCGGTAGACATGCTTTTCAGCCATATACACACTCCTTACTGTATCTGCGAGGGAAGGTTTTCCTCCCCTCCTTACCAACCTCAAGATGATAGCGCAAAACTATCTATTGGGCAGCACCCGAGATACTACATATCGTATCTACAGCAAAAAACGGCGGGCACATGACTCGCATCTGCCCGCCGTCTTGCCGCACTCATGCTGCCGCGCGCAAACAGCCGCCTCGGCGCCCGTCCTTAGAGGAGCTCGTACACCTCGGTGTCGACGCGGCGGCCGCTGACGCTCGCCGGCTCCTCGCCCGTCAGGCTCGAGAGTACCGTGACGGCCGGGCCCAGCAGGTCGACCGAGGGGATACCGCGGTTGTCCAGCTCGCGGCGGATGTCGCGGCGGAGGTTCTTGTCGGCGATCGTGTGGAAGACAGCCGTCGGGGTGTCGGCCTCGCGGTTCTTGTCGAGGTAGTCGCACACCATCTCGACGTTGTTCACATTGCCGAGCTGTTTGACGATGATCGCGTCCTCCGCGAACTGGTCCGCGGCAGACTCAACGACGCCGACCGCCGTCTTGCCGCGAGCGTCAGACAGCACGAAGACGACCGGCTTGGGCTCCTCGAACTCTTCGCCATTAACAAAATCCGTCATACTGCAGTCCTTCCTCCTAGGGCCGGCACGCTGTGCGCGCCATCGCTGCGTTTATTCTACTTCTTGCGCGAGAGCGCCCCGATGTCGGCCACGTCGGCAAAGACCCCGGCGAAGCGGTTGAGCAAACGGAGACGGTTCTCCCTTACAGCAGTGTCGCTGTCCATGACCAGAACATCCTCGAAGAATCGGTCGATGGGGCCTCTGAGTTCGGCGAGAGCGCTACAGGCCCCCTCGTAATCACCATTCCCCAACGCTTTCTCCACATTATCCTCACCAGTGACGCATGCGGAGAGCAGCGCGGCCTCCGCCTCGCCCAGCAGGCTCTCGTCGACGTCTCGGCCAAGGGTAGCATCCGCGAGGTGAGCGGCGCGCGCGTACGCGATGGCCAGGTCCTCGAAGAGCTCGGGCTGACCCTTGCGCGCGTCCTCGAGGGCGTGCGCGCGGGCCAGGAACTCGGCCGGGTCGATCACGCCGACCGCGCCCACGGCGGCGATGACGTCGGCGGACAGGCCCTCCTTGCGGGCGATCGCGGCCAGGCGCCCGGCAAAGAAGCCCTCGACGTCCTTGCGGACCTTGTCGAAGTCAAAGGCGATGCCCTGCTCGGCCAGCGAGGTCAGCGCGACCTCGATCAGGCGACCGAGGCGCACCTCGGGCAGCGTGCGCAGGATGGCGATGATGCCGATGGCGGCGCGGCGTACGGCAAAGGGGTCGGCCGAGCCGGTGGGCGGCTCGTTGATGGCGAACATGCCGCAGGTGGTGTCGAGCTTGTCGGCGATGGCCACGCACTTGCCCACCAGGCCCTCGGGCAGGTCGTCGCCCGCGAAGCGCGGGCGGTAGTGGTCGCGGATGGCGGCAGCGACGTCTGCGGACTCGCCGGCGGCAGCGGCATAGTAGCCGCCCATCACGCCCTGCTGGCTGGTGAACTCGACAACGGCCTGGCTCACGAGGTCGGCCTTGGCGAGGTGCGCGGCGCGGGTCGCGTCCTGCACGGTCCGGTCGTCACCGGCCTGCGCAGCCACCTCGGCTGCGAGGCGCTCCATACGGGCGACCTTCTGGCGGACCGTGCCGAGCTTCTCCTGGAAGACGACAGAGGACAGGCGCTCGACGAACTCGTC
The DNA here is from genome assembly GCA_900314685.1 of uncultured Actinomycetes bacterium. Classification (GTDB taxonomy): domain Bacteria; phylum Actinomycetota; class Coriobacteriia; order Coriobacteriales; family Atopobiaceae; genus Olegusella. The sequence goes on along the minus strand of OMWE01000002.1, from coordinate 133,587 downwards.
CATCGGGACCTTGAGGTCCTCGTCGTAGAAGAACTTGGCGTCGTCGAGGCGGGCGCGGACGACGCGCTCGTTGCCGTCGACGATCGTGTCGGCGTACTTGGGGTTGCCGTTGGCGACCACCACGAACTCGCGGGTCAGCTGTCCCTGGGCGTCGTAGATCGGGAAGTAGCGCTGGTTGGAGAGCATGGACTCGCAGATGATCTCGTGCGGCACGGCGAGGAACTCCTCGTCGAAGGTGCCGACCAGCACCGTGGGCCACTCGCAGAGGTTCACGACCTCGTCGAAGGTGCCCTTGGGGGTGTCGACGTGGGCGCCGCCGCGCTCCTCCTCGACCCGGGCGATGCCCGCGCGGATGACCTCGACGCGGCGCTGCTCGCCGAGCACGCAGGCGTCCTCGAGCACGCGCTCGTAGTCGGCCGGGGACGGGACGACGTGCTCGCCCTTGCCGAGCACGCGGTGTCCGCGGGTGGTGTTGCCGCTGGTCACATCGCCGTAGGTCACGGGCACGACCTCGGTGCCAAAGAGCGAGCAGATCCAGCGGACGGGGCGCACGAAGGTCACGTGCTCGGAACCCCAGCGCTGGCTTCGGTAGTTTGGCCACTCGAGGCCGGAGAGCACGCTCTCGCAGAGCGCCGAGAGGATGGGCAGCGCGGGACGGGAGTCCACGTGCGTCTCGGCAAAGACGTACTCCTTGCCGTCCGCGTCCTGACGGCGGATCAGCGACGCGGGATCCACGCCGTTCTTCTTGGCAAAGCCGAGCGCCGCCTTGGTGGGGGCGCCGGACGCGTCGAAGGCGATCTGCGCCGCAGGGCCGCGCTTGACGTCGTTGATCTCGGCCGTCGCCTCGGCCACGTCCGACACGATCGCGGTCAGGCGGCGCGGGGTCGAGAGCGTGCGGACCTCGCCGTGGGAGAGACCGGCTTCGTCGAGGCCCTTGGCGACGAGCTTGCCCAGCTGGCCGATCGCGTTGATGAGCGGCGCGGAGGGCATCTCCTCGGTGCCGATCTCAAATAGGAAGTCCCTGGTCGTGATGTCAGCCATTTAGGCCACCTCCCCTTCCGTAGCAGCAGCGTCCGTCTTGCCCGCCACCTCGGCGAGGTACGCCTCGCAGCAGGCCTTGGCGACCTCGCGGACGCGCAGGATGTAATTGGCGCGCTCGACGGCGGACAGGGCGCCGCGCGAGTCGAGCAGGTTGAAGGAATGGCTGCACTTCATCACGCAGTCGTAGGCGGGCAGCGGCAGCTTGCGCTCGAGGCAGGCGTGGCACTCGCGCTCGTAGTCGTCGAACTTCTGGCGCATCATCTCGACGTTGGCGACCTCGAAGTTGTAGGCGGAGAACTCGCGCTCGTTCTCGAGGAAGACGTCGCCGTAGGTCATGGGCGTGCCGTCGGGCAGGTAGCTCCAGATGAGGTCAAAGACGGAGTCGACGCCTTGCGCGTACATCGCGATGCGCTCGAGGCCGTAGGTAATCTCCACGGGCACCGGGTCGACCTCGAGACCGCCCACCTGCTGGAAGTAGGTGAACTGCGTGACCTCCATGCCGTCCATCCAGACCTCCCAGCCCAGGCCCCAGGCGCCCAGGGTCGGGCTCTCCCAGTCGTCCTCGACGAAGCGCACGTCGTGCTCGTCGGGGTCTAGGCCGATGGCCGCGAGGGACCCCAGGTAGAGCTCCTGCGAGTCGGCGGGGCTCGGCTTGATCAGCACCTGGAACTGGTAGTAGTGCTGCAGGCGGTTGGGATTCTCGCCGTAGCGGCCGTCGGCGGGGCGGCGGCACGGCTGCGGGTAGCAGGTGCGCCAGGCCGCAGGGCCCAGGCTGCGCAGCGTGGTGGCGGTGTGGAACGTGCCGGCGCCGACCTCGCTGTCGTACGGCTGCATCACGGTGCAGCCCTTGCTCGCCCAGTAGCGCTCGAGCTCCAATATCATGTCTTGGAACGTGAGGGATTCCTTGCCCATTTCTTCGCCTTTCTTTACTCCATCGCACCCCACCGCGAGACCGGCCAGTAGGTCCAGACCGCCCTCGAGGTGACGCTTGACACAGGGATAGCGCCAAAATAGCGCGAGTCAAGCGAGTTGGTACGGTTATCGCCCATCACCCACAGGTACCCGTCGGGCACCGTGTAGGGGTATTCCACAGTAACGCCCGGCGCCTGAGTGTCGAGCGGATAGCTCGGCTTGCCCAGCGTGTAGTCCTCCTCTTGTGCAACGCCGTCCACATAGACGACCCCGTCGCGCAGGTCCACCGTCTGACCTCCGACCGCGATGACCCTTTTGATCAGGGTGACGCCGCGCCCGGTCGGGTCGTCGAAGGTCACGACCTCCCCCGCCTCCGGGGTCCGCGAGCGGTAGGTGATCTTCTCGCCCACGAGGTAGTCGCCCTCCAGGATGGTCTCCAGCATGGACGCCGAGGGGACCTTGTAGAACTCCACGACATACCGGCGGATCAGGAGGCTCGCCGCGATCGCTATCGCAAAGACGAGCACCCACTCGAGCCAGCCCGGCATGCGTCGGCGCGGCTCTTCTGCCTCCGCTATGGCGTCTTCACGGAACCTCTTGGCCATGTCAGTCGCCCCTTTCCGCAAGCCATGCACGCTCCTCCGGCGTCAGATCGGCGCCCTCGAGGAGGTCGGGTCGCCAGAGGGCCGTGCGCTCGATCTGGTTGCGTCTGCGCCAGGCGTCGACCGCGGCGTGGTCTCCGGACAGCAGCACGTCGGGCACAGCCCTGCCCTCGTAGACCGCCGGTCGCGTGTATTGCGCGTACTCCAATAGGCCGCCCGCAAAGGACTCGTCCTCGGCACTCATCTCGTCGCCCAGCACCCCGGGTATGAGGCGCACCACGGCGTCGGTCACGACCATGGCTGCGAGCTCCCCGCCCGTCAGCACGTAATCGCCGATCGAGAGCGTCTCGTCCGCGAGGTCGTAGCAGCGCTCGTCCATGCCCTCGTAGCGGCCGCACACAAAGAGGATGCGGTCCTCGTGCGAGAGCCGGCGTGCGGCGGCCTCGTCGAAGCGCGCGCCCACGGGCGAGAAGAAGATCACGTGCGGCCGCAGCTCGTGACGTGCGGAGATGTCGCGCACCGCCTCGAATATGGGGGCGGGCTTCATCAGCATGCCCTGTCCTCCGCCAAAGGGGGCGTCGTCCACCGTGCGGTGGCGGTCGTGCGTCCAGTCGCGCAGGTCGTACGCCTCAAAATCGAGCAGGCCCTTTGTCTGCGCACGACCCATCATCGAGGCTCCGAGGTAGGAGGCAAAGACGTCCGGAAAGACCGAGAGTGTCTCGATGCGCATGTCTTGTCCCCCCTACTCCCCCACGAGCCCGTCGGGCAGGTCGACGTCGATCACGCCGTCCGCGGGACAGTTTGTCACGATGGCATCTACCACGGGGATGAGCACCTCGCCGTATGGCCCCTCGACCACCCATACGTCGTTGCCGCCGCCGACCATGACCTCGGCAATCGTGCCGAGCATGCCGTAGCGGCGGTCGCGCACCTCGCGGTCGAACCAGACCTCGGGCCCTTCGGTGTCGATATCCGCAGGCAGGTCGTCCACAGGGACCAATACCGAAGTACCGACCAGGGCCTTGGCGGCACTCAGGTCCGACACGCCGGAGAGCAGGACTCGCTGCCCCGGTCCCCCGTCGGCTGCTGCGCTCAGCACATCGTGATACCGGTCCGCACGGAGCTGCGGGGGCACGCAGGCCACCCGCATGCCCTCCGACAGCAAAACAGGGAGGCCGTGGACGGGTGCGACCACGACCTCCCCCTTCCTGCCATGTGTTGTCACCACACGCGCGATAAGGCGCCAGCGCTTGCGCTGCACTATTCCGCGACCTCAACCTCGACCGAGGTCCCCACGCGGGAACCAAGGGCACGGGCGAGCGTCCTGATCGCCTTGATTGTGCGGCCGCGCCTACCGATGATACGGCCGGCATCCTCCTCGGCGCAGCTCACCTCGATGAGGGCACTGCCTTCACGGTCGGTCACATCCAGCGACACTGCGTCCTCGTCTGCAACCAGGCCACAGACAATGTACTCCACAAGGTCGGCGACCTTGTCGGAGGGCAGCTCGGCGGTATCGTCAGTCAGCTCAAGGGCGTCGTCGGCGTATTCGCCGGCCATCGTTTACTCCTCGCCCTCGGCGGCAGCCTCGGCGGCCTCCTTGGCCTTGGCCTGGGCCTTCTTGGAGAGCTTCTGCTGTTTCTCAGGGGCGGGGGCGCCGGTGCGCACGATGTCGATGAGGTGGGCGACGGTGTTGGACGGCTGAGCGCCCTTGGCGATCCACTCGTCGATCTTCTCGAGGTCGAGCTGGATGGTCTTGGGCTCGGTCAGCGGGTTGTAGCGGCCGACCTCCTCGATGTAGCGGCCGTCGCGGGGCATACGGCCATCGGCGACAACGACGCGGTAATACGGGCGCTTCTTGGCACCGTGACGGGCCAGGCGAATCTTAACTGCCAATGAAAACTCCTCCATACGTGCGGCGCAGTGTGGATGTAAGTGGTCGGAGTGGTTGCGCCGCAATGCCACACACAAACGAAAAGATACTATACGACTCGCGGGCACGCCATCAAGATGCGATTTTTGTGAACGATTGGTGATTGGTCGCCGAGCGGGCGGCCAACGTCCGAATTTTCAGGCGATTTTCAGGGCAAACAGGTACGATTTTTTCGATACATCCCACAGAGCCTGCCATATATCAAGGGGGCATCATGAACATACTGGTGGTCGAAGACGAGCGCAACCTCGCCGACGCGATATGCAAGATCCTGGAGGACGCCGGCTATCACACGGAGGTGGCTTACGACGGCGCGACGGGGTATCGGTTTGCGACCTCAGGCGCCTACGACGCGATGATCCTCGACATCATGCTCCCCGGCAAGGACGGGATGGAGATCGTCCGTGACCTGCGCCACGGCGGAGACTCCACCCCGGTCATGCTGCTGACCGCCCGCACCGCCACGTCCGACAAGGTGGGCGGCCTCGACGCCGGCGCCGACGACTACATGACCAAGCCCTTTGAGAACGAAGAGCTGCTCGCCCGCGTGCGCGCCCTCACGCGCCGCTCCGGCGACCTGATGCTCGACGAGGCAAAGTTTGGCGACCTCGTGCTGGACCTGACGACGCACGACCTTGCCTGTGGCGAACGGTCGGCACACCTCTCCTCCAAGGAGTTCGAGGTGATGCGCACGCTCATGATGAGCCCGACCCGCGTCCTCTCCAAGCAGGACCTCCTCACCCGTGTGTGGGGCTCCGATGCAGAGGCCACCGAGAATTCCGTCGAGGCCTACATCAGTTTCCTGCGTAAGAAGATCCATTACCTGCACTCCGGCGTGCAGATCACCACGCTGCGCATGCTCGGCTACCGCCTCGAGGACCTCGGTCATGTGAGGTAGCGCCGTGATCGGTTCGCTCAGGCGCAAGTTTGTCGCCATCGTCATGGCGCTTGTCGGTGCCGTGCTCGTCATCATGCTTGCCAGCTCGTATTGGCAGAGCTACACCACGCAGTGGGACCAGGTCGACCGCTCGCTCGAGATGGCGCTCGGCGAGGACGAGGGCTTTGTTCCCATCATCGGCAGCGCACCGCGCGGCCAGGAGGACCGGGGCAGGAGCGCCCGGCTCGTCGCGAAGGTGATCATCGATGCCGACGGCAGCGTGACTGCCGCCAGCAACGACACGGCACTCGTTGACTCCGACGTGCTCGATTCCGTAATCGCCGCAGCGCTCACCTGCGATGGGTCCGCGGGCAGGCTGCCCGACACGCCTGTCGCATGGGCGGCGCAGTCTACCTCCGATGGCGGCTTTGCCATCGCCATCGCAGACACCTCGGACGTGGAGATCGCCCTGCGCAGTCAGGCTATCGGCAGCGTGGCCACTCTGCTGGTAGCGCTCGGCGCCCTCTTTGTCATTGCCTGGTTCGTCTCCTCATGGGCGTTGCGCCCCGTCGAGGCGGCATGGGAGCAGCAGCGGCGTTTCATCGCAGACGCCAGCCACGAGCTCAAGACCCCGCTGGCGGTGATCGCCGCCAACATGGGCATCCTGCAAAAGGACGAAGCGCTCCCCCAGCAGGACCGGCGCTGGGTGGAAAGCTCGGTCGACGCCGCCGGCCAGATGCAGGGCCTGGTGTCCGACCTCCTCGAGCTCGCGCGTACCGACGAGACCCGCGCCGGCGACGCCGAGGCCATGCACAAGTCGGACGTCGACCTCTCGGACCTCGTGGAGAGCGCCGCACTCGAATTCGACGCCGTCGCCTTCGAGAGGGGCAGCACCATCGTCACAGACATCGACGACGGCATCCGCATCACCGGCGACAGGGACTGGCTCGACCGTCTCGTCAAGATCCTGATCGACAACGCCGTGAAGTACGCCTCCGCGGGCAGCGATGTCACCGTCGTGCTCAAGCGGGAGAGCGGCCGCATCACGCTCCGTGTCAACAACCGCGGCCAGGTCATCCCGGCGCAGGACCTGGCCCACGTGTTCGACCGTTTCTACCGGTCGGACTCCGCGCGCAGCAGGTCGACGGGTGGTTTTGGCCTCGGACTCGCGATCGCGAAGGGCATCGCCGAGGCGCACGGCGGCCGTATAGCCGCCGCGAGCAACGAGGCGGATGGCACCACCTTCACCGTCACGCTCGGGTAAAGAACCGCGCTCACGTATAGTCGTGCCTGTCGCGCGGATGGGTGTCGCTCATCTCCTCCTGGAACCGCAGGTCGTGCCCATAGGCGACCGCGCCGTTGCCGAAACGCTGGCGGAGCAGGTCGGTCGTGACCGAGAGGTTGCGCAGGTCGCGCTTCGTATGTGCTTCTTCCCGGCCCGAGGTGTCGCGCTCGTAGTCGGCCTCGTCGAAGAGGGACAGCTGGCGCGGTTTGGCCCCGTGAAACTCACTGACACCGACACCGACCAGGCGCACGGGAGTGCCCTCCTGCCACACCTCGTCCAACAGGTCGAGCGCCACCTTGCCAAAGACGTGCTCGTCGTCGGTCGGCTCGTCCAGGGGCCTCTGCGCGGTACGCGTGTGGTTGAAGTCGAACTTGAGCTTGAGGGTCACCTCGCTGCCGCGCAGCCCCTTTTTGCGCAGCCGCGTCCCCGTCAGCGCGGCTACGTGCCTCACGGCAGCACGCACCTCCTCGCGCGTGGTCAGGTCCCTGGAAAAGGTGCGCTCGTTCGAGACCGATTTGGGCTCCCCCTCGTCGTAGCGGTTCGCGACCGAGCTGGCCTCGCGCCCGCCGGCTCGCACGACCATGCGCGGCCCTGCCACGCCGAAAAGGCGCTCCATCTCGGCGGGATCCTGCGCGGCAAGCTCGCCGAGCGTGTGTATGCCGAGCTCCTCTAGTTTCTTGCCCGTGGCACCGCCGATACCGCTCATGTCCCGGACGGGCAGCGGGGCCAGAAAGGCGGCCTCGGTGCCTGGCAGGACGACCGTGAGCCCGCGCGGCTTGTCGCGCTCCGAGGCGATCTTTGCGACCGTCTTGTTGGTGCCGATGCCTATGGAGCAGGTGACGCCGAGGTCCGATACCCTCTGTTGGATGCGCCGGCAGATGTCCACGGGGTTCTCGCGCGAGTAGCGTCCGGGGGTCACGTCAAAAAAGGCCTCGTCGATGGAAACCTGCTCCACCAGGGGCGTCTCGTCCACCAGTATCCCCATGACCTGGTCGGACACCTCGCGGTAGCGCCCGTAATGTCCGTGCGTCCAGATGGCATTGGGACAGAGGCGCCGGGCCTGGTAGCTGGGCATCGCCGAATGCACACCGTATTTGCGCGCCTCGTACGAGGCCGTGGACACCACACCCCGCTTATCTGCGGAACCGCCGACAATCAGTGGTTTGCCGCGCCACTCGGGATGGTCGAGCATCTCGACTGACGCGAAAAAGGCGTCCAGGTCCAAAAGGCCGATCGCCGGCCCCCGCCACTCTATGGCCGACAGCCCGAAACGATGTGTCGACCGACTACTCAGCTTCAGCCGCCTGACCGGCCTGCCCCTCGAGGCCAAAGTCGACGCGCGGCGCGTCTCCCCACAGGCGGTCGAGCCGGTAGAAGTCACGCGTCTCGGGACGGAAGACATGCACGACGACGGCGCCGTAGTCGACGAGCGTCCAGTTGGAGCCCGCACGGCCCTCGACGGAGAGCGGCTTCTCGTTGCAGTTGAGACGGACCTTCTCCTCCACCGCCTCCAGCACTGCGTCGGCCTGTGGTTTGCTGTTTGCCGTGCAGATCACAAAGTAGTCGCACACGTCGGAATCGCGTGTGAGGTCGATCACGACGATGTCCGTCGCCTTTTTGTCGTCTGCCGCCGTGGCCGCCGTGCGTGCAAGCTCGAGGGGGGTTGCTGCCATAGATCAGATCCTTTCAAACGATACGCGTCGGATGTATCATACCCCGCCGCGCGCGCGGCTAGGCGCCCCGGCTTTGCAGGGCATGCGCATTGTAGATAGCGAGCGTGCCCGGATAGAGGTACCGCCCGGTCTCCAACACGTAGATGACCCCGCCCGTGAAGGACTCCCAGTACAGGTCCTCCAGCGAAGACACCCCGACGAGCTTGCGTGTCTTTTCGATGCCCGGGGAGGACCGCCGGAGCGGCTCTATGCCGTCGGCCACAAAGACGACCATGTCGAGGGGCGACATGTCGGCGGCTCCCGTCGTATGGCGGTCGATCGCCTGCCAGACCTCAGCGGGCAGCTCGGGAAACCGCGCGGGCAGGTCGCGCGACGCAATGATGCCGTGGAGCAGGTTTGCGACCAGGCTGAGGTCGACGCCCAGGTCGATGCCGAGCTCCCGCGCGCGGGCGATCTGCTCGTCGTTGCTCGGGACCTTGTACCAGTCGTGCAGCGTGCCCGCGCAGCGCGCGAGGTAGGGGTCGACGCCATAGGTCACCGCGAGCGACTCCGCCGTCTTTGCGACCGACAGGGAGTGTGCGTAGCGCTTGGGCTTGGCCTCTTTCATGTGGTCCCTGAGCGCATGCTCGAGCCGCTTGAGCTCCTCCTGCTGCTCAGGGGTATAGGAGACGGTATCCTTGTCACGCTTGCCCATCTTTGTGCCCTTCTCCCGATCGAATGCCATAGCGGTCGTTGCTTGCGCCGTAGCGAGAGGCGCGGGCGCCGTACAGCTGGTGTTTGTGGATGTAGCCCGTCACCGGGTCGGGGGTGAGATAGCGCAGGCTCTTGCCCTCGCGCACCCGCTCCCGCAGGTAGCTGGAGGAGATAGACAGGGCGGGGACCTCCAGGTAGGTGACGTCAAAGTCATAGGGCGAGCTCTCGATGGCCGACTCGGCGCGGCCCAGGTCGTAGCCGGGACGCGTCGCCCCCACCAGGTGCGCGAGCGCCGCCACGCGGTCGGCATTGCGCCACGCGACGACGTCGGCGATCGCGTCCGCACCCGTGATGAAGAAAAACTCGACGTTGTCCGGATACAGGTCGCGCAGCAACTGGAGCGTATCGGCCGTATAGGTGACCCCCGGGCGGTCGACCTCGAACCGCGTCGCGACGAAATGCGGATTGTCCGAGGTCGCGAGCAGCGTCATCGCGTAGCGGTCCTCCCCCGTCGACACCTGCTTGCCCTGCTTGAAGGCGGGCGACCCCGCCGGCATAAAGACGACCATATCGAGGTCCAGGGCATCGAAGGCGCACTCGGCACACACGAGGTGCCCGTTGTGGATGGGGTCGAAGGTACCGCCCATGATGCCCAGGCGATACGTACGGTCTGTGTCCTCCCCCAGCGCCGGGAGGTCGATGCGCTGCATCTCCATGCGGGTCCCCCTAAAAGACGAGCAGCTCGTCGCGATGGATGGCGGGCACGCCCGCCTTGTCGGGTAGGAATCGCGCGATCACGTCGAGCCGCAGACCGCGGACGCGCACCATGTCGTCCGAGCTGTACCTGACGACTCCGCGACCGAGCAGGACGCCGTCGGGTCCAAGGACGTTGACAACGTCGCCCACGTCAAATTCCCCCTGCACCCTCACGATGCCGACGGGCAGGATCGAGGCTCCCCTCTCCACCACGGCCTTGCGCGCGCCCTCGTCGAGCGTGATCGACCCCCTCGGTATCTCGGCGAGCCCGATCCAGAGCTTGCGGGAGGCCTCGTGCTGGTTGCCCTGCGCCTCGAAACGCGTGCCGATCCCCTTGCCGTGCACCACGTCCTCGAGCACATGCGGTGCGCGGCCGCGGCATATCACCGTCGGGATGCCTGCCGCCATGGTCGCGCGTGCAGCCCTGACCTTGGTCGACATGCCGCCGGTACCGATGCCGCCCTGCGCGCTGCCGCTCGCCATCGCCACGATGTCACCGTCGATGTGCGCCACGTGGGGAATCAGTCGCGCATTGCTGTCGACGGAGGGATTGGCGCTGTAAAGCCCGTCGACGTCGGAAAGAATCACATACAGGTCGGCCCCCACCAGCGTCGACACGATAGCGCCGAGCGTGTCGTTGTCGCCGAAGGTGAATTCAGCGATCGAGACCGTGTCGTTCTCGTTGACGATGGGTACGGCGCCGAGCGCGATAAGGCTCTCGAGTGTCGTGCGCGCGTTGAGGTAGCCGTCGCGGTCGATCACGTCGCGCCGGGTCAGCAGCACCTGGCCGCAGCTGATGCCGTACTCTGCCAGCACCTCGCCGTACGCCTCGGCGAGCGCGACCTGCCCGGCGGCCGCACAGGCCTGCAGGCTGCCCATGTCGTTGGGGCGTCTCTCGAACCCCAAGCGGTCGAGCCCCGCCGCGACCGCGCCGGAGGACACCAGCACCACCCGGTACCCTTCGCGGACGAGGGCGGCAATCTGGTCGCACAGCGACCGCACAAAGTCGCGGTCTATGCGAAACCGCTCATCCACCAGGGTGGAGGAACCGAGCTTGGCTACTACGATGCCACGCTTACGCATCGGTGTCGGCATCTATGGGCTCCTTGTCGCTCGGTTCGTCCTCGAGTTCGTCTTCATATGCCGCAGAGTCGCCCGACTCGCCCTCGTAGTCAAAGGCGAAGCCCAGTATACGGACCTCGTCGCCCTCGCGTACGCCTGCCTTTTCCAGCCGGTCGAAAAGTCCCGAGCGCGAGAGCCGGTGCTGCAGGAAGGCGATGGCCTCGTCGTTGTCCCAGTCGGTCTGGACGATCATGCGCTCGATGGCGTCGCCCGTCACGCGCCAGGCACGCGCCTCTTCGCGCGTGATGACCGTCGCGATGTCGCGCTGGTGGCGCTCTCGCTCGAGGCGCGCGTTGAGCTCTGCGACCGATTCGCCCGCCGTGATGGCCGACCGCAGGCTCGCGACCTCCGTGGCCGTCTTTGCGACCAGGGCGTCGAGGCCGAGCCCCGTCGCCGCGGACACGGCGAAGAAGGGCCTGCCGTCGGCGGCCGCCGCCTCGGCGAGGCGCACGACGGCGTCCTCGGTGCCGGGCAGGTCGCACTTGTTGGCGACCACGATCTGGGGCCGCTCCGCCAGGCCCTCCGCATAGGCGGCGAGCTCGTCGTTGATGGCGTGGTAGTCCTCGACGGGGTCGCGCCCCTCGTATCCGCCGGTCACGTCCACGACGTGCAGGATGAGCGCCGTGCGCTCGATGTGGCGCAGGAACTCGTGGCCGAGGCCCTTGCCCTCCGCCGCGCCCTCGATGAGGCCGGGGACGTCCGCCGCGACGAAGGACTTGCCGTCCTGTGCGCGCACGACGCCCAGGTTGGGCACGAGCGTCGTGAAGGGGTAGTCGGCGATCTTGGGCCGGGCGGCGGAGATGCGCGCGATGATGGAGCTCTTGCCCACGGACGGCATACCCACCAGCGCCGCGTCGGCCATGAGCTTCATCTCGAGCTCGATCCAGTGCTCCTTTGCGGGCACGCCCTTCTCGGCAAAAGCCGGCGCGCGGCGCACGGACGTCACAAAATGGATGTTGCCCCTGCCGCCGGGGCCGCCGGGGCCGATGACCACACGCTCGCCCGGCTCCGTCAGGTCGGCGATCTGCCAGCGCGGCTCCATCGTCTGCGGGTCGAGCTCCTTGACGACGGTGCCCAGGGGCACGCGCAGGACGAGGTCCTCGCCGTCCTTGCCGTGCCGGCGCGCCCCCTTGCCGTGGGTGCCGCGCTCCGCCTTGAAATGGTGCTTGAATCGGTAGTCGATCAGCGAGGAGAGCTGCGCGTCCGCCTCGAGCACGACGTCGCCGCCGCGCCCGCCGTCGCCGCCGTCTGGCCCGCCCTTGGGGACATGGGCCTCGCGCCGGAACGACATGCAGCCCGCGCCGCCGTCGCCTCCGCACACGCAAATCCTCGACATATCGGTAAAGTTGCTAGCCACGGGTACCTCCTTTGAGGCTCTATGGTACTACGCCATGTCAAGTCTTTCGGGTTTGCGGGTAGAATGTGCTTCGTAAAACGATGACTGAAGGAGCGCGATGTCTCAGAAAAGCAGCTTTTCCGTTTCCCGCCTTCTCGATGTGCTGGGTGCCGGCAAGACCGCGGAAGAAAAACGCACCGAGGGCGTGGACATCGCGGTCGTGGTGGACGACGGGGCCCCGCGCGAGAACGTCCTCGTCGTGCGCGACGCGTTTGTGGCGGAGCAGCCCAGCGCCGCCGTCCGCGTGCTCTCGTACGCCGACGCGTCCTCCGACGCGCCAAACAAGCGCGATGCCGTCCTGTATCTCGTCGGCTCGAACCCCCGCGCCATCGGCGTGCTGGCCTTGTCGCGCGCCCGTGCCGGCGTGCCCGTCGCCCTGGTCGCCCAAAGCGCCGTGGAGCTCCCCGCCATCGGCGATCTGCCCGAGGAGGTGGGCGCCCTCGTCTCCGAGATCGTCGTGTCCGACGAGTCACGCCTCGCCGACCGCCTGGCCCGCTGGCTCATCGACGCGACGGACAAACCCATCGCCATGGCGGCGAACTTCCCCTTTTGCCGGCCCGTGCTCGTCAACTCGCTTGCGGCGCGATGCGCCGCTCAGAACGCCGCCGTCGGCGCTGTCGACGTCATCCACGGTTCCGACTTCCCCATCATGACCGCCAATCAGGCGAAGCTCGCGCTAGACATCGCCGCTGCATACGGCGACGCGCTCTCCCCACAGACCGCACTCGATGTAGCGCTCGTGCTCGCCGCGGGCGTCAGTTGGCGCGCCTTTGCCCGCCTCGTCGACGGTATACTGCCCGTCGGCAACTGGGTGTCGCGGGCCGTCTTTGCCTTTGCGGGCACCGTCGGCACATCCCGTCTCATCGTCGCCGCCCACGACGGCACCCTCGCCGAGACGGTCGGCAAAGCCAGGGAGGCCATCTCCGCCGATACCGCGCAGACGTTCCAGCGCGAGGCCTTTACCTTGCCGGTAGCCGAGCCACCTGCGTCAGAAACGGGCTATATTACCTATTAATCGCGCAACCATCTGCTCAACACGCGATATCTGGTATGAGATATCTGCTGAATTTGCGACATGTTGGTGTTGTGAGGCGTATTTTTCATTGACTGTGCAGGTCATGGCTTGTATTATGGATAGCCGTTGCACCAACACCGTAAGTGAAGGGTTCTCACATGTACGCAATCGTTTCTACTGGTGGCAAGCAGTATAAGGTTGCCAAGGGCGACGTCCTCGACGTCGAGAAGCTCGACGCGCAGCCTGGCGACAAGGTCAGCCTCGACGTCCTCATGCTTGCCGATGACGACAAGACCGTCGTCGATCCCGCCGAGCTCGAGGGCAAGAAGGTCACCGCTGAGGTGATCGACCAGCACAAGGGCGAGAAGGTTCTCGTCTTCAAGCTCCACAAGCGTAAGCGCTATCACCGCACCCGCGGTCACCGTCAGCAGCTCACGCGTCTCGAGATTACCGAGATTCCCGCGTAATCACCCCCTCGTATCGTTCGGCATTCCTCAGGTAAGGCAGGTTTCATCATGGCACACAAGAAAGGTCAGGCGTCTTCGCGCAACGGTCGCGACTCCAACGCCCAGCGCCTCGGCACCAAGATTTACGGCGGTCAGGCCATCAAGACCGGTCAGATCATCGTCCGTCAGCGCGGCACCCACATCACCCCGGGCACGGGCGTGGGCCGTGGCAAGGACGACACCCTCTTCGCCCTGCAGGACGGCACCGTCCAGTTTGTGAAGGGCGCAAAGCACGTCGTCAACGTCGTTCCCGCCGAGTAGCGTCTATCCCGGATATCGATTAGCAAGGCCCGCTGCACGCAGCGGGCCTTTTGTTATTTCGATACGTTTTATGTCGACGAGTTCATGTTCTGATTTGCGCGATTCGTTGGCCGGGCCGTTACGCGGACTTGGGCCTGTGATGCCAGACGGATTGGACGATACCGGCCGTCGTCAGCTGCACCACCATGGACGAGGATCCAAAGCTGATGAAAGGCAGCGGGATGCCCGTGATGGGCATGATACCGATGCACATACCCACATTCTGCAACAGCTGAAACATCCACATGGTCGCGATGCCGGCCAATATCAGTTTTGCGTACGGAGAGTCCAGTCGCTGCGCGAGGGCCACGACGGACAGAATCGCCCAGGCAAAGAGCAGCATCAGCGCGATACTGCCTACAAAGCCGAATTCCTCCGACAGGAGGGCAAACACAAAGTCGGTATGGGCCTCGGGCAGAAATCCAGAACCCGCCTGGGTCGCGTTGCCGATACCTTTGCCGAGGAGTCCGCCGGAGCCGACCGCGATTTTGGCCTGCTGGAGGTTGTAGCCGTCTCCCGTCGGGTCCACCGAGGGATCGACGAAGACGATCAGGCGGTTGAGCTGATATTCCTTGAGTATCTTCAGGGCTTTGGGCACTCCGTCTGCAAGCGAGAGCCCGACCACGAGCGTCGCTCCCACGACAATGATGCCTATTGTCACCAGCACCCAGCTACGGCGCGCTCCCGACATGATGATGATGGAGGCACCGACCACTAGGATGATCAGGCCGGTACCCAGGTCCTGTGTGATCATGAGAAGGAAGACCACCGCGAGCACGCCGCAGAGTTTCACGTAGTCGTTCAGAAATTCGACCTTGCCGTTGTACTGGGCGCCGAGCGAAGCCATGAGGAAGATGGTGAGGACCTTGACGATTTCCGACGGCTGGAACCTCAGCCCTATCAGCGGTATACGCACCCAGCCGGTCATACCCTTTGCTGAGTACCCAAAGCCAGGCACCTTTGGCAGGAGGATGAGGACGATGATCGCGATGAAGAGGATCGTGCTCGCAGGCTGCATCACGCGGTAGTCCGCCCGCCAGACCAGGGCGGCGGCCACCAGCCCCAGGGCTATGCCGATCAGGTGGCGGGGGAACGACGCCTCCGCGATGGTGAGCGATGCGGACCAGATAACGATGGTGCCGTACAGGACAAGCAGGAGCACGGGCACGAGGTTGCCCAGGTAGAGTTCCGAAAGTACCCCGTGTTTGCCTGGTTTGCGCGTGTTGGCGGCAGAGCCGCCCCTGCCGAACACGGTGCCTATCTTGCCGAGCACGTCTCCGGCGGCTGCGCTGACGTTTGCCTTCACATCCATCTATCGGTCACCATCGCTCACTTCGGTGGAGGTATCGGGTTCGTTGTAGAGGGCGCCCATCACGTCGCGTACGACATACATGGCCGACGATGTGCCGAAACCACCGTTTTCGATACATGACGCGACGACGTATTTGGGATTGTCGGCCGGCACATAGGCGATGAACCAGCCGGTAGGCTCCGAGGCGTTTGCGATCTCCGCCGTACCGGTCTTGCCGGCCACCTTTTCCTTCATGTTGGTGAAGTGCGATGCCTGGGCGGCCGACTCCTCGTAGATCACGCCAATGAGGCCCTGCTTGATGATGTCGAGGTAGCTCTCGTCCTCCTTGACGGTGCGGAGCTCCTCGTTTTTGTGCTCGATCACGGTGCCCGTACCGGACTGGGACAGCACGCTCTTGAGGACGTGGGGTTTGTAGCAGGTGCCCCCGTTGGCGATGGCGGCGTAGACGCAGGCCATCTGAAGCGGGGTCACAAGCAGGTCGCCCTGACCGATGGCGAGGTTGGTGTTGTCTCCGCCCTGCCAGGTGCGCGCGTCGTCCGCGGCCCACGTGAAGTAATTCCATTTCCAGTCTTTGTCGGGCACACGCCCCTCAAGCTCGCTTGGCAGGTCTATCCCCTCTTTGGAACCGAGGCCCCACGTGCGGAACGTCTCCTGCATGCCCTCGGAGTCCGCCAGGTAAAAGGCTTTGCCGATCTCGTAAAAGACGACGTCGCACGAGAACGTGATGCCCGTCTGTATGGTCATGGCACCGTGGCCGTCGTGGTTCCAGCAATACTGGCCGTAGTCCTTGCCGAACCCCGTCCAGTAGCCCGTGCACATATAGGAGGACTGGGCCGTGGCAAGCCCCTCGTTGAGAGCGGCTAGGGCGGTCAGGGGCTTGATGGTCGATGCGGACGGGTACTGGCCGGATATCGCGCGATTCAGGAGCGGGTTTTTGGCCTCCTCGCCAGACATTGCCTCCCAGTCGTCGGCGGAGATGCCGCCGACGAACGTGTTGGGCGAGTACGTGGGCAGGCTCGCCATGGCGATGATGTCGCCGTTCGTCACGTCCATGCACAGCACGCTGCCGCATTTGCAGTCGTACGTGAGCGACTCCTGCAGCTCGGCGATCGTGCTTGCCAGGGACTCCTCTGCCGCCTTTTGTACGTTTGCGTCTATGGTGAGCTGCACGTCGGAGCCAGCCTGCGGTTCGATGCCGTTCGCGTAGTCCAGCACGTTGCCGTCGGCGTCGACGTACACGTTCTGCTCGCCGCGGACGCCCTGCAGCACGCTTTCGTACTGGTACTCGACGCCCGCCTGACCCACCGTGTCACCCGATTGGTAGGACACCGACCCGTCGTTGCTCGAACTGTCCGCCTCGAGCTGCTCCGATGTGATGGTGCCTACGTATCCGAGGACGTGGGCGGCCAGACTGCCCTGCGGATACAGGCGGACGGCCCGCTCTTCGACCGATACGCCGTCGAAGAGGTACGGGCGCTCCTCGATGACCGCCACGACGCGCCTCGACACGTCAGACGCCACCACGCGCATGCTCTGAGCACCTTCGGAGGCGTTCTGGATGTTGCGTCGCACCGCTGCCGCGGGCATGCCGATCAGGTTTGCAAGCACCTGGCACTCAAAAGTGTTGTCGGCGACGTCGGAGTCGGCCGTCACCGTCAACGACGACCGGTTTGTCACAAGCTCCACCCCGTTGCGGTCCAGGATGCGGCCGCGCGGCGCGTTCTTCGTGATGGTACGCGTACGGTTCGTCTCGGCCTGCCTGTTGTACTCGTCCGAGGAAACGAGCTGCATGGACCAAAGACGTGCCATCAGCACGCCGATCACACCGACCGCGGCAATACCCAGGCCGGTCAGGCGTTCCTTGAACCCGGTGTCGGCAGAGGTGTCGCTGCCGCCCTCGGCCCGCGGGGCAGCGCCTCCGATATCGAAGGTAAAACGTCCCTCCCCGCGCCCGAATACTATGAATATGACCACGAGCGCGACAGCAAGGACGCCGACGACGGCAACGATGAGCAGGGTGAGGTTCATTTCAGCCCCTACAGCTTACCCAAGGTATAGCGCCCGCCGCCGTGCCTGCCGGCATGCATCGTGCTCGGACCCGTACCGGTCCCACGGTAGGTAAAGAACCAAAAGAGCAAAAATGCCACGAGCGTCAGCACAAAAGACGGCAGCGTCCTGCTCAGCAGCGCCTCGACGATGGAATCCGTCTGCCCGACCAACAGCATGGTGATGTGGTAGACAAGGCATACGCACAGGTCCGCTATGGCAAAGGTGGTGACGGAACCTGTGGGGTCGTCGGCAAGGCGATTGTGTTCCTCGGTACCCAGAACGTAAGCGCACACGGTGAGCAGCAGGGCCATCAGACCTACCGGACCGGTTGTCGTGAGGTCGTAGAAGAGTCCGGCACAAAAACCCGCGGCCACACCGGTACGCCCTCCGATCGAGAGGGCCACCAACCCGGCAAAAACAAGGGCGATATTGGCGCGACCTGCACCGACACCGATATTCGGGGCGATGGCGAGCTGGACAAATGCGCAGACGAGCGCAAGCACACCGATGCTCCTCCTGTTTTTATTGGTATCCCGTACCTGCAAGGCGTCTACCTACTCCCCTTTCGTTTCCTCGGACGCGGACGCCGATTCGTCTGTTTCGCCAGCCTCGACGTCCGTCCCCTCAGAAGCCACACTACCCGCTGTCTCGGCGCTGCCCGAAGACGCAGCGCTACCCGACACGGCCGCGCTGTCCTGGGCATCTGCAGCCACGATATCTTCCGAGGTCGCTTCCTGTCCCTCTGTCAGGGACGTGATCACCAGGACTTCCTCGTAGTTTTCCGTAGTCGAGAGCAGCTGCACCTCGATCTCGAGGTACAGGGCGCCTGAGCGCTTGCTGACGTTGGTCACCGTACCCAACGGCAGACCTTTGGGGAACACGCCGCCCAGGCCACTCGTCACGACCGTGTCGCCCGCTTTGACCGTCTGATCGGTGCCTATGAGGGTCAGGTGGACCGTCCCGTCCGCAGATCCATGCAGCATGCCCTGGGCACGTGAGTCCTGCAGCATCGCGGACACACTGGAGTTCTCGTCGTCGAGCAGACGGACGACCGAGGACGTCGGTCCGCACTCGATCGTCTGGCCGATGACGCCGGCGGAGTCGGTGACAGGCATGCCGACCGTCACTCCCGACAGGGTGCCCTTGTCTATCGTCACCGTCGAGCTCCACGAATCAGAGGATGAGGCAATGATGCGTGCGGCGGTCGATTGGAGCTTGTAGCTGTCCTGCAGGTTGAGCAGGTTCTGCAGGCGCTCCGCCGTCTTCTCTGCCTCCTCCAGCTCGGCATTGCGGGCCGTCAGCTCCTTGTTGCGCTCCTTCAGCTCCGAGAGCGTCTCTTGGTCTGCCGTGAGGTTGGCAAAGACGTTCGAGAGCCCGTGGAACGGCGTGAAGACGAGCGATCCGACCGCACGGACGGGCGTCGTGACGATAGTCACACCGCTGCGGACGGCCGAGATGGGACCCGAGCCCGCCTCGCGGCTGCTCAACGTGAAGAGCACCAGACTGACCACCGTGAGCACGATGGCAAGACGGGTGCCGTTGTCCTGGCTTTTGCGCTTGAGCTGGGTTGGCGTGCCCAGTCCGCCGCCACCAAGCTGAGGCATCTGCGCTCCCTACTAGCTGGCGCTCTGGACGAAACCGCCGGTCAGGGCATTGGCCTCGAGTACCTTCGCGCACCCGTTGACCACGTTTTCCAGGGCGGTCGGGCTGACGTTGACGGGCACTCCCGTCTCGTCGCGCAGGCGCTGGTCGAGACCGCGCAACAGACCGCCGCCGCCCGTCAGGAGGATGCCGTAGTACATGAGGTCACTCGCCAGGTCGGGCGGGGTGATGTCCAACGCGTCTTTGACGGCCTTCGTCACGTCGTCGAGCGGCTTGTCGAGTGCACGGCGGATCTCCTCGCTCTCGATGCGCACGGTCTTGGGCAGCCCGCTCATCACGTCGCGGCCGTTGACCTCGACGTCGAGCTCCTCCGCCAGAGGCGCCGCGGAGCCGACCTTGATCTTGATGTCCTCTGCGGTGCGCTCGCCGATGGAGAGGTTGTAGGCATCGCGGACGTGCTCGAGGATGACCTGGTCGAATTCGTCGCCGGCGGTACGGATCGACTGCGACACGACGATGCCGCCCATGGCGATGACGGCGACCTCGGTGGTGCCGCCGCCGATGTCCACGACCATGGAGCCCGTCGGGTCCTCGATGGGCAGGTCGGCGCCGATCGCCGCTGCCATCGGCTCCTCGATCAGGTACGCCTGTCGCGCGCCTGCCTGTATCGTTGCCTCAAATACGGCTCGCTTCTCGACCGACGTTACACCGGAGGGCACGCAGACGACCACGCGGGGGCGGGGCGACCACGGATACTGGCGCGTCTGGGACCCGCGTGCCTTTTCGATGAAATAGCGCAGCATGACCTCGGTGACATCGAAGTCCGCGATGACACCGTCCTTGAGCGGGCGCTCGGCGACGATGCTGCCGGGCGTACGACCGATCATGCGCTTGGCATCCATGCCGACCGCGAGCACACGGTCCTCGCTCTTATCGATGGCGACGACCGAGGGCTCGTTGATGACGATACCTTGCCCGCGCACCGCAACGAGGGTATTCGCGGTACCCAGGTCGATGGCGAGATCTCCGCTGTATTCCCCGAAGAAGTTGTCGAGAAATGACATCTTACCTACCTTTGCGATCAAATCATCCGGCCGAGACGCGTGAAGCTACCCCACTGGATGGCGCTATCCCTCGGTGGAGCTGTCGGCGGTCTCAGCCGCGGCATCGGCACCCGCATCCGTGGGGGTGCCCGTGGCTGCCGCCGCCGACCCGTTGTCGATGGCGGCCGTCTGCCCGTCCTGAGAAGCATACACGGTCTCGACTGCTCCGACCTTCCAGGAGAAGTCGACGCGCACGAGCGACACCTTGTAGCTCTGCGTGCCCTTGTCCGTAAAGGTGACCGTCACCAGCACTGTGCTCTTCTCCATGCTGCGGTCGACGCCCTTGACCTCGACATTCTCGACATTGGCAGGCAGGGTGTTTTGGATCTGCTCGCGAGTCGACGCAGAGACTGCGCCGGAGAAATACGACGAGATGTCGCCGCCCTCGGAGGCGGTCTCGAAAAGCTCGGTCGAGACGCTCTCGGCGGTGGGCCATCCGTACCCCTTGTAGTAGGCGTAGGCACCGCCTCCGCCGATCAGGATGATCAGGATGAGGAAGACGAAAAACACCTTGAGACCCGTGTGCTTCTTCTTGCGATGCACCTTGCGAGCCTTTTTGTCCTCTGCAACCAGATCTTCCTCGGAGACGGAGAAGAAGCCCGTGTCCTCAGGCGACGGCATGAACTCACCGGACTTGCCCAGCGGGTCGAGGGGGTCCACATTGGCAGCCGTACCGTATCCGGCGGCCGCGAGCAGCGCGTCGGTCTCGGAGGGGCCGTTGGACTTGGCGGCAAGCGCTTTGCTGGCCGCCTCGTTTGCCGCGCGCTCCTCGGGGGACAGCTGATAGGTGCCGTCCGCGACGGCACGTGCGAAGGCGTCCGCCGCCTCGGGCAGGCGGTTGGCGGCGACATAGGCGAGGCCCATGGAAGCATAGATGGCGTTCTGATCGTCTGCCGGGGTTGCAAAGTCCAGGCCGGTGCGATACGCCTCGATGGCGTCGACCGCACGGCCCATCTTCATAAAGCAGTCACCGAGCTTTGTGAGCGCACCGGCGGGACGGGGGTTGCCCTCGTCGATGGCCGCGTTGCGGTAGGCCACGCCGGCGTTGCGGGCGTCCCCGAGCGTCTGGTAGGCGCTGCCGAGCGCAAGGTATGCCTTGTAGGGGGTGGCGTACGAGGCGTCCTTGGTCGCCATCGTGAGCGAGGCGATCGCCTCCTGCGGCTTGCCCGCGGCAAGAAGGGCACGGCCACGGTTGCAGGCGAGCGCGCCGGACTGGCCGTACGACGAATCGTGCAGCGCGTCCGCGTAGCACTTCGCGGCCTCGTCATAGCGCCCGAGACGCATGTAGCAGTTGCCGAGGAGGTGGTCGATCTGGCCGGAAACCTCCCCCGGCTGCTTGGCGGCCACCAGCTGTGCCGCCGCCTCGACGAGATTGCCCTGTTGATATGCAGCCTTACCGGCGTTGAAAGCTTCTTGATTCACAGCGTGACGCTCCTTACTTCATCGCAGGTGCAGATCAGCACACTACCGTACCCTCAGTCTGCAGCGTGCTCGATGCGGATGGATTCAATGACGTCGCCCGCGCGAAGGCTGTCGACGACATCCTTGCCCTCGACCGTCTGCCCGAATACGGTGTACCCCCTGTCGAGGAAATGCTGTGCCCCGAGGCAGAAATAGAACTGCGAGCCGGCCGAATCGGGATTCTGGGCCCGTGCCATGGCAAGCGCACCGTCCTCGTGGGAGTTGCGCGGGTTGGTATCGTACTCGTGCTTGATACGGTAGCCGGGGCCACCGGTGCCCGGCATGCCGTCCTCACCGATCTTGCCAGCAGCGACGTCCTCGGAGGTCATCGAACGGGTATTGGGGCAGCCGCCCTGGATGACAAAACCGGGCTCATAGCGATGAAACTTCAGGTCGTCGTAAAAGCCGGACTCGGCAAGCTCGCAGAAATTCGCGACATGTATCGGGGCGCCCTCCCCGTCGAGCTTGGCACGGATCACGCCCTTGTTGGTGGTAAAGACAGCGACCTCGTCACCCGCGATTTTGTACGCGGGGGTGTAGAGCGGCTCCAGGAAAAATCCCATCTATTATCTCCTCGCACATGACCCGAACAATTACGTATCTTGTTGATTCTACCAGCAGGCCGTCTGTTTCACATATTCGGCAGACAGGACAAATCCGTCAGGACTGCGGTGCCTTGGGCTCCCAGTCCTTGTAATTTGTATCAAAAAGTTGCTGATAGGAATTTTTCTGCGACTCCCCCTCGCCGGTAGACACAGGGCTCAGGATATAGTCCTTCTCGGAGGAGGGGTCTGCAGACGCCGTCGAGCGGCTCCAGGCCTCGGTCAACGAGTCCGACCAGTTGCGCAGCCAGCTGCCCAGGGTCCCGAGGTTCTTGACGGTATCGGCATAGGTACCGGACGACACATCCGTCTCACCGATATCGGCGATGAGGTTGGAAAGGTCGTTGGCGATAGCCTTCTGCTCCTCTGCCTTGGCATCGCGCTCGTCTTGGTCGCCGCTCAACCCGACTTCCTCCAGGTCGGACTGGCTCTGCTCGAGCTTTTCCTCAATGTCGCCCAGCTGGTTGTACATATCAGTCAACTGGTCGTAGGAATACTCGTCCCCGGATCGTCCGTCTTGCGCATCGCTGCCGGAGCTGCCCTGGCTGTCCTGGCCCCTGAGCGAGCTGACCTCGCCGGGATATCCCGCCATCGAGGTGTCCGCTGGCTTGGTCGCCTTCGTGGAGTAGAGCTCCGCGTTCCAGGGGTGCGCGATCATCAGTATCGAACCGCCGACGATGATGAGCGACGCGATGGCGGCGACGATGGAGACGCGCGTGCGCGGCATGTGGTCGTTTTCCTCCGTGGGGCCTCCCTCGTCGGGGCCCGCGGGGACGGCGCTCACGATACGCGGTATAGCATGGGTCTCCTCGGCTGAGAGTACCTCCTCGCCTGGCTCCTCGGCATCCTCCGGGACGTCCTCGACATGCGGGATGAGCTGGTCGATGGCGGAGGCGGGTTCCTCCTGGGCCTCCGGTGCGGGCTGGGCAGCCTGCTCTTGTTTCATATGCCGCGAAGGCGCAACCGGCATGCCGCAGCTCGGACAGGCGTCCATGCCCTCGGGAACAAGCGCCCCGCAATGAGAGCACCAGGTGCCCTCAAGGCGGGGAAGCTTGGTTGTCATCAGCAGGTCGTAATGGCAAGCGGGACAGCGCTGCACATCGTCAGGTATGTGTGTGCCGCAATTAGGGCAAATCAACGCGCTCCCCTCCTCGTTTCATCTACTTTCTAGAGCACGTAGATATGTAGCCTAGCACAGCTCGTCGAGAACATAGGGCAGGATACCGCCCGATGCCATATACGATGCCTCCGTTGGCGTGTCGATGCGTACGGTGCAGGCGAAGCTCACTACACTGCCGTCGCCACGGGTCGCCTTGACGTCCACGCGACGGGCGCCCGCCGCCACCTCTGCGAGGTCGAGCGGCGCGATATCGTACTCCTCGGTGCCGTCGAGCCCGAGCGACGCCGCCCCCTGCCCCTCGTCGAACTGCAGGGGCACGATGCCCATCTGCACCAGGTTGGACCGGTGGATGCGCTCGAAGCTCTCGGCGAGCACGGCGCGGACCCCCAGCAGAGCCGGTCCCTTTGCGGCCCAGTCGCGGCTGGAGCCGGAGCCGTACATCTTGCCGGCGACGACCACGGCGGGGATGCCCTCCTTGCGGTAGTCGACCGACGCCGCGTACATACTGGCTAGCTCACCCGTCGTGAAGTCACGGGTCCAGGCGCCCAGCTTACCCTCCCCGAGGGCGTTGCTCAGACGGACGTTGGCGAACGTGCCGCGCATCATGACCTCGTGGTTGCCGCGGCGGCTGCCGTAGGTATTGAAGTCGGCGTCATCCACATGGTGAGCGTACAGGTAGGCTGCCGCCTCGCTGTCCGGCGCGATGGAGCCAGCGGGTGAGATGTGGTCGGTCGTCACAAAGTCTCCCAGCAGTGCCAACGCACGTGCACCGTGGATGTCGATCGTATCCGTCTTGATCGCGTCGTCGAAATACGACGGACAGCGCACATACGTGGAATCGGGGTCCCACGCAAAGGTGGCAGAGGGCTCCGCCGCGAGCTCGTTCCACTCCCTGGAGCCGTCAAAGAGGGCGGCCGTGCCCTGCGTGTAGAGGTCGGGGGTCAGCGAGGATGCGAGCGCCTGGGCGATCTCGGCGTCGGTCGGCATGAGCTCGGACAGCATCACGGGCTGGCCGTCGGCACCGATCCCGACCGGCTGGGTCGTGAGGTCGATATCGATGGTGCCGGCGAGGGAGTAGGCGACCACCAGCGCCGGCTGGCTGAGGTAGTTCTGCGCGACGTATGGCGAGATGCGGCCGTCGAAATTGCGGTTGCCGGACAGCACGCTCGCGAGCTCCTGCTCCCCTCCCGCACGCTGCATGTCCGCGGCCAGGGGTCCGGAGTTGCCGATGCAGCTCATGCAGCCGAAGCCGCAGGTATAGAAGCCCAGCTTGGCCAGGGGGTCAGAAAGACCGGAACGGTTGAGCAGCAGGGTCGTGGCGCGGCTGCCGGGCGCCAGGATCGTCTTGACCCATGGCTTGGGGGTCAGGCCCCGCTCGACTGCTTTCTTGGCGAGCAGCCCTGCGGCCACCATCATCGCGGGGTCGGTGGCGGTCGTGCAGCTCGTGATGGCGGCTATGGCGAGGGCGCCCTGCGCCAGCTCGTAGTCGGCGGTACCGATGTGCACCGTGAAGGTGGTGTGCGGCTCGTGCCCGTGCTTCTGCGACTCTTCCTCGAAACGCACGGGAAGGCCGGCGATATCGACGCGGCGGTGCGGGCGCGAGGGACCGGCGAGGCACCATACTACGTCGTCGAGCTTTATCTCGATCGTGCGTGCGTAGACGCGGTCTGTCGTCTTGCCAAAGGTGCCCTGCAGGGTAAGGTAGCGCTCGACGAGCTCGACGGCCTCGTCGCTACGGCCTGTCAGGCGCAGATACTCCAGTGAGCGCTCATCGACCGGGAAAAGCGTGGTCGTCGCACCGTATTCGGGCGTCATATTGGCGACGCAGGCGCGCTGGGTCGCCGTAAGGGTCTCGACGCCGTCGCCGGTCACCTCGATGAGCGACCCGACGACGCCCGCGGCGCGCATGCGCTCGCAGACGGTGAGCGCCAGGTCCATGCCCGACACGCCGTCACGCAGCTTGCCCGTGAGGCGCAGCTCGACGACCGGCGGCACCAGCATGCTGATCGGCTGTCCGAGCGCTGCGGCCTCCGCCTCGATGCCGCCGACTCCCCAGCCCATCACGCCGAGGCCGTTTGCCGTGGTCGTGTGCGAGTCGGTGCCGACGAGCGTGTCATAGCAGGCGACGGGAACGTCTCCCTGGGCCAGCGCGTCGGTCGTGACGACCTCGGAGATGCGCTCCATGTTGAGCTGGTGGCAGATGCCCTGCCCGGGCGGGACGATCTTGACGTTGTCGAAGGATTTAGCCGACCACTTGAGAAATGCGAAGCGCTCGCTGTTGCGCCGCGCCTCGGTCACGCGGTTGTACTCCTCGGCCTCGGGGCAGCCCGCCTTGTCGGCGATGACGGAGTGGTCGACGATCAGGGTGCAGGGGATGCGGGGCGAGACATTCGCCGGGTCGCCGCCGCGCGCCCGCATGGCGTCTCGCATCGCGGCAAAGTCCACAAAGACGGGCACCCCGGTAAAGTCCTGGAAGAGCACACGCGCCGGCATAAAGGAGATCTCCTCGCCCTGGCTGCCCGCGAGGCCGGCGCTGACGATACGCTTGGCGGACTCTATGGCCTCTTCATCCGACGCGCTGCGTCGCACGCAGTTTTCCAGCAGCTCGACGAGCGCGCGCGGCAGGCGGGCGGCGTCGGGGATGCCGCTGACGTCCACTACCCCGTAGGTCTTCTCACCCACGCGCAGGGCCTTTGGCTTGCGCGCCTGACTGACCGCAGTGGCGAATTCAACGCTCTCTACATCTACCGTCATAATTAGCCGCCTTCCTCGTCTAGCTTTTCCCGCGCGTTTTACTATAATGCCTTACGTCCGCCCTCTTAGCTCAGTGGATTAGAGCGTCTGCCTCCGGAGCAGAAGGTCAAGGGTTCGAATCCCTCAGAGGGCACCAGATACTCCTCAGGTCGCGTACCTGTATGGCAAACGACCCCATACCGTGACAGTATGGGGTCGTTTCTTTACATCTCGGTGACGGCGCACGAAACGCTCGGTGAAACAGGAATCTAGAGCGGCGCGCAGCCGAGATCTATGTACGTACGATACTCCTCCAGCGGGACCCGGCGCACCTCCACCGAGCCAATATCGCGCACCACGACGATGTTTATCTGGTCACCGTGGCGCTTCTTGTCCGCCAGGGACCTCTGGTAGAGTTTGTCGGGCGAGACAGAGGTGCCTGTGGGCAGGCGATGGGCGGCCACCACGGCATCGATACGCCGTGCCGTCTCGTCGCCGCAGAGCCCTTTTCGCGCGCACGCGCGCGCCATGCAGCAAAGACCCGCAGCGACGCAGCTGCCGTGGCCGAGCGCATAGGAGCTCTCTGCCTCGATCGCATGGCCGATGGTATGGCCGAGGTTGAGCGTCTGGCGGAGACCCGCCTCGCGCTCGTCTGCGTCCACGACATCGCGCTTGGTGCGGACGTTGCGCAGCACGACGTCTCCGATGCGGTCGAAGTCGCCCAGGTCCAGCGGTTGCCGCTCGAGCGACTCAAAGAGCTCGGGGTCGCTCATCACGCCGTATTTGATGACCTCGCCGACCGAATCACGGAAAAGCGCAGG
The DNA here is from genome assembly GCA_900314685.1 of uncultured Actinomycetes bacterium. GTDB lineage: Bacteria > Actinomycetota > Coriobacteriia > Coriobacteriales > Atopobiaceae > Olegusella. The sequence continues at coordinate 106,673 of OMWE01000002.1, read as the reverse complement.
CGACAGCGTCCGCAGCGCCTCGACGTCCGCCACGACAGACGACGGCTGCCAGAAGGCGCCCGCGAGATTCTTGCCAGCGGCGAGGTCGACGGCGGTCTTGCCGCCCACGGACGAGTCGACCATGGCCAGAAGCGAGGTCGGGACCTGCACCACCTGGATGCCGCGCATATAGGTGGCAGCAGCGAAGCCCGCGAGGTCACCCACAACGCCGCCTCCGAGCGCAACGACGACATCGTCACGCCCGAGGCCCGCCTCAGCGATGCGTTCGAGCAGTTTGGCGAGCTCCCCCATGTTTTTGGTCTGCTCGCCCGCAGGCACGGTGACCTCAGAGACGATGTAGCCCGCAGCCTCGAGCGATGAGCGCACCTTCCGGCCGTACAGCGGCATCACATGGGAGTCCGATACGAGCATCGCCCTCCTGCCTCCCGCCGACGTCCGGGCAAAACGCCCCGTCTCCCCCAGGATGTTGCGCCCTACGCACACCTTGTAGGAGCGCTGCGCCGTGCTGACCTCTACCGATTTCATCGACCCTCCGCCTCACGTTTGAGCCGATCGCCCTCGGCGAGCAGGTCGTGCAGCCTCTCGGCATCGCCTGCGTCCAGGGCGTCTTTGTACTCCTGCAGGCGCCCGATCAGCGCCCCCAGCTCCTGGGAGAGGTTGTCCTTGTTGTCGAGGAAAAGCTCGGTCCACATCGTGGCGTTGAGGCGCGCGACACGTGTCAGGTCCTTGTAGGAGCCCGCGGAGAAGCCCTTGTGCGACTGCGCCGTGGGACTCTTGACATAGGCGTTTGACACCACGTGCGCCAATTGGCTCGTGAAAGCAATCATGCGGTCGTGCTCAGCCGCCGTCGCGAGTTTCCAGGAGCCGAAGCCGCAGGGAGCGAGTAGGTCTTTCATCCGCTCGAGCAGGTTTGCACGATCGATATCGTCCATATGTGCCGGCGGCACGACGACCATGGGGGCGCCGTGGTACATATTGGCACGCGAGTGTGCGTACCCCGAGTACTGCGTGCCCGCCATCGGGTGGCAGCCGACGAAATGGAAGTCGTACGCATCCGCGATCGCGAAGCACCGCTCGCAGATCACGCGCTTGACGCCGACCGTATCGATGACGATGGCGCCCTCTGCGATCAAAGGCGCCTTTGCCGTCAGCCAGTCGATGGAAAACTGCGGATAGCCCGAGAGGATGATCATCTCGCAGGTCCCGATGGCGTCATCCGTCAGCTCGCCGTCGACGGTGTCGATCTCCGCCAGCTCCAGAGTCGAGTGCGTGCGGTTCCAGGCGTAGACCTCACGCCCTCCCTCGTGCAGCGCCTTCGCGAATGAGCCGCCCATCAGGCCGAGCGCCACGATGCCGACGCGTCCGGGTACGAAATCGGGGCATTTCTCTTGTTCGCTAGGCATCGACGCCCCTCTCCGCAGCCAGCACCGGCGCATCCATAGAGCCGGGCTCAGGAGAGGGCTCCTCGTCGAGGTCGGCGGTAACCGCCTGGCGAATAAGGGCGATGCGCTTCATGGCGTCGGCAAACATCTCGGGCGTCAGTGCCTGCGCGCCGTCGGACCAGGCCTCGGAGGGCTTGTTGTGAACCTCGATCTCGAGGCCGTCGGCGCCCGCCGCCGTCGCTGCATAGGCTGCGGGACGCACATAGCGGGTGTAGCCCGTCGCATGACTCGGGTCACCCACCACGGGCAGGTGCGAGAGGTTGTGCAGGACGGGAATGGCATTGATATCGAAGGTGTTGCGTGTACGCGTCTCAAAGCTGCGGATACCGCGCTCGCACAGGATGACCTTCTCGTTGCCCTCGCTCATGATGTACTCGGCGGCCATCAGGAGCTCGTCGACCGTGCCGGCGATGCCACGCTTGAGCAGGATGGGGATGTCCGTCTTGCCGACCTCCTTGAGCAGGGGGAAGTTCTGCGCGTTGCGGGCGCCGATCTGCATGACGTCGATGCGCTTGTCGACAAAGAGCTGCACGTCGCGCGGGTCCATGATCTCGGTCACGACCGGCATACCGGTGTCCGCAGACGCCTCGAGCAAGAGGTCCAGTCCGCGCTCGCCCATACCCTGGAAAGAGTACGGGCTGGTGCGGGGCTTGTATGCGCCGCCTCGCAGCATGGTTGCGCCGGCCTGCTTGACCTGTCGCGCGATCTCGATCAGGTTCTTGCCCTCCACGGAGCACGGACCGGCCATGACCTGGAAATGGCCCCCGCCAATCAGGCACCCGTGCCCGCAGTCGATCACGGTGTCCTCGGGGTGGAATTTGCGGTTCGCCTTTTTAAAGGGCTCCGACACGCGCTGTACGCGCTCGATGATGTCCATGGACTCGAGCAGGAAGGGGTCGATCTGCGTCGTGTCGCCGATGATGCCGACGATGGTCTCGTTGTCGCCGCGGCTGACGTTGGTCTTGTAGCCGCGTCCCTCGATCCATGTGATGAAATGGTCAAGCTGCTCGGGAGTAGCTGATTCTTTGACGATTGCGATCATTTGGGTCCCCTTCATATTTCGCCGACGCTACTTGCGGGCATGGCTGCATGCGGGCATAGTACGTCAGAATTTGTTGCGGCTCATCCTATCAACGCGATGTTTCAGGTGTGAGACACATCACGTCGATTTCCCTGCCCCTGTGACCTGCTGGCAGGTTGTCTCGCCGACCCGCAGCAATCTTTTCCAGCTCCTTAAATCAGATAATCCCTTCTTTTTTGTCTGCCGGTATTGTGAGAAAGTCATCGGCAGACAGCTGATTGGATGGGGATGCAGGCCGTTATCGCACAACATACGCTCTCGGGGACCGTGACCGCGGTCGCCTCGAAGTCCGTCGCGCATCGCATGTTGATGCTCGCTGCATTGTGCGACGCTCCCACATGCATCAACTGCAACACCACCTCCAAGGACATCGATGCCACCGTGGGGTGCCTCGAGGCACTCGGCGCCCGTGTCTGCCGCTCGGCAGGGCGTCTCGACGTCTACCCGCGCGGCAGCAATGCGGACACGGGCTGCCTGCTCGACTGCGGAGAATCGGGCTCCACGCTCAGGTTCTTCTTGCCCGTCGTCTGCGCCCTCGGATGCCGGGCATCCCTCACGGGTCACGGCCGGCTCTCCGAGCGGCCGCTCTCGCCCCTCTATGAGGAGCTGCGCAGTCATGGGTGTGACCTGAGTCCACAGGGCGTCTTTCCCCTCACGGTCTCGGGACGACTGGAGGGAGGCACCTATGTGCTGCCCGGCAACGTGTCCTCTCAGTACGCGACCGGTCTCATGCTCGCGGCCCCGCTCCTCGACCGGCCGACCGAGATACTGGTAAGCGAGCCGGTGCAATCGGCCCCCTACCTACAGCTCACCATAGATGCCCTGAAGACGTTCGGTGTCGCAGTGCATGCGGACGGCGCGGAGCGAGATGGTACCGCATACCGACGGTTCTACATAGATCCGGCAGAGGGACGGCTCGCCTCCCCCGGCGTCTGCACCGTCGAGGGCGATTGGTCAAACGCGGCCTTTTGGCTTGCTGCCGATGCCCTGGGCAGCACGGTCGCCGTGAGGGGCCTCTCGGCGACGAGCGCCCAGGGCGACCGGGCCATCCTTTCCGCACTCGCCTCGTTTGGCGCGCAGGTATCCCAGACGGACGGTGCGGTCTCCGTTCGAGCGGATGCGCTGCACGCGGCGACGCTCGACGTCGGCAATATACCCGACCTCGTGCCGCCTATCGCCGCCGTCGCAGCGTGCGCACAGGGCACGACGCGCCTCACCAATGCAGGCCGCCTGCGCCTGAAGGAATCCGACCGTCTCGAGACGGTCACCGCCACGCTGAGGGCCTTTGGGGTCGATGCGCACATTGACGGCGACGAGCTGCACGTCACCGGCGGGTCCCCCTTGGTCGGGGGCACTGTGGACGCAGCAAACGACCACCGCATCGCCATGATGGGCAGTGTGCTCGCCGCCCATGCCGCAGGCCAAACCGTCATAGTTGGCGCCGATTGCGTCTCAAAGTCGTATCCGGCCTTTTTCAACGATTTCGAGGGGCTCGGCGGCATCGTCCGCGGGCTCTCCGAGGGGAGTGACTAATATGCCCTCCACCATAGGCACCGCCCTGCGCGTCACCGTGTGGGGTCAGTCTCATTCCGCCGCCATCGGCTGCGTCGTCGAGGGGCTGCCCGCTGGTTACACCATCGACCAGGAGGCGCTTGCGCGGTTCATGGCGCGCAGGGCTCCGGGACAGGACGCCTGGACGACGCCGCGCAAGGAAGCTGACCGCGTGATCTTTCTGTCCGGGCTCAACCCCGCCGGCGAGACCTGCGGGGCCCCGCTTGCCCTGATGATCGAGAATACAAACACTCGCTCGGGGGACTATGACGAGCTCCGCCGCATACCGCGGCCGGGACATGCCGACTGGACGGCTCAGGTCAAATGGGGCGGCCATCAGGATGTCGCAGGAGGCGGCCATTTCTCCGGACGCCTCACGGCTCCCCTGTGTGCCGCCGGCGGCATCGCCAAGCAGCTCCTTGCCACACGCGGCGTCATCGTCGCCGCACACCTCTTAGAGGTTGCGGGGGTACAAGACACACGTTTTTCTCGTCAACCCGACCTGCTCGCGCGCCAGGTCGAGGCGCTCGGGCACGCCACCTTTCCCGTCATCGACAGGGACGCCAGCGATGCCATGCTCGCCGAGATCGAACGCGCCCGCAGGGACCTCGACTCCGTCGGCGGCGTCGTGGAATGCGTCGTGACCGGTCTGCCCGCCGGCATCGGATCGCCTATGTTTGACGGCATCGAATCGACCATCGCCCGCGCCGTCTTTGGGATACCCGCCGTCAAGGGTCTGGAGTTCGGCTCCGGCTTCGACGCCGCCCGCAGGCGCGGCAGCGACAACAACGACCCCTACGGCATCAAGGACGGCGCCGTCTACCCGCTCACCAACAACGCCGGTGGCAACCTCGGCGGTATCACCACGGGGGCCCCGCTCGTCCTGCGCATGGCGGTCAAACCGACGCCGTCCATCGCCCGCGCACAGCAGTCGGTCGACATGATCGCGCTCGAGCCCGCCACCCTCGAGGTCCGCGGCAGGCACGACCCCTGCATCGCGCCGCGGGCCGTTCCCGTCGCCGAGGCCGTCGCCGCCCTCGCCGTGCTCGACAGCTGGCTTGCCTGGCCTGCGCAGGCCGCGACCGGGGAGCGATTTGCGTAGCCCCGTGCCATATCCCGTGCACGGGGCATCCCCATCGCCAGACCAATCCCCCGGCGCGTCTCGCGTCAACAATCTATGAGGAGCTCACCATGTCCGAAGACATCAAAGACATCCGCAAGCGCATCGATACCATCGACGGCCAGATACTCGACCTCTTCCAGCAGCGCATGGAGGCCGCCGGAGACATCGCCTCCTACAAGGCGGAGCACAAGATGCCCGTCCTCGACCGGGCCCGCGAGCGCGCGATCCTCGCCGAGGCAGCCGAGCGCGTGCCCGACGAGCTCGCAAGCTACGCCCAGGTGCTCATGTCCCTGTTGATGGAGGCCTCTCGCGCACGCCAGAGCAAGACACTCGTAGGTGGCACGCCCATCGTCGACGAGATCGAGGCGGCGCTTGCCGCCAGCCCGTCGCTCTTCCCCACGACGGCTTTCGTTGCCTGCCAGGGAGTCGAGGGCGCCTACCAGCAGATTGCGACAGACCGCATCTTCAAGCATGCAAACATCAACTATTTCGATACGTTCGAGGGTGTCTTCCGTGCCGTCGAGCAGGGCTTCTGTGAGTACGGCGTCCTTCCGATCGAGAACAGCACCGCCGGCTCCGTCAACGAGGTCTTCGACCTCATGATGAAGCACGACTTCCATATCCTGCGCACCTGCCGCCTCAAGGTGGACCACAACCTGCTGGCCAAGCCGGGCACGCGCCTGGAGGACGTCCGCGATATCTACAGCCACGAGCAGGCCATCGCCCAATGCTCGCGCTACCTGCAGAGCCTGCCCAACGTACGGGTGCACGTCTGCGAGAACACCGCCATCGCTTCCAAGATGGTCGCCGACTCCGACCGCGACGACGTCGCCGCCCTGGCCTCCCGCGCCTGCATCGACCTCTACGGCCTCACCTCCCTCGCGCAGGCCGTCCAGGACCGCGACGACAACTACACGCGTTTCGCCTGCATCGGCCGCGACCTCACCATCTACCCCGGCGCCGACCGCAGCACGCTCATGCTCGTCGTGGGCAACGAGCCCGGCTCCCTCTTCAAGGTCCTCGCCAAGTTCTACGCCCTCGACATCAACATCATCAAACTGGAGAGCCGTCCCATCGAGGGCCGCGACTTTGAGTTCATGTTCTACTTCGACGTGGACTGCCCCGTCGCCGCACCCGAGTTCAAACAGCTCATGAGCACGCTCGGCAACGTCTGCGAAGACCTGCGCTACCTCGGCAGCTACAGCGAGGCGGTCTAGCCGTGATGGCGGCAGATCGCCACGATGGTGCCTGCTATGGCCTGCTCGGGCGCAAACTCGGCCACAGCTGGTCGCCTCAGATACATGCGTGCCTCGGGTCTACGCCCTACGCACTGTACGAGCGGGAACCCGAGGACGTGGAGGCATTCGTCCGCAACGGCAGCTGGCAGGGCCTCAACGTCACGATCCCCTACAAACGCCGTGCCTACGAGCTCGCCGACAGCGCGAGCCCGCGGGCGGCGCGCCTCGGCGTGGCAAACACGCTGGTGCGGCGCACTGACGGCACCGTCTTTGCGGACAATACGGACGTGGGCGGCTTCGCCTGGATGCTCGACCGGTTCTGCCGTCGAGTATGGGGTGTCGGCGCCACGTCCGCCCTATCCGACGCACCGGTCCTCGTCCTCGGCTCGGGAGGCGCAAGCCAGGCGGTGCAGGCGGCGCTCCTGGAGTGCGGTGCGCATGTCGCTGTCATCTCCCGCAAGGGCGCAGACGCCTACGATACGCTGACCGATCGACACGCGGATGCCTGCCTCATCGTCAATACGACCCCGGTCGGCATGTACCCCGCCTGTCCCGCCTCCCCCCTCACCGACCAGCAATTCGCAGGCCTCACCGCGCTTCGCGGCGTGCTCGACGTCGTCTACAACCCTGCCCGCACGGGCATCTGCCTGCAGGCGGAGCGCCGCGGGATACCCTACGAGTCCGGTCTCGCCATGCTGGTCGCCCAAGCCAGACAGTCGAGCGAACTCTTCCTGGGTCACGGCATCGACGACGGCAAGGTAGAGCAGATCGAGCGTCGCCTACGCGACCAAATGACCAACATCTGCGTCATCGGCATGCCGGGAGTCGGCAAGACAAGCGCCGGCACCTCGCTGGCGCACAAGCTGAGCCGTCCTTTTGTGGACATGGACGACGCATTCCTGCTCCACAACGAAGTCTCAGCAGCAAACTATATCAAGTCTTTCGGGGAGGCTGCCTTCCGCGATGCCGAGACGGAGGTCCTCTCTTCCTATGCCGGCAGGAGCGGCCTCATCATCGCGTGCGGGGGCGGTGTGGTCGAACGGCCTGAAAACTACGATCTTCTGCACCAGAACGGGACGATTGTCATGCTCGACCGCCCCATCGACAGCCTGCCTGTCGCAGGCCGTCCCGTGTCGCAGGCAATGGGCGTGGAGGCGATAGCAAGGCGCCGAATGAGCCTCTACCGGGAGTGGGCGGATATACAAGTTGCCTGCACGGGCACCCCGTCCGACGACGCGGACGTGATTCGTCAGCTGTTGAAGCTGTAAACGCGCCGCTTGCCGGTTTCTCACAGGGTCCCCGCAGAACGCTCTTCTTTGCCCGCCTATACTGATTAAGTTAGGCAACCATGATAAAGGGAAGGCGACCATACATGTCAGCGCAGGTATCGACCGATCGGATTGCAGAGCTCGTGCTCGATAACGTCGGCGGTCGCGACAATGTGCTGTCGAATTCCCTGTGCATGACGCGTCTGCGCCTGCGCCTGGCCGACCCCGAGGCCGTCGACACCGCCTCGCTCGAGGAAATCCCCGGCGTGCTTGGCCTTGCCGCCCGTGGCAGCAACGGCATAGAGGTCGTCTTTGGCCCGCGCCTGATAAACGAGGTGTACAACTCCTTTGTCTCCCTGACGGGACGGCGTCCCGAGGATGCCGACATCGTTGTCGGTACCACTCCCCTGCCCTCCAGCCTCAAGGTGCAGATCAGCTCTTCGCGGAATACAATCGTGCCTGACGCCACATCCGCCGACGCCCTGAGCAACCAGCCCGCGAGCGATGACGACCTCAGCGACCTGGCAAAGCTCGACGACCTCGACGACCAGCAGGAAAGTGTTGCCCCTGATTCCGAGGTCGGCCCCGAACGCAGCAACGCCGCGCCGTCGCCCTCGTCCGACGCGCGCGACGGCGGCCTCCGCCTCCTCGTGATAAACGGTCCCAATATCAATATGGTCGGTATTCGCGAGCCCGATATCTACGGGGTGGAGACCTATGACGACATCCTCGTGACCTGCAAAAAAGCTGCGGCAGATGCGGGATTTGCCGAATGCTCCTGCTTCCAATCCAACCATGAGGGCGACATCGTCGACCGCATCCAAGATGCCTACCAGGTATATGACGGCATCGTGATCAATCCCGGCGCCTATACGCACACCTCTGTCGCCATCCTCGACGCCCTCAAGGCGGTCAGCATCCCGACCGTGGAGGTGCACATCTCCGAGGTGGACAAGCGCGAGAAATTCCGCCAGGTCTCCTATGTGCGCCAGGCCTGCTTTGAGACCGTGATGGGCATGGGCATCTCCGGCTACCGCAAGGCAATCCTCGACCTGTACGCCTACCTCGCCGAATAGCACTATGCGACAGCGTACCGCATGGCTCTACGTGTCGGCTTTTTGATGAGGTCTTTCAGCGACAGGCACCTGCCGCCCTTTTGACCAGCTATCGCATCGAGTCAGGACGGCATCTCCATACGCTGCCATCGCTCACGACATAGTCGACCCTGATATCGCCGTCCCGGATAGGCAGCGGATTGCTGCTGACCTGCAGGGAATGCACCAGAGCCACCTTATGGCCCGGATAGTATGCAAGGAATTTGTCCCACGCGCTCGCGTCGGAAGCAATCCGGTGCCCTTCCCCGTCGAATACGAGGCCCGGTACGATGCAGACGGAATCCATGAGCTCACCGCAGGCGAAACCTGTCGTATCGCCCTCGGAGTGCCACGCGCCTACCATCGGCACACGGGCGGGCTGACTCTCGACCTCGTCCGCCGATACGATCTCCACAAAGTCTATCGGCGCATCCCCAGAGCCATCGTCATCCGTATCCGTGGGCCGCACGCAGAGTCCGACGCGCTTGCTTGCGTCAAAAGCCTCCTGTGCCAGAGCGACCATGTCAACGCCGTTTTGCTCGCTCGGGCACAGCAGCACGACGCGGGCACGGCGCCAGAGTTCCATGGTCTTGAGATGCAAAATTGCCTCGTTGTCGAGCCGCTCCTTGTGACGGGGGCTGAGACGGGCGGGATTGAGCAGCGGAGCGAGTCGTCGATAGCTCGCTTCGAGGGCGGTGATACCCGCGTCAGTACCGTATGAGCTTGGCATGCGGCGCCCCCTTTCTTCGCATCGGTTATATCATGCCATATCGGGGACAATATCACGCCCGAAGTTGTGGAGGTTGTATCGTAACATGCGAAACAAACAGACTTCGCAAAAGACAACCCTCTGCGGCATCGAGGTCCTCTTGGTCCGTGACCACGTCAAACGCATGAACCTGCGCGTACGGCCGGACGGCAGCGTGCGCCTCTCCATCCCCTATCGCTGCTCGCGAGAGCTCGCCGAGCAGTTTTTCGCCTCTCGCATCGATTGGGTCAAGGCCCAGCAGGAGCTTGCAAGACAAACGGCCCAGGCGCAAGGGACGTCACTCACCCCGGAGTCCATTCAAAGCGATAAAGAGACACTCGAAGACAAACTTCCCGAGATCTTTGGCCGCTACGAGACGGCAATGGGTGTCAGGTGCTCCCGCTGGCGCCTACGCCACATGGTGAGCCGTTGGGGCTCCTGCAACGTCAAGACCGGCGTTATCACCATCAACACCGAGCTCGCCCGCCTGCCTTCTGTCTGTCTCGAGTCCGTCGTCGTCCACGAGCTGTGCCACCTGAGGGTATCGGCGCACAATGCGGAGTTCTATGCCCTCATGGACACGTACTATCCGCATTGGCGCCGGGCCAGACAGATACTGAACGCAAACCCACCGCGTCGGTGAAGACGGTCTAGTACACCATGCCCATCGCCTCGCGGACCTCTGCGAGTGTCTGCTCTGCGATCTCGTTCGCACGGCGGTTGCCGTCGTGCAGGACGTCCTTCACATAGTCGAGGTCGTTCTCGTAGGCATGGCGACGCTCGCGAATCGGGGCAAAGTAGCCGTTGACTGCCTCCGTCACGTATTTCTTGAGCTGACCCGCGCCTCCCATGCCGATTTCATCTGCGATTTCCTTGGGGTCGCGCCCGCTGCAGATGGCGGCGGTCGACAGGAGGCCTGAGATCTCGGGTCGGTTCACGGGGTCAAAGGTGATGTTGCGCTCGGAGTCCGTCTTTGACTTCTTGATGCGCTTTGCCGTCTCCTCCTCCGTCATGGAGATGGCGATGGCGTTGCCGTAGGACTTGCTCATCTTGCGGCCGTCGAGGCCAGGCAGCAGCGGCGTCGAGGTGAGGAGACCGTCTACGCTCGGGAACACCTTGCCGTAGCGCTCGTTGAAACGGCGTGCGATCAGTCGCGTGACCTCGATATGGGGCAGCTGATCTCGACCGACGGGCACGATGTTGCCCTTGCAGAAGAGGATGTCGCACGCCTGATGGACCGGGTAGGTCAGCAGCAGGCCGGTCAGCGCGTGGCCCGAGGCCTCCTGCTCCGCCTTGACGGTCGGGTTGCGCTCGAGCTCCGCCTCGGAGACGAGGGACAGGAAGGGCAGGAGCAGCTGGTTTTCCGCGGGTACCGCAGAATGCGTGAATATCATGGTCTTATCGGGATCGATGCCGCACGCCAGGTAGTCCATGACCATGTTGTAGACGTTGTCCTGGATATGCTCGGTAGTGTCGCGGTCCGTGATGACCTGGTAGTCTGCGATGATGATGTTGGTGTTGACGCCCATGTTCTGCAGGCGCACGCGCTCGACCAGCGTGCCGAAGTAATGCCCCAGGTGCAGCCGGCCCGTCGGACGGTCGCCGGTCAGCATCGTGTACTTGTCTGTCTTGCCGACGTCCAGGTCTGCCTGGATCTCGTTGCTGCGGCGCAGCGCCGCCTCATAGCTGCCCTCATTTGGCATAGGAGCCTCCCTCTCACAAAGAAACGCGCTTTATCTTACGCCATCGTCTGCGCCGCGGCACATCAATCGCGCCATCGAAAAGTATCAGTAACGACGATATTGACGCATGACCTCAAGGTATTCCTTGTGGCCCTTTATGTAGTCCGCGAGGGCGATCGAGGCGTCCTTGCCGTGGAACATCGCGCATATGCCGCAGGCGTCGCAATCCGCTATGCAGGGATACCTCTCCTCTACCCACGCGCGGCGCTCCTCCGCCGTCGACCCCGCTATCGCTGGTGCCTGTCCCGCATACATGCTACTCACCGTCCATCAGTGCGACGTCGTCTCGCAGCATCAGTATGATGCCGCCCATAAAGACGACCAAGAGCGCAATCGACACGACGCAAGCGCCGAATCCGATCACGGCGACGGTATGAAAGGACTGCGGGGCACGCGCGAGTTCGGCGGCGCCTCCAAAGCACACAGACCGCAGCACGCCAAAGACACCGAGGTCTATCGCAAGGCCGGCGAATGCCGCAACGGCGGCTATGATTCCCCTGCCCAACGTAGGCTTGAAGCCGTCATCCGTGTGCGCACGGTCCCAGAGGTATCCGATCAGCCCCGGAATCGCTTGGATGAGCCCGCACCCGACCAGAAGGGGCCCGAGCGTGATGCCCTCCCCCGCATACTCATAGGTACCCAGCCCCGACACGAGCGCCACACAGCCAAAGACCGCGGTTACCGCACCAAAGACAATCAGTGCCGTCGAAGTCGCACCGAGTATGCTTTTTCTTCCCGATCCCATGTGTCATCAACCTTCCCTGTGCATGGCCAGTCATCAGCTTACCAGCTTGGCCTCCCGCGTGCAGCCGCATCCCGGCGCCCGTGGACAACAAAGGACCCCCGCCGTAGGGCGAGGGTCCTTCTGCAATCATTCCCTTGCGAACGAAGTCGCGCTGCAAGCCTCGGCTATGCGGGGATAGCCACCATGGCGATAGAGAGGATGATGATGCAGGCCACCGAGAGGATGCCGACGATCTTGAGGCAGAACTTGAACCAGGTCGAGTACTGCACGCGAGCGAGCGCCAGGCCGCCCATGATGGCAGCGGAGGTCGGGGTGATCAGGTTGACGACGCCGGAGGCCGCGGAGAAGACCATGATGATGACGGCGGGGTTGAAGCCCAGGGAGACCGTCAGGGGCCCCATGATCGGCATCGAGACGCCGGCCATGCCGGAGGTCGACGGGATCAGGAAGCTCAGGAAGAAGTACAGGACGTAGGAGCCGATGGCGTAGACGATGCCCGAGGTGCCGGCCAGTGCCTGAGAGGCGCTGTAGAGCACGAGGTTGGACAGGTGGGTGGCGTTCATGATGACGGTCACGCCACGGGCGACGGCGATGATCAGGACGACGGACATCATGTCGCCGGCGCCGGCCATGAAGAGGTCGACGATCTTGTGCTCCGAGAAGCCGTAGACCACACCGATGATGATGGCCATGAGCAGGAACCAGGTCGTAGACTCGGCGAAGTACCACCAGCCGAGGGGCTGACCGGTCAGGAATGCGGTCCAGCCGGGGTTGCCGTCGGCGTCAGCGAAGGCATAGATGCCGAGGGAGTCCCAGGGCACAAAGCCGAGGATCATGATGAGGAAGGAGAGGCCGAAGAGCCACAGAACAGCCTTCTGCTTGCCGGTCAGGGCGACGTCGCCGGCGGCCTCGATGTCATTGCCGTAGGCCTCCCTGGCAGCCTCGAGCTCCTCCTCGGTCATGAGGGTCTTGGAGGGGTCCTCGCGGACCTTCTTGGCATACTGGACGACGATGAAGGAGCAGATGGCCCAGGTGACGACCATGAGGATGAGACCGAGGGCGATGGTGTAGCCCTGGTTGACGGCGATGTCGACGCCCTCAGCACCGAGCGCGTCCACGGCAGCGCCGACGGCGAAGGGGTTGACGGTGGAGCCCAGGCAGCCGACGCCGGCGCCCAGCAGGATCATCATGACGCCGGTCAGAGGATCGAAACCTGCAGTCATCATGGTGGCGGCAAGCAGGATGTAGAAGCCGACGGTCTCCTCGCAGAAGCCGTAGGTAGAGCCGAGAATGGCGAAGAGGAACATCAGGATGGGGATGAGCTTGAGCTCGCTACCGTGCATCTTCTTGACGAGGGCCTTGATGCCGACGTTGAGGGCGTTGGTCTCGTTGACGATGGCGAGGAAGCCGCCGAGGACCATGACGAAGAGGCAGACAGCGACGGCGTCGTTGAAGCCATTGACGGACGCCATGGTGAAGTCGGCGAGCGTTGCGCCGGCAACGACCTCCTGGGCACCGTCTTCGGTGAGAGCACCGGTGGGACGGCCGTTGAACGCCCATGAAATGAGGACGACCGCGATCATGAGGATGTAGATGATGCTGAACGATGTCAGCATCTCCCTCTTCTTCTTGGGCTTAGCTGCGTCAGCCATTGCCACTCCTTTCTCCGCGCCTTGCGGCGCATAAACCATACAGAACACCACAAACACACTTGCAATACGTGTGAAATGTTAGCGTAATGAAGATATCACAACTCCACCACAAGGTGAGCGGGCTATTTTTATCGGTGAGTTTATACAATACAGAATGCTAGCGCTTATTCGCACTGTTTATACAGGATAATGGGCATTACGCTGTTGTTCACAACTAATTCTTGAGTGTTATTTTTTCAATGAATTGCATATTTATTGTTCATATTGCATTAATATGTAAGCCATTAATAAAAGAGCAGGTCGATACGACACTTGACATCATTCTACTTTTATGATAGGCCGACACTCGCTTTATGATAGGCCGACACTCGCCTCACACGAATGCCGGCCCACATACAACCTGCCGCTGCAATATGAGTCTCGCTGTCTATCTTAACTAGACACGCGTTATCTGTCGTACTCCGCGAGCGCCTCACCGAGCCGCTTCAGTCCCTCACGAAGGACATCTTCATGGCAGCAATAGCCCAGCCGCGCGCCGTTCGGCAGCTCGAAGCGGGTGCCGGGGACAAGGAGGACGCCGCGCTCTCGAAGGATGCGCTTGCAGAACTCCTCGTCGCTCTCGGGGATGTCGAACTGGGCGTACGAGACGGACACGCCCCTGGGATCGTTCCACTTCACACGGGGTTGGTCCTTGACCCACTCCGCCACGATATTGTGATTTGTCCGGCAGATCGCCCGGTTGCGCTCGAGAATCTGTGCACGATGGCGCAGCACATACGTCGCGAGCACGTCGTTGAAGACACCCGCGCAGATCATGGAGTAATCACGGTACACGCGGACCTTTTGCGCAACCTCCTCGTCGGCGACGACCCAGCCGATGCGAGCGCCGGGGGTCGAGTACGTCTTGGAAATCGAGTTGGTGACGATCGCCTTGTCGTACACGTCGAGCATGGAATAAAAATCCTCGGTGCCCTCCATGGGCAGATACACCTCGTCGCAGAGCACATAGGCGCCGACCGATGCCGCGATCTCGGCCACCTGACCCAGCGTCTCACGATCCAGGATGCAACCCACGGGGTTGGAGGCGTTGTTTAGGCAGATTACCTTGGTCTCGGGCTTCACAAGTCTCTTGAGCTTGTCGATATCGGGTTTCCAGCCGCGCTCCTCCTCGAGCTCCCAGTAGTCGACGGTCGCTCCCAGCATGCGAGGCACCTCGTAGAGCGGCGTGTAGGTAGGCCACTCCGCCACCACATGATCGCCCGGCTCGATCAGCACGTGCAACGCATTGAGGTTGGCACCCGTGCAGCCGTTGGTCTGAAGAATACGCGTCGGCGACACGTCCTGGCGGTACAGCTTGGCAACCTCCTCCTTGAACTCAGGGGAGCCCTCGATCCAGCCGTAATTCATGACTTCCCTATTAAGGCTCTCGTAGAAACTCGCTCCACCTGCACCATCGAGCTGCATAAGCTCGTCCATAGTGAAGGAGGCAAAGGTCGATTGGGCGATGTCCCAGGTCGCGCTCTTCTCCCAGACGTTGAGCCAATCCTCGCAACCGATCACGGGCACTTTCATGTGACGCTCCTCCCTTACAAACAAACGGGGTGCCGGACGATCGCACGCATGCCCGGCACCCCGTATCTCATCAGACGGTCAAGCTAACCCTAGAAGACGGGAATGATGCCCATAAAGGTCAGCGGAATCGAGATGACGCCCAGGATCGATATGACGATGGCCAGGGTGACGTCACCCTTGCTCATCTTTTTGCCCTGGTCGTCCAGCGCCTTCTTGTAGAAGAACCAACCAGGGATGTAGCCCAGGCAGGCCAGCAGCAGGAAGCCCCAGCCAGTGAACATCACACCCACGACCTGGAAGAGGAAGGCGAGGGCACCGATGACGACTTGGCCGGTCTGCTTCTGCTCCAGAGAGTACTTGACCTCATAGGCGGCTGCATAGGCCCAGGTAACAACGATGGTGACGGTGCACATGGAGATAGCGAAGGTGTACGCGTCGGCGGCATAGGTAGCCAGGATGATGAAGACCTGGGTGCAGACTCCCACGATGAGGAGGGAGTAACGCGGGGAGTTCTTCTCGTTGCGCTCGTCCCACTTCGCAGGCAGCAGGTTGTGAGCAGCCATCATCGAGGAGCACTCGGCAGGCAGCATGGTGAAGGACAGCCAGGAACCCAATACAGAAATGATGATGGCCCAGGAGATAAAGGCGCCACCCCAACCGGGAGCCATGGTCTCAAAGACAGTGATGGTAGCGGGTTTGGGGGCGGCAACGAGCTCCTCGTAGGGCATGACGCCATAGGGCAGGACAGATGCAGCGATATAGAGCACCAGCAGGACGACCAGGCCGACAACGGTGGCGGAGCCGATCTCGGACTTCTTCTTGGCACGGCCAGACATGACGGAGGCGCCCTCGATGCCGATGAAGACCCACATCATGATCAGGATGCAGTTGACGACCTGATTGGCGACGGAACCAAGTCCGGCTTCGTTGCCGGAAGCGATGATAGCGGCATTGCGCTCTGCCTCGCCCCAGAAGTCAGCCGTGAAGACACCGCCTTGGAAGCAGATGAAGGTAAAGATGACAAAGAGGAGAATCGTGGCGACCTTGACCACCATGACGATGGCGTTGAGGCCGGCCGCGGATTCGACGCCGTTGATGACCAGGAAGGTAATACCCCACAGCACGACGGAGATCACGATCACGCCTACGAGCGCGGGGTTGCCAGTCTCGGGATTGGAGAAGACACCCGGCATCACGGTACCCAGGCAGTAATCGGAGCCCAGGGTCTGCGCGACCATGGTCGCAAAGCCGACGTTGCCCAACCAGGCAGACAACCAGTAGCCCCAGCCCGAGATGAAGCCGTGGATGGGACCGAAGCCCTCATCCGCGTAGGCGACGCAGCCGTCCAGGTCGGGGCGGGCACCGCCCAGGTGCGCCAGCGAGAGCGCAAGGAAGAGGAAGCCGAGGCCGCAGACGAGCCATGCCACAAGGGCTGCGCCCGGAGAGGCCACGTTGGCGAGCTGCCCGGTCAGGGCAAAGACGCCGGAGCCGATGCAGGAAGACACCACCATGCCGACGAGGCCGAAGAAGCCGACGCCGTTGGGGTTGTCCACTGCCGCTGATTTCTTATCAGCCATGTAGGGTCCTTTCGACCGACACCAACAATAACGTGGCTTCTATTTTAATGGATATTATTGTGATATAACCGCAGAATCTTTACTTTTTGTATTGTATATTCTTATTTGTTTTACCTGTTTTATGCATTACATTTCACTACTGATATGACCTTTGATATCCAAGGTTTTTCATACCTCTCCCCCGGGCACCTCATATACACAAAGAGCCCCTCGGTGTGATCCGAGGGGCTCTGTCTGAGCGGAGAATATGAGCCGCAGAGGACTACTTCAGGGTCGCGTACATGACAGCCTTGATGGTGTGCATACGGTTCTCGGCCTCTTCGAAGACACGGCTCTGCGGGCCCTCGAAGACCTCGTCGGTGACCTCCATCTCGGTGATGCCGAACTCCTCGGCGACCTCCTTGCCGTGGGTGGTGTTGGTGTCGTGGAAGGAGGGTAGGCAGTGCAGGAAGATAGCGTGCTCGTTGGCCTCGGCCATGAGCTCCTTGGTCACACGGTAGGGCGACAGGAGCTTGATGCGCTCGCCGAAGAGGTCGTAGGACTCGCCCATGGAGACCCAGATGTCGGTGTAGAGGGCATCGCAGTTCTTGGCGCCCTCGTGCGGATCCTCGGTCAGGACAATCTCGCAGCCGTTCTCAGCGGCGATGGCGCGGCAGGTCTCGACGAGCTCAGCCTTGGGCATACGCTCCTTGGGGCCGCAGGCGCAGAAGTTGATGCCCAGCTTTGCGCAGACAACCATCAGGGAGTTGGCCACGTTGTTGCAGCAGTCACCGAAGAAGGTGAGCTTCTTGCCGCGGACATCGCCGACCTCCTCCTGGAGGGTCAGGATGTCTGCGAGCATCTGCGTGGGGTGGAAGTCGTCGGTCAGGCCGTTCCAGACGGGCACACCGGACTTGTCGGCGAGCTCCTGGACGTCGGACTGCTTGAAACCGCGGAACTCGATGCCGTCGTAGATGCGGCCGAGGACGCGGGCGGTATCCTCGATGGACTCCTTGTGGCCCATCTGCGAGCTGTTGGGGTCGAGGTAGGTGACGCCCATGCCGAGATCCATGGCGCCGACCTCGAAGGAGGAACGGGTGCGGGTGGAGGTCTTCTGGAAGATCAGGACGACGTTCTTGCCCTCGAGGTAGCGGTGAGGAATGCCGGCACGCTTCATGCTCTTGAAGTCAGCGGAGAGCTTGAGGAGGTAACGGATCTCATCGGGGGTGTAGTCGAGAAGCTTGAGGAAGCTGCGGCCGGAAAGAGAAACGCCCATGTGTTTTTCCTTTCAAAAATGATGTGCACAGTGAAACACTCAGAAGGCCGGGAAAGACTCCCGGCCTTCCATTGGTACCGTATGTCCTGCTTACGCGAGGTCCTCACGCCAGAACGGCATGCTCATGCAGCGGGGGCCGCCACGGCCGCGGGAGAGCTCCGCGGAGGGCACGACCAGCAGGTCGAGGCCATGCTTGTAGAGGAAGTCGTTGGTGACGTCGTTGCGCTGGTAGACGCAGATCTTGCCGGGGGCGACGCAGAGGGTATTGGAACCGTCGTTCCACTGCTCGCGGGCAGCGGCGACCGGGTCGCCGGCACCGCACTTGAGCAGCTGAACGTCGTCGCGGCCGAGGGCCTTGTTGAGGACGTTCTCGAGGGAGTCGTTCATCTCCTCGATCTTGACCTCGCCCTCTTGGGCGCCCTTGGTGAGCTTGAAGACCTGCAGGGTACCCATGATGCCCGGGTGGATGGTGAACTTGTCGACATCGATCTGGGTGAAGACGGTGTCGAGGTGCATGAAGGCACGGGAGACGGGGATGTTGAAGGCGTAGATCTCCTCGATCTCGCACTCATCGGCGTGCTCGCCCCAGAACATGTTCTGGGCCATCTTGTCGATAGCGGAGGCCTGGGTGCGCTGGGAGATACCGACGGCCAGCTTGTGGGCGGTAAGGTTCAGGACGTCGCCACCCTCGGTGTGGAAAGCGGCGTCGCGGCGGTACCACAGCGGGCTCTCCTTGTAGTCGGGGTGATACTTGAAGATGTACTTGCCGTACATGGTCTCGCGGTTGCGGGTGACGGAGTACATACGGTTGAGGTTGACGCCATGGCCCACGACGGCGAAGGGGTCGCGCGTGAAGTAGGTGTTGGGCATCGGGTCGACCAGCAGGTCGGACTCGGAGTCCTGGTCTGCGCCGACGAGCTCGGACAGGGAGCCGGAGCCGATGGAGGGCAGCTCGACCTCGTTGCGGCGAAGGCCCGCGATGGACTTGTCGACAAAGGCCTTGGTACCCTGGGTCTGCTTGAGGTCGACCATGTAATCGCGGACGATCTTGCGGGCGTGATGGCCCTTGAGGCCGCTCTCATCGATCCACTGATCGAGGAACTCGTCGAAGCAGTCGCCGGCATCGATGGCCTCGGCGGTCAGCTTCTCGAGATAGAGCACCTCGACGCCCTGCTCACGAAGGATCTCGGCGAAACGATCGTGCTCGGCCTGAGCCACCTGCAGGAAGGGGATGTCATCGAAAAGAAGACGCTCGAGGTCGTCCGGGGTGAGGTTGAGAAGCTCCTCGCCGGGACGGTGCAGCATGACCTTCTTTAGGGTGCCAATCTCGCTGTGGACGTTGAGTCCCTTAGACATGGTACCTCCTACTCTTTCTGCGCCCCATTGGCGCATCAACGATGTAGTACGGAAGCGGTTGGGGTGAGACATAAACCAGACTAAACCGCACCGCCCCGCGTTTACGAAAGATACTATATCCAATAGTCTTGTGAAGTGCACCCCTAAATTCGATGTTGCGGGGAACGGTATGAAAACAGGCCGTAAACGGTCGTCCACCAGCACGAATAAAGTTTACCCATCGCTAAACATACCTATTTAGCTGCATTTTTTTAATTTGAGTCTTTGATAAAGTCTTTTTTTCTTGACAACATGCACACATTCCAATTTATTGCATGGAACGTTGTAACAATCATGAAATATAACAATCTATTTTATGTATTTCTTTGTTTATACATTTCATTGTAAATGGGGGCAGAGAATTCTCCCCTCCCGTGTGCCAAATCAGTGCTTACTTTTTCTTGACAGGTAGGTGGGGTACGCGGCTTTATACACGCGGTAGAATGACAAGCAGTCTTTTATGCCGAAAGGAGTGTCGATGTCCGACAAAATGAACGACAGCCAGCAGGACGGTGGCAAGTCGACAAAGGCGGGTAAAGCCGACAAGAGCCCCAAACAGGGCAGCAATGATATCGCCGAGAAGGGCGACCGCGACACCAAGTCCTATGACTTCTCCTACAGCCAGAACCGTGAGATCAGCTGGCTGCGCTTCGATGACCGCGTGCTCGACGAGGCGCGCGACGAGACCGTCCCCCTCTTCGAGCGCCTGAAATTCGTGGCCATCTTTGGCTCCAACCTCGACGAGTGGTTCATGATCCGCATCGGCGGTCTCTCCGACCTCGCCCTCCTCAAGCACCAGCCCAAGGACAACAAGTCCAACGAGACGCCCACCGAGCAGCTGCAGCATATCTTCGGCGTGCTACCGGAATATATCGCCAAGCAAGAGCAGACGCTCAACGACATCGAGGCTCGTCTCGCCGACCGCGGTCTCGCCCGCATCGCCCCCGACGCTATGGACGACGCCGACCGTGCCGCCGCAGACAGGTATTTCGAGGCAACCGTCGCGCCGATCATTTCCCCGCAGATAGTCGACCCGCGCCACCCCTTCCCCAACCTGAGGAACTCCCAGCTCTATGTGGCATGCTCGCTGGAGGCTCCCGACGAGACCGGCCTATTGGGCATCGTAGAGGTACCTTCTTCGCTGCCCCGCGTGGTACCCCTGCCCGCGACAAAGACGACCTGGCGCTACACCCTGATCGAGGACGTCATCCGCCAGCACTTGTCTGGGCTCTTCGGGCAGTACGCGCCGACCGCATCCGCGACCATCCGTGTGACGCGCAACGCCGACATCGACCCCGACGGCGAGGGCGTCGGCGAGGAAGAGGACTACCGCTCGCACATGAAGCGCGTGCTCAAGCTGCGCCAGCGCCTGCAGCCGATCCGCCTGGAGGTCCAAGGCCGTCTGCCCAAGGAGCACGAGAAGTTCATCATGGAGGAACTCGGCCTCTCCAAGAAGCGTGTCTTCCATGTGGGGATGCCGCTCGACCTGGGCTATGTGTACTCGCTTGAGGACCACCTGCCCGACGACACGCGCGCCACGCTCCTCTACAACCCCTTCTCGCCCCAGCCCTCCCCCATGGTCGACCCCACGCGCCCGATGCGCGAGCAGGTCGCCGCGGGCGACATCCTGCTTTTCTACCCCTATGAGTCCATGGACCCGCTGCTGCGTCTGATCCACGAGGCGTCGTCCGACGACGACTGCATCCAGATCAAGATCACGCTCTACCGCGTGGCCAAGCGCTCCAAGCTCTGCGAGTCCCTCATCGCCGCATCCGAGAACGGCAAGGACGTCACGGTCCTCATGGAGCTGCGCGCCCGCTTCGACGAGGCCAACAACATCAGCTGGGCCGAGCGCCTCGAGGACGCCGGCTGCACGGTGATCTACGGCCAGGAGGGCTTCAAGGTCCACTCCAAGATCTGCCAGATCACCTACCATGACAAGGGCGAGATCACCCGCATCACCTGTCTGGGCACGGGCAACTTCAACGAGAAGACCGCCCGTCTCTACTCCGACTTTATGCTGCTCACGGCACACAAGGGCATCGGTGAGGACGGCAACGTCTTTTTCCGCAACCTCTCCCTCGGCAACCTCCAGGGCAGCTACCGCTACCTCGGCGTCGCACCGACCAGCCTCAAGCCCCTGGTCATGAGCGGTCTCGACCGCGAGATCGCCCATGCGCGCGCCGGCCAGCAAGGCCGCGTCTTCCTCAAGATGAATTCGCTCACCGACCGCGACGTGATCGACAAGATCGCCGAGGCCTGCGAGGCGGGCGTGCACATCACGATGATCGTGCGCGGCATCTGCTGCATCAAGGCGGGTGTGCCCGGCAAGACGGACGGTCTCGTCGTCCGCGAGATCGTGGGCCGCTTCCTGGAGCATGCGCGCGTTTACGCCTTTGGCCCTGAGGCGGACACCATCTACCTGTCGTCTGCGGACATGATGACGCGCAACACGGAGCGCCGTGTGGAGATCGCCTACCCCGTGCTCGACCCCACCTGCCGCGAGCTCGTGACCACCTACATGCGCCTGCAGGAGTCCGACAACGTCAAGGCCCGCCAGCTCACCGCCGAGGGCACCTGGAAGAAGATCCCGGTCAAGCAGGGCGACCGTCTGGTCAACGCCCAGGACGCGCTTTGCGCCCTCGCCTCCAAGAACGCCCGCGAGGCTGCCGACGCAGCCGCCGCCGCGCGCAGGCACGCGCAGGCAAAGCCAAAGCCGGTCGCCGGACCGTCCGTGGACGACAAGCCCGTCGCGGCACCGCAGCAACAGGCAGCGCAGCCTGCGATCGAGCCTCGTACCGCGCCTGCCGCTCAGCCCGCTCCCGCGCCTCAGCCTGTTTCTCAGCCAGTCACAGACCAGCCGGGTCACGTTGTGCAGGCCGCTCCACAAGACGCCCGCCCGTCCAACCATGTCGCTGAGGCTTTCGGTATGATTAGCGCTGGCTTCAGAATGCTGTTTGGCGGTCGCAAGTAAGAGAGTCGTATGAGCCACAAAAAGCACCATGCGGCATCGAAGCGCGTGAGGGTCCAGAGCCCCCACGCGCTTTTCGATGCGCCGGGAAAAGAAATCGAGCTCACTGCCGAGCGTATGACCTACGGGTCCGATGCCATCGCGCATGACAGCGAGGGCAAGACGGTCTTTGTGGGCGGTGCCGTAGCTGGCGACAGGGTCCGTGCCAAGGTCTACCAAGACGGACCCTCCTTCTCCAAGGCCATCACGCTTGAGGTACTCAGCCCTTCGCCCAATCGGGTTGCGTCACCCTGTCCCTATGCGGGCATTTGCGGAGGCTGCCCCTGGGCGATCCTGAGCAGAGATGCTCAGCTTGCGGCCAAGCGCGCCAACGTCGTCGACTCCCTGAGGCGCATCGGTCATTTCTCCACGCAGGAGGCAGAGAAGCTCGTGCATCCCTGCGAGTCTCCCTCCGACCCCTGGGGCTACCGCAACAAGATCGAGCTTGCCTTCTCGCAGTCAGTCGGCCGTACGCTCGTCGGAATGCACGGGACCGACCCCTCGCAGGTTGTCAAAGTCGATGCCTGTCCCCTGCTCGACAGCCGCCACAAGGGTGCCGTCAAGTCGGTTGCCGGAGCCCTCTCCTACCTCGCGAGCTCGGATGACCTGGGGCTCGACCGTGTCGGCATTCGCATCGCAAAAAACACGCGCGACATCGAGGTCGCTCTTTGGGGCCAACCCGGTCCGTTCCCGCGGTCGCAGGTCGCAAAGGTCCTGGGCGACGCGCTGCACCCCACGTCCGTCGTGCACGTCCTTTCCAAGGGACCTGCGAAGGCTCGCCGTGTGACGGGCGTCGAGGTACTCGCCGGCAAGGGCCATTGGGATGAGCGCATCTGTGGTCAGACGATGTCGCTCTCGGCTCCGTCCTTCTTCCAAGTCAACACGGCAGGAGCCGAACGTCTCATCGAACTTGTACTCGAGGGGCTCGAGCCGACAGAGGACGACGAAGCCATGGACCTCTACTGCGGCGCCGGCACCTTCACGCTGCCGCTCGCGGAGCGCTGCGGCTTTGTCTCGTCGGTTGAGGCATACGGACCTGCCGTGCGCGACCTACGGCGCAACCTCGACAATGCAGGTATGGACAACGTCGACCCCGTCGGCGGCGACGCGGGCCGTGAGTTCCCCGAGACCGACGCCGACTTAATCGTGGTCGACCCGCCACGCGCGGGCCTTGCCCCGGACGTAGTCAAGAAGCTCTCGGCTCAGCCCGCCCGCAAGATAGCCTATGTCAGCTGCGACCCCGCGACGCTTGCCCGCGACCTGGCGCGCTTCCGTGAGATTGGGGCGTTCGAGCCCGTCTCCGTGACGCCTGTGGACCTCTTTCCCCAGACCTTCCATGTCGAGAACGTCACGATCCTCGAGCGAAGATACGCTTACAGGTCGCAGGCCGCCTTGTAGCCGTACGCCGAGACCGCCTGACACGCAGCATCCGCGATGGCTCGCTCAAGCGCACGCGTCGCGAGAAGACCGACCAGATCGACTGGGGCTTCAACCTCGCCCGTTGCGAGGACAAAGACCGTGTCGCCGTCGTTGGTGGTGTGCGTTGGACGGATGGCATGCGCGTAGGCGTCGGCGGACATCTGCGCGACCTTTGTGGCCTCGGCCTTGGTCAGGCGTGCGTTGGTCACCACGCAGCTGATGGTGGTATTGGTGCGCGGCGCCTGGTGAGTGCGGGCGAAGTTCGACTGCTCCTGCAGCGCGAGCAACAGGTCGACCGTGCTGGCCAGGGCACTGCCGTCCTCAGCAAGAAGACCCGCGATGGTCTCGCCCGTCTGCGGCTCGACGATGTCGCCGCAGGCGTTGACGGCGGCAACCGCGCCGCATACCAGGTCGCCCGCCTGCTCGACGTCCTCGCCGAGGCCGGCCTTCATCGCGCGTGCGGGACCGCCGGCCTTGCCGACCGTGCAGCCCGTGCCCGCGCCTACGTTGCCGCGCTCAAGCGGTTTGTCTTCGTTGTCGAATGCGGCCTGCACGGCCTCGACACCCTCGGCGATACCAGGGCGCACGTCCGCACGACCACAACCCAGGTCGAAAAGACAGGCGGCGGGCACAATGGGCACCACGCCCACCCCGACGTCGACGCCCACGCCGCGGCGCTCGAGCTCCTCGGCAACCCCGACGCTAGCGGCAAGCCCGTAGGCCGACCCGCCGGACAGGACGACCGCGTCAACCGTCTGGACCGTCTCTTCGGGACGCAGCAGGTCAGTCTCACGCGAGGCGGGTGCACCGCCGCGCACGTCCACTCCGCCCATCGCGCCATCAGGCACGATGATCACGGTGCAACCCGTGCCTGCCTCCGCCATGGTGGCATGGCCTGCGTAGACACCGGGGATCTGCGTGACGGAGCGGATTTCTGACATTTGGACTCGTTTCGACGGCGTGGCAAGGCTGGGGTGTACGGGTGAGGTCACTGCGACCACCCTACTGATGATCCCTCTAGAACCAATAGCTCGACGGGCTGGCGAGGCTGGTCTTCATCTCGTCGAGTTTGCGCATGACGCGGGCGACGGGGAGGCCGACCACGTTGTAGAAGTCGCCGTCGATGCCTTTGACCAGGCGACGTCCGCGGCCCTGGATGCCATAAGCACCCGCTTTGTCGAACGGCTCCCCCGTCGAGAGGTACCACTCGATGTCTGCGTCGGTAAGCGTGTAAAACTCCACATCGGTCGTCTCGGTGAAGCTCGTCTCGGCCACACAGCCCGCCATGGGGCTGCCATCGATCAGGATGCAGACACCTGTCGTGACATGGTGTTTGGTGCCCGACAGTTCACGCAGCATGTGGCGTGCGTCGTCGGCATCCGTTGGCTTGCCGAGCGTACGGCCGTCCGGAAGCCACACGATCGTGTCGGCTGCCACCAGTGTGCGGCCGGCAGCAAACGCTCGATCGGCCTCGTACGTCCACTTCGCTTTTTCCCTTGCGAGGCGCTCGACATACTCGACGGGTCCTTCTTCCCGATGGCGTGACTCATCGATATTGGCAGGACGGATATCGAGCTGGAAGCCCTCCTCCGAGAGCAGCTCGGCCCGGCGCGGGGATGCGGATGCGAGAATCATGCGAACTCCTTCGAGACAGGTTGGGATGCATCATCTGGCACTTGCGGCCTGGCGATTGCTGCCTGGCATGCGCCTCTCTATGCAACGCCCCTACATTCTAGCCACAAAAAACGGGAGTCCGTGAGGGACTCCCGCCGTCAAGACACGCGTGTGACCGAACGTTTACTCGACCGTGATGGCGCCGACCGGGCAATCCTCGGCAGCCTGCTGAGCGGTGTCCTCAGCATCGGCGGGGACCTCGTCCACGATGGCGTGGGCCAGACCGTCGTCGCCGAGATCGAAGACCTCAGGGCAGGTGCCGGTGCACATACCGCAGCCGATGCAGTCCTCAGAAACAGTAGCCTTCATGATGTGCTCCTCTCACTTGAGACTATCGGCCCGAGTCCCCACTCGAGCCGACGTACGTCTAAACCCTACCACAGTTTTTTGACTCGCCGCACTTTGAACTTTAGAGCCGTCGTACGAAGAGCTTCGGAGCCACCGGGCAATGTTCCTGGCTCTCTAATTGAACTTCACGACCTTGCGTGCGATGCGGTAGAGCCCGATGGTGGCCTTCTTGCCCTTTTCGCCGCGGAAGTTCATCGCAGTGCCGATCAGCCCGTGGCGCGCCCGCATGTACATACGGTGATCGTACGCACGCAGCTCCTCCCAGAGCGCCTCGAGGTTGGCCTCGGCGTCCTCGGCCTCGGACAGCTTGGAAAAGATGGAGCACACGCCCATCATCAGCGAGAAGTACCCCATCATGTACTCGCGCAGGGCCACGGGCTCGACGTCGTCGTACAGGTGGTAGGCGTACATCATGATGCGGGTGATACGCAGCTGCTGGTCGATGCGGCTGACCATGACCTCCTCGTTGACCGACTGGTCGCCGCGTCCGATGAAATAGCGGTAGAGGTCGACGTCAAGGTAGTACAGGGTCTTGCAGCGTGGCAGCGGCACATAGGCGTAGATGTTGTCCACATAGAAGGTGTGCGGGGGCATAGGGACCCCGCCGTCGCGCAGGACGTCCGTGCGGTAGCAGAGCGAGTGCATGAGCAGGTTTTGCGACATGCTGAAATGGCCGATCTTGTCCCAGGTGATAATCTTGCCGCGGGGCACGGCGTAGTGGTAGTCGACGAAGGTCTGCGTGCCATCCTCGACGTGCTCGTAGACATAGTTGGAGATCACCAGGTCCACGCGGGTGTCGAATTCGATGAAGTGGCGCAGCTTGGCGAGCAGGGCCTGGAGGGCCTCCGCGTCGACCCAGTCGTCAGAGTCCACGACCTTGAAATACACGCCGTCTGCCTCGGAGAGTGCCTTGAGGACGGCGATGCCGTGGCCGCCGTTGTCCTGATGGACTGCCTTGACGATGGAGGGGTACTTCTCCTGCCACTGCAACGCGCGCTCCAGGGTATTGTCCTTGGTGGAACCGTCATCCACAATGACGATCTGCACGTCTTCGGCGTAATCGGAGCCCTCGAGGATCGAGCTGATGCAGTGGTCCATGTACTCGATCGAGTTGTAGCAAGGGATACCGAAGGTAATCGTTTTTTGCATGGGTGAATCCAGATCCTTACTGACCCGACGTCTAGTGGGTGCTCTCGATGATGTCGTCGGAGAGCTCCAGGGCCGAGGCGACGACGCCGTCCATATCGTAATAGCGGTACTCGGCCAGACGTCCGACCACATGGAAGTTGAGGAGGCCGTCGACGCGCTTGCGGTAGGCGCGGTACAGCTCGAGATTCTCGTCTTCCAGAATCGCATAGTAGGGCGTCTCGCCACTGCCGGGCGTATAGGCCTTGGAGTACTCGCGCATGATGGTCGTCTTGCCGGGCACGACCTGCCCGGTCATGTTCTTGAACTCGGTGATGCGTGTGAAATCCTCGCTCGTCGTGTAGTTGACCGTGCCGACCGGCTGGAACCGGTCCTGGTCGAGGGTCTCGAACTGCATGTCGAGCGTGCGGTACGGCAGTGCCCCGAGGTCCAGGCCAAAGAGCTCGTCGAGCGGGCCGGTGTATATAACCTCGCCACCGTAGGGCTTGCCACAGATGACGGTGCGGCCATCGGTGACCGACAGCACATCGCGCGCGTCCACATCGAGGAAGACGGAAATCAGGTCGTGGTCAAAGAGCTTCTCAAAGAGCGCGGTGTAGCCGTCTACCGGCATACCCTGATGGGTTGCCGTCGGGAAATACCGGTCGTCGTCGCCCACAAAGACAGGCACGCGGCCCGTAATCGACGGGTCGATCTGATCGGGCGTCTTGCCCCACTGCTTCATCGTGTAGTGCAGAAAGACGTTCTCATAGACGTAGTCAGCGACCTCGGTGAGCTCCTCGTCGTTGCGGCCGCGCAGGTCCATGATGGGGACCTTCTTGTTCTCGCCGAAGGTCGCCACGAGCTTTTGATAGAGCCGCTCGCCCTTCTCCTCGCCGAAGGCCAGCTTGAGGGACGTGTGGTTGAAGGGCACGGGCATCAGCGTGCCATGGATATTGGCGAGTACCTTGTGCTGGTAATCGCTCCACTCGGTGAAACGCGAGAGGTACTGGTGCACACGGTCGTTGGTCGTGTGATAGATGTGGGGACCGTACTCATGGATGAGCACGCCGGCATCGTCGAGACGGTCATACGCATTGCCCGCGATATGGGGCCTGCGCTCGAGCACCGCAACCTTGTAGCCGCATGCCTCGGCAAGCCTACGCGCACAGACAGCGCCCGCATACCCAGCCCCGACGACGACCGCTTCGTACGCATCGGGATTCCAGCCAGCGGGCAGACCGCTCGTGATACTCATCATCATCCTCTCGACGACCAATAATCTGCAAGATTCTAACACGTAGGCCCATACGCTCCCTATAATGGATATGAACGGCATCAAATCCTAACGGATGTCGGAGCCATGTACACGATTGGAGCGATATGAGCGATTTTCTGGCACGTATGAAAGCCGCAGTAAAGGCGGATAAAAAGACCATCGTTCTGCCCGAGGGTGAGGACCCGCGCACCATCGCGGCAGCCAAGCAGATCATCGACGAGGGTCTCGCCGACCTCATCATCCTGGGCGATCCCGCGCAGATCCAGGTCGAGGGAGCCACGGTCATCGACCCCAAGACCTCCGACAAGCACGAGGCCTACGCGGAGAAGTTCGCCGAGCTGCGCGCCAAGAAGGGCGTTACGATCGAGCAGGCGCGCGAGCAGATGAACGACAACACCTATTTTGGCACCATGATGGTCAAGATGGGCGACGCCGACGGTCTCGTCTCGGGCGCCTGCCACTCCACGGCCAACACCCTGCGCCCCGCCCTGCAGATCCTGAAGACCGCACCCGGCACCAAGCTGGTCTCGGCCTTCTTTGTGATGTGCACCGATACTGACTTTGGCCAGGACGGCACCCTGATCTTTGCCGACTGCGGCCTCAACATCGACCCCAACGCCGAGGAGCTCTCCGAGATCGCCCTCGCCACGGCCAACACCTGGAAGCAGTTCATGACCGACGAGCCCAAGGTCGCCATGCTGTCCTTCTCCACCAAGGGATCGGCCAAGGGCGAGGTGCCCACCAAGGTCCAGGAGGCCACCGAGCTGGCCCACCAGAAGGCCCCCGAGCTCGCTCTCGACGGCGACTTGCAGCTCGACGCCGCGCTCGTCCAGACCGTGGCCGACCTCAAGGCGCCCGGCTCCACCGTCGCCGGCAAGGCCAACATCCTGGTCTTCCCCGACCTCGAGGCGGGCAACATCGGCTACAAGCTGGTCCAGCGCTTCGCGGGCGCCGAGGCGTACGGCCCGATCCTGCAGGGCATCGCTAAGCCCGTCAACGACCTGTCCCGCGGCTGCTCCGCCGAGGACATCGTGGGCGTCGTCGCCATCACCGCTGTCCAGGCCCAGATGGCGTAACGGCCCTCGTCAAGATCCACGGATGGCGTTGATAGCCTCGGCTTGTTTTCGCCTCGTCCACCCGCAACACAAAAACGCGCTCCCGACCATCCGATCGGGAGCGCTTTTCTTTATCCGTGCCTGACATGAGCACGTGCTCTGCCTGCATGGGCGCTCGTCGTTCTTGCAAAAAGAAGAACCCACCCATACCTCTGGGGCAAGCTCATATTGCCAATATAGGCACTTAGTTCTTCTTGTCGTAGAACTTGTCGGCGTTGGTGGCCGCCTCGCCCCAGTCCTGGTCGTTGGGACGCGGCATATGGCCGCCGCCGAGGATGTGCACATGGAAGTGCTTGACCGACTGGCTGGCGTCGTCGCCCGTGTTGATGAGGATGCGGAAACCGCGCTCGCGCAACCCCTTGATGTCGACGACCTTGGCGACCGCGCCAAAGACCTGCGTGTAGACCTCGGACGGCACGTTGTCGATGACATTGGCGTAATGGTCCTTGGGAATCACCAGGGTATGGACCGGCATGAGCGGCTCGATGTCGTCGAAGGCGATGACATGCTCGTCTTCGTAGACGACCTTGGTGGGCATCTCGTGTTGGGCAATCTTGCAAAACATGCAGTTTGGATCGTGCATCTGTACTCCGCCTCCTCGTCGGTCGGCAAAGCCCGCGCGCTCCGCGACCTCCGGTGGCAATCTTTGCACCGCAGTGTGCGGAGGCGAACCTTGTCTGTCTTTCGTGTGTGGGAGTCAGTATAGCTTCCTGCACCTGGGGTGCTGCCCCGCATAACCGAGCTGCAACACGGAGATAATCATTCGCACCCGCGTTTTTTCGGGCGCGAACATAAATTACTAATCTTTGTAAGTGGTAATCGGCGAACGGTATTTATTGCCTCCTTACAAATTCCCCATCAAATATGCGAGTATCCTAATATCGTTTGTTGCCAAACGGGCTGAGTGCCCACCTGAAATTCCAAGGAGGAGTACATGGCAAAGAACTATTTTGACCTCAAGGACAACGTCGCTATCGTCACCGGTGCATCCGGCGGCCTGGGCGTCCAGATGGCCAAGGCGCTCGCCAACCAGGGCGCCAAGGTCGTCGTCTGCGCTCGCCGTCTCGAGAAGTGCCAGGCTGTCGCCGACGAGATCTCGCAGGAGTTCGGCGTCGAGACCCTCGCGCTGCACTGCGACATCACCAGCACCGAGAACGTCGAGGAGATGGTCGACGCCGTCCTCGCCAAGTTCGGCCGCATCGACATCCTGATCAACAACGCCGGCACCGGCGCCGTCGCCCCCGCCGAGGACATCACCGACGAGCAGTTCGGCAACGAGATGCAGATCGACCTCTTCGGCACCTTCCGCGTGGCCCGCGCCGTCGCCAAGAAGGCCATGATCCCCGCCAAGTACGGTCGCATCATCAACATCGCCTCCATGTACGGCCTGGTGGGCAACAAGATCGCCGGCTCCTCCCCCTACCACGCTGCCAAGGGCGGCGTCGTCAACCTGACCCGCGCGCTGGCCTCTGAGTGGGGCAAGTACGGCATCACCGTCAACTCCATCTGCCCGGGCTACTTCTACACCCCGCTGACCAAGGAGACCCTCGACTCCGACTTCTTCCAGGCCAACGCCAAGACCATGATCCCCGAGGAGCGCTACGGCAACGAGGGCGAGCTCGACACCGCCGCCATCTTCCTGGCCTCCCCCGCCTCCAGCTATGTGACCGGCGTCCAGCTCCCCGTCGACGGCGGCTACACCTGCATGTAAGACACACGCGGCACTTGGGTGCCCAGGCGCCAAATGTCAGCCCCGTAGGTTAAGAACTCCTACGGGGCTTTTTTCATCTCGCGACCGGCCTCCCGGCAGCGTCCGTCTTCGCTGCGTAAATCACAGGCAATAGAAGAAGGGCACCGACCAAACGATGCCCTTCTCGCGAATGCAGCCATGTTGATGTGCCAAAGACCAGGGCACCGGTGGGCCTGTTACTCCTCAGGCACCTGCGGACCTGCGGCAACGATCTCGGGCGCCATGTCCGGGAAACGTCCGCGCTGGTTGTTGATGAACATGGCGGCGAGCTTCTTGGCCTGTTTGTCGTAGGCGTCGGGATCTGCCCAGGTGCTACGCGGGTCGAGCAGCTTGTCGGGCACGCCAGGCACCGACGTCGGCACTTCGAGGTTGAAGATATCGTCGTGGCGGAAGCGCTGCTTCATGACGCCGTGGGGACGCTCGAGCGTGCCGTTGAGGGCAGCCGTGACCATGAGGCGTGTGTAGGTCAGGCTGATGCGCTCGCCCGTGCCATAGGGGCCGCCGGTCCAGCCGGTGTTGATGAGGTAGACGCGGGTGCCCGCCGCCTTCATGCGCTCGCCAAACATATCGGCATAGCGCAGCGGGTTGAGCGGCATGAAGGGCTCACCGAAGAGCGTGGAGAAGGTCGGTTGCGGCTCGGTGATGCCTCGCTCGGTGCCGGCGACCTTGCTCGTAAAGCCGGAGACGAACTGGTACATGGCGCCCTCGGTGGTCAGGCGCGAGATCGGGGGCAGCACGCCGAACGCGTCCGCGGTCAGGAAGATCACGACGTTGGGTACGCCGCCGAAGCCGGCGATCTGGGCGTTGCTGATGTGCTCGATCGGATAGGCGACGCGGGTGTTTTCCGTCAGGGAGTCGTCGTAGTAATCCGCGATACGCGACTCGGGGTTGAGCACGACGTTCTCGCAGACGGCGCCGAAACGAATCGCGTCGTAGATCTCGGGCTCGGTCTCGGGAGAGATGCGGATAGCCTTGGCGTAGCAACCGCCCTCGAAGTTAAAGACGCCCTGGTCGCTCCAGCCGTGCTCGTCGTCGCCCACCAGCGAGCGGCGCGGGTCGGCCGAGAGGGTCGTCTTGCCCGTGCCCGACAGGCCAAAGAAGACCGCCGTCGTATGGTCGCGCGGGTCCAGGTTGCAGGAGGAGTGCATCGGCAGCACGCCCTCCTGGATCGGCATGAGGTAGTTCATGGTGGAGAAGACGGACTTCTTGATCTCGCCGGAGTAACCGGTGCCCGCGACGATGATCACGTGGTCCTGGAAGTTGATCAGGACGCAGGCCTCGGAATGCGTGCCGTAGACCTCGGGGTCGAGCTTGAGGCCGGGGACGGCCAGCAGCGAGAAGTCCGCGAATCCGTAGGCGTCGAGGCGCTCCTCCGCGGGGCGCACGAGCAGCTGGTGGGCAAAGAGCGCCTGGCTCGCCTGCTCGCAGACGACCAGGAACTTGCGCGAGTAGATGCGCATGGCGCCGGCGACACACCGCTCGACGAAGATCTGGTCGAGGCTGCTCAGGTACTCGGTCGCCGCTTCCTTGATCTTCTCGTACTTCTCTATCGACATGGGCTTGTTGACCTTGCCCCAGGCGATCTCATCGTGCACGTCGGGCGTGTCGACGATGAAACGGTCCTCGGGCGACCTGCCGGTATATTTGCCGGTCTCGATGCACAGGGCACCTGTATTGGACAAAACACCCTCATGGCGCTCGATGGCGCTCTCGACCAAGAAGGCCGTGGAAGAATCGACCAGGACCTGCGGGCGTGTGACAGAGATACCGAGCGAGATGAGCTGGGCTGCGACCTCATTGGTGCCGATGGTGCTCGGCGGAACAGCAGTGGCCATACATTCTCCTTCTCCTCTTGAAGACAAAGCTGAGCCGTGAAAGAACCGCGGCGGTGCTACCACCTTTTACCCTAAGGCATCAGCGGAAGCATCGCCGTTATTCTTCCCATTTGTTTACACGGTTGGGACGTTCCGCGCGATATGAGGAGATTTGTTAGCCGTTCTGAAACGAAACGACCATGCTCGCGGGACGTGATTCACGCCACCTATGCCGTGTAGTAGAAGTCGTCCGCGGGCAGTTCGCCGCCGACTGAGGTGGGGTCGGCGTCGTGGAGCACGGTGAGGTAGCCCTCGAGCGCGTCGCGCAGGTCGTCACCGGTCAGGCACACGATGTGGCAGGCAGGGGCGGCCTTGGCGGCAATGGCCTCGCTGTCAACCACGCCTGCCGAAACGACGTAGGGTGCGACGGCGGCGGGGTCGTCGTTGATGGCCTTGACGGAGGCCGCGTGGTCCTCGAGGAACTGCCCGACCGCGGCGGGGTTGGCCTCCAGGAAGTCCTTGCGCGCGACGGTGACGCCCATCACGAAGGAAGAGCCGTCGGTGACCGTCTCCTCCCAGACGTCCGTCAGGTCGATCGGGGCGAGCAGCGTATCGTCCTTGGTCGTCGCCACGGTCACAAAAGGCTGAGGGAGGATGCCGACAGCGGTGGCATCCGCCGCGAGCGTCGCGATGACCTCGGCCGGCTCGTCCTTGAACTCGAGCGTGACCTGGTCGGCGATGCCCGCCTCCTGCAACAGGTAGTTGACGACGTACTCGGGCGAGGCACCCTTGCCCGTCAGGTAGACGGTGTGGCCGGCGAGGTCGGCGAAACCCGTGATGTTTGCGTCGTGGGTGACGACGGAGAGCACTCCCAGCGTATTCACGTCGATGGCCTCGACGCCGCCCTTGGTCTTGTTGTACACGACCGCCGCGGCGTTGGCGGGAAGCAGGGCGATGTCCAGGTCGCCCTTGATGAGCGAGGGCAGGAGCTCGTCGGGTGTGGAGGATACCGTGAACTCATACGGCTGGACGAGGTCGCCGACCTGGGCGTCGTTTATGAGGGAGGCGATGCCCATGGTAGTCGGGCCTTTGAGGGAACCGACTCGCACGGTGACGGCGGTGTTTGCAGCGGCGGATCCGGCGGTGCTACCGGCTTCGACATCCGAACCCGACCCGGCGTCAGAGGTCGTCTGGGTAGCGCAGGCAGCAAGTCCGCAAGCGACGCCGCCGAAAATCCCCAGCGCGGATCGACGTGTGATATTGTTCATGGGTTTCTCCCCTTGTCGCAAATACGTTTTCGTATATCAGACGACCAAATGATATACCACATGGCGTTATCATAAAAAAGGTGTGTTATCCCACGGAGAGGAGTTTCATGAACGTTTTGGTCATCAACGCCGGCAGCTCGTCGCTCAAGTTCCAGCTGCTCGACACCACGACCCGCAAGGTCTACGCCAAGGGCAACTGCGAGCGTATCGGCATCGACGGTTCCTTCATCGGCTACAACGTCAACGACGGCGACAAGCAGAAGCTGGAGGTCGCCCTCCCCGACCACAAGACCGCCGTCAAGCACGTCTTTGACATCCTTGCTGAGGCCGGCTTTGACACCGACAAGATCGAGGGTATCGGCCACCGCGTCGTTCAGGGCGGCTGGTACTTCCCCGAGTCCAAGGTCGTGACCGACGAGACCCTGGGCTGGGTCCGCGAGGTCGCCCCGCTGGCGCCGCTCCACAACTACGCCGAGGCCGACGTCATCGAGATCTGCCGCGAAATGTTCCCCTCCATCGGCAACGTGATTGTGGCCGACTCCTCCTTCCACTACAACATCCCCGAGAAGGCCTGGCGCTACGCCCTGCCGCGCGACGTGGTCGACAAGCTCCACATCCGCAAGTACGGCGCCCACGGCACCTCGCACCGCTACATCTGGCGCTCGACCAAGGCCTTCCTGGGCGACGACGTCCACAAGCTGGTCTCCTGCCACCTGGGCTCCGGCGCCTCCCTCTCCGCCATCGAGGACGGCCACGAGCTCGACACCACCATGGGCCTCACCCCGCTCGACGGCCTGATCATGGGCACGCGCTGCGGCACCATCGACCCCGCCACCGTCTGCTACCTGGTGCGCGAGGGCGGCTACACGATCGACGAGGTCGACACCATGATGAACAAGCAGTCCGGCCTGCTTGCCCTCTCCGGCGTGTCCTCCGACTCCCGCGACATCGAGGAGGGCGCGAACAAGGGCGATGCCAACTGCCAGATGGCTATGGACATGTTCTATTACCGCACCTCCCAGCTCGTCGCTGAGATGGCCCAGTCCATGCACGGCTTCGACACGATGGCCTTCTCCGCCGGCATCGGCGAGAACTCCGTCACGATGCGCATGGGCGTGGCCAAGGAGCTGGAGTGGCTGGGCGTGAAGCTCGACCCCGAGAAGAACAAGGTCCGTTCTGACGAGCCGCGTGTGATCTCCGCCGACGACTCCAAGATCAAGGTTCTCGTGGTCCCCACCAACGAGGAGCTCATGATCGCCCTCGACGTCGAGGCGCTCCTCAGCAAGTAAGACGGACGTATCGTACCGGTCGTCAACTACCGATGACTGCACAGGCACCCTCAGCACAGATCCGCTCTTGCTGAGGGTGCCTTCTTATCTATAGCTTATATCGAAAAATGAAGCACCAGGGGCTGGGCACCGCCCGCATCAATAGGCCCAATCCCTACTTTTCAGGCAGCAGACCAGTCCCCAGGAACTCGCCGCCGAGGACATGGACATGGAGGTGCCTGACGACCTGGTCGGCGTTGTCGCCCGCGTTGGAGATGACGCGATAGCCGTCCTTGTCGATGCCCGTCTTGGCCGCGACCTCCTTGATCGCGTGGCCGATGGCAGCCAGGACCTCGGCGGGGATGTCATCGGAGAAATTCACGTAGTGCTGCTTGGGCACGATGAGGACATGGACGGGAGCCTGGGGGTCGGCATCTTTGAACGCGGTGACGTACTCGTCCTCGTAGACGTAGTCGCTCTCGATCACGTGGTTGGCAATCTTGCAGAAAATGCAGTCGTCCATCTCGTCCTCCTACTCGTCGATAAAGTTGGTCGCGGGGGCCGCCGTGGTGTCCGTGACGGCGTCGGGGTTGGTCTCGTCTATGAGCACCTGCACCTTTTGCTCCGCGTCGGTCAGACGATCGCGGAGGCTCTTGAGGAGCTCGACGCCGCGGCTGTAGCGGGCGAGGGCATCCTCCAGCTCCAGGTCCCCCGCCTCGAGCGCACGCACGATCTGCTCGAGCTCGATGGACGCCTCCTTGAAGGTCATCTCCTCGATCTTCTTTTCTTCCTGCATATCTACCTGCCCTTCCGATGAGACTTCTTATGACTCTTTGCTGACTTGTGTGACCTGGGCCCGGGCCGATCCCGTGCCCAGGAGCATATCCACCTCGTCACCGACGGCGAGGTCGGCGGCACTGCTCACCACGTGCCCGTCCGCGTCGCGCACGAGCGCATACCCTCGTGAGAGAACCTTGAGGGGCGATAGTGCCTCAAGTGTGCCGGCGGCACGTGCCGTATGTTGCTCGTAGGGACGCAGCATACGGGAGGCGACAGTGCGCAGGCGCAACCCATCCTCGTCGAGCCGACCGCGACGCTGAGTAAGCGTGCGGGGTATCGCGTCGTGCAGGCGTTCCGCCGTAAGCTCGAGGCTCTCCTGGCGATCGCGCACGATAGTCATGGGATCCCGCATGCACTGGTGGGCGGCAAGCGCCTCGATATGTTGCGCTTGCTGAGATACCGTATATACAAGGGAGCGCTGGGCGGACTGCCCGCACGCCGCAAGCCACTGATCCTGCGTCTCCAGGGTCGTCCGCATCGCACGCGCCAGACGCAGGCGGCGCTCGATAATGACCTTCTCGACCTCGTCGAAGGCGGGCGCCACCGACTCGGCAGCCGCCGTAGGCGTCGAGCAGCGGCGGTCGGCGACCATATCGCAGATGCAGGTATCCGGTTCGTGGCCGATACCGGTGATCACCGGCACGGGGCACGCCGCCACCGCCCGCGCGAGCGACTCGTCGTTGAAGGTCATGAGGTCCTCAAAGGAACCGCCGCCGCGCACCAAAAGGATGGCGTCGGGCTGCGCCGCCGCCGCCACCTGCAGGGCGCGGATAATCTGCTCGGGAGCACCCGGACCCTGCACCATGCACCCCGCCTCCTGGAGCAGGACGAGCGGGTTGCGGCGCGCGAGCGTACGGCGGACGTCGTCTATCACGGCGCCGGAGAGGGACGTCACGACGCACACGCGCTCGCAGAAACGCGGGATGGAACGTTTGCGCATGGGGTCCATCAGGCCCTCACGCTCCAGACGGCGGGCGAGCTCCGCCACCTGCTGACGCAGGAGCCCCTCGCCTGCCACCGTCATCGACTTCACATTGAAGGAGAGCGACCCGCGCCTGTCGTAAATCTCAAAGGTACCGGTCATCTGCACCTGCAGGCCGTCGCGGAGCTCGAAATCGAGCCTCTGATAGACGTATTTCCACATGGTGACGTCCATGGCCGCGGAGTCGTCCTTGACCTGGAAATAGCAGTGCCCACTGCGGGCGTTGGGCCCGCGGAAACCGGTGACCTCGCCGGTGACGACGAGCGTCGGGAGCTTTTTGACCTGCCCCTTGACGAGCGTCACCGCCTCGCTCACGGTGAGGGCTGACTCTCCCCTGTCACTCGATGCAGATCCCGTTGCGGAGCCGGATGTGCCGGCGCTGCGGCTTTGCGTCACACCCGGCATAGCGACCGGTTCGGGACCCACCTCCCAAGCCCACGCCATCGCTAGTCCCTCCTCGTGCGGCCGATAAGGTACAGGAGCTGGACGATCGAGACGAGCGCCGCGGCGACGTACGTGAGCGCGGCTGCGGTGAGGACCTGGCGCGCGCCCTTCTCGTCCAACCCGGTGCCCGCCGAGCCCAGATACTGGACCGCCCGGCGCGACGCGTTGATCTCGACAGGGAGCGTGACCAGCTGGAATATGACCGAGAAGGCGTATAGGGCGATGGCGAGCCGGACGAACCCCGCCAGGTTGAGGAAGATGCCGATCATGAAGAGCAGACCCCAGGTCTGCTGGGTGAAGTTGACGACGGGCACGAGCGCCGCACGGAACTTCATGGGGAAATAGCCGCACGCGTTCTGTACCGCATGGCCTGCCTCGTGGCAGGCGACGGCGACAGACGCGACGGACCCCGCCTGGAAATTCTCGTCGGAGAGATGCAGGTTGTTGTCCCGCGGGTCGTAGTAATCGGTCAGGTGGCCCGAGACACGCGTGATACCGACCGTCGGCGCGCCGTTGGTGTCGAGCATACGCTTTGCCACCTGTGCTCCAGTCGCGCCGAAAGACCCACGCACCTTCGACCATTTCTTGTACGTGCTGTTGATATACGCCTGTGTACCGAATCCGAGGACCATCGATATCACGAGGACGAGCATATATGCGGGGTCGTAACCATACAGGTACATGTGAGCTCCTTCGGACAAAGCTTTGTCAGTGAGACTACTCTACCCCTACGGGCGGACACCCAGTCAGACCCTCTACAACAACTCGACGCGCCCGTCCTTGATCGTGAGCCCGACCTGGCCGTCCAACAGTCCGTCGAGGCGGGTGGCAAGCAGGTCGTGGCGCCAGCCGCTGTCCAGGGGGCACGGACGACGCTGCAGGTAGTCGTGCAGGTCGTCGCGGGACGCCAAGAGCTGCACGGCGATGTCGTTCTGCTTTGCCACGATGCGCGTGAGGGCGTACATGAGGTCTATCGCGCCTTCGGTCTCGGGAGAGGGGCGCTCGCGGCGCTTGGAGTGCGGCAGGTCGACCGCCTTGGCGGCGGTGCCCTTGCGCAGGGCACGGAGCAGGCCGGCTGCCGTCTGCTCGTTCAGCTGCTCGGTCCCACGGATACGGCGCAGCGCCGCCGCGTCGCGTGGCACACGGTGGCAGCACTCGACGATGACCTCGTCGGAGACCACCCAGCGCCGGGGGATGTCACGCTGCGCCGCTACCCTCTCGCGCCAGGCGCATGCCTCGCGGGCGATGGCGAGCTGCTTGCGCGTGAGGGAGCTCGACCGTTTGAGGTGCAGGTAGGCGAGCTCGGGTTCGCGCTCAACCGCTGCCTTGTCTACCAAGGCCTCCATTTCGGGCAAAACCCATCCGAGCCGGTTCTTGGACGAGAGGCGCGCGACCATATCGTCGTACATCCGCGGCAGATAACGGACGTCGTCCTCCGCATACTCGAGCTGGTGCTGGTCCAGCGGGCGGTGCGTCCAGTCTGAGAGCGCGTCCGCCTTGGCGAGGTGCACCCCGCAGAGCTCCTCGACCAGCGCGCCGTAGCCCATCTGCTGCCGCAGCCCGATGAACGCGGCTGCGACCTGGGTGTCGAATATCGGCTGGGGCACCACGCCGAGGGACCCGTACAGGACCTCGAGGTCCTGCGAGCAGGCGTGGAAGACCTTCACGATCGTCTCGTCGGCAAGAAGCGCCGCAAAGGGCGAGAGGTCCTCGAGCGCTATGGGGTCTATGAGCGCCACCTCGCCGTCGGTCGCCGCCTGGATGAGGCAGAGCCTGGGATAGTAGGTCTTTTCCCGTAAAAACTCGGTGTCGATGGCAAGCACTCTGTGTGAAGCGGCCCTCTTGCAAAACGCCGCAAGCTCGTCATATCGGGTAATATACACGCATCTCTCGTTTCGAATATCGTTCAAAAATAGGTGTAATATCGTCTGATGTCGGCACTAAGTATACGACGGTCGACGTAGGGCCCGATAGGAGGATCGATGCGCTGCCTGATAGTTCACAACCTGCGTTCGGGCTTTGGTTCCAAGGCGATCTTTGATTTCGAACGCGCCCTGATTTTCGCCGGAGACGAGATCGTGCTGCACGCGCTCGGCGACGACGAGTCCGCCACCGATGCTCTGCGCGACGCCGAGGACTACGACCTCGTCGTCCTGTCGGGCGGCGACGGCACGACCACGAACCTGCTCTACGCTCTGAGGTACCGCGGCGTGCCCGCGTGTGTCTTTCCCTCGGGCACGGCCAACCTATACTGCATCAACCTCGGCAACAGCGTCGACCCCGCCTCGCTCGCGCACTTCTGCCGTGTCGGGGCAACCGCCTCTACAGACCTAGGCGAGGTCATGTACGTCGACGAGGACGGCAAGGAACACGTACGCGGCTTCAGCATCATGATGGGCACGGGTTTTGACGCGCAGATCATGAAGGACGCCGTCGCTGGCAAGCAGGTACTCGGCGAGAGCGCGTATTTCGCCGCGGCCCTGGCCAATGCGAAGCCGACCGTCCACCATTTCAAGATCACCGTCGACGGCGAGGTCTACGAACGCGACGGCATCTCCTGCCTCATCGCCAACAACGCCACCATCCAGGGCGACATCCGCATCGTCCCCGACGGCCGCATGGACGACGGTCTGCTCGACGTGATCATGCTCGAGCAGACGGACGCCGTGGGGCTTCTCAAACCCATCGTCGCGAGCCTGATGGACCGCGACGGCACCCAGCTCGGCCGGCCGCAGATCGAGATGTTCCGCGGCCGCGACATCCTGATCGAACCGGATCAGCCCGTGCCCCTCGAGTACGACGGCGAGCCTGCGCCCGGCAAGGTCACGAGCTACCACGCGCACGTCCTGGCCGGGGCAAACAGCGTCATCGTCAGCCCGCTGAGCGCGTATCACGACACACAGAGCCCCTACAACGAGCACAACCCCAGGTTTGGCAGCGCAGACATCCCTGCCTTCCCCTCGCTCTGACGCCGCGCTAACGCACCGGCACCACAAGACACAGGCACCACAAGACACACAAAGGACTTGCATGTACACGTTTTTAAGCCACGTACGCTATAGCGAGTGCGACGAGCACGGCCTCCTGTCCCTGGAGGGCCTGATCGACTATCTGCAGGACTGCTCGACATTCCAGAGCGAGCACCTCGGCATCGGCATCGACCATATGAAGAAGAACCACATCGCCTGGTTCATCAGCGCATGGCAGATCTGGATAGACCGCCTGCCCCGCTTCACCGAGTCGATTTCCGTCTCCACCTGGTCGACGGGCGTCAAGCGCACAAGCGCCAGCCGCAACTTCACCATCGCCGACGCCGAGGGCGATAGCTGCGTGCGCGCCGACTCGCTCTGGTTCGTGTACGACACCGAGGCGCACCGACCCATCCGCATCCCGGACTCCGAGCACGTCTACGACGAGGGCGACGCCCCGCTCGACCTCCCTCCCACCCAGCGCAAGCTCCCGGTGGAGGGCCCCTATCGCGAGGGCTCCCCCATCGTCGTGACCGAGCAGCACCTCGACACCAACGGCCACGTCAACAACGCCCAGTACATCCGCATGGCGGCATCGGCGCTCGACGTCCCCGTCGACGTGCGGGTCCTCCGCGTGCAGTACAAACTCATGGCGCTGCTGGGCGACACCATCGTCCCGCGCCTGCACCAGACGCAAGACGGCGTGACCGTCGACCTCGCGAGCCCCGACGGCACGACCTACGCCGTCGTCTCCCTCGCGAGCAAATAGGACGCGGGAAAGACAAGCGTAGTCAGGCACGTGCGGACGCCCGGGCGCAGGCAAGTCGGACTCGCGGCATGCGGGTATCAAACAAAGGTCGTCAGTGAATCAACGGAGCAGCATATGAGGGCTATTGTCGCAGCATGCAAGGATTGGGGTATCGGCAAG
Source organism: uncultured Actinomycetes bacterium (assembly GCA_900314685.1). Lineage (GTDB taxonomy): Bacteria > Actinomycetota > Coriobacteriia > Coriobacteriales > Atopobiaceae > Olegusella. The sequence goes on along the minus strand of OMWE01000002.1, from coordinate 64,957 downwards.
GACGGCGACCTGCTCGTCCACAACCGCGAGGATATGCGCCACTTCGTGCGCCTCACGACGGGCGGCACGGTGGTCATGGGCCGCGCGACGCTCGACAGCTTCCCCGGAGGCCGCCCGCTCAAAAACCGCCGCAACATCGTAATCACGCGTCAGGACGGCTTTGCCCGCGAGGGCGTCGAGGTCGCGCACAGCGTGGCGGAGGCGCTCGACCTGGTCGCCGGCAGCGACCCCGGCACCGTCTGGCTGATCGGCGGTGCCTCGATCTACCGGCAGATGCTCCCCTACTGCAGTGAGGTCGTCGTCACCAGGTACGACACCGTGCGGGACGCGGACACCTACTTCCCCGACCTCGACCACGACCCGGCCTTTTCTGTCGCGGGGACGGTCCGGGGCGACACGTGTGTCTTTGTGACGTATCGCCGCAAAGAAGAGCGCTAGCCTCTAGCCTGACCGCACGGCACTAACCTGACCGCAAAGCGCTGGCCTAGCTGCACTGCGCTGTCTCGACCGCACCCTGCCGCATCACACGGCGATGGGGATGTCCTTGATCTGGGGGCCGTGCTGGTAATCCTCCACGATCAGGTCGTCCGTCGTGAAGTCGTAGAAGTCGCGCACATCGGGATTGAGCGATACCTTGGGCGCCGGATAGGTCGGCCGCTCGATCAGCTCGCGCACCAGGGGCACGTGGCGGTCGTAGATGTGCATGTCGGCGACCATGTGCACGAGCTCGCCCGCCTCCATGTCCTCGACCTGCGCTACCATCATGAGCAGGATGGCGTACTGGCAGACGTTCCAGTTGCTGGCGGCGAGCATGTCCTGGCTGCGCTGTACCAGCAGCATGTTGAGCGTGGGCCGGTCCTTGCCCGCCTCCTGCGTGACGTTGTAGATAGCGTTGTACGCACAGGGGTACAGGTGCATCTCCGGCAGGTCGCTCACCTGGTAGAGGTTGGTCATGATGCGGCGCGAGTACGGCGTGTGCTCGAGGTCCCAGAGCACCTTGTCCATCTGGTCGAAGGCGCCCTCGGCATAGTGTGTCTTCACGCCCACCTGGTACCCGTAAGCCTTGCCGATGGAGCCCGTCTCGTCGGCCCACTCGTCCCAGATGTGCGGCTTGAGGTCGTGGACGTTGCTCGACTTGCGCTGGTAGATCCACAGGACCTCGTCCATGCAACTCTTGAGGCCGGTGCGGCGCAGCGTGAGTGCGGGGAACTCCTCACGCAGGTCGTACCGGTTGCAGACGCCGAACCGCTTGATCGTGTAGGCGGGCGTGCCGTCCGGCCAGTGCGGGCGCACCTTCTGACCCTCGGTGGATGTCCCGTGCTCGATGATGTCGCGGCAGTTCGCGATGAAGATGTCGTCCGCTTTGCTCATTTATCCCTCAATCGTCCCCGTGTCCAAACTGGCATCGCCCATGCCGGCGTCCGAGTACTCCTCTAAAATCTGTGAAAAAGGCTGCTCGAGAGCCGGATCGCCCGAATCGAGCACCTCTTGGATAACCCGCGAAAAACCAAAAGAGGTCGCTATGACCAGCAGCATGAGCGCCACGACCACCGCGGCGGCAATCGCGTAGGCGACGCCCCCGGAATTCGCATTGTCGGGCGACACCGTCGCCGAGGCCGTCTCGGGCACCGGCTGCGCTGTGCCGAGCTGGGTGCCGTAGGTCCGCCGGCTCCCGTCGGGCCCTTGGCCGTACGGGCCCTGCTGTCCGCCAGAGTACCCGGGCTGGCCGCCGTACGGGTCCTGCTGTCCGCCAGAGTACCCGGGCTGGCCGCCGTAGGGGCTCTGCCGATCGCCGGAGTTGTCCTGCTGCCGATAATCCATGCCTATCCTTCCGAAAAAAGCGGCAGGCCGCGAAGACCTGCCGCTCAAACATAGTACCGCATGGAAGACAAACGGTGAAACCCTACTGGAAATCGCCCGCGGTGATCTGGTCCATCAGGAACTGCTCGTCGCGCTTGCGGCCGCGCGCCAGCTCGGCAGCGGCGACGACGGGCACCCAGTAGAAGATGCGCTGCTTGGCAACGTCCGCCTTGACGCTGTAGAGGTCGAGGTAGATCTCGGCCCACAGGGGGTGACGGAGCTTGAGGAGCAGGTAGGTCTGCGCGGCATCGACCACGGGGTCGCCGGAGGTAACGTGCGCCCAGTCGCACAGGTACAGCTCGCCGTCGTCTGCGACGATCACGTTGGACGGGACGAAGTCGCCGTGGCACACGCGGCCGATGTTGTGCAGGCCGTCGATGCGCAGCTCCAGGTCGTAGCGCGTGGAGGGGTCGATCGCCTTGACGGAGGTCACCATGCGCACGAGCTTGTCTTTCTGGCGGTTGAGCAGCGGGGCCTTGGTGCCCTGCACCTTGATCTGCAGGTCCACCAGGCGCTCGGCGAACTCCTTGAGCTTGGCCTCGTCGGGGTTGTCATGGTCGGGGTAGGCCTCCTGGTTGGCCAGCGTGCGCAGGTCGGTGCCGGGGATGTAGTGGTTGGCGATGGCCCAGCTGCCGTCCCACTCGCCGCCCTCGACACGGGAGACCTCGATCACCTCGGACACCTTGATGTCGGTGTCCATGATGCAGGCGGTGTTGTGCGCCTCGTTGAAGATGTCGGAGGCGGGCTTGCTGTCGTTGAAGACCTTGATCACGCGGTTGCCGTCCTGGTAGACGACCTTGTTGTTGCGGCGTGCTAGCTCGACCTTGCTATCGGAAAGCTTCATCGTGGTTCCCTTCCCATCATCTCAGACAAGCCTGGTTTACGCATCGTAGGAGCTGGCGGGACGGCCGTAGTAGGCGTCCAGGTAGAGCTCCTTGATCTCCGAGACCAGCGGGTAACGCGGGTTGGCGCCGGTGCACTGGTCGTTGAAGGCGTTCTCGCTCATCTCGTCCAGTGTATCAAGGAAGTACTGCTCGTCCACACCGTATTCGGCAATCGTGTGCTTTACGCCCACGTGATCGAAGAGCTCCTGGATCTTGGCGATGAAGTTCTCGAAGACCTCCTCGTCCGTGGCCCCGGTGCAGCCGCAGAAACGACCGGCCTGGGCGTAGCGCGCGAGTGTCTTGGGGTGGTCGTACTGGGAGAAGGTACCCATCTTGACCGGGCGCTCGGAGGCGTTGTAGCGCATCACGCGGGTCAGGATGACGGCGTTGGCCCAGCCGTGCGGGATGTGGTGGTAGGCACCGAGCTTGTGGGCCATGGAGTGGTTGACGCCCAGGAAGGCGTTGGCGAAGGCAAGGCCGCCCAGCGTGGAGGCGTTGGCCATGTGGTCGCGGGCCTCGACGTTGTCGGGCTCGTCGTAGGCGAGCGCCAGCCAGTCCATCACGAGCTTCATGCCCTGCAGCGCCCAGCTGTCGGTGAAGTCGGACGCCATGATCGAGACGTAGGCCTCGAGGCAGTGCGTGAGGACGTCGACGCCGGAGGCTGAGGTCAGGCCCTTGGGCTGGGTCATCATGTTGTCGGTGTCGACGATGGCCATGTTGGGCATGAGCTCGTAGTCGGTGATGGGCCACTTGATGCCGTTCTTGGCGTCGGTGATGATGGCAAAGGGTGTGACCTCGGAACCGGTACCCGAGGAGGTCGGGATGGCGACGAAGAAAGCCTTCTTGCCCATCTTGGGGAAGTTGTAGACGCGCTTGCGGATGTCCATGAAGTCCATGGCCTGGTCCTCGAAGCGCTCGTCGGGATTCTCGTACATGGACCACATAATCTTGCCGGCGTCCATGGCAGAGCCGCCGCCGATGGCGATGATCACGTCGGGCTGGAAGGCGCGCAGCAGCTCCTCGCCCTTCTCGGCGTCCTGCAGCTTGGGGTCAGGCGAGATCGACCAGAAGGAGGCGTGGGCGATGCCCAGCTCGTCCAGGGTCTTCTCGATCTTCTTGGTGAAGCCGGAGGTGTAGAGGAAGGAGTCCGTGACAATGAAGGCGCGCTTCTTGTCGTAGACGGTCTTGAGCTCCTGCAGGGCCACGGGCATGCAGCCCTTCTTGAAGTAGATCTTTTCAGGGGTGCGGACCCACAGCATATTCTCACGCCTCTCTGCGACCGACTTTATGTTGAGCAGGTTCATGGGGCCGACGTTGCCCGAGACGGAGTTGCCGCCCCAGGTACCGCAGCCCAGCGTCAGCGACGGCGCGAGCTGGAAGTTGTAGAGGTCGCCGATGCCGCCCTGCGAGGAGGGGGTGTTGATGAGGATGCGGCAGGTCTTCATCGCGTGGGCGTGCTTGGCGATCTTGTCCTTCTCGTTGATGTTGACGAAGAGCGAGGAGGTGTGGCCGTAGCCGCCGTCCGCGACCAGGCGCTCCGCCTTTGCGAGGGCGTCGTCGAAGTCCTCGGCCTTGTACATGCCGAGCACGGGCGACAGCTTCTCGTGGGCCATCTCCTCGGCCGGAGACACGTCGGTGACCTCGCCGATCAGGATCTTGGTCGTGGGCGGCACCGTGACCCCCGCCATCTCGGCGATCTTGGCGGCAGGCTGGCCGACGATCTTGGCATTGACGCCGCCGTTGATGATCACGGTCTTCTTGACCTTCTCGAGGTCGTCGCCGTACAGGAAGACACAACCGCGTGCCTCGAATTCGGCCTTGACCTCGTCGTAGATGTCGGCAAGGACGGTCACGGACTGCTCGGAGGCGCAGATCATGCCGTTGTCGAAGGTCTTGGAGTGGATGATCGAGTTGACCGCGAGCTTGATGTCGGCGGTGGAGTCGATGATGGCGGGCGTGTTGCCGGGGCCGACGCCGAGCGCCGGGGTGCCGGAGCTGTAGGCGGCGTTGACCATACCGGGGCCGCCGGTGGCCAGGATGATGTCGGCCTCGCGCATCAGCTGGTTGGTGGCGGGCAGGGACGGGTTGGCGATCCAGCCGATGACACCCGCGGGTGCGCCGGCGGCCACGGCGGCCTCGGCGACGATGCGGGCCGCGTCGGTCGTGCACTTCTTGGCGCGGGGATGCGGGGAGATCATGATCGCATTGCGGGTCTTGAGGGCGATCAGGCACTTGAAGATTGCCGTCGAGGTGGGGTTGGTGGTCGGGATGACTGCTGCCACGATGCCCATCGGCTCGGCGACCTTGGTCATGCCGTAGGAGTCGTCGTGCTCGATCACACCACAGGTCTTGAGGTTCTTGTACTTGTTGTAGATGTACTCGGCCGCGTAGTGGTTCTTGATGACCTTGTCTTCCATCACGCCCATGCCGGTCTCTTCGACGGCATCCTTGGCCAGCGGGATACGGGCCTTGTTGGCCGCGAGCGCCGCCTCGTAGAAGATCTTGTCCACCTGTTCCTGCGTGTAGGTCGCGAACACGGCCTGCGCCTCGCGCATCTTGGCGAGGGCACCCTCGAGCTCGTCATCCGACTCGACAACGAGGTACGCCTTGTCTTCTGCCATAGCTCCCCCTTCGGTTACGGTTAGGCTTGAGCACTGGAATTATTGTAACCTCTGTTTGTCTTCATCACATTGGGCGGGCCATTGACCAGTGTTTTCTGGTCATATTGGCCCGGCGGACAATTATTGGATAGGCATCTTGTCGACCGGGTACAGGCGTTGCCCCTAAAGCGCGCTCAGTACCTGTTCCACGGTGCGAGCCTGCGTGACTGCATCGTCCGACGCGCAGCAAAGACGTACCAATTTTTTGCCCATCGCACGCATATTCAGGTTTTCGGTAAAAGTGACTCCGTTGGTACTCGTGAGACTGGAGCCATCGGCCAGCGCAGGACGATTAACGAGCTCGTGCCCGTCTGCAAGCTCAAAGTCCACCACGGGACCGAAACCGCCGAGCAGGATATTGGGTGCCTCCGTATTTGCCGGATCGGCCTTTGAAGAATCTCGCTGGTCGCGCAGGAGACCCGGGTACCAGACGTGTGCGACCTTGGGGTGGCAGACGAGGTACTCGGCAATGGCCAGGGCCGCATCGTTCTGCTTCTTGCGCATCGCGTCCCAACGCTGGTAGCCGTCGACAAGTGACAACGCTAGCCGATGATCGACGGCGGTTTGGTCCTCTACAGCGGTTTGGTCCAAGAGCTTGCCTATTTCCGGATAGGCGGCGAAAAAGTCTGCTGAGAGACTCACGGCGACAAGACCCGCGCCCGCATCCCCGAGCGCATGGCCGAGGTCCTCGTATGCGATATCAGCCCCCAACCGGACGGCCGCGCAGCCGAAGGACGTCGCGAGGGTGTTGTCGCAGATGACCGCCTCGCCGCGCGCATGCGCCGCCCTACATACCGCGCGCAGGTCGGTACAGGAAATAGGGACCCCGCCGAGGGGCTCCACCACACGGCTCGCTACGCCCGCCATCGCGGTGCCCGTATCCGCCGCGGGCGCGTTCGCCCTGCCCGCCAAGTCGGATATGAGTTTTGCAAGCTCGGTTGCGGAACTGAAACCGCATGCATCGGTCGGGCAAACCCAGGTGTGCTTTGCCTTGAGGTTGCGTGATATCAGACGGTCAAGCGTCGACGCGCTTCGGTCCGTACTGCCGCTCATATCCCCTCCGCGATTCGCCCTACAGCCCTGTCTATGCGAGCCCAATCGTACACCAGGTCACCAGTTTCCTGCCAAAAGTCCCGATTGCCCAGGTTGGTGCACGAATTGAGAGCTGGGATGACTGCGCCGGCATTGGTCGTCGATCAGCACGCGTCCGCGCATCGTGCAGCCACATCCGACAAGCGGGGAAGACAAGCAAGGCCCTTGGACGACAGGGGCCGCATGGACGGTAGAGACAACATGGCAACAGAACCCACATGGGCGGTAGAGGTCGCATGGTCCACAAATGCACGTAGGGCACGGCGCGAGAAAAAATGGCGGTGGGACATGCATCCCACCGCCCTTGCTGGCTCTAGGTTTGGCTGCGCTCCGAGCAGCCGCTCGCTAGTCAGTCACCTACGACCCTAGCGGCGCTCGGCGATCTCCGCCGTGATCTCGGCGATGAACTCGTCGAGGCTCTTCTGGACGGTCTCGTTGGAGCGGTCGCGGACGGAGATATTGCCGGCCTCGGCCTCCTTCTCGCCCAGGATCAGCATGTAGGGCACGCGGTCGATGGAGCGAGCCTCGCGGATCTTGTAGCCGATTTTCTCGTCGCGCTCGTCCACCTTCACGCGGATCTTGGCGTCGCGCAGCCTCTGGCCGACCTCGCGGGCATAGTCGCGGGTCTTCTCGGAGACGGGCAGAATCTTGACCTGGCAGGGAGCCAGCCACGTGGGGAACTTGCCCTCGTACTGCTCGATCAGCATGCCGATGAAGCGCTCGAACGAGCCGAAGCCCGCACGGTGGATCATGATCGGGCGCTGCTTGGAGCCATCCTTGTCGGTGTACTCCAGCTCGAAGCGCTCGGGCAGCTGGAAGTCCAGCTGGATGGTGCCGCACTGCCACTCGCGGCCCAAGCAGTCCTCCAGGTGGAAGTCGATCTTGGGGCCGTAGAAGGCGCCGTCGCCGGGATTGAGCACGTAGTCCACGTGCATGGCCTCCAGCGCGTCCTTGAGGCCCTGCTCGGCGAGCGCCCAGTCCTCGTCGGAGCCCATGGAGTTGTCCGGACGGGTGGAGAGCTCCACGCGATACGGGAAGCCGAACTGCTTGTAATAGGCGGTGATCAGGTGCGCGACGTCGGTGACCTGCTCGGTGATCTGGTCGCGGCGGATGAAGAGGTGCGCGTCGTCCTGCGTGAAGGAGCGCACGCGGAAGAGGCCGTGCAGCGCGCCCTTGAGCTCGTGGCGGTGGTCCTTGCCCGCCTCGGCCAGCTTGAGCGGCAGGTCACGGTAGGAGCGCGGACGGCTCTTGTAGATGAGGCAGGCACCGGGGCAGTTCATCGGCTTGATGGCGAAGTCCTCGTCGTCGATGGACGTGGTGTACATGTTCTCCTTGTAGTGGTCCCAGTGGCCGGAGGTCTCCCAGAGCTTGCGGGACAGGATGATCGGCGTGTCGACCTGCTCGTAGCCGTACTGCTCCTGCATCTCGATCCAGTACTGCTTGAGCGCGTTGTAGACCTTCATGCCGTTGGGCAGCCAGAAGGGGAAGCCCGGACCGAAGTCCGAGAACATGAAGAGCTCCATCTCGCGGCCGATCTTGCGGTGGTCGCGCTTCTCAGCCTCGGCCAGCATCGCGAAGTGAGCGTCCATCTCCTGCTTGTTGCGGAAGGCCACGCCGTTGATGCGGGTGAGCATCTTGTTGTCCTTGTCGCCCTTCCAGTAGGCGCCAGAGACCGCGGTCAGCTTGAAGGCCTTGAGCGCCTTGGTGTACATGAGGTGCGGGCCCACGCACATGTCCACGTACTCGCCCTGCTGGTAGAAGGTGATGTGCGCATCCTCCGGCAGGTCGCCGATGTGCTCGACCTTGTAGTCCTGGCCGCGCTCGGCCATGAAGGCCACAGCCTCCTCGCGGGGCTTCTCGTAGACGGTGAACTTGAGGTTCTCCTTGCAGATCTTCTTCATCTCGTCTTCAATGGCGGGGAAATCGTCCTCGGAGATCTTCTTGTCGCCCAGGTCGACGTCGTAATAAAAACCGTTGTCCGTGGCGGGGCCGTAGGCGAATTTGGCGCCCGGGTACAGGCGCGCGATGGCCTGCGCCATGATGTGGGCGGCGGAGTGGCGGATGACATGGAGCTCCTCGTCCTCGGGGATCTCGTCGACGTGGCCGTCGTTGTACAGAACCTTCATCTCTTGAAACCTCTCTTCGGTGCGCACGGGACACTCCCGCGAAACAGCAACTTCTGTATGATACGCCAGCCTTTCGGCCAAGGACAATCAAAACAAGCACTACGATACAGTCAACACGTAATAAGGAGGTCGCATGTCCATGAATATCCTCGTCGTCATCCCCACCACCGAGTCCCAGCGCGAGGAGTTCCGTGCGATCATGCCCGCCGCGCGCTTTGTCTTTGCGGACCAGCGGGACACGCCGACCGAGGACCCCAGGGACTTCGAGATCATCCTCGGCAACGTGCCGCCCGCTAGCATTCAGGCCTCCCCTCGCCTCACATGGATGCAGACCAGCTCGGCGGGTTCCGACGCCTACGTGCGCCCCGGCGTGCTCGACCCAGCGACCTTGCTCACCTGCTCAACCGGAGCCTACGGTCAGGCCGTCTCCGAGCACCTCTTCGCCTCCGTGCTAGCTGTGCAGAAGAAGATCGAGCTCTACCGCGACGACCAACGCTCCCATGCCTGGGGAGACGAGGGGGCCGTCACCTCCCTGCGCGTCGCGACCGTGCTGGTGCTCGGGGCGGGCGACATCGGCACCGCCTTTGCCCGGCTCTGCCAGGCTTTTGACTCCCGCGTGATCGGCATGAGAAGACACCCGCTCCAACCCGGTGATCCCTTCGACGAGATCGTGCCGCGGGACAGGGTGTACGACGTCCTCCCCCAGGCTGACGTCGTGGTCTCGTTCCTGCCCAGCACGCCGCAGACGCGCAACCTCGCCGATGCGTCCTTCTTTGCCGCGATGAAGACGGGCGCTGTCTTTGCCAACGGCGGACGCGGCGACCTGGTGGACGAGGATGCCCTCGTAGAGGCACTACGGAGCGGGCACCTCGCCGGTGCCGCGCTCGACGTCACGCGCACGGAGCCGCTCCCGGCGGACAGCCCGCTCTGGGACGTTCCCAACCTGCTGGTCACACCGCACGTCGCAGGCTTCTACCACCTGCAGGCGACCCTCGACAACGTCGTCGCCCTCGCCCAGGCCAACCTGCGCCGCTACGCCGCGGGCGAGCCGCTCGTCAACGTCGTCGCACGCTAAGACGTGTCAGGTGACGGGGGACTGTCACGCTCCACGTTTCAAGACGTGTCAGGGGACGGGGGACTGCCACGCTCCTCGACGCAAAGAAAGCCCCAGCGCGACCGATACGCTGGGGCTTGATGGGGAGGGGTCTATTTGGGGTCTATTGGTCTTTCCCTGCCGGTTAGTCCTTCAGGCCGAGGCGCTTCTTCGCCGCTACGAGCATCGCGGCACCGGAAGCGAATAGGACGGCAATGAGGCCGTTGTTTGCGGTGTCACCTGTGGCAGGCAGCGCGGCGGTCGCCTGTGCCGTTGCCGATGCGGCCGGTTTTGCGTCTGCCCGAGCGGGCTTTTGCGTGGCAGGCTTTGCGGGCTTGGTCGGCTCGGCAGGCTTATCGGGCTGCGAGGGCTTCACAGGCTCGGGGTTCTTGTCCCACTGGGCGACGATGGTGACATCCGCGGTGACCGCGGCGGAAGGATCGAAGTCCTGCCCATCGGCCGTCTTCCAGCCCTTGAAGGTGTAGCCTTCACGAGCGGGCGTATCGATTGCCGCCTTGCCGTCCTCATCGACCGTGACGACCTTGGTGTCGTTGTTGCCGTCGCCGTCGGCGTCGTAACCATAATCCACGGTGACCTGCGGCACAGGTTCGACATCGATGGTGTCGTTCGAGCCAGCGGGTTCTGCGGCATCGGCGGTATCGGCGACAGCCATCGCGGCCATATGGCGCGGGGCGGGCTTTGCGACAGCCGTCTCGGCCATGGTCCAGGCGCGCTTGCGCGGACGGGCGTTCATATCGTAGACGAGCTCATAGGCGACGTCCGCCGAGCCGGCGACGCGACGATACGTGCGGCCCATCTCCTCGCTGTACTTGGCGATGTAGGCGTCGTAGTCCGTGAGTGTGATGCTGGTACGGCAGGTGCCCGTAGCGTCGTCGTACACGATATCGGTATGCGTGAAGGTGCCGTCGGTAAGGTCGTACTCCTTGGTCGTCTTGCCGTCGGAAACCTTGACCTTGCCGGTAATAGGCGACACGTCCCACACGGCCATCTGGTACTGGCCAACCGAGGAGAGGCCCCATTTACCGTTGGCGTACTCGAGGTCGTAGCTCAGCGGCACGGTGGTGAGGCCGTTCTCGCTCACATAGAGCTTGCCGGGGTTTTCGGAGTTGAGCTTGTCGATGTAGGCCTGCTGGCCCTGTCCGACGATGGTGAGGTGCGCGTGGGTGCCGTCGTACTCCACCGTGTAGGTGCCGTCCTGCACCTCGTAGGTGGCGTAGGTCTGCTTGCCGTCGCGGTCCACCAGCTGCACGGCGGGCTCGCCGAGCGCCTTATTGACCTCGTCGGTCGTGAGCGCGATGTCCTTGACCCAGATGTATTGATCGGGCTCGAAGGTGCTCACCCACTTGCCGTCGCGCCAGTACAGGTAGAAGCGGCGGCTCGTGTTGTCCGGGTTGTTGAGGTTGACGTAGTGCTTGCCCTCGGACTCACTGTTCAGCTTGTCGATATAGGGCTGCGTACCCTCGTCGCCCTTCTTGATCACGATGGACGCGCTGACGCTGCCGTTCCTGCCTTGGGAAACCTTCACGTCGTAGGTGCCGTCGATGAGGCCGTACTTAGCGACCTCGGGCGTGTTGCGGCGGCCCTTGTACTCGCGCATGGTGATCGCGGCGTTGTTGATGGCCGCGTTGATCACGTCGGTCGTGGGGGTGATGTCCTTGACGTAGATGTACTGGTCGGTGAAGCGATTGGTCCACTGGCCGGTCGCGGGGTCGTAGTAGAGCACGAAAGACAGACGCGTGTTGTCCGGGTTGTTGAGGTTGGTGTAGAACTTGCCCTGGGCGACCGGCAGTTTGTTCAGGGCGTCGACATAGGCCTGGTGCGCGTCCTGGTTGATGACGACCGTCGCGCTGGACTTGCCGGTCTTGGCGTTGGTGCCGTAGCTCACCGTGTAGGTGCCGTCGATCAGCGGGATGTTGGCGATCTCGGGGGTGTTGCGGCGGCTCTTGTACTCGCGCATGGTGACCGCGTTGTCGTGGATGGCCGCGTTGATCTGATCGGTAGTAAGGGTATTGTCCTTGACCCAGATGCGCTGGTCGGGCTCGAAGGAGCTCGTCCACTTGCCGTCGCGCCAGTAGAGGTAGAAGCGGCGGCTCGTGTTGTCCGGGTTGTTGAGGTTGACGTAGAACTTGCCCGCGGAGTCGGCGTTGAGTTTATTGATGTAAGGCTGGGTACCCTCGTTGCCCTTCTTGATCACAATGGAGGCGCTGGGCATGGAGCCCGCCGTCGACACGCTGACGTCGTACGTGCCGTCGATGAGGCCGTAGGTGGCCAGGGTGTTGCCCCTCTTGTCCTGCATGGTGATCGCGGCGTTGTTGATGGACGCGTTGATCTGGTCGGTCGTGGGCGCTTTGATTTCTTGCTGCGGCGCCTTGGCAGGGGCCTTTGCCGCGGCCTGACCCGCCCCGGCATCTTCCTGAGCCGCCGTGGAATCTGCCTGCTTGGCATCATCAGTCACGGTCTGGCCAGTCCCAGGCAGCTCGGATTCGTCCGTCGCCGCGGTTGTGTCGGCAACCGTTTCAGACTCCTGAACCTCTTCGTCTGCCACAGGTACCGCAGCCGGCTCGGCGACATCCGCGCCGTCGTTGCCAGAGACATCAGCGGCCACCGGCTGCGACTGCACGCTCTCCTGCGCAATAGCGACGGGTTTGGCCGCGCCGGCATCCGCCTCCTCCGCGATTGCGGGCACCGCGCCAGCCCCGACGGAAAGCGCCGCCGCAATGGCGGCTATTGCGATCTTGCCATGAACGTTCATGTAGTCGTCCCTTCTCTGGTACAACATGTTTCTCTTCTTATCCAGAAAAACTACGTCTATCAGTGTAGAGACCGCATACATGCTCCCTGATATGCTGCCGTCATCCCGTCGTAACGCACCGTGATGGCTCGGCAAGGTCCCCTACGATTCCTGTAAGGAAACCCGATTCCTGTAAGGAACCATCCGTACGATAAAATGACATCGACCCGCATCGAGTCCGTCGAGCGCGGCGTCGAGATCTGCAAGAAGGACGGTATCGACGTAATCCTCGCCGTCGGTGGCGGTTCCACCATCGACTGCTGCAAGGCGGTCGCAACCGGCGTCTACTGGGAGGGCGACCTCTGGGACATGGTTGCCACGCGTCACGGTCAGCTCAAGGCGTTGCCCCTCGTCGCCATCCTCACCCCGCGCTGGATGCGCCACATCCTGGCCAAGGACCCCACCTCCCTGCCGCGCTTCGTCAAATTCGCCCGCAACGTGATGGGCCTCGACGGCCAAGACGAACTTGCGCTCGCGCATGAGGCGATCGACGCGCTCGAGGCATACTTCAAGTCCACAGGCATCCCGATGACCCTGACCGAGCTCGGCATCGACCGCGAGCACTTCGCCGACATGGCCGCCGGCGCCAACCGCGGCGGCAAGCTCGAGGGCGCCTTCGTGCCCCTGACCGACGAGGACATAATCCAGATCTACGAGGCCTGCCTGTAGATATACTCCGGCCTCAAGCAATCAGATGGCCCGCCGGCGACTGCGTTGCCGACGGGCCTTTTCAGGAAAACGTGTCGCTCCCCCGTCACCTGTCAAAGCGTGTCGCTCCCCCGTCACCTGTCACGCCTTAAGGGCAACTCCCCGTCTCAGGCACCACGAAGTTGCCCCGATAGGCGGAAAAGCGCTCGGAGAGCTCCGCATTGCGCCTCTCGATCTTTGCGTGGTTGGCCACGGAGAGGCGCGGGAAGATGACCCATCGGCTCGAGTCCCTCACGAACCCCCCGACTTCATGGAAGGGCCAATCCGCCTCGTCCGCGACGTCGAAGGCCTGATAGGCGTGGTCTATGCGCGTGGTCGGCCGCAGGAAGACCGGCGTGCCCAGCTCCTCCGAGAGGGCGAAGGCATCCTGCACCATCTGGTAGGCCTCGGGAACCGATGAGGGGTCGAAACAGGGCACCTTGGAGTAGGCGGCGCCAGCGATTGCTAAGGCCCCTTATTTCTTGCCGCCCTTGAAGGCGAGCCAGTACATGCAGCCGATCAGGACCACGCCACCGAGCAGGTTGCCCAGCGTGGCCGCGGAGAGGTTGTAGAGGAAGCCGCCGACCGTGGGCGCGGCCACGCCCTCCGGCGCAAAGCCCATGGCCGCCGCGGCGATGCCCATGGGGATGAAGAACATGTTGGCCACGCAGTGCTCGAATCCGCAGGTCACGAAGGCGGTCACAGGCAGGGCGGCCGAGACGAGCTTGTCCATGGTCGAATGCCCGCCGAAGCCCATCCAGACGGCAAGGCACACCAGCATGTTGCAGAGCACACCGCGGAAGAAGATATTCCACCAGGGCATGGTCACCTTGCCGGCGGCCACCTTGACCATGGCAGCGCCCAAGGCACCGTCGCCCATGCCGGCCACACCGGAGAGGGCAACGAGCAGCACGAGCAGGAGCGACCCCACCAGGTTGCCCAGGTAGACCACGCCCCAGCTGGAGAGCAGCTCGCCCCAGGAGTACCGGTCGGACAGCCGGCCGCAGATCATGAGGCTGTTGCCCGTGAAGAGCTCGGCGCCCGCGCACAGCACCAGGAAGAGGCCCACGCTGAAGGCCAGGCCTCCCAGCAGCTGCGACACGGCAAAGGAGAACGTGGCGTCCGCCTTCACAAAGGTCATGCAGAGGGCGCCGAAGCCGATGAAGATGCCCGCCATCATCGCAAGGATGAACTGGCGCAGGCGCGGCATGCGGGCCTTGCCCACACCGATGGTCTCCGCCTTCTCCTCGATCTGGCCGGGTGCCAACGCGTCAACGGGGTTCGGTTCTGCCATGGTGTCCTCCTCGGACCGGTTCCTGTGGTGTCCCTATTCTACAAGAGGGCCTACGGACAAGAAACCGACCACAGGCAAGCCTTTACACACCGTTGACCACGCAGGTCGGCCGCTCCCCGCGCTCGAGGGCGTAGACGTTTTCCCACATGTGACGCTGCAGGCGGCGGAGCGCCCCCGTGGAGATGCCGCCCACATGCGGCGAGAAGAGCACGCGGACAGCGGCCGTCTCGGAGAGGTTGAGCAGCGGGTTGTCCGACGTGACGGGCTCAGGAGCGACGGTATCGAGGCCCGCACCGGCCAGGTGACCGGACTCGAGCGCCTGCGCCAGGGCCTCATTGTCCACGAGCTCGCCGCGGGCGGTGTTCACGAGATAGGAGCCCTTCTTCATCGCCGCAAGGAAAGCCTCGCCGACCATGCCCGTCGTCTCGGGCGTGACGGCACAGTTGAGGCTCACGATGTCGGCAGCGGTCAGCAGATCCGGCAGCTCCGTCCACTCGACGCCGAGCTCGCGCTCCGCGTCCTCCTTGCGGTGACGGGAGGTGTACACCACACGGGTGCCGAACACAGTGAGCCGCTCAGCCAGCGCCCGGCCTATGGCACCCATACCGACGATGCCCACGGTCATGTCCATGAGGTCGTCTTCGCCCTGCGCGAAGACGGACGTCTTTGCCTCTATCTGCCGGCCCGCGCGCACGGCGGCGTCGCCCCACACGACCCTGCGCAGGAGCCCCAGCATGAGAAGGACGGCCTGCTCGGCCACGGCGCCCGCGTTGCCGCCTGCGTTGTTGGTGACGTATATGCCCCGCTCGGCCGCCGCCGCGCAATCGATCTTGTCGTAGGCGACACCCTCGGAGCAGATCATGCGCAGCCGGGGCAGAGCGTCCATGAGCTCAGCCGTGGCAGGCGAGATGGCGTCGATGAAGACGACCTCGGCATCCGGAGCCGCCGCAGCCGCCTCGGCGACCGTCGCGTCTCGCGGCACAAAGACGATCGAGTCGCCTGCGCGTTCCAGGTCCTCCGGGTCCAGACGCTCGTATTTGTCTCTGCCGCCGATGGTCAGAATCTTCATGGGTCACATCCGTCCTTCTTATGCCTTGTGTTGCTTGTATTCTATGCCCTGCGGCCCCGCGCCAGCCTCGCGACCCCGCGTCCCGCTATACAATGCCCGCGGCCTCGCGTCTCGCGATATAAAAAAACTCCCCGTGATGACGGGGAGCTTGTACGTGCCGTGCAACCGTTTACGATTGGCAGCTGTCTGTCTGAGACCCTACTGGATGCGAGTGCGGCAGTAGGGGCAGACCTTCCAGTCGGCATTGAGCGGACGGTGGCAGGTCGGGCAGACGTTGCGGACCTGCGTGTTGCAGATCGGGCACACCACGAAGTCGCGGTCGATCGGGGCGCCGCACTTGGGGCAGATGCCGTAGTGCGACAGCTGGTGCTCACGCAGGGCGATGTCCAGGTCCTGCTCCTCGCGGTCCACCAGGTAGCTGGAGGGACGCAGGATGACATAGGCGAGCAGGCCCACGATGGGGATCACGGAGATGATGGCCCACAGCCACCAAGGCTCGGCGCCGCGGCGCTGGGCGTCGCGGATCACATAGACGATGGAGAGGATATACAGCATCACGATGCAGGCGACCATGAGGTAGAGCACCATGCGGACCTCAGGCGTGATGATTTGATTCAGCAGATCAGACATTCTCTGTGAGCCTTTCTTTGGCAGTAAGTCCGCTACATGATAGCAAAACTCACGTATGCGATTCTCAGCGGGGCGCATATCCCCCATTCAACATATCCGCAAGACGAACCAGCTCGATCGTACGCCTATTGATATGTCAATGCCAAAAAGATAGATGCCGCCGCTACGCGGTCAGGAGCGCCGCGACCTCGCCTGCCGTCGTGATGGAGCCGCAGGCGACGCAGTCCTTGCCCGCCGCAGTGAGGGCGTCGAGCGCCTGGGCGACAGTGGCATAGACGCCTGCGGGCTCCTTGCCCTGCTCACGGAAGAGCTCCGCCAGATCCGTGGCAGCCAAGGCCCGCGGCGAGGTCGTCTGTGTGCATATCACCTCGGGGAATTCCGGCGCGAGAAGACGGACCATGTTCTGCGCGTCCTTGTCGGCGAGGATGGCGCACAGCAGCGTCGGCCGCGTAGCAACGTCGGGATGCACCTGGCGGACCGCCGTGAGGAAGGTCTCGACCGACTGCGGGTTGTGGCAGGCGTCGATCACGACCAGCGGGTCGGCGCGACGCACGTCGAAGCGGCCGGGCGTGGGGCACGTGACCACGGAGTCGTAAAGTTTCTCGTAATCAAGCTCGCGACCGAGATAGTCTTCCGCGAGGCAAACGGCGCAGGCAATGTTGGCCGCCTGGTAGCCGGGCTTGAGCGCCGAGACCTCGCGGTAAGCCACGCGCGGCGTCGTGACATCGAGCACGAGAGCGCCACCCAGACGTCCCGGGAAGCGGCTGATCCGATAGCTGGCATGCGGCAGGTCCGCGTGCGCGCGGGGTGTGCCAGGGTGCATCTCGCCGGCTGCGTCAGACAGCCGCTCGGGACGCAGGAGCGTCGGCGTGACGCCCTGCCCCTCGCATTGGGCAAGAAAGACGTCCTCCATCGTGTCGGGCGTCGCAGTACCCACGCCGAGCACGCAGGTGCGACCGGATTTGATGACCGCGGCCTTCTCCCCCGCAATCTCCTCGAGCGTGTTGCCCAGGATGCGCATATGGTCCAGGCCGATGCCTGTGACGGCGACGGAGCGTATGGACTTGGCGGCCGAGGTGGCATCCCAGCGGCCGCCCATCCCGACCTCGAGTACCGCGACGTCCACGCCCGCCTCGGCAAAGACGACCAGGGCCGCCACCGTCAGCAGGTCGAACTCCGTGATGTCGTAGGGTCGTTCGCCCGCGGCGGACCGGCGCGCGTTCACGCGTTCCCCTGCCGTCTGGGCGGCGACGATGCCATGGGCAAAGGCCTCCTTGGCGACCGGTGCGCCATCGACCTCCATACGCTCGTTGTAATCGACAAGCTCGGGCGAGGTGTAAAGCGCCGTCTTGAGCCCCTCGCCGCGCAGGATGGCTGCCGTATAGCGGGCGGTCGAGGTCTTGCCGTTGGTCCCGGCGACCTGCACACTATCGAAGCAAAGGTCGGGGTCGCCCAGCTCCGTCAGCATGTCTTCCACACTTTCGAGCATGGGGCAGATACCGAAATGCAGCGCGGCGTGGAGTTGTTCCATCGCGCGGTCGTAGTCCCATGCAGGAACCTCAAAGGGCACGTGATAGGTCATGTATGTCTTCGCCTCGTATGGTCGTTTCGTCTTGTGTCAATCGCTGACGCCAAGGAGGCGCAGGGCCTCCGTGCGGGTCTTCTCATCGTTCTTGAAACAGCCGCGGACCGCAGAGGTCACCGTCTGGGAACCGGCGGCGCGGATACCGCGCATCGTCATGCAGGTGTGCTCGGCCTCGATCACGACCATCACGCCGAGCGGGTCGAGCTCGCGTACGAAGGCGTCGGCCACCTGCTGGGTGAGCCGCTCCTGGACCTGCGGGCGGGCCGCATAGCCCGAGACGCACCGGGCGATCTTGGAGAGGCCGGTAATGCGGCCCTTGCGCGGGATGTAGGCCACGTGGGCCTTGCCGACGAATGGCAGCAGGTGGTGTTCGCACATCGAGTGGAAGGGTATGTCGCGGACGATGACCATCTCCTCGTTCTGGCCCTCGTGGAACTGCTTGCGCAGCACTGCACCGGGGTCCTCGTGCAGGCCGCCGAAGAGCTCCTCGCAGGCGCGCGCCACGCGGTCGGGAGTGTCGAGCAGGCCCTCGCGGTCGGGGTCCTCGCCGATGCCGATCAGAAATTCGCGCACCGCGGCCTCGATGCGCGCCTTGTCGATACCCTGCCCCTGCTCACTCATGCGCGGCCCTCTCTGCTGCCTCGATCACGTGCTTTGCCAGCACCGCCGTCGTGACGGAGCCGACCCCGCCCGGGACGGGCGTGATGGCGGCCACGATCGGCACCACCTCATCATACGCGACATCGCCCACGAGGCGGCTGGCGGCCTCGTCCCAGTTGATGCCCACGTCCACGACGATCTGACCCGCACGGACGGCATCGGCGCGCAGCGTCCCGGGGTGACCCGCCGCTACCACGACGATGTCCGCCTGGCGGCTGTGCGCAGCGAGATCGCGCGTCTTGGTGTGACACATGGTGACGGTTGCGTTGCGGGCCTGCAGCATCATCGATACGGGTTTGCCTATCACCAGCGAGCGGCCGACCACCGTGACATCCGCCCCGCGCAGCTCGTAGCCGTAGTGCTCGAGCAGGCAGATGACCGCCTCGGCCGTGCAGGGAGGATATCCGGTCGGCCGCCCTGCAAAGACGCCATAGAGCGAGCCGACCGTGATGCCGTCCATGTCCTTGGCGGGGTCGAGCGCGGCGCAGGCGGCTGTCTCGTCGAGCGTTGCGGGCAGCGGACGGAACATCAGGCAGCCATGAATAGAGTCGTCGCGATTGACCTCGTCGATTGCCGCCATGAGCTCGTCTTGTGTGCAATCGGCGGACAAGACGAACTGTCGAACGGCAATGCCCACCTTCTCGGCGCGCTTGAGTGCCGCTCGCTCGTAGGAAAGGTCGTCAGGTCGCTCGCCCACGCGCACGATAGCGAGGGTGGGCGTCACGCCGCGTGCCTCCAGCGCTGCCACCCGCCCTGCGAGCTCCTCGGTCAACGCTTGCGCGACCGGTGCACCTCTCAGCTCTTGCGCCATAACGCCTCTTCTCTCACAGGTCGTCCGAGAAATGCCCCGCGACCCGATCCCCGACCGCCTCGGCACGCGGGACGTATGTGTCAAGCGCCGCAAAGGCGGCGTTCTCAGCGTCGAGCGCCCAAAGGGCGTCGCTGTCCCGATAGGGCTTGGTATTCACGAAGACGTTGAGCGCCGCACTCTTGAGCGCGGCAACCGCAAGGTAGGCGGCGCAGCCGACGTCGGACAGCAGCATGCGCGAACCCTTTTGCTCAAGCTGCTCGAGGATCGCGACCACTTTGCAGATACGGAACACCATCTCCTGCGGAGCTCGGGCGGCGTCGCGGGTCGCATTCTCGACGATTCCGTCGCGGTCCGGGTCGTCCTTGGGAATCTTGTAGGCTGCGGCAAGCGGCTCGAATGCCTTAGCGTCATCGTCGATAAGCTGGAGCAGCTGCTCGCGCTCCTGGTCCACTTGCTCTAGAAGCTGTTTCACGTCGTCCTCGACGTCCGCGTATTTCTTTTTACCGACGGTATAGTTGGCGACCATAGAGCAGAGCGCGGCCGCAAGGGCACCGACCACAGCCGCCGCTCCCCCGCCGCCCGGCACCGGTTGCTTGGCGGCCAACGCCTCGGCAAAGTCCTTGCAGCTCATCTCGGTGTAGCTACCCATAGCGAGCCTCCCCATCATCTCGTAAAACGTAGCGCCTATCGAGCAACAATCCCTCACGATTGGCGCCATCGCAGTGTAGTTTAACCTCGGGCTGTTACAAAACGATGTTGTCCGGGGAGCACCGGCGACGATATTGCACCGCCCGCGATTGTTCGCCGCATCGCCGAAGCCTCCGCATGGGCCGCAAGGACCCCTCTTCGAAGATATGACCCTTTTGAGTCATCTTCACGGCGACAGGGTTCTACAAATCTGCAGGTAGAAGATCCGCTGTCTCAACCCGGGAAAACACGGCACTTTCTAGGCAATTGCATTTCATATATCCGCTGGTAGACGCGGAGCAATGTGGCGGGAACTACCCCAAATATCGTCGAAAATCAGTCAATTGACTCAAAAGGGTCATATCTTCGAATGGGGGTCCGTGCGAAACGCTCTTCCCCGCCCAAAGCCCCGGGGGAATCGTCGGCCAACCACCGATGCGCGGCGGGGAGGGCCCGCCTCTGCTCGGTGTGAGTTGCGAAGGTAATGTACAAGCCAAAACCTGAGCAAGCGAGCAAAAGCGTCCTTCTTTTGCTCGCGCCGAACACCGATCGGAGGCGGGTCCTCCCCACCCCGGGATACGTCAGAACAGGCCGACGATCTTGCCCTCGGGCGTCACGTCGATGTTTTCCGCCGCCGGGTGCTTGGGTAGGCCGGGCATGGTCATGATGTCACCCGTGAGCGCCACAATGAAACCGGCGCCAGCGGAGACCTTGACGTTGCGCACGGTGATGCGGAAGCCCGTGGGCGCACCGAGCTTGCTTGCGTCGTCGGAGAAGGAGTACTGGGTCTTGGCCATGCAGACGGGCATGTTGGTGAAGCCCTGCTCCTCGAGCTGGGCGATCTGCTTAACCGCCGCCGTCGTGAAGTCGACGCCGTCCGCACGGTAGACACGCTTGGCGATGGCCTCGATCGACTCCTTGATGCCGCCCAGCTCGTAGCTGCAGCGGAAGTCGGACGGCTCGTCGCACAGGCGGATGACCTCCTCGGCCAGGGCCTTTCCGCCCTCGCCGCCCTTGGCCCAGACCTCGGACAGGGCGACGTTGACGCCGAGCTCGCGGCACTTGGCCTCGACCAGGTCGAGCTCAGCCTTGGTATCGGTCGGGAACGCGTTGATCGCGACCACGACGGGCAGGCCGTAGACGTTCTTCATGTTGTCGACGTGCTGGAGCAGGTTGGGCAGTCCCGCCTCGAGTGCCTCGAGGTTCTCCTGATTGAGGTCGGCCTTGGCCACGCCGCCGTGGTGCTTGAGCGCGCGGACCGTCGCGACGACGACGCAGGCGTCGGGTTTGAGACCGGCGAGGCGGCACTTGATGTCACAGAACTTCTCGGCGCCGAGGTCCGCGCCGAAGCCGGCCTCCGTGACGACGTAATCGCCGAGCTTCATAGCCGTCTTGGTCGCGGAGACGGAGTTGCAGCCGTGTGCGATGTTGGCGAAGGGGCCGCCGTGGACAAAGGCGGGGTTGTGCTCGAGGGTCTGGACGAGGTTGGGCGAGATGGCGTCCTTGAGCAGGGCCGTCATGGCACCCTCAGCCTTGAGGTCATGGGCCGTGACGGGCTTGCGGTCGTAGGTGTAGGCGACCACGACGCGGCCCAGGCGCTCCTTGAGGTCCATGAGGTCGGTCGCGAGGCAGAAGATGGCCATGATCTCGGAGGCCACGGTGATGTCGAAACCGTCCTGGCGCGGCATGCCGTTGGCGACGCCGCCGAGGCCGTCGACGATCTGGCGCAGCTGGCGGTCGTTCATGTCCATCGCACGCTTCCATACGATGCGGCGCGGGTCGATGCCCAGCTCGTTGCCCTGCTTGATGTGGTTGTCGAGCATGGCCGCGAGCAGGTTGTTGGCGTTCTCGATGGCGTGGAAGTCGCCCGTGAAGTGCAGGTTGATGTTTTCCATCGGGATGACCTGGGCATAGCCGCCGCCGGCCGCACCGCCCTTGATGCCGAAGACAGGGCCGAGGGACGGCTCGCGCAGGGCCAGCACCGTCTTTTTGCCCAGCAGGTTCATCGCGTCGGCAAGACCCACGGACGTGGTCGTCTTGCCCTCGCCCGCCGGGGTCGGGTTGATGGCGGTCACGAGGATGAGCTTGGCCTTCTCGGGACGGTCGGCCAGCTTGGTCACGTCGACCTTGGCCATGTAGTGGCCGTACGGGATGAGCTCGTCATCGGTCAGGCCGAGCTTGTCGGCGATCTCCTTGATGGGTTTGATCTCAGCTTCCTGCGCGATCTCGATATCGGACTTTGCCATGTCGAGCTCCCCCTTTGCTCTCACGTGGTCCCTTGGCTGCGCCGTGAAGACAAACTTCGGCACCGCACGTAGACAAACCTTCTATCCGCATCTTGCGGCGTCTGTCCCAAAGCCGCCTCTGCGACTATTTCTTTTATTATCCGCTGTGTCGGTGAATCGCACAAACGCCCAACCCCAACATGAAACACTTCTCACGGATTGCCCACGAGTCACCCGATCATACTGCCGTCCGTGAAAGCCCTCGTCTCGCTCGAATCGCCTGATCGCACGGGCATCCTACCAGC
This sequence comes from uncultured Actinomycetes bacterium, assembly GCA_900314685.1. Taxonomy (GTDB): domain Bacteria; phylum Actinomycetota; class Coriobacteriia; order Coriobacteriales; family Atopobiaceae; genus Olegusella. The sequence goes on along the minus strand of OMWE01000002.1, from coordinate 42,477 downwards.
CGAGCTCAAAGGCACCGACGACGGTACGAGCATAGTCAGCGGGGAGGTCGCGGGCGCCGTTGTGGGCGCCGGGGCGGTAGAAGACGGGCGCACCGATCCGCCGGCTCAACGCTTCGACTATCCCCGCGATATAGGTATCGAGCGACTGGTCGCCCAGCATGAGGGCGATCTTTGCCCGCGACAGCGCCTCGTAGTCGGGATGGTAGGCAAAGACGGACACGAACTCATGGCGGATGAAGTGATTGAAGTAGTCGTTGAGATGGGCGAGCTCGGCTTCCGTGCGGGGCAGGGCGCGGTCGTCGTGACGGGACATGATATCGACGAAGAGCACCTTGGCGTGGGCATATCTGCCCGCGGCGATTGCCTCCGTGGCCAGGTCCAGGTTGACGATTGCGGGATCGGTAGGCACCGCGAGCTCCTTGAGCGGCGGTTCGTCGAGGATGCAGGCGCTGACAAGCCCGGGGTGGCGCGCGACCAGGGCCATCGCCACAATCGCTCCTGCGCTATGCCCGACGACCAGGCAAGGCCCGCCCACCGCGCGGATCACGGCGGCGGCATCATCGGCCTGCGCGTCGATTTCGTACGCACCGTCGGCGGGCGCGCCGGTCCCTCCGTAGCCACGCCGGTCGTAGGTCACGACACGGTAACGCCGCGCGAGGAGCTCGGCGGCATACGAGAAGAAATCGCTGTCGACCATTGCCCCATGGATGAGCAGCAGCGTCTGTACGCCGCAATCGTTGTCTTCCCCGTACATGCGGCAATGCAGGGCAACACCCGTGCTCTCTACCGTAAACTCCCTCATCACAGGGCCTTCGTATCAATCAAAGGCAGGGCCAAGCCGGCTTCGCCCGCGAGGTCGGCAAGCGCGGGATGGGCCGCGATCACCGCCTGCGCCCCATGCTCCGCCGCATGCGCGACGAGCTCCGCGAGCCGCTCCGCATCCCCTGCCTGGGCACCACCTGCGCATACGCCCTCAAGCCATGCCTTATCTTCTTCGTTCGGCACAAACACGGCCACATGCGCCAGCGCGAGCGGCACCTTCACCAGCTTGGTCCGCATGATTTCGCTGTCGCCGATCAGAAGAACAGCCTGATAGCCCCGACCCACCACCGTTTCGCGCAAGGCAGCCACCTGGTCGGACGTCATCTGACCGGGCATCGCCTGGTTCGACGCAATCTGGTCGGACGTCATCTGATCACCTCGTTCTCCGTCACCACGACGGGCACACGCTGGTCGTAGGCGCATACGAGCCCGCGCGCGTCGAGGTCGTCTGCGAGCTGCGCCTGGCGGCACAGCCCCACGGCGTCGCCGGTAAAGGCCGCGAGCAGCCGGTCGTAGTAGCCACCGCCGTAGCCGAGGCGATACCCGAAGCGGTCGAAGGTGAGTCCCGGCACGAGTGCGAGCATCGGGATGCCAAAGACCCCCTCGTCGGCCAGGCTCAACAGGCAGGCGGGGTCCTCCACGGGCTCCTCGACCCCAAAGGCGCTGGTCTCGAGGTGGTCGAAATCCTCGATGCGGTACCAGTCCATCTGATGCGCCCGCTTGGCCACGCGTGGCAGCGCGACCGTCCTGCCCTCGTCCCAGGCCCGCCTGATCAAGGCTCGCGTGTCGACCTCGTCCCCTATCGACAGGTAAGTCAAGACGAGCTGCGCGCGTTGCCACTCAGACAGGCCGGCGACGCGTTCCGCTATCTGCGCGTCGGCGGCATCGCGGGCGGTCTGCCCCAAGTCAGAACGGATCCGCTTGTATTCCGCACGCGCATCGCGTTTGCGCGCCTTGATGTCGGATTGGTCCATCGTCGCCCCGCCTTTCTCAGCTACCTCTGCCGCTTGGCTTGCTCCACCGTGTGCAACCAGGCGCGGATATCGAAATCGTGCATGGTGATCTCGGGCATGCTGCGGGTGGCGACGCACATCACGTCGGCCCCGCGCTGGTGCCAGGCGCACCGCCACTCCCCCATCAGGGGCAGGTACTCAGGCGGCTCGATGCCAAAGCCGGTCCCGATCGCTTTGAGTATCGCCTCGACCCGCGTCCATTGGCGCGCCCACTCGACAGGCGTCCGAGCAAGCTCCATCAGCTCGGGAGTGGGGTCCGCCTTGCGCTTGTGGGGCATACCGAGGGCGCGGCCGAGCGTGAGGACCGTGTATTTGTCCAGCTCCTCCGGCACGGGCTGCACGTCCACGCCGATTGTCTCGTCACACACGCCCAAAATCACGATGTCCTCGGAATGCGAGAGGTTGAAGCAAGGCGCTCCTACGACGAGCTCGGGTTTGCCATAGGTGCCAAAGACGAGCTGGTCGTCGCGTGTGACGCCGAGCAACGAGGCGAGCAGCGCCCCGCTGGCCAGCTCGTTCATGGCACCGGTCTCCGCAGGGGCTGTGCCCGTTGCCAGCAGGCGGCGGGCGTGGTCGGCGAAGACCGGCGCTACCAGAGCGAGCAGGTTGTCTTTGACCGCCCGCGCGTCTTCGACGGAGCACACGTACACATCGACCTTTGCCATGGGTGTCTTCTCCTATGCCTCGTTGTTCTCGACGAAGTCGAGCGCGTCGTTGCAGAGCGCAACGACCCTGTCGGGCTGCCTGAAGTCAAAGAGGCCGACCTTCTTGAGCAGCTCGCAGTAGCCGTAGTCAAAGCAGCCGGCGTCGATGATGGCATGCCAGGTGTCGCAGGCACCGTCAAAGTCGGTCTGGCTCTGGTCCCAGATCTGCAGCGCCGCGAGGCCGCTCACGCCGTAGCTCACGTAGTACAGGGGCGAGTCAAAGGTATGCGACACGTACTGCCACCAGTAGTCGTCCTCCCCCGTCGCCGGGTCGCCGTACTCCGCGCAGACATCGCGGTAGGTCTGGTTCACCTCGTCCAGTGTCATGGTGGGGTCGGCGTACACGCGGCGCTGGAACTCGTCGAAGACACACCCGTCGACCACGTTGCCCAGCAGGTCGAGCACGTTGGCGTTCTCGGCGTAGACCGCGGCCTCGCTGCCGTAGATATCGTCGTAGAAATGCGTGTAGAGCGCCTGCAGGCCGTTCGACTGGATTTCCGAGATGTCGAGGTTGCCGTCCGTGCCGAACGCGACGAAATTGGGCGAGACGTTGTGGTGATAGTCGACGAAATGCCCGAGCTCGTGGCTCATGGTCTGCAGGTCGGTCCGCCGGTCCGAGTCGATGTAGATGTACGGGGCCTGCGTCGAGATGAAATAGGTGGTGAATGCCCCGTCCATCCGGCTCGAGCCGCGGTCGATGTCGTAGAGGTGATTCTCCCTCAGATAGGCGAGGGCGTCCGAAACGTACGGGTCGATTTCGTCGGCGTGCGCCTTGAGTGCGTCTATCACCTCGTCCGGGCTCATCCTCGGAGCCTGCTTTTGGAAGGCCTCGGCGTCGCCGGAGTAGTAGTACAGCTGGTAGAAACGCGGGGAGATCTGCTTGACCGCCGCGTAGAACTGCTCCAAGTCCTCCGCCGTGTAGTCGCGCAGATACGCCTCGTCCGCATAATCGGCATAGGAGTCGTAGCCGTAGAGCTCGGCGAGCCTTGCACGCACATGCACGAGCTTGACGAAGAGGGGCCCGACCTTTTCGTTGGTCTCCTCGTCGGAGAGCCCTTCTTGGTCCGCCTCGTCTATCGCCGCGTAGTAGTCGTTCACGAGCTCGCTCTCGCGCTCGGTGAGTTTTTGTTCCACATTGGTCGGCGACTCGGTGGTAGCGTAGACCTCAAAGGCATCCTGGCCCACATGCTCCTCGAAGGCGTCGGCGCACGGCCCCGCACACACCGCGGCAAAGGCGTCCTGTGCGGCATTGGAGCAATCGTCTGCGACCTTCTCGACCTCCTCGTTGTGGTCGGAGAGCGTTTCGTCCGAGACGTCATCGCAGTATGCGAGATAAGCGGCGGTTTGGTTGTCCTCGATGCGCGCGAGCTCGTCGTAGATTTCGTCGTAGAGCTCGATCACCGCGTCCGCGTCGTCATCGGATGCGAGCTCGGTCAGCCGGTCGCATTTGTCGACGAAGGCATCCTCGTCGATATCCCGGTACGAGGGCACAAGTACCGATGCGGTCTGGCTACCGTCCCGTCCAGCCGTGGCGCCATCAGAGCCAAAATGCAAGTCGCCACCCTTGAGCCCACCGCAGCCCGCCAACGCGAGCACCAGCGCACAGGCGATAGCGAGCGCCCTGTCTCTCTGCCTAGTCACAGTCAACCTGCCATTCCGTTCCGGCGTCGTGCGCGTCAAAGCACATGAGGAGCTCCGCGAGGCTCATCTTTTGCAGCGAGATCGGCTCGGGCAGCTCGTCGCGGCCGTAGAAACCCATGCCGTCCGTCTCGATATTGGGCGCAAACGAACCGCCCACGAGCCGGCACTCCACGTACGCCGTCGAGACGTTTGTGTAGTACCTGTTTGCCAGTTGGTGCAGGTTGTGCTCGTGCAGGGCTATCAGGCGCACGGGCTCGACCTCGAGGCCCGCCTCCTCGCGAGTCTCCTTGACGGAGTTGGTAAAGACGGTCTGGTCCCAGTCGACCCAGCCGCCGGGCAGGATCCACCCGCCGCCCGTCTCGTGCACGAGGCAGACGCGGTCCCGCTCGTCAAAGACCGCCACGCGCGTCGCGAGCTTGGGCGTCTGGTAGCCCTCCTCGCTGGCAAACGCGGTACGCACCCGCTCGATCGGCACGCCGGCCAGCTCGGTCATGCATTCGCAGGCGAGCTCGCGTATGCGCTCGTAGCGCTCGATATCGTATTTGTCGTGTGTGTAGCGCAGCCCGGTCTGAGCGATCGCCTGCAGCTCGCAGGCCCACCTCTCCCAGGGATTCGATTCCTCCATAGGTCTCCCTCTGACGCGCGGCGCTGGGCCGCACTCGTTCGGTTCCCTATTAGATTAACCGAGCAGGAGGACACGTATGCGGGCGAGTTCACGCGGCGCGAGGCCGCAGGAGAGCAGATAGGCCTCCACGCTCTCGTACCCGGCGATCACACGGTCGTAGCAGGTCGCGATGATACCCGCCCGCATCTCGAGCTCCTCGGACCGGTCCCGGTCGTCCGCGTGGATCCGTGTGTTGCCCGTCGCGCGCCCGAGCAACCGGATGCCGCGACGGAGCGTGCGCGCGAACGCGCAGCAGAGGCGCAGGGGCGTCGCCCGCACGTGCAACTCGGCCTCATCCACGCCGTGCTTCTTTGCAAAGACAAACGCGTCCACCTCGGCTTGCGGGGCGAATGAGTAGCAGTAGTCCGCGATGATGTGGTCGCGGTCGACACCGGCGAGCCCCAGGAGCAGCAACGCGACGATACCGGTGCGGTCCATGCCCGCCGCGCAGTGAAAGAGGACGCACGAATCAGCGGGGGCGGCGGCGATGCAGGAGAAGATCTCGTGGATGCGGGGCTTGTTGGAGAGCATCAGCAGGTATCCGGCAGTCAGCCCGTAGGAGAATTCCCGCACGTCATCCGGACGCAGGGCCGGGTCTGATAGGTCGCGGCTGTAGAGCGGCACATTGAGGTAGCGGATGCCGCGCCGGTGAGCATAGGGGTCGGGATTGGCCCAGACCTCTCGGCGGCCGCGCAGGTCAATCACGGTACGGACCCCGAGGAGATCGTAGACGGCCATACCGCGCTGTCCGAGGCTGTCGTTGTTGCCCGAGCGCAGGAAACGACCGCATACCGTCGTGCCGTCGGGCGTCTCGTATCCGCCGAGGTCGCGTACGTTGACGCCGCCGGGGATATCGACGCGATGGCCCTCGCCCGGCTCGAGACACGGACCGTAGCATGCGATATCCCCTGCTGCCATAGGCTAATCCCCTTCGACGCGGCGCCGGCTCGCCTTGAGGTCCGAGCGGCGCCTCTTGCCGTCCAGCCGGCGCTTGACCGACGCCTTGGTCGGCTTGGTGGCCTTGCGTTTCTTCGGTACAAAGGAACGACGTCGGAATTCGGCACGGAGCTTGCGCACGCATGCCTTGCGGTTCATGAGCTGGCTGCGCGACTCGCGGCTCACGACCGCGATGCCCGTCGGCTCGTGGCGCATCCGCACGGCGGAGTCGGCGGTGTTGACGCCCTGGCCCCCCGGTCCGGTGGCATGGAAGACCTCCATGCTGCAAGACGCCTCGATCTCTGCGTCACTCTGGCAGGCAAATTGCCGATAGTCCTGATGCGTCAGCCTTTTTTCCACAGTCGTCTCCATCGCGCTTAGGATACCAACCCCATATCAGGGGAATGTCCGCCCGTCTTTCCTATGGTTCCCGTTTCCGACGCATTGCGTCATGTGGCGGTAAGGGATGCGTCAGCTCGTGATGTGCCCGTCTCCGGTGCGCCTGTTCCAGGTGAACTTACGTGCGATGTGCCTGCCTCCGATGCGCCTGCGTGCGATACGTCGCCGCAGCACGCGCATCCCTCACGCACGTCTTCTGCGCTTGCACTACCATCGGATACGACAGACCGCCTTTACGGATACGACAGGCCGCCACACAAAGGAGAACCATGCGCATCGTCGACGTCCACTCTCACATGCTCCCGCCCAGCTACCTTGCCTTCTTTGATGAGGCCGGCGCCGACCCGAAGTCTATCGACGGGTTCCCCCAACCCAAATGGTCGGCGGAGAAGGCGCTCGCATTCGTGGACGAGGTCGGCATCGACTACTCCGTGCTCACGATCTCCTCGCCCCACATATATCTGGGCAAACCCGCCCGCTCCGCCTACTGGGCGCGCAGGATAAACGAGGAGTTCGCCGACTTTTGCTCCGCGCATGCCGATCGTTTCGGCTTCTGTGCCGTGCTCCCGACTCCCTGCGTGGACGAGTCCGTCGAAGAAGCACGGCACGCGCTCGACGACCTCGGGGCTCTCGGTGTGAAGATCACGTCCAACGCGGGCGGCGTCTATGCGGGAGACGTACGCTTCGAGCCCCTCTACGACTTCCTCGACGCACGCGGGTCCGTCGTCATCATCCACCCCAATGCGCCGCAGGAGGTCCCGCAGGGGTGCTTCACCGCGGGCCCCAAGCCCCTCTTCGAGTTCGTCGCCGACACCACGCGCACGGTCCTCGACCTCATCACGTCGGGCACGCTCGCACGGCATCCGCACATGCGGGTCGTCGTTCCGCACGCGGGCTCCTACCTGCCGCTGGTCGCCGCCCGTCTCGCGGGCATCTCGCGCGTGCTCGTGCCGGCGGGCATGATGGAACCCGTCGATGTCGACGAGGAGATCGGGCGTCTTTGGTTTGATATCGCGGGCGACATCTTCCCCACCGGGCTGCCAGCGCTGCTCTCGATGGCCGACCCGAAGCACATCGTGTTCGGTGCGGACTTCCCCTACACGCCCGCACCGCTCATCGCGGCCCGCAACGAGCAGCTGCTGACCTGCCCCGAGCTAGAGGGCATACGCGAGGACGTCATGCACGCCAATGCCGACCGTCTCTTTGGTCTCAGGTAGTCCCCTTCGGCTTCGGGAACGTGTCACTCCCCGACGAAGACATGCTCCTGCATGCGGCGGAAGGCTTCCTGGATGCGCGTGAGCGGCGAGGCTAGGTTCACGCGGATGTGGCAGGGGCCCTCGAAGTTGCGGCCGTCCTGCCAGCCCACGCCGACCTCCCAGCCGGCGTCGATGACCTCGTCGATTGAGCGTCCGGTGCGCGCGCAGTAGTCGGTGCAGTCGAGCCAGAGCATGTAGGTGCCCTGCGGCATCGCGACCCTGACGCCCGGCAGGTTCTGCTTCGCAAAATCATAGGCAAAGCGCGCGTTGCCCTCGATCGTCTCGTTGAGCTGGTCCAGCCAGGCACGCCCCTCGGCGGAGTAGCCGCCGATCAGGGCGTGCATGGACAGGACGTTCATCGAGTTGTAGTGGGTGTCGTCGCCGTGCTTGGTGATGCGTTCGCGCAGCTCCTCGTTGTAGATGATGTGGTAGGAGCCGATGAGGCCCGCCAGGTTGAAGGTCTTGGACGGCGCATAGGCAGCCACGACGTGCTCATGCGCCCAGTCCGAGACCGACTGCGTCGGGGTGTGGACGCGGCCGGGATAGACGAGGTCGGCCCAGATCTCGTCGGAGATCACCGTGACGTCGTGCACCTCGTAGACCGCCATGGCCCGCTCGATCTCCTCGGGCTCCCACACGCGGCCGGTCGGGTTGTGCGGCGAGCAGAAGATGGCGACGCGGATGCCGTTGTCCTCGATCTTGCGTGCCATGTCCTCGTAGTCCATGCGCCAGACGCCGTCCCCATCCAGGTAGAGCGGGCTGTACACGCTGTGGCGCCCGAGGCCTTCGACGTCCTCGCGGAAACCGATGTAGACGGGGCTGTGCAGCAGGATGTTGTCGCCGGGCTGGGTGAGCACCTGCATGGCGCTGGTGATGAACCCGTGCACGCCGTTCTCGTAGCCGATCTCGGCGGGCGTGAGCGCGGCGTGACCGGGGCGGCGCCAGTTGATGATGGCCTGGTAGTACTCGTCCGACGGAGAGAAGTAGCCGAAATGCGGCTCGCGGGCGCGCGCGATGATTGCGTCGGTCACAGAGGGGCAGGTCGGGAAGTTCATGTCCGCGACCCACAGGGGGATGAAGTCAAAGCCCTCCTTGGGCGGTTTGGGCGCAAAGCCCCAGGGGTCGTTGCCGACCGCGTCGTAGGCCATGGCGTCGTGCCCCTTGCGCTGCATGATGCTGGTGAAATCGTATGTCTTTGCCATGTCGTCCGCCCTCTCTTCTTGCCTCATCTGCACGCACCCGGTTGCAGGCCCCGCCCGTCCGCGAATCGCCCGTACATGCCCTTCCCCGATGCGTGCGCGCATGTCTTCTTCAACACCCTAAAATGATAGCGTCCAAAGAAAATCGGGGGAAGGAAAGCCCATGTCCGACGTCATCACCATCGAGAACGGCGCGCTCACCGCACAGGTCAAGATCAGGGGCGCCGAGCTCGCGAGCCTCAAACGCGGCGTCGACGAGTACCTCTGGCAGGCCGATGACCGCTGGTGGCCCCGCCACGCGCCCGTGCTCTTCCCCATCGTCGGCAACCTCCGCGACGACAAGGCGGTCTCCGCCGCCGGCCCCTGCGCGATGGGCCGCCACGGTGTCGCCCGCATCAACGACTTCGAGGTCTGGTCGGTCGGCTCCGGCATGGCCACGATGCGCCTGGAGTCCAACGAGAGCACCCTCGCCGCCTACCCCTATCCCTTTGTCCTCGACATGACCTACAGCCTCGAGGCCAGCACCGCGGACGGGGAGCCCGACACCCTGCGCCAGACCTTCGAGGTCACCAACACGGGCGACCGCGTCATGCCCTTCTCCGTCGGCGGGCATCCGGCCTTCAACGTCCCCGCGCCGGGTCGTACCGACGCCTGGGAGGACTACGAGCTCGTCTTCTCCGAGCCCTGGACCTACGCCTCCCCCGGCGTCGTCGGGGGACTCTGGGACTACGGCATCCACACCCCCATCGTCGACAACGCCGACCGCATGCCGCTCTCCCGCGGCCTCTTCGTCCACGACACCATCGAGCTGGAGCACACGCCCGGATCCACCGTCACCCTCGCCGGCAAGACGAGCGGTCCCGTCCTGCGCGTGGACTTCGCGGACTTCCCCTACCTGGGCGTCTGGTCCGCGGGCTGCGAGACGGGCGACGCGCCCTTCCTCGCCATCGAGCCCTGGACCGGCACCGCGACCCGCACCGACGAGGACGACACCTTCGAGCACAAGCAGGGCACGCTCTACTGCGAGCCCGGCGACACGGTGGAGAAGAGCTTCACGGTCACGCTGCTGTAGGCAGAAAACCCAGCGTGCGTGGGTTTTTCTAAACGGCTCCGCGATATGAAATCACCCTCCTGCACAGGGTTTTGCGCGTTTTCGCAGCAAACCCGGTGTAGGAGGGTGTTTTCAGTGCAGGAGGGTGCTCAGGGTGCCGCTTGGCAAGACAAGCGCTTGGGCTTCCGCCCCGATCGGTAAGACAAACGCCCGGGGGTCAGTCCTGCTTGGCAAGAAGGACCCCCGGGCAGCGTGCCGCGTGCTTGTCTTACCTGTTTGTCTTACCTCAGCTCGTTGGACCGGTCGTAGCGCTTGCCGCCCCAGTAGATGTGGTTGGCGATCTGCGCCTTGGGGCCGGGGTGCACGTCTTTCATGATCCACTTGAGGAACTCGTCGAAACCGGTGCGGTCGACGATGTAGCCCACGTGCTCCTTGCCGTTGGGCGCGGCGGGGTCGATGTACTCCTCGATGTAGGCGTAGACGTTCTGCGCCATCTTGACGATGGAGTCCTCGTCGATCCAGCGGGCGAAGTCCTCGGCGAGACGCGGGTTCTGCTTGCCGGTGCGGCCCAGGAGCTTGACGCGGAAGTAGTGTTCCTTGGAGCGGGTCCACGCGCGGGTCGGGCAGTAGACGACGCACACGCCGCAGCCGATGCAGAGGTTCTCGTCGCGGACGACCTTGCCGCCCTGGATGGAGAGGGCGCCGACGGAGCGCTTGCGGCACCAGTTGACGCACTGCTCGCAGCCGATGCAGCGGTCGGGGTCGTACTGAGGCTCGGTCATGCCGATGATGCCGAAGTCGTTGAGGGCCACGTGCGCGCAGTCGTTGGAGCAGCCGGTGAAGGCGATCTTGACGTGGCGGTCGTGCGGGAAGATCGCCTTGTCCATGCGCTTGGCGAAGGCGGTCGTGTCGTAGCAGCCGAAGGGGCACAGGCGGGCGCCGGGGCAGGCGACGATGTTGCGCGTGCCCGATGCGGGGTAGCCCATCCCCCATTTCTCCTGGTTGACGCCGGACGCATCGATGACCTCCTGGAGCTCGGCGTTGACCGCCTCGCGGTCCTCCAGGCGGATGCCCGGGATCTCGATGCCCTGGCGGTTGGTCAGGAAGATGGTGCCGTCGCCGTACCACTCCGCGATGTGCACGATCTTCTCGAGCGACTCGGCGGAGATCACGCCGCCGGGCACACGGACGCGGCTCGCCGTCTCGCCGTGGACCTTGGACTGACGGAAGGCGTTCTTCATCAGCGCCTTGACGTCGACATCGCGCACCTGCTCGGGCGTGCCGTCCGGGGTCACGACCGGCTCCTTGTCGGTCTCCTGGCGGATAAAGCGGCCGTCTTGGCTGGTGGTGCCGAAATCAAGGACGCTCTCGGCTGCCGGGACCTCGGGGGTCCCGGTCGGCTCGTTCTTTTCGCTCATGCTGCCGCCTCCTTAGTCGATCATGTTGCGGGACTCGGTGTAGTTGAAGACCGGGCCGTCGAGGCATACGTACTTGTCGCCGATGCGGCAGTGGCCGCACTTGCCCAGACCGCAGCACATGCGGCGCTCCTGGGAGACCCAGATGTTCTCGTCGGGCATGCCCAGCTTCTGCAGGCCCATGATGGTGAAGCGCATCATGGGAGGCGGTCCGACGACCACGGCCTGCGCGGTCTTGACGTCGCGCAGCGGCAGGTCGGGGATGTACTTGGTCACGAGTCCGATGTTGCCCTCGTAGCCCTCGGGCGCACCGTCGACGGTCAGCGTGAGGTTGATGAGCTGGTCCCAGCGGGCCAGGTCGTCGCGGAAGAGCATGTCGGCCGGGCTGCGGAAGCCCACGATGGCGTACTTGTCCTTGGGAGTGTCGGAGGCAGCCAGGGCGTCGATCACGCCGCGGACCGGGGACACGCCGGTGCCGCCCGCCACCACGACCGTCTCGCCGCCTGTGTAGAGGCTCACGTCGAAGCCGTTGCCATAGGGGCCGCGCAGCAGCAGCTCCTGGCCCTCGTAGCGCTCGAAGACCTCGCCCGTCACCACGCCCACGCGGCGGATGGTGAGGTCGACCGAGACGCCCGGGTCGATACCCGAGACCGAGATCGGCGCCTCGCCGTACTTGGGGATGGAGACCTCAAAGAACTGACCGGGCTTGACCTCGCCGGTGTACGCCATCCGGAAGGTGTACTCCTTGCCTGTGTGGCGGATCACCTGCAGGATCTTGGACGGCCAGGGGACGTACGGATTCTCCAGAGGATTCATCGAGACCTCACTCATGGTCGCTCACCTCGCTTTCCGCGCCCAGCGCGTCCACGGCGTCGGCCAGCTTGTTCACGCAGTTGGCAAAGGAGATGTACTCGGGGCAGATGGCGTCGCAGCGCCCGCAGCCCACGCACATGTCGTACCCGAAACGGCGGCGGAAGTCGTACACCTTGTGCAGCACCTTGAAGCGCATGCGCTCGCCGCCCGTCTTGCGGTACTGGCCGCCGCCGGCCACATTGGTGTAGCCGTCGATCATGCAGCTGGCCTGCACGCGACGGCGCTCGCCCGCGCGGCCCTCGGGCGTGTAGTAGGTATCCTGCATCGTCCAGCAGGTGCAGGTCGGGCAGGCCACCGTGCAGCGGCCGCACTTGAGGCAGCGCTTGGTGTACTCGTCCCACATCGGCGACTTGTAGACCTCGTTGGGCGCTGTCTCGGGGATGCGCACCTTGGTCGGGTTGTCGTCGACGTGCGCGGGCTCGACCTCGGCCTGCGCCTCGGCATGTGCGGCAAAGAGCTCGTCGAGCGCCTCGTCCTTGACGGCGCAGCGCACGTCGTCGCCGTCGATATCGACGGAGAAGCGCCAGCCCTCCTCGGCGATGTTGGTGCCCATGCTCACGCAGAAGCAGGTCTCAAAGCTCTCGGGGCACCCCATCAACACAAAGCTCACGTGCTCGCGGATGCGCTGGTAGAAGGGGTCTGCCGGACCGTTGTGCAAAAACATCTGGTCCAGCCTCTTGACCGCCGCGAGGTCGCAGGCGCGCGCAAAGACGATCACGTCGCGCTCGTCGGCACCCGTCTTCTCCCCCGCGGGCGTCACCTTGTTGTCCGCAAAGAAGAAAAGCGTGTCCGAAAGCGGCGTCAGAATCTCCTTGAAGGAGTAGTCCGACTTGCGGGCAAACTCGATCTCGCCGATCGAGTGCACGAAATCGTAGCGCACGATATCGGTGCCCTCAAAGCGACCCTCGCCCTTCTTGGTGACCGGGGCGTAGATCAGACAGCTCTCGCCGAGTTTGCCGAGGACGGCGTCCATGCCATCCCGGCTCAGTACGTATCCCACCTGTACCTCCCTCTCCGATGCCACAGGCTGTAAACATTGTCGCATGCCTGCCCGCGGGATTTCGTGAGGAAACGGTAAAACTCTTCATGGGGGTGTGAGAGGCGTGCCTTAGTCGAGGCCGAGGAGCGCACGGGTGTGATCCACCGCCAGCTCCTGAATGTCGGGCAGCTCCCCGATGCCCTCAAAGACCGCATCTGCCTGGTACCCCATCGCAGAAAGACGTGACCGCAGGCTTCCCTCCCCCGCGCCGGCAATCTCCCGGGCCATATGGGTACCCGCGACGAGCATCAGCGGCACCAGCAGCACATCGCAGCCGGTTGGGAGGGTCGGGTCAGGGTCGTCCCCCATCAGGCACACGCGGACATCGGTCCGTCCCATCGCACTGGCCGCCTCGGCGACCCAGCGGTACGCGTCGTCCCCGGTGGTACCCGAGCCATGACCCACAAACAGGACCACACGGCCCGCACGCGCCGGATACCGTCCGCAGATTGCCCGCGCCACACGCACGGCGTCGTCTCGGTCCGCGATCAGCGGGCCTCCCACGCGGATGCCGCGTCGGCCGCACACCTCGCGAAGACGTGTCATCTGCGGTCCCTCGGCGATGAGCAGCGGGAGCACCGCGCATCCCGATTCCGTCGCGTCTCTCTCCCCGACGGCATCGAGCACGTCATCGATATATGCGGAAGCGACGGCAGGTCTGTCCCCAGGATCTCGGCGCGCAATGATGTCCCGCACCCGCGGGCTGGTGATGGCGGCCGTTACCTCACGGTCCGGGAAAGCGGCGCGGAGCTCCTTGATCAGAGGCACCATAACGCGCGCCCCTGCCGCGATGTCGGTACTGCCGTACCAAGCCGCGACAAGGGCGCCGTGAGTGCACATATCCGCCGTCCGACCCTAGCCGAAGTCGACGAGCTGGTCTTTGAGCTGCGCGATCGTGGAGGTCAGCTCGGCCTGCTGGGCGCGCTTCTTGTCGATGACCGCAGGGGCCGCCTTGGCGACGAAGCCCGGGTTACCGAGCGTGCGCTCCACGCCGGCGAGCTCCTTCTCCGCCTTGGCGAGCTCCTTCTCCAGGCGTGCCTTCTCGGCGTCGAGGTCGACCAGGCCGCCCAGGGCCACAAAGACCTCCAGGCCGCCGAGGGCCACGGAGACGGAGCCAAGCGGCTTGTCGATGCCGGCGCCGACGGCGAGCTGGTCGATGCGGCCGACGCTGCAGATGAAGCCGCGCTGGGCCTCGATGACCGCCGCGTCGTCGCCCGTCGTGCGGACCGCGACATCGAGCTCGGTGCGCGGGGACAGGCGGTAGCGGGCACGGGTCGAACGCACGGCGGAGACCAGCGACTTCGCGAGCTCGAAGTCGTGCTCGGCGCGGTCGTTGACAAAGCCGGCGAACCGCTCAGGCTCGGGCCAGGCGGCCATCATCAGGAAACGGCCCTGGTGCGGCTCGTAGCTGCCGTCCTCGCGGGCGTCGAGCTCGCTGGCGGGCAGGGCGTCCCAGACCTTCTCGGTCACAAAGGGCATCACGGGGTGCAGCAGGCGCAGGGAGGCGTCGATCACGTAGACCAGGTTGCGCTGGACCTGCAGCTTCTCGGCGGGCGTGCCGTCGAGCAGGCGGCCCTTGCAGAGCTCGATGTACCAGTCGCAGACCTCGTTCCAGAAGAAGGACTGGACCTCGCGGGCGTAGTCGCCGAAGCCGTAGGTCTCGAGCTGCTCCGTCGCCGCCTTGACCTCACGGGCCAGACGGGAGAGCATCCAGGCGTCCTCGGGAGTCTCGGCCTTGGGCGCGCCCGGCTCGTAGCCCTCGAGGTTCATCTGCACGAAGCGGCAGGCGTTCCAGATCTTGGTCACAAAGGAGCGGGCGGCGTCGGTGCGGTCGGACTTGACGAGCGCGCGGGTCTTCTTGTCGAGGTCGGCGTCGAACTTGACGTCCTGGTTGTTGGTGATGAGCGTGAGCAGGTTGTAGCGCATCGCGTCGGCGCCGTACTTGTCGATGAGGTCCATGGGGTCCACGCCGTTGCCCTTGGACTTGGACATGCGGGAGCCGTCCTTGGCCAGGATGGTCGCGTAGATGTACACGTCGTGGAAGGGGATCTCGTCGGTGAAGTAGAGCGAGCTCATGATCATGCGGGCGACCCACAGGGCGATGATGTCGCGGGCGGTCACGAGCACCTTGGTCGGGTGATGGCCCTCCATCTCCTCGGGGTGGTCGGGCCAGCCCTGCGTGGCAAAGGTCCACAGCTGGCTGGAGAACCAGGTGTCGAGCACGTCCTCGTCCTGGTGGATGTGGTGGCCGTGGCAGTGCGGGCACTCGGTCGGGTCCTCCATGAGGGCGTCTTCCCAGCCGCAGTCCTCGCAGTAGAAGACCGGGATGCGGTGGCCCCACCACAGCTGGCGGCTGATGCACCAGTCCTTGAGGTTGTCCATCCAGGTGAGGTAGGTCTGGGTCCAGCGCGCCGGGTGGAAGGTGATCTCGCCCGACTTCACGACCTCGGTCGCGCGCTCCTTGAGCTTGTCGACGGCGACGAACCACTGCTCGGACAGCCACGGCTCCAGCGCCGTGTCACAGCGGTAGCAGTGCATGACGGAGTGGTCGAGCTCCTCGACCTTCTCGAGCAGGCCGTGCTCGTCGAACCAGGCGACGATGGCCGCGCGTGCCTCGTCGCGGTCCATGCCGGAGTACTCGCCGTAGCCCTCAACGACATGCGCGGTCTCGTCGAAGATGTTGATCTGCGGCAGGTCGTGGGTCTGACCCATCGCGTAGTCGTTGGGGTCGTGCGCGGGCGTGACCTTCACAAAGCCCGTGCCGAAGCCGGCGTCGACGTGCCAGTCGGAGAAGATGGGAATCTCGCGGTCGACGATCGGGAGCATGACCGTCTTGCCCACGAACTTGGCCTTGTCCGGGTCCTGCGGGGAGACGGCGATGCCGGTGTCGCCCAGCATGGTCTCGGGGCGCGTCGTGGCCACGGTCACGTGGTCGATGCCGTCCACGGGCTCGGTCAGCGGGTACTGCAGGTACCAGAGGTGGCCCTTCTCGTCGTGGTACTCGGCCTCGTCGTCGGAGATGGCGGTGCGGCAGGAGGGGCACCAGTTGACGATGCGCTTGCCGCGGTAGATCAGGCCGTCGTGGTACCAGTCCACAAAGACCTTGCGGACGGCCTTGGCGTACTCGGGGCTCATCGTGAACTTCTCGTCCTTGAAGTCGATCGAGCAGCCCATGCGGCGGATCTGGCTCACGATGGTGCCGCCGTACTCGCGGCGCCAGTCCCAGCAGGCGTCCAGGAACTTCTCGCGCCCGATCTCCAGGCGGCTGATCCCCTCGCTCTTGAGTTTTTTGTCCACCTTGGTCTGGGTGGCGATGCCGGCGTGGTCGGTGCCGAGGATCCAGCGCGTGCTGCGGCCGCGCATGCGGTTGTAGCGGACGAAGGTATCCTGGATGGTGTCGTCCATCGCGTGGCCCATATGCAGGATGCCCGTCACGTTGGGAGGCGGAATCACGACGGTGCAGTCACCAACGCCCTTGGAGCGCTGGTAGCAACCGGCGCTCTCCCAGCGCTCGATCTGCTCCGGCTCGTTGACAGCCGGATCGTACGTCTTTGGCATCTCTTCCATGCGGTGCTTCTTTCTTCCGGGCCCGTGGTCGTGGTAGGCGCTCATGTCTCGAGCGCGCCTCGCCACGGGCGACCAACATACGGCTATGTAGCATACCACTAGCAAAGGCCGGGGCTGAAACGCTCTCCAGCTCCGGCCTTGTCAGAAATAAAGAAGAAAAACCTGCGGCAGGCGCACCCCCTAAGCGAGCATGCGGTGCTTGCCGCTGCTGGCGCGGACCAGTTGGGGCGACTCCGCCCCGCCGACGGACTCCGGCGTCACGACGACCTCCGTGATATCGAGGTCGCTCGGCAGGTCGAACATGGTCGCCTGCAGCGTCGCCTCGCAGATGGCACGCAGGCCGCGGGCACCGGTCCCGCGCTCGATCGCCTGGCGCGCGATCTCGCGCAGCGCCTCGGGCTGGAAGGTCAGGTCCACACCCTCGAGGTCGAACATGCGCCTGTACTGCTTGACGATGGCGTTGCGCGGCTTGGTGAGGATCTCCACCAGGTCGTCCTCCGTCAGCTCGTGGGTTGAGGTGATCACGGGGATACGGCCGATGAACTCGGGGATCATGCCGAACTTGTGCAGGTCCTGGGGCATGACCTGCGCCATCAGCTCGTCTTCGTTGTCCTCGACCTTGCGGCCGAGCTCTGCGTTGAAGCCGATGCCCTTCTTGCCGATGCGGTCCGCGACCAGCTTGTCGAGGCCCACGAAGGCACCGCCGCAGATGAAGAGGATGTTGGTGGTGTCGATGCGGATGAGCTCCTGCTGGGGGTGCTTGCGGCCGCCCTGGGGCGGGACGCTGGCCTCGGTGCCCTCCAGGATCTTGAGCAGCGCCTGCTGCACGCCCTCGCCCGAGACGTCGCGCGTGATCGAGAGGTTCTCGGCCTTGCGGGCGATCTTGTCGATCTCGTCGATGTACACGATGCCCATCTGCGCGCGCTCCACGTCGCCGTCGGCGGCGGTGATCAGCTTGAGCAGGATGTTTTCCACGTCCTCGCCCACGTATCCGGCCTCGGTCAGGGTCGTGGCGTCCGCGATGGCAAAGGGCACCTCGAGGAAGCGTGCCAGGGTCTGCGCGAGCAGGGTCTTGCCCGTGCCGGTCGGGCCGAGCAGCAGGATGTTGGACTTCGCGATCTCGACGTCCTCGCTGCCCTCGGGCACCTCGTCGGCGCCCGCGATGATGCGGCGGTAGTGATTGTAGACCGCGACGCTCATCGCGCGCTTGGCCTCTTCCTGGCCCATCACGTACTGCGAGAGCTCGTCGTAGATCTCGTGGGGCGTCGGGAGCTCCTTGAGCGTGATCTCGCTCTCTCCCCCGTCCTCCTCCTCGAAACCCATCTCCTCCTCGGCGATGCGAGCGTCCTCGGCATCGGAGCCGGCAATGATGTCCTGGCAGGCGGAGACGCACTCGTCGCAGATGAAGACACCCGAGGGCCCCTGGATGAGCTTGCGCACCTGGCTGCGGGTCTTGCCGCAGAAGGAGCAACGCACCTCGGGCACGCTGCCGCGCGGCCCCCTGCCGGAATCGAAGTAATTCGCCATGTATCTCCTCAATAACTGCCGTCTGTTTCCAGAGAGCAATTATGCGCTATTCGTCCTTGGTCTGCTCGGTGCGAGACGTGATGACTCGGTCAACGAGACCGTACTCCATGGCCTCCTGGGCACGCATGTAGTTGTCGCGCTCGGTATCGGCATGGATCTTTTCCACGGGCTGGCCGGTGTACTGGGAGAGCAGCTCGTCCATGTGTCCGCGGATCCACTTGGTCTCCTTGGCCGCGATCTCGATCTCGGTCTGCTGGCCCTGGGCGCCGGAGCTGGGCTGGTGGATGAGGATCATGGAGTTGGGCAGCGCCATGCGCTTGCCCTTGGCGCCGGCCGCGAGCAGGACCGAGGCCATGGAGGCCGCCATGCCCACGCAGATGGTCGCGACGTCGGGCTTGATGAAGTTCATCGTGTCGAGGATGCCGAGGCCGGCGTAGACCTCGCCGCCGGGCGAGTCGATGTAGAGGTTGATGTCCTTGTCGGGGTCCTGGCTCTCCAGGTGCAGGAGCTGCGCGATCACGAGGTTGGCGGAGTCGCGGGTGATCTCCTCGCCGAGGAAGACGATGCGGTCGTTCAGCAGGCGCGAGTAGATGTCGTAGCTGCGCTCGCCGCGCGGGGTCTGCTCGACCACGTACGGGATGAGCGGGATGTTTGTGGGATTGATCATATCTGTCCTTTCTTGCGTACACGTTTGTCTTTGCAGCGAATACGCACGTGTCTCGTTTGCCTTCTTGATGGTACCCGAACTGGCGGACATTATCCCCGTGAGGTATCGGACCTTTCGCTCGGGCACACCAACCTTTGTGCGTGCGGATTGGCCCGGGATCGATTTCCCCGCGCGGTGCTTGTTCTGTTGCACTCACTTCAGATTGCATTATCGTTAAGGAAGTCAATTAAGTTTCACTTCCTTTATTGTCCCTAGAAGGACGCGAACACCTATATGCTCTCGTACCAAACGGGCGAGAGCTGCGAAATAGAACCGTACGTGGAGGTAGCGTTTCGGGGGCGAACTGCGCGATGAGCAAGTCTGGGTCGGCGGGGAGTCTTCTATCAGGCTGAGGAGCTGATTTCTGTGCTCGACGGCATCTCTGCGGCAGGGACCATACGCCGAGAGCGCCCCGATATAGCCCATCGCCCGTAGACGCACTGTAGAGGTATCGGGGCATGTCGCATGTCGACTATCGCCGCAAACTAAATGATCCGCTTGTCCCGCTCTACTGACAAACAAGAGCACCCCAGCTTCGCAGCCAGGGTGCTCTTGTGTAAATCAACGACAGGATGCGCTGGTGAAGACGGTCCGTCTTACTCGGCGTCGGCCTCCTCGGCGTCGTCGGCCTTTGCGGCCTCGGCGATCTCGTCGACCACGGTCACGACCGCATTGTCAACGAGCCACTGGACGGCCTTGGTGCGACGGATGGACTGGCGGACGGCGGGCATGCGGCCGTCCTTCTTGAACTCGTCCATGGACGCGTCGACGTCCTCGACACCGGCGTTGGCGAACTCGCGGCGCAGGTCGTCCTCGGTGCACTCGAGCTCGAGCTTGGCGGCCAGGGCGTCGAGGGCCAGGGACTGACGGGCGCGCTCTTCGGCCTGGTCGTGCAGGTCGGCGAGGAAGTCCTCGCTCTTGATCTGACGGGCGTTGAGGTACATGTCGAGGCTCATGCCGCGACGGGAGAGCTGGCCGAGGAACTCCTCGCCGAGCTCGGAGAAGACCTGGTTCTGGTAGGCCTCGGGAACCTCGTCGAGGTCGAGCTGCTCGCCGATGGCGGCGAGCACACGGTCCTCCTTGAGGCCGGGCAGGCTCTGCTTCTTGTCCTCGGCGATCTCGTCCTTGACGGCGTCGCGGAGCTCGGCGACGGTGTCGAAGCCAAAGCTGGACTTGGCGACCTCGTCGGTGAGCTCGGGGGTCACGGCCTTCTTGATGGTGTTGACGGTGACCTCGACCTCGAAGTTGCGGTTGCCGTTCTCGTCGGCCTCGTCGGGATCCTCCTCGCGGTGCTCACGGGACCAGGTGATGTCCTTGGTCTCGCCCGGCTTCATGCCGACGACGGCGTCGACGAACTCCTTGGGCAGGTTGGGGTTGGCGAGGCCCAGGGTGCGGTCGTCGCCCGCGAGCTCGGGGACGTTGAGCTTGTTGACGACCTTGGCGGTGATCATGTCGCCGGCCTTGACCTCGGTGGCCTCGGGGTCGTCCTCAAAGGTGGTGCGATAGCTGAGGAGCTGGTCGAGCTGGGCGTCGATCTCGGCGTCGGTGACCTCCTCGGGAGGCATGTCGATGGCGGGGGCGTCGTAGCTCTTGAGCTCGGCCGCGGGGGGCACGGTCACGGTGCACTCGGCGTGGAAGTCCGCGTGCTCGACGACGGGAGCGAGGTCCTCGCCCCAGTCCGGGCGCTCGACGGGGACGATGTCAAGCTCCTCGATCACGAGCGGCTGGACGTCGTTCATGAGGTCGTCGGTGGCCTGGGCGAGCACGGCGTCCTTGCCCATGATGCCGTCGATGACGGGACGGGGAGCGTGGCCGCGACGGAAGCCCTGGAAGTTGTAGCGATGGGCGATGTCCTTGTACGTCTTGGCGACTGCGGCGTCGACGTCCTTGGCATCAACGGTGACCTTAGCGGAGACCTTGTCGTCCGAGGTCTTTTCAGAAGTGACGGTGATCTTCAACGTTCCTCCAGTGTCTCGTGCCCGACCCATCGCCGGGCTAGTCTTTCTCTTGCGTATGGTGCGGGCGAAAGGACTCGAACCTTCACGGGGCTTGCCCACTGGAACCTAAATCCAGCGCGTCTACCAGTTCCGCCACGCCCGCAAGCACGCACAAAACTAGGTCATTATATCAGACGAACGCGAGTATACCCACTGCCGCGGCGCCAATTCACGCAATACCCCTCGAGAACAAGCACACATAAGAAGACGTACGAGGACGCTCCGCAAGGAGCACCGGACAAGAAGAACGGGGCGCCCGCAGACGCCCCGTCCATCACGTTGCCCGTGACGTCTCGGCCTACCAGCGATGCCCCAGGTCCTGTAGGGCATACACGTCCAGCGGCCCCTGGCGCAGGGCGCTGATGGCCTGCACCATCGCGGTGGCGCCGCTCATCGTGGTGACCATGTCCACACCGCGGTTGACCGCCTCGCTGCGCAGCTTGGTGCCGTCGCCGCGCGAGCTGTGCCCGTGCGGTGTGTTGATGAGGAAGCTGATCTCCCCCGCCGCCATGAGGTCGATCACGTTGGGATGCCCCTCGCTCACGGGCTTGACCACCTCGCAGGGGATGCCGGCGGCGCGCAGGGTCTTGGCCGTGCCGCGGGTCGCGATGAGGTTGTAGCCCAGGTTCTTGAGCGAGAGGGCCACGGGGGCGATGTTCCTCTTGTCGCGGTCGCAGACCGAGACAAAGATGTTGCCCTCCATGGGGATGTCGTAGTAGATGGCCTCGCGCGTCTTGGCGTAGGCCTTGGGGAAGGTCGTGTCGATGCCCATGACCTCGCCCGTGGACTTCATCTCCGGGCCCAGCGTGACGTCCGCGCCCGGGAAGCGCGACCAGGGCATCACTGCCTCCTTCACGGCGTAGTAGCCCAGCTCGCGGTCCTCGGCGGGCAGCCCGAGGTCGCAGATGCGCTCCCCCGCCATGATGCGTGCGGCGTACTTGGCCAGGGGAACGCCCGTGGCCTTGGACGAGAAGGGCACGGTGCGGCTGGCGCGCGGGTTGAGCTCGATCACAAAGACCTGCTCGTCGCGGACGGCGTACTGGACGTTGAGGAGTCCCTGGATGTGGCAGGACAGGGCCAGCCTGCGCGTGATGTCGCGCACGCGCGCCACGATCCTATCGCTGAGCGAGAAGGGCGGGTAGCAGCAGGCGGAGTCTCCGGAGTGGATGCCGCACTCCTCGATGTGCTCGAGCACGCTGCCCACGTAGCACTGGTCGCCGTCGCAGAGGGCGTCCACGTCCAGCTCGATGGCGTCCTCCAGGAAGGAGTCCAGGTAGACGGGGTGGTCGGGTGAGACCTTGGTGGCCTCGGCCATGTAGGTCTGCAGGTCGCCGTCGTCGTAGACGATGGCCATGCCGCGGCCGCCCAGCACGTAGCTCGGGCGCACCAGCAGCGGGTAGCCGATGCGGCGCGCGACCTTCTTGGCGTCGTCCAGGGTCTCGGCCGTGGACGAGGGCGGGTAGGCCACCTCCAGCCGGTCGAGCAGCTCGGCGAAACGGTCGCGGTCCTCCGCCAGGTCGATGGCCTCGGGCTGGGTGCCCATGATGGGCACGCCCGCCTCCTTGAGACGGCGCGCCAGGTTGATGGGCGTCTGGCCGCCCAGGGTCACGATCACGCCGCGGGGGCGCTCCACCTCGATGACGTTCATGACGTCCTCGAAGGTCAGGGGCTCGAAGTACAGGCGGTCCGAGGTGTCGTAGTCGGTGGAGACGGTCTCCGGGTTGCAGTTGACCATCACGGTCTCGTAGCCCTCGCGCTCCAGCGCGTAGGCTGCCTGCACGCAGCAGTAGTCAAACTCGATGCCCTGGCCGATGCGGTTGGGGCCAGCCGAGAGGATCACCACGCGGGGCTTCTCGGCCTCCGTGTGCTCGTCCGCCCCTCCGCGCTCATAGGTGAGGTAGTGGTAGTCGGTGTGGGAGGCGAACTCGCCGGCGCAGGTGTCCACGGTCTTGACGAGCGGGGTCACGCCCAGCACCTCGCGCACGGCGCGCACCGTGTCCTCCCGCTGGCCGGTGAGGTAGGCGAGCTGCACGTCGGAAAAACCCATCTCCTTGGCGGCCAGCATGTGGTCTGCATCGAGGCCGCGCAGGCCGAGCCTGCGGATGGAACCCTCCGCCCGCACGATATCCGCGATACGGGAGATGAACCAGGGGTCGATGCCCGTGACCTCGTGCAGACGGGCCTGCGTCCAGCCGCGGCGGAGGGCCTCCGCCATGTAGAGGATGCGCTCCGGGGTGGGTGTCGCCACCTTCTCGTCGAAGTGCTCCTCGTCGTAGGCGGTACGGCCGTCGGCCCCCAGGCCGGCATGCCCCTGCTCCAGCGACCTCATGGCCTTTTGCAGGGCTTCCTCGAAGGTGGATCCCACGGCCATGACCTCGCCCACCGCCTTCATGCGGGTGGTCAGGCGCTCCGAGGCGCTCTTGAACTTCTCAAAGGCGAAGCGCGGCACCTTGACCACGCAGTAGTCGATGGAGGGTTCGAAGCAGGCGGGCGTGGCGCGCGTGATGTCGTTGGTGATCTCGTCCAGCGTGTAGCCAACGCTGAGAAGAGCGGCCATCTTGGCGATCGGGAATCCCGTGGCCTTGGAGGCGAGGGCCGAGGAGCGGCTCACGCGGGGGTTCATCTCCACCACGAGCACACGGCCGTCTTTGGGGTTGACGGCGAACTGCACGTTGGAGCCGCCGCAGGCGACGCCCACGCGCTCCAGGATCGCCAACGAGTAGTCGCGCAGGCGCTGCAGCTCGAAGTCGTTGAGGGTCAGGCAGGGCGCCACGGTGATCGAGTCTCCCGTGTGCACGCCCATGGGGTCCAGGTTCTCGATGGAGCACACGACGATGCCGTTGCCGGCCGTGTCGCGCATGACCTCCATCTCGATCTCTTTCCAGCCCTCCACGCTCTGCTCCACCAGCACCTCGGTGTTGGCGGAGAGCGCCAGCCCCTCGCGCGCGATGCGCAGCAGGTCGTCGTGGTCGTAGGCCATGCCGCCGCCGGCCCCGCCCAGGGTAAAGGCGGGGCGGATGACCACGGGGTAGCCGATCTCGTCGGCGATGCGCTCGCAGTCCCCTATGGAGTGCGCGATGCCCGAGCGTGCCACCTCCAGGCCGATGTCGTGCATGGCCTCGGCAAAGAGCTCGCGGTCCTCGCCCGTCTCGATGGAGTCGATGTCGCAGCCGATGACCTCCACGCCGTACTTCTCGAGCACGCCCGCCTCGGCAAGACCCACGGCGCAGTTGAGGCCGGTCTGGCCGCCCATGTTGGGCAGCAGGGCGTCCGGGCGCTCCTTGGCGATGACCTTCGCCACGGACTCCACGGTGATGGGCTCGATGTAGGTGCGGTCTGCGGTCTGCGGGTCGGTCATGATGGTGGCGGGGTTGGAGTTGACCAGCACCACCTCGTAGCCGGCCTCGCGCAGTGCCTTGCAGGCCTGCGTGCCGGAGTAGTCGAACTCGCAGGCCTGGCCGATCACGATGGGGCCGGACCCGATGATGAGGATCTTCCGGATATCGTCTCTCCTGGGCATCTAGAAGCGCCTCCCCTCTCGCACGTCGATGGCAAGGTAGTCGTCGCGGCCGTCCATGAGCCGGCAGAAGGCGACGAAGGCATAGGTGGAGTCGTTGGGACCTGGCTTGGCCTCTGGGTGGTACTGCATGGAAAAGGCCGGGATGTCCAGGAACTGCAGGCCCTCGGGCGTGCCGTCGTTGAGGTTGACGTGCGTGAGGCGCACGCGGCCGTACGCGGCGGTCTGCACTACGGGCGCGATGTGGCGCTCGGACCAGAAGCGCAGGTCGTCCGCATGCTCGGCATAGCCACCGGAGAGCTCGGGCGCGAGCGGGCCAAAGGTCGGGAAGACGGGCCCGTAGTTGTGGTTCTGCGCCGTGATCTCCACCTTGCCGGTCAGCAGGTTCATCACCGGCTCGTTGCCGCCGTGGTGGCCGTACTTGAGCTTCTCGATCTGCGCGCCCGTCGCCATCGATATCACCTGGTTGCCCAGGCAGATGCCAAAGACGGGCACGCGACCCAGCACGCCGCGCACGGCCTCCACCGTGGGCGGCACCGTCTGCGGGTCGCCGGGGCCGTTGGAGAAGAAGACCCCGTCCGGGTGCAGGGCCAGCACATCCTCCGACGGCGTGTCCCACGGCACCATCGTGACCTCGCAACCCACCGCAGCCAGGCGTTTGGCAATGCCCGTCTTCTCGCCGCAGTCGTAGGCGACCACGCGATGGGCGGCAGCCCCCTGCGCGGGGGCAAAGGTCAGGGGCTCGTCTGTGGAGACGTCGGCGACGTAGTTGTGGTCCCCGATGCGCGGAGCCGCCTTGACGCGGGCGACCAGGCTCGCGGGGTCGGTGTCCAGCGTGGAGATGGCGCCCTGCATGGCGCCGGCCTCGCGCAGGTGCAGGGTGAGCGCACGGGTGTCCACGCCCTCTATGGCGACGACCCCGCGCTCCTCGAGGAAGTTGGGGAAGCTCTGCACGCACTGCCAGTTGCTGGGGGTGTAGCACATGTCGTGCACCACCACGCCGCGCAGGTGCAGGACGTCACGCTGCATGTCTATGGCGTTGACGCCGTAGTTGCCTACCTGGGGATAGGTGAAAGTCACAATCTGGCCCGCATACGAGGGGTCGCTCACGATCTCCTGGTACCCCACCATGGAGGTGTTGAAGACCACCTCGCCGAAGGTCTCGCCCGCGGCGCCGCACGACCTCCCCTCGAAGACCGTGCCGTCCTCCAGGGCAAGCAACGCCTTGGGGTGCTTGCCCTCGTCCACCAACAGGTTCACGCGTCCTCCTCTCCGTCCGTTTGAAAAAGGCGCCCACCCCCTCGGGGCAGACGCCTGGCATCTACAAACGGACTTTGCCCTTGCCGGTATCTCGTACCGCTCTTAAAGGTTGCGTCGATTGTAGGGGCGCGCACGGGACGACCACATGGCTATGGGAAAACGAAACGCAATGTACACAAATGCATAATCGAGTCTTCAGATTTTGTTTATTGCATAATGAGGCTGTCATTATCAAAGTGTGCTTAGCGCAATCCAAGATCAACCGCATACGCACGCACGCGCACCGTCTCGCCACATACATGCAACTGAGACACAGACATGCAACAGGGAATATTTCTGTACGCTCTACTTTTTGTGTTGTACGCCAATCGGACCGAAAACCACCTGAAGGAGTACATTTCGGCCCAATCCGCGTACAACACGGAAAGGTGCAGCGTACAGAAAATTAGTCAGGCAGGATCGCCCCCTCGCGGCGAGGCGGGGTAGCTCTCTCACGGCGAGGTAGGGCGCTTTCTCACGACAGCAACACAAAAGGGCCCGGACGCCGTCCGGACCCCCATGCTTTGCCTGCGCCTTTGCGTGCGCTTTTGAAACGGTTACCTACCAGACAGGCACCTACACAGTAGTGGCCTAGCAGACACCCTGGGCCATCATGGCCTCAGCGACCTTGAGGAAGCCTGCCATGTTGGCGCCCGCGACGTAGTTGCCCTCCTCGCCGTACTGCTTGGCGGCGTCGTCGGCGGCGTGGTAGATACCGCGCATGATGCCCTCGAGCCTGGCGTCGACCTCCTCGAAGGTCCAGGAGATGTGGCCAGCGTTCTGGCTCATCTCGAGGCCGGAGGTCGCGACACCGCCGGCGTTGGCGGCCTTGCCCGGGAAGAAGGCCACGCCGTTGCTCATCAGGTACTCGGTCGCCTCGGTGGTGGTGGGCATGTTGGCACCCTCGCCCACGGCCTTGCAGCCGTTGGCGACGAGCGCCTGGGCGTCCTCGAGCAGCAGGGTATTCTCACGGGCGCAGGGCAGCGCGATGTCGCAGGGGACGGTCCACACACCGCGGCCGTCGCCGTCGTGCCACTCGGCCTGGGGACGGTCCTCCAGGTACATCTTGAGGCTGACGCCCGCGTCGTGACCGGAGCGCTTCTTTGCATAGATCTTCTCGAGGATCTGATAGTCGATGCCCTCGGGATCGTAGACCCAGCCCTTGGTATCGCAGGCAGTCACGACCTTGCCGCCAAGCTGGGTGACCTTCTGGATGGCGTAGATGGCGACGTTGCCCGAACCGTGGACCGCGACCGTCTTGCCCTCGAAGGAGTCGCCGTGGCACTTGAGGTACTCGTCGACGAAGTACACCAGGCCGTAGCCGGTGGCCTCGGTACGGGCGAGCGACCCGCCGTAGGTGAGGCCCTTGCCGGTGAGGACGCCGGACCACTCGTTGCGGATGCGCTTGTACTGGCCGAACATATAGCCGATCTCACGGCCGCCCACGCCCAGGTCGCCGGCGGGGACGTCGGTATCGGGGCCGATGTGGCGGTAGAGCTCGGTCATGAAGGACTGGCAGAAGTGCATGATCTCGTTGTTGGACTTGCCCTTGGGGTCAAAGTCGGAGCCGCCCTTGCCGCCGCCCATGGGTAGGGTGGTCAGGCTGTTCTTAAAGATCTGCTCGAAGCCCAGGAACTTGAGCATGCCCAGGTTGACCGTGGGGTTGAAGCGCAGGCCGCCCTTGTAGGGGCCGATCGCCGAATTGGACTCGACGCGGTAGCCGCGGTTGACCTGGGTCTTGCCCTGGTCGTCGACCCAGGGCACACGGAAGATGATCACGCGCTCGGGCTCGACCAGGCGCTCGAGGATGCCGGCCTCCTCGTACTCGGGATGAGCGTCGAGGACGGGCTGGATGGTGTCGAGCACCTCCGAGGCTGCCTGGATGAAGAGGGGCTGCTCGGGATAGCGTCCCTTGAGCTCCTCGACGACGCGTGCGGCATAGTTCTTCTCTGCCATGCGACTCCCCTTCTCATGGTAAAAGCGGGCACGACCCTCGTCGCCCCGATGCGGACGCGACCCCGAGGCCCCGTCCCTTGGCGCTTTTTCGGCTGCGCCTGCTATAAGGTAGGTGTTGCGCCATTCGGTACAATATCATTCTTTCAGTTTTTCTTCTCTTCGTAACTTTCCCTAAGCCGCGCACCGCCCGCCCGACTTGCTCGCCTGCCCGACTTGCTATAATGCATGCGCATCGGGGCGTGGCGCAGCTTGGTAGCGCATCTGCTTTGGGAGCAGAGGGTCGCTGGTTCGAATCCAGTCGCCCCGACCAATCGATACTTCGGTGGTGCGCCTTGGGCCTTCCGCCTGGTGACGGCTCCCCCCGGAGGGAGCCGTTCTTGCACCGGGAGGCCTCATGAAGACAAACGATCCAGCCCACACAGACGCCCGTCCGGCTAACCAGCCTGCCGTTCGCCCGTCAAAGACGCCCGCCGACTCCGCCGCGGTCGGCACGCGCACCGTGATGAACGGCGACATCAACGGCGCGAACCGCCTCTTCGGCGGCCGCCTGATGGAGTGGATCGACAGCATCGCCGGCGTCGCCGCGCGCCGGCACTGCGGCCAGCAGGTGACGACCGCGCGCGTGGACACCCTCGAGTTCAAGCACCCCGCCCTGCTCAACGACATCGTGGTGCTCCGCGCCCGCGTGACCTACGTCGGGCGTACGTCGCTCGAGGTCCGTGTGGACTCCTACCAGGAAAACATCGCCACCGGCGAGCACACGGTGATCAACACCGCCTACCTCACCGAGGTCTGCATCGACGACGACGGCACGCCGGTCCCCGTCCCCTACGGCCTCAAGCTCGAGTCCGAGGCGGACCGGGCAGAGTACGACCGCGCGCTTTTCCGCCGCGAGATCCGCAAGGCCCGCGCCGAGTCTGGTGTCTAGAGCCGGCGGCAGGCCTTTAGGTCACCCCGCACCGCGTCGCCCCAGTTCCGCGCCTTAGGCGACATCTTGCCTTTGGTGTGGTATCCTGTCTACGCACGCGGCGGTAGTTCAATTGGTAGAGCAGTAGCCTTCCAAGCTACCTGTTGCGGGTTCGAGTCCCGTCCGCCGCTCCATACAAAAGCGCAGGTCAACGGCTTTTACGCCGCTGACCTGTTTTTCTTAGAGGACTTTGCTCACCAGCACCCACGCGGCATAGGCGAGCAAGAAAACCAGGATGATGAGGCCGATGTTCACGTCCGCCTCGCCGCCCTGCCGGGCCGAATTGCGCAGGTCCTCCGCCCGTTCGGGATCGACCGCCATGCGCTCGGGCTCTCTGCCGCTCATCCCGTCTGCCCCCGATGACGCCTTCATGGCTCCTCCTCACGAAGAATCCTCACGGGATAAATCTCCGCTACAAATGCGGACTCCCCCATGATTCCCATGTTAGCCTACTCTTACTATCCCTCATTAGCCTCCCATAATCGGCGGTGAAATCCCCACGAACGGCATTCTCGCGTTTTTACCGTGCCGTGGATGTCTTGGTAACATCAGGGGGCACCTCAGCCATCAAACCGATGTCCAGATGCCGCCGGAAGGCGCCCGATCGCGCTCCACGCCGACGGAAAGGGTCCAATCCGCCTCCACGCCGACGGAAAGGCTTCGATTTTTCCGTGCCACACCGACGGAAGTGGTCCGATGAAAGCTGAGCTGGGCGTTTGCGCTGACGGGGGCCTTCCGTCGGCGCGGCTGGAAACCCGCCGTCCTTCCGTCGGCGTCTGGGCAAGCTGCGAGCGCGTTTCGCACACCGAGGCACGTCAACCCAGTGGCGTTCCCCTATTTGCATCGCATTTCTTATATGCTGAAGACACTGAAGACACGCAAACATGCCATGAAAGTAATTCATGCAAAGAAGGGCGCCATGCAGACCAACCCCGGAGCGAACCGCGAGCCCAGCCTCGAATCGGACAGCGCGAATAGTCTCAGAGCGAACCGCGAACCTAGTCTCGGGTCGACCCGCAGCCCCAGCCTCGGGTCGACCCTCCTCATCGCCAACCCCACCGCGCACAGCGGCAAGGGGCAGCAAGCCGCCGAGTTCGTTGCGCGCTTCTTCGGTGCGTATACTACGACTACCAGCGAATTTGAGATACGGATGACGTCACATGCGGGCGAGGCGACGGAGATCGCCCGGGGCGCCGCGGGCGCCGACACGGTCATCGCGCTCGGCGGCGACGGCGTCATCCACGAGGCCGTCAACGGCCTCATGCGCATCCCGGCCGCGACCCGCCCCCGTCTCGGCATCGTGGCCATAGGTACGGGCAACGACTTCGCGCGCACCCTGGCGGCCCCCCTCAACGGCCCCGAGCAGGCCGTCCACCAGCTCCTGCACGCGCACGAGCGCGCATACGACGTCGGCGTCGTCGACGCGGGCACCCCGCATGAGCAGTATTTCATGCAGACGCTCTCCTTTGGCCTCGATGCGGCGATCGCCCTGGACACCACGGATCGCCGTGCGGCACAGACAAGACAGCAGGGCGCGGCCCTCTTTGCGACGTCGGGCATCAAGATCATGGGCCAGGCGCACGAGGGCTGGCCGTACCGGGCCACGCTCGTCGACGAGACCGGAGCCACGCAAGAAATCGCAGGCACCGAAGTCATATTCGCCGTCCAGAACGGCCCCTCGTACGGCGGGGGGTTCCGCATCACGCCCGACGCCTCCCCCGCCGACGGCCTGCTCGACCTCTGCCGCAACGTCGATATCCCCGGCATCCCCACGGTGCTCACACTCTTTGGCCTCGCGCGCAAAGGCAAACACTCCGGCTCTCGGCACATCGCGTTCCACCGCCTTACGCACCTCGAGGTCGTCTTTCCCGCGGAAGAGCCGCCCACGCAGATTGACGGCGAGCGCCTCACGGGTACCTCGCACACCGTCGACGTCGTCCCCGGAGCGCTGAGGGTCCTGGCGGGGCGATAGCAGACGCATTGCGCCTATGCCGCCGACAGTCCGCACCGCTCACGGCCACCGCTCGCAGCCCGGACAGTAGAGCCTTACACTCTCATGACATAATGGGACGGCAGGAAGACGAACGTGCATGCAGAAAAACGCGGCGGAGCGAGGGGCGGCATGAACATCACCCGGCATCGGTTTGTGACGCTCGCCCCCGGGCTCTGCCTCGCCCTCGCCTCGTGCGCGAACTCCCCGATCGGCAGGCGGCAGGTCGCCAGGGGGTCGGACGACGTCTTCACCGTCGCCTGCTTCTACTTCGACTTCGATGACGTCTACGTGGGCTCCGTGCGCACGGCGCTCAACGAAGACCTCACCGCCGCCGGCATCCCCTACAAGGAATACGACGCGGGCAACGACCAGCCCACGCAAAACAAGCAGATAGACAAGGCGATAGCCGACGGCGCCGACACCCTGATCATCAACCTCGTGAGCAGCGGCAACACCGAGCAGGCCGACATGATCTGCCAGTCGGCCGACTCCGCGGGCATCCCCGCGATCTTCTTCAACCGCCCCGTCGAGGCGCCGGGCTACGAGGGCATGATCCTCAACTATTACGACAACGTCGCCTACGTGGGCACCGACGCCGAGCAGTCCGGCCGCATGCAGGGCAAGATAATCGGCGATTACCTGGTGGAGCACTTCGACGAGGTCGACCTCAATGGGGACGGCCGGATCTCCTACACCCTCTTCAAGGGCCAGGCGGGCAATTACGGTGCCGACAGCCGCACGAAGTACTCCGTCGAGGTCGCAAACGAGATCCTCGAGGAGCACGGGTATCCCGACCTCGCTTATTTCGACGAGTCGAGCATCGACCGTTTCCAGCTGGACCTCACGGGCTCCTGGTCGCTCGAGTCGGCGCAAGACTACATGATGACCGACCTCCTCTACTACAACGAGGAGCAGGGCAACATGATCGAGCTGGTCATCGCCAACAGCGACGCGATGGCCGAGGGCGCCATCAACGCCCTGCAGGCCTTTGGCTACAACGACGGGGAAGAAGGACACACCACCATCCCCGTCTTCGGCGTCGACGCGAGCGAGGCGGGCAAGGAGCTCATCGCCCAGGGCTACATGACGGGCACGGTCAAGCAGGACGCTGTCGCGATGGCCGCATGCATCAGCGAGCTCGTGCAAAACGTCTACGACGGCAAGGACCTCTTCTCAGGCATGGACGACTACCCCCGCGACGAGGAAAACGGCATCGAGAGCAAGATCCTCCTGCCCTACTCGGCCTACGAGCCCGAAGACACACCGCCCGCTTCGGACGGCGACGGCACCTCGGACGGCGACGGGTCAGCGGCGGTCTGACCGTCTTTTGCCTGCTGACGGGCCACCCGGTTGCGTCGCATGACCTCGTTGACCACCGCGCCGAGCATGATGAACCAGCAGCTGAAGTAGAGCCAGAACATGATGAGGGTGAGCGTCGTCAGGCTGCCGTAGGTCGAGAAGCCGTTGAAACGGCTGACGTAAACCGAGACCCCGAGCGAGAAGATGTAAAGCGCCGCAATGGCGAGCACCGCCCCGGGAAGCTGCGCCACAAAGTGCAGGTGCCGGCGGGGCAGGACTTTGTAGAGGAACGCTATGAGCAGCGTGCCCACGATCATCGTATAGACGGTGCGGATAAAGGTCGCGTAGGCGGACAGCCCGACTCCGCGCGGGCGGTAGAGCATCAGGAGCTTGCGGATCGGCTGCCAGACCACGGTGCTGGCCGCCGCCACGATGATCAGGATGGCGAGCAGACCCGTGCACACGAGCGACCAGGCGCGCACGACCACCCAGTTGCGCATGTCGCGCTTGGCGCAGATTGTGTCGAGCCCGGCCGTCAGGGCGTGCATGACCTTGGAGGTCGTCCAGAGCATCATCACGATGGTCAGTGGCACGAGGCCGAAATGGGTGGAGTAGATCTCCTGCAGGATGGCGTGCATGGTAGTGAGCAGGTATTCCGGGAATATGCTGTCGATGGCAAACAGCATGCCCTCCTGGCTCACCGGTGCGATCCGGATGAGCTGCAGGACGAGGATGGCAAAGGGAAAGACGGACATGAGGATGTAGAAGGCCACCTGCGAGGCGTAGGCGCTCGCACGGTCGCGCGCGGCCTTGTTGAAGACCTCGAGCCAAAAGGCCGTGAACCGGTGCCTATTGAGCCAGGCGAAAAACCTGTCGATGAGCTGCATGTCTGTCCTTCTTCCCGCAGGACGAAAAGGGCCCGCCGCATGTGGCGACGGGCCCTTTGTCTGCTGACGCTGCGATGCGGTCAAGAAGAGATTGCCGCTGTGCCCTGTCGGCTTACTTCTTGGCGGCAGCCTGGAGCGCGGCCTTGACCTCGGCGGCGTTGTCGAGCTTCATGACCTTCTCGGTGAGGGCGTCGGCCTCCTCCTTGGTCCACTGCGAGATGATGAAGCGGGTGCGCAGGATGGACGGCGAGGAGACGGAGAACTCGTCCAGGCCGAAGGAGATCAGCACGGGGATGATCAGAGGATCGGCCGCGGCCTCGCCGCACATGCCGACCATGATGCCGGCCTTGTTGGCCTCGCCGATGATGCGCTTGAGGGAGCGCAGGACGGACGGCTGGTAGACCTCGTAGAGGTAGCTCACACGGTCGTTGCCGCGGTCGGCGCACATCGTGTAGCCGATGAGGTCGTTGGTGCCGATGGAGAAGAAGTCGCACTCGGCGGCGAGCAAATCGGCGATCAGCGACGCGGACGGCGTCTCGATCATGGTGCCGACCTCGATGTCGGGGTTGTACTTGATGCCGCGCTCGTCGAGCTCGGCCATGCACTCCTTGACGAGGGCCTTGACCTTGCGGATCTCGACCAGGTCGGTGACCAGCGGGACCATGATCTTGATGTCGCCGAAGGCAGAGGCGCGCAGCAGGGCGCGGAGCTGGACCTTGTACTGCTCGGGGTTGGCCAGGCAGTAGCGGACGGCGCGGAAGCCCATGAAGGGGTTGTCTTCCTTCTGGAGGTCGAGGTACGGGATCTCCTTGTCGCCGCCCACGTCGAGCGTGCGGATGATGACCGGCTTGCCCTTCATGCGCAGGGCGACCTTCTGGTAGGCGGCGAACTGCTCGTCCTCGGAGGGCAGCTCGGAGGCGTCCATAAAGAGGAACTCGGAGCGGAACAGGCCGATGCCCTCGGCGTCGTGCTCGGCGGCGGCGTTGGCGTCGTCGGGGTTGCCGATGTTGGCGACGAGCAGCTTGGAGGTGCCGTCGGCGGTCTCGGTCGGCTTGCCGCGGTAGACCTCGAGCTTGGCCTTGTCGGCGGCGAGGATCTCGGCCTTGAACTTGTAGGAGTCCAGCTCCTCGTTGGTCGGCTCGTTGATGACCTCGCCCTTGGTGCCGTCGACGATCAGCAGGTCACCGCTCTTGATGTTGGTGGTGCAGCCCTCGACGGACAGGACCGCGGGGATCTCCATCGCGCGGGCGATGATGGCGGAGTGGGAGGTGCGGCCACCGGTCTCGGTGACGATGCCCACGATGTGCGTGCGGTCGATGTCGGCGGTCATGGACGGGGTAAGCTCGTGCACGACGACGATCGAGTTCTCGGGCAGCGAGGACAGGTCCACGAGCTCCTGGCCCAGCAGGTCGGCGAGCAGGCCGGTCTTGACGTCGGCGACGTCGGCGGCGCGGGCCTTGAAGAGCTCGTCTTCCATGTTGATGAACATGTTGTAGTACATGTCGTAGGCCTCGGACACAGCCTGCTCGGCGCACATGCCAGCATCGATGCTGTCGTTGACCGAATCGAGGATGCCGTCGTCCTCGGCAAACTCGATGTGGGCGCCCATGATGCCCGCCTCTTTCTCGAGGCCGGACGCCTTCATGCGCTCGATCTGACCGTTGGTCTTGTCGATGAAGCGGTCACGGGCCTCCTTGAAGCGGACCTTCTCAGCCTCGGTGTCCTCCGGCGCGGTCGGCGTGAAGGAGAGATCGGGCTCGACAGCGACGCGTGCGACGCCGATACCGATACCATCAGACGCATTTACACCCTGGTACATGAAACTCCTCCTCAAAAACTATCTGTCCCCACCACGCGCTCCGGTGCCGTTGGCCCCGGGCGCGAACTTGCCAATACAAAACTTCCCGATGCAAGGCTTGCCAAAGCAAGGCACGCCACTTACCGCGTGCTTACAAAAATGCGAGGACGGGTCCCTCTTGGACCCGCCCTCGGTGAGCAGAGTGCCTATTTTTTCTTTGCCTGCTGCTTCTCCATCATGTCGGTCAGGCGGCCGTAGACGCGCTCGATCGTGGCGCGCTTTGCGATGCCCTTGGAGGCTGCCGTGGCGGTACCGCATGCGGACGCAAAGACAAGCGCGTCCTCGTAGCTGGCGCCCTCGACGACCTTGGCGATGAAGCCCGCGACCATGGAGTCGCCGGCGCCCGTCGCGTTGACCAGGCGGATCTTGGCGGTCGGCACGGCGTGCTTGCCGCCGTTCTCATCGAGCAGCAGCGAGCCGTGACCGCCGCAGGAGACGATGACGTTGCGGGCGCCCTTGGCCTGGAGCTGCTCCGCGTAGGGCAGGCACTCGGCGGGCGTCTCGGGGTGGGCGTTGAAGATGCGGCCGACCTCGTGGTTGTTGGGCTTGATCAGGAAGGGCTCGGCGTCGAGCGACTGCAAAAGCAGCGTACCAGGGGCGTCGACGACGAAGCGGATGCCGCGGCCCTTGAGGCGGCGCATGATGATCTCATACATGTTCTCGGGCAGCGACTTGGGGATGGAGCCCGTGAGGACCAGCGTATCGCCTTCCTTGATACCGTCGATGCGCTCGAGGAGCTCATCGACCTTCTTCTCCGAGATCTTGGGTCCCATGCCGTTGACCATCGTCATCGCGATGCCGATGAGCTTGACGTTAATGCGGGTAAAGCCCTTGTCCAGGCGGACAAAGTTGCACGTGAGACCGGTGTCTTGCAGCATCTGGAGCATGTAATCGCCCGTGAAGCCGGCAATGAGGCCGAGCGCGACGTTTGGCACCTTCAATTCATTGAGAAGGGTCGAGACGTTGATGCCATTGCCGCCGCAATAGATCTCCTCACTCGACGAACGGTTCGTGAAGCCCATGTCCAGCGTCAGCGGGTGCATGACGTAGTCAATAGCGGGATTGAGGGTCATCGTGTAAATCAACGCGAGCTCCTTTCCTGAACCCAATTGCGAACTATTTTGTCACATTGCCAGACACTTTAGTGCGAAATACCGTACGGAATCGGTAACGGTCGGAAAACGGTAGTTTATGATGGTTGTACGACGAGGTTTGCGACACCGAAGGCTGATGGCTATGAGCGAAACGACGCCGAACCCTTACCGAGACGATCCCGACATTGAGGCGCAGGGGCTACCGGAGCGGCAATACGAGTCGCGCCGCGAGGAGGCGGCACGGCGCCGTGCCGTCGTGAAGCGGATGGCCAAGCGCTACGAGAACCGCGCGACGATCCCTCACAGCGACCGCTTCGACGAGGCGGAGCGCGA
Source organism: uncultured Actinomycetes bacterium (assembly GCA_900314685.1). Taxonomy (GTDB): domain Bacteria; phylum Actinomycetota; class Coriobacteriia; order Coriobacteriales; family Atopobiaceae; genus Olegusella. The sequence continues at coordinate 6,465 of OMWE01000002.1, read as the reverse complement.
GGAAGACTCCCTCGCCGAGGCGCTGCTGGGCAAAAACCCGATCAAAGTCATCCAGCCTGACCCCTACGACGAGGACCGCGTGCAGCATGCCGACGAGTCGCAGGACACCCGCCGCCCCGCCGTGCGCCGCCCCGGCATCAAGCTCAAGAAGCCCAAGGTCCTGAAGAAAGAAGAGACGCAGCCGCAGACTGCTGCCGCCCGGCAGGCTCCTCGCGCACAGTCTGATGCGGTCCCGCAGCAGCAGAACCCCCGCCCGCAAGCCGTAGACGCCCAGGCCGAAGACCGCCCGCAGGTTGCGAGCGCCCAGGCCGAGGACCGCCCGCAAGATGTGGGCGCACAGACCGTAGCCCATCCGCAGGGTGCAGACGCCCCGATAGACTCCCGCCCCCGCACCTCCGCAGAGGCGCGCACGTTTGTCGCCAAGACAAGAGCCCTCCCCCGCCGCACGCTCGGCATCGCCGCCGCTGTGTGCGTCGTGGCCATAGTGGCAATCGTCATGGTCGTCAGGACCAGCGCCTTCAACAAGCTCGTACAGTCGACCGGCTCCGACGCCGCTGAGGCGGCCACGGGCCTCTCGACCTTCGTCGACCAGGTCGAGGGAAACGACCTGGCAGGCGCCGAACAGACCGCAAGCCAGATCGACACTCATATCACCGCACTCGAGCAGTCGGTTTCCAGCGGTGGATGGCGCGGCGGGTCGGGCGATGCCGCAAAAGCAGTGGCGAAACAGCTCCGTGCAACCTATGACGCACTCGTGACTCCGGTCCTTGCCGTTGGCAAGGAGCAGGGCTCGTTCGATATCATCGGGACAGACGACCGGGTGGACACGGATCTCGCCGTCGCCCTCACCGACGCACTTGCCGCGGCAGACCCGACGGTCGACGACCTCGAGAGCAGCATCGCCGACCTCGCGGACGCGAGCACCGACGAGTTTGGCGACGTCGCCGAGCAGACAAAGAAGCCCCTTGCACATATAAAGAGTGCGACCTCGCATGCCGCAACGCTCCAACCGGGGTTGGCGGGTCTTCTCGGGGTCGACGGCCCCCGCTCGTACCTGGTCGTCGTGCAGGATCCCGCGCAGTGGCGCTCGACCGGCGGCTATCCCCGCAGCATGGGCGTCTTGACCGTGGATGACGGCGCCTTCTCTCTGGATGAGCTCGACGCCACCGACACCACGTTCTCCTTCCTCTACTACGGCACGCGTATCGAAGGCACGGAGGAGGAGACCGGCCTCTTTGGCGATGCGTTCACGAAGCACATGGGCACGCTCCTGTACCTCCCCGACGTCCCGCGTGCCGCCCAGGCTGTCACGACGTCCTTTGAGAACGTCACGGGTACCACCGTCGCGGGCGCCATCTTTGTGGACCCCGTGGCTTTTGAGGGCATGCTCGGGCTCGCGGGCACCGTGTCTCTCGAAGACGGCACCGTGGTCGACAAGGCCAACGTGGTGTCGTACCTGGAAAACGAGCTCGCTGCCAACATGGACTCCTGGGACATGGGCGAGTACTTCACCTCGACCTCGGCAGGCATCATCGACCAGTTCCTGGACAAGCTCGGCGACTACGATCTCGCGGACCTAACCGACTTTGCCCGCAAGCAGGCCCAGGCGGGACACCTGATCGCCTGGGCTGAGGATGCCACGGAGGAGGAGGTCTTCGCCGGCCTCGACGCCGACGGCACCATCAGCCGTGATTCCGCGGATCCCGAGCTGGGCGTCTTCCTCAACGACGCCTCGGACGGCAGCATCGACTGGTACCTCACCGCCACGACCGACCTGGGCGAACCCTCGACCGCGGACGACGGCGCTGTGACCTACACGGTCACGACCACCATCGAAAATGCGCTCACCGAGGAGCAGGCGCAGAACATCCGCAACAACAGCTGGAGCACCTCCGCCCTCGGCACCTCCTACAACAAATATGAGGCGTCCGACGCGATCGTCGACGTGTACTTCTTCGCACCTGCGGGCGGCAGCATCGCCGACCTGACCTGCGCAAGCTCTGCCGGGTCCGCCGATTGGGAGCCGCGCGAGGGCAGCTGGGAGGGCCTCGCCGTCACGGCGGGCACGGTGCACGTCGTCGGTGGCGACACGGTGACCTTTAGCTACAAGGTGACGTGCGCGGCAGACTCCGCGCCGCTCGCGTTGCGGCAGACCCCCAACGCGCAGGCGGCAGACTAGGGCACGTGAACCGGGGCCCTTCCGATGGCGGGCACGAGAAGGTACGGGAATCCGTGCCTCGCTTTGTCAGCCGCTTCGCCCGGCCTGTCAGCGCCCGCGCACTCGCTTCCCTATAGCGGCCGGTTGATCGGCGCGCCGTCCAAGGCAAGCCGGGTCTGCGCAAGCTCAACCCAGGTCGCGGCGGCCGCGTTTACGTGCCTCGGCTCGGAGGAGGTCGTCTCGTCCGCAAGGGAGATTCCGTGCGATCCGTCCTGGAACAGATGGACCTACCCGCGCGGGGCCCAGTGGCCGACCCAGGGCGCGTCCGCCTCGGACTCCGGGAAGAGGTGGTGCTCCTCCACCCCGTCGGCGAACTCGTCGAAGCGGTCCACCGTGCCGAGGCGCACGATCACCTGGTCCGGGAATTTGTCGCCCACCGCGAAGAGCTGGCTGCCGCACACCGAGCACGAGCAGCGGAGCTTGCCAGGGCTCGACTCGTACGCGTTCACGCGGTCGGCGCCGCGAACCACCTCGAAGCCATCCCGGTCTGCGCGGACGTTGGCCGAGAAGGCCGAGCCCGACGTCTTGCGGCAGAACGAGCAGTGGCAGTAGGTAATCGTGCGTCCGGGCCTCGCGGCCCTGTACGCCACCGCTCCGCACAGGCAGCTTCCCTCGATCATCGGCCCTCCCCCTTCCATGGCTCGCGACGTTCGCGCGACAGGCCCTCGCCCAGTCGCCGGTCAGCGGGCCTGCGACCTCACCTACGCGGCAAACTTCCCGCACCCCTCCTCGCCCGAGGCGACGCGCAGAATCGCGTCGAGGAACTCCCGGTGCGCGAACGCGACGCCGTTCGCCCTGAGGAATGTGCCCAGCAGGGCGGCGCCCGTGCGCTTGTTGCCGTCGACGAACGGGTGGCCTGCGACTATCCCGAAGCACAGCCTCGCCGCCTTGTCGGCGACGCCCGGGTAGAGGTCCTCGCCGCCGAACGCCCGGGAGGGCTGGGCGAGGGCGGACTCGAGCGCCCCCTCGTCGCGCACCCCGCCCGCGCCGCCGAGCATGCGGATCGTGGCGTCGTGGACCGCGGCGGCCTCAGCCGCCGTGACCCGCCGCACGGTCATTTGGCGAGCTTCTCGAAGACGTCGCCGTACTCGCTCATAAAGTCCACGGCGACGTCCTCCAGCGCGCCCGAGGCGTCGGCGGGCTGGATAACGACCCACGGTTTGTTGTTCTTGAGCACGGTGACGGGCCTGCCCGTCCGGTTCACCTCGGCCGTGACCCTCGAGAAGCTGTTCTTGGCCTCGGCGAGGCCCATCGTGATGGCGCCCATGTCCGGCTCCCTTTGGGAAGGCGATTCCGTTTGCCAATATTATAGCCAGTATTCTAGCTATCTGCATTCAATGTCCCTCAACCGACGGCCATGGGCAAATTGTTTGGCGGCCCGTCCTAATAACCCATCTCCGCTCACTGAACCGCCCCCCTACTTTACATAAGCCCGGTTATGCGCAACAACGGTCCGAGGAACCTGCGTATAAATGGGCAATTCGGTGCGTTTTAGTGCGAAAAACTACTCATCAATTTCTTTACCTGCCATGACATCGAGGCGAGCTGCAAGATCGTCGGCCATACGACGCCTAGCTGCCGTTCTACTGATATTTGGCTAAATATTTTTCCTCGGCACGTCGCCCGTACTTCATCAGAAAGGAATTCTGCACTCAGGACAGAATATCAGGG
>OMWE01000002.1:0-2556 GCA_900314685.1 uncultured Actinomycetes bacterium | reverse complement strand
ACTCAGGACAGAATATCAGGGGCCCTCTCATGGGGCCCCTGACCTGGGGTTTCTTGGTGCGCCCTGCCGGACTCGAACCGGCAACCTACGGTTTAGAAGCGATGACACCCGTCGTTCGTCTAGGTACGTTCGGGCACGTTTTCGTGCGTTCTCCCCCGTGCCCGTCTCGGCCAATCAGGCAGAATCGTACGTTCGAGTACGTTTGAACACGCTAAAAAGACGAGGGCAAAACGGGCCCGCGGCACTCAACCGCCACTCGCCCGGCACTCACATTTTGAGTATTTATTTTCAGCATTTATTATTTTCGTGATTATCGATGTTGCGAGGGCCAAACAACCCGTTGTTTTGTCACTGTAATATCCCCAGCGAGAATGCGTTTTCGCACCGAACTGGGAACGATCCTGCAAATCGCCCAAAAGGCCGCATCCAGAGCGCTATCGCCGCTCGCCCGCCACCCAAGATCGCTTCAGTTTCTGATGATTTCCCATAGGCCCCGTCCCGCGGCCACTGGCTGGGGGCGCCCCTAGTCGCCCTCCGAGGCACGCCCTATCGCGTCCGGCCCGATGTCCCTGCGCGCGTACAGGAACCTGAGCACCTCGATGCGGCGCCGCGCGCCGTCCACGCGGTACACGAGCAGGTAGTTTCCGACGAGCCTGCACCTGTAGGCCGGGTCTGCCACGAGGTACCTCGAGCAGTCCGGGCAGGAGTAGGGCATCTCGCAGGTCTCCCCCAGGGCACGCAGGACGGCACGGTAGAGCTTCCTCGCGGCGCCCGGGCTCGCGAGCTCGCCCGAGATGTAGCCGAGCGCCCCGTCGAGGTCCAACTTGGCCATCGGGGTGAACGAGTAGCTATAGGAGGCCATACTTGGCCCCCAGCTCGGCCATGGCCGCCGGCCCGTCATAGAGCTCCCCGCGGTCTGCCTGCGCGGCGCCGGCGGCTATCTGGTCGTGCACGGCGATGCGCGCAACCATGCTGTCGTAGGCCTCCATGCTGAGGACGACCATGTCCCCGTAGCCGTTCTTGGTGATGAAGACGGGCTCGCCGCTCTCGTGCGCCAGCTCGGAGACGCGCGTCGTGTCCCTCAGGTCCTTTATGGGCAGTATGGTCGGCATGGCTCCCCCTTTCCGTACATGACTATGCGCATAATTATGCCATCGCCGCCAACACCCCGCAAGGCCCCCTCACACCGGGCCGAGTGTCACGCCGCTGTAAACTCTCCCCCGCCGGCCCTTCCGTTCCTTGACACGCCCCCCCGGGACTACTTTTAAGGTCGATTTTCAGGGGCCTTTCAGGTCCGTCAAACTACCGCCGCACCCGTCGCCGCCGGCGTATGCGAAAGGAGCACGACCGTGCATTATCAATACCAGCCCAAGCACACGAAGGAAACCGATGTTGCGCGCGTGCCCCTCGCAAGCCGTAGTCTAAAGTCCGGCGTCGCCGCGGCGGCCGTGACGGCCGCGCTCCTGCCGGCGCTGCTCGCCACGCCGGCCCTCGCCGCCACACAGATCGGCATCGACGGCAGCACCTACACCGAGGCCGCGAGCGGCACGGGCTCCAACGGAGGCTCGTGGAGCTGGGGCGGCAACGACTCCGACCCGCTGAACCTGAACGGCTCCAACGGCGGCGCCATCAGCTGGCAGGGCGGCGACCTCACGATCAACGCCACGGGCGACAACACCGTGGGCGCCGGCACCGATTCCGGCCAGGGCTGCTCCGTCAGCGACAACGTGACGGCCGTTGACAACGAAAAAGACGGCACCACGGCCTACACCGACGCGGACGGCAAAGCCGCGAGCCCGAGCGACCTCACCATCACGGGCGGCGGCACCGTCTCGGTGGAATCGGCCGTCCGGGTCTCCGGCGGCCTCACCGTGACGGGCGGCTCCACGCTCAGCTACGTCGGCGAGGACCGTCTGGGCGAGGAGGGCTGGGACGAGTACGTCGCGGCGGACGGCGGCATCACGGTCGAGGGCGGCTCCACGATCACGACGGACTCGGACAGCGCGTACAGCCTATTCACCAGTGGCACGGACATCAGCGTCACCGGCGGCAGCAAGCTCGAGAACGTCGACATCAGCACCGCGGGCGGCCTGTACGTGAGCGGCTCCTCGGTCGACACCCCCTGGAACATCGTCGTCGCCGTCGCGACCATCGACAGCTCAGACGTGAGGTGCACCGGCGAGCTCGAGGCGGTCGAAAAGGGGATCAGGCTCGCCGGCTCGGTGGTCAGGTCCGGCGAGATGCAGCCCGGGCAACGCCTTGGACAGCCGGTCAGCCAAAGACCGACCCGTTCCCCCGGCCCCAGCGTATGAACGGGGAAGATCAAAGACCGCATGTAGAGCACGTCCATTCAGAGCACCTCCCATGTAACGTTCTTCCCGAGCAACAGCTTTTCGCCTTTGTGCAGCGTGCAGCGTTGAACGGGACGGATTTCTCCGCTGGCAGACTCGAGAAACATATTTTCATAACTGGAAATGGATTCAAATGTGAATTCACCGTCGTAGTCAACAACGCACTGTTGGCGCGATACATAGGGATCTTTGAGCAGATAATCGG
>OMWE01000033.1 GCA_900314685.1 uncultured Actinomycetes bacterium | reverse complement strand
TAGGTGACGGTCGTGGAGTAGTCGTTCGGGCCGGTGATGGTGAAGGAGGCGCCGTCCGGGGTGGTCGCGCCGCCGGCCGACTTCTTGGTGATCTCCAGGGAGCCAGTCTGCTGCTCCTCATTGGAAATCTTCAGCACGTCACCGAGATAGTAGACGTATTTGTCGTAATCGGGCTGATCTGCCAGCTTGAACTTGAAGACCGTGCTCGTCTTCGCGTAGCCAGCAGGCGCTTCGAGCTCGACCAGATAGTACTGCTTGCCTGTCCATAGGCGCTGGGTCGTAATCTTCTCGCCATCCTTGTTGGTATAGGCGTCGATCAGCACGAGGCCGTTGCTGCCCGTGGTATAAACGCCGCAGAAATCTTTGGAGTTCAGGTCTGCAGACTTGGCGGCATCTTCACTGGTGAAGAGGGCGAACTTCGCACCCGAGAGCGCCGTGCCCATGTCACCGCTCTTGTACTTGAACACCTTGATGCTGGGGATGCTCGCCGTACCGCTGCCGCCTGCGTTCAGCGTGACGTTCTTGGTCACCGTCTCGGACTGACCGTTGACCGTGGCGGTATTGGTGACGTCGAGCGTGCCCGTCTTGATGACCTTGGCATAGTAGGTGACCGTCACCTTTGTCGCATTGGGCACGGTGAAGGTGAGCGTACTGCCGCTAGCGTCGTAGGTCACGCCCTCCGACGGAGTAACATGAATGGAGTCATAGATAAAAGCCAGGTTGTTCGAGATGGTGTCGGTCGCCGTCAGGGTGTCACCCGTACCAACCTGCTCGGCGGCGGGATTGATGACCAGTGTATACTTGATAACGTTCTTGTAGTCGGTGCCTGCGACTTCCGCTAGCAGGTCCGTGGCGGTCTTGGAGATTGGCTTGTACTGGTAGGTGAAATCCTGGGTGCTGTCGGAGCTATCCCACGTGGCGGTATTAGTGAACGTCTTTGCCTCGGTCGCCGCCTGCTGGTTGAGCGTGGCGAGGGCTGTGGCGTCCTTGACTACCAGGTAGTAGGTGATGCGGAAGTTGTCGCCGGTGTATCTTTCATGCTCGGGCTTATCAGTCTTCCTGGCCTTATCAATATTTGCCTGGGAAATCGTGAATGTCACGCCTGAATTGGTTTGATTCACGGTGACATAGTTGTCATACATAGTGTCATGCTCGGTGGCGAAGGTATTGGTGGTGTGGATGTTGTCGATGCCCATAGCATTAACAGTCAGGTAGGTAGCGGTGTCTTTGAGTGCCTCGGCGTCCACGACGCTGAACAAGCTCGTATCGAACTTATCGGTCACCTGCATACCTGCCGTCGGCACGCCCTTGAGCTGCAAGGTGAACTTCCACACGGGGAGCTTGGTACCATCGGGGAGAGTCTGGTAACCGACTGGCTGACCGCTATTCCCGGCCACTTTGGTCACCTTGTTTGTGTCGGTCCTGGGGGTCGCCTTTGCCTCCGCCGTCAGCACGGTACCGTTGAGATTGGCGCTCACTTTGTTGGTGTGCACCTTCTGGTAGTCCTGGATGTTCTCGGCGTACTTGGCCATCCAGCCGGCGTTGTTCTTGGTGTCGTAAAAAACACTTATTGTGTACGCGGCATCAGAGGCGGGAACGCCGTCTACCTTCTCACCCTTGTCGTTATAGTAGTAGAACTTCAGCGTGAAGATAGGCGCACCCTTAGTTTCTCCCTCGGTGCTCGTGCCAGTAGTAAGTGTGTAACCCAGACCAGACGTAGCATCCTTGGTGTACGTATTGCCGTTGCTGTCTTTCACCACCAGCGAGCCGGTGTCCAGCTCGTCGTAATACTGCTTATCGATATATATGCCGGGCAGGGTGTCCGTCACCTCGGCCTTGGTCAGGCCCGCCTTGGGCACATTGAAGGACGTGGTCCAGGAAATCTTCTCGACCGTCACCTTCGTTGCGGTTTTCTTCAGGTCAGCAGGCGTGCCGGGGCCGACACTCGTGGTGCCCGTGCTGGACTGACCATGGTCGTCGCGCACGTTATTGGTCACCGTAGTATCTGTCAGCTTGCCCGTCGTGTTAACGGTGGTGTTGTAGCTAAAGACGTACTTATAGGGCTTGGTGTCGATGGTAGGCACCGTATAGGTGTAGGACGTACCGGTGGGCTTTGCCAGCGTATCAGTGCGCACCAACGTGTTTCCGTCATAAACTTTAATGGTGATGGGACCCGAGTACTTCATGATGTCCCTGGAGCCCTCACCGATCGAGTCCGTGATGGTGCGACCGGCCATGGACGCCTTGGCCTTCTCGTTGTAAGTGACGGTCCAAGGAACGGTCTTCACGTCTCCCTCGCCCGTCGCCTTGCCTGCGGTCTTGGTCAGGCCAGAGTAGTCGATGTTGTTACTGAGGTCCTTGCTGTCCTCACCGGGCGTGTCATCCCCATCACTCTTGACGGTAACACCATTCTTGGTCTGCTCGACCGTACCCTTACCCGTCAGCTTGCTGTAGTCAACGGAAGCCGTATACTCCAGGACCACCTGCTGGCCGTCGGTCATCTTGGGGATGGTGTAGGTAAAGCCGTTGCCCTGATTGGCCGCAGAACCGGCTGCGGGCGTGGCCCGGACGTTCTTGTCGTAGGTCAGCGCCGTACCGGTGATGGCGTCAGTCACGACTACGTTCTCATTGGTGCCCGTAGACGTGACGGTCACCTTGTAGTACACCTTGCCGTCGTAGGAGCTGTACCCGCCCTCTTTTTTCACAGAGACATCATGAGTGGTATCGACGGTGACGGTCTTTTTGATGTTATGGCCGAAGTCCAGACTCGTCACATCAGAGCTGAACTGACCGCCGAACTTCAGGTCAAACTGGACGTTGTTCGCCTCGGCGAGCTTCTGGAAGTTGGGATCGCTCTTGTTCCACTTGAAGGTCACCTTGCCGTCGGTACCGACGGTGAAGGAGTTGTCCCTGATCGTGACGGTCTTTTGAGATCCGTCTGCATCCGTGTACTGGACAGCTATGTCGACGTTCGCGCCGTTGGCATCAGGCTTAAATCCGGAGGGCAGCTGATAGGTAAGGTCGCTGTCCATATCGAACTGGGCGTCTTCACGCTCCGCGAAGGTGACCTTGACCTGATAGTCCTGCCCCGGTTTCACTGTCCAGGAGCCGTCGCTGTCCCAAGTAGCATTGTCCGTCGACAGCGCTGCGCCCGAGGTAAAGCCCGACAAATCCGTGGATGTCGTCGCTGCCCACGCATTCCCGGTGACTAGCGACTGTATGAGCACGAGCGACGCGATCAGCATTGCCGCCAACAAGGCTCCGAGCCCGTGTTTAGAGGTGTGTACCCCCTCCATTTGATGCCTCCTCCGTTTGATGTGCGTTCGCATCAACATAAACGTTCGCAATGTAGCATAATTAATTTGGAAAAATACCAATTTTGGGATACATGCATTTATTTTGAGGACCAACGGCGGGTGTGGCGGTGGCTCGGCCGAACACCGAGGGGTCTTTTTCCTGCGAGCGAGCGATTTTGTGCCACCGGTGCATGATGCTGGCCCCTCCCCGCACCTCAACCGGCGCGGTAGGGTGGCATCGGCCGGTGCCCCGTCGTGCACTGAGGCACCTTTTCATCCGGTGGTGCGCTTTTCGGCGGCTCTGTGCGCGTTTTTCTTCTCGCCCGCGCCAGTAATTCGTGCACCGAAGGCATGTATTGCGGCTGCGTATACGATCGGGCCGCTCGGTGCACGATTGACCCAGCAATCGCGCGCGCCATTCGTGCACCGAGGCACCCTTTCCCGGCAATAGTGCCAATTCACCCCTTCGGTGCACGATGACGTGCTGCGGAGATGCCCGCGGGCGGGAATCCGGTCCTGCGTGCGAGCGTCCGACGCACAACGGTGGAGACTTGAGGCACTGAAGTGGGACTTGCCGCCATGCGGGCAAAATGGGTCGACGGTGCGGGCGGCCTATGTAGCTGCCTGGTAGCAAAAAACACCCGCAGAACCAGAAGCGACTGGTCGCGGGTGCTAATTGTGAATTCTTGCGGCGCGGGCGATGTGAGTGTTTCCAGAGCGGCTCGCGGCAGACGGCGAAGCAGGACCTACTCCCTCGCGGCGGCGCGGCCACGGCGGAAGGCGGCCAGGTTGGCGTCGATCGTCTTGGGCGGGACGCGGCGGCGGACAGCGTCCTCCCACTCGTCGGTCGAGAAGGGCAGCGCGGTCGAGAGCGCGCCGACCAGCACGACGTTGGCGGAGCGGGGGCTGCCGATCTCGCGGGCGATGCCGTCGGCGTCGATCAGCGTGGCGCCGAGCTCGGCCAGGCGCTCGGGGACGCGCTCGGGCATCGTGGCTGTGCCGATGTTGACGGGCACGGGCGTGATGGAGGCGTCGTTGACGAAGATCTTGCCGCCCGGCGCGACAAACTGCTGGTAGCGGAGGGCCTCCATGGCTTCGAAAGCCACGAGGACATCGACCGTACCGGGGTCGGCGATCATGGACTCGACGTGCTGGCCTACGCGGATGGTCGTGGAGACCGAGCCGCCGCGCTGGGACATGCCGTGGATCTCGGAGACCTTGACGTCGAGGCCGGCCTCGGCGGCGGTCATCGCGAGGATGTTGCCGGCCAGGATGGTGCCCTGGCCGCCCACGCCCACCAGCAGGATGGTGCGGGTGCGGGCGAACTCGTCGGCGTAGGCGGAGGCGTCGGCCGCCTCGATGGCCGTGTCTTTGGTGACGTAGTGGGGCATGGCTTAGGCCTCCTTCGGGGAGTCGGCGGATGCGGGTGCGGCAGCAGCAGCGGGCCGTGCGGCGGCAGGCTCAGCGGGCGCGGCGAACTGGATGCAGCCAAAGGGGCAGACCTGCACGCACTGGCCGCAGCCGATGCACTGGCTGACGTCGATCTGGGCGTGGCCCTCGGCGTCGCGGCCAAGCGCGGGGCAGCCGATCTGGATGCAGGCGCCGCACCTGCGGCAGTCGGTGATGGACGGGGCGGCCACGCGGCTGCGGTCGATCAGGCGGCAGGGCGACTTGAAGATGATCACGGAGAGCTTGTCCTTGTGGGCGACCGCCTCTTTGAGCGCACGGCGGACCTCACGCAGATCCTGCGCGTCGACCTGCTCGACCTCGTCCACGCCGATGGCCTGGCAGAGGGCGACGAGATCGAGCGCCTTGCCCGCGGGGTTGTCCAGCGGCTTCAGCGGATTTGCGCCCGCGGCCTGCTCGGCCAGCGTGATGCCGTTGCAGGGGTTGCCCTGGGCGCCGGTCATCGCGGTCGTGCGGTTGTCCAGGATGCAGAGCGTACCGGTGCCGCCGTTGTAGACGGTGCCCAGCAGGCTCGTGATGCCGGAGTGTGCGAAGGTGGAGTCGCCGATCACGCCGATTACGGGGCGACCGGTGGCCTCGCCCGCGCCCGCAAGCTCCATGCCGTGGGCCATGGAGAGGCTGGCGCCCATGTCGATCACGGTGTCGACGGCGCGGAAGGGCGCACCGGCGCCCAGCGTGTAGCAGCCGATGTCGCCGGCCACGATCGCCCGCATGCGGCGAAGCTCCGTGAAGACGAGCCGATGCGGGCAGCCGGCGCAGAAGGTGGGCGGACGGCCCGGCAGGTCGTCGGCCGCGGCGGCGTGCTCGGGCGCCGCGAGCCCGAAGGCCGCGCGGATCTGGGCGGGCGCGATCTCGCCCGCGCGTGGCAGGGCGCCGGCAGGCGGGGTCGCGACCTCCACGCCCATCGCGCGGACGGCGTCGGTGAAGTAGGTGCAGGTCTCCTCGACCACGTAGAGCTTGTCGACCTGCGCCGCGAAGTCGCGCACGGTCTGGACCGGCAGCGGCCAGGTCACGCCCAGCTTGAGCACGGAGGCCTCGGGCAGCGCCTCGCGGACGTGCTGGTAGAGCGCGCCGGCCACCACGATGCCCACCGAACGGTCGCGCAGCTCCACGCGGTTGAGCTCGGTCTCCTCGACCCAGGCGGCCATCTCGTCGCACAGGCGGTCCTTCTCGGCGCGGCGGCGCACGGCAAAGGCGGGCATCATCACGTACTTGTTGGCCTGGCTCTGGTAGGGCACGGTCTCGTGCTCGGTGCGCTGGCCCGCGGCGTCCACGAGAGTCTTGGTATGCGCGATGCGCATGGTCTCGTGCAGCATCACGGGCGTGTCGAAGCGCTCGGAGATGTCCCACGCGGCGCGGGCCATCTCGTAGGCCTCCTGGCTGTCGGAGGGGTCCAGGCAGGGGACGCGGGCAAAGGCGGCGTAGTAGCGGGAGTCCTGCTCATTCTGCGAAGAATAGCAGGAGGGGTCGTCGGCCACCAGGATCACGAGGCCGCCCGTGACGCCGGTATTGGTGGCGGACATGAAGGGGTCGGCCGCCACGTTGAGACCCACGTGCTTCATCGTGGCGAAGCTGCGGACGCCGCCCACCGAGCCGCCCAGAGCAGTCTCGAGCGCGACCTTCTCGTTGGGCGACCACTCGCAGTGGACGCCCTCGTAGCCCACGAGGTTCTCGAGCGTCTCGGTGGAGGGGGTGCCGGGGTAGCCCACGCCGAGCTTCACCCCCGCCTCCCACGCGCCAAGCGCGATGGCCTCGTTGCCGGAAAGTAGCTGCTTTGGCATGTCTTGTCTTCCTCTCCCGCGCGTAGGCGCGCGTGTCTCGCTGGCATGTCGCCGTACAGCCGCCCCTATGCGGCCGCGGCGCGTCTACGGCTTACGCTTCGTTCTCGCGCGCGACCAGACCCTCGCCGCCGTACATGCGGCGGAGCTTGGGTTTCTCAATCTTGCCCGTGGCGTTGCGCGGCACCGGGGCAAAGACGATCTGGCGCGGCCGCTTGTAGCGCGGCAGGTCCAGGCAGAAGTCGTTGATGTCCTGCTCGGTGACGTCGGTCGGCCGGCCCTCGGCGTCCAGGTGGTTGGGCTTGAGCTGGATGATGGCCAGGCTTTTCTCACCCAGGCGCTCGTCGGGCACGCCGATCACGGCCACGTCCTGCACGGCCGGGTGCCCCGCGATGAAGTCCTCGATTTGCACGGGGTAGATGTTCTCGCCGCCCATGATGATGACGTCCTTCTTGCGGTCGACCAGCCAGTAGAAGCCGCCCTCGTCCTGGCGGGCCATGTCGCCGGTGAGCAGCCAGCCGTCGCGCAGGGCCTCGGCCGTGGCCTTGGGGTCGCCGTAGTAGCAGCGCATGACGCCGGGGCCCTTGACCCACAGCTCGCCGGCCTCGCCCTGCGGGACCTCGTGGCCGTCGTCGTCGCAGATCTTGGCCTCCCAGCGGTAGCCGGGCTTGCCGATGGCACCGACGTGGTCGATGTTCTCCAGGCCCAGGTGCACGCAGCCGGGGCCGGTGGACTCGGAGAGGCCGTAATTGGTGTCGTAGGCGTGGTGCGGGAAGACCTCGCGCCAGCGGCGAATCAGGCTCTTGGGCACCGGCTGGGCGCCGATGTGCATGAGACGCCACTGGTCCAGGTGGTAGTCGCGGGGGTTGAGCTGTCCTTCTTCGATGGCCGTGAGGATGTCCTGCGCCCAGGGCACGAGCAGCCACACGATGGTGCAGCCCTCGTCGCTGACGGTCTGGAAGATGGTCTGGGGGCTCACGCCGCGCAGCAGCACGCCGCGGCTACCGGTGTAGAGCGAGCCCATCCAGTGGAACTTGGCGCCCGTGTGGTACAGGGGCGGGATGCAGAGGAAGACGTCGTCGTGCGTGGTCTCGTGGTGGCGGGCCTCCATCTCAGCCGCCTGCGCGAGCGAGAGGTGAGGGTGCAGGATCGCCTTGGGGAAGCCCGTGGTGCCGCTCGAGTAGTAGATGGCCGCGTCCTCGTCGAGCGAGAGCGGGATATTGGGGTCGTTGCTCGGGCAGTTGGACGTGAGCCAGAGGTAGTCCTCGGCGAAGTCCGGGCAGGGGTCGTCTCCTATATAAAAGAGCAGGCGGTTGCGCGAGATCGAGCCCAGGCGGTCCTCGATGCGGCTGCGGAACTCAGGGCCAAAGACGAGCGCGTCGGCCTCGGCCTTTTGCAGGCAGTACTGGATCTCCGCGCCGGTGTAGCGGAAGTTGAGCGGTACGACCACCGCGCCCGTCTTGAGGATGCCGAAGTAGATGGGCAGCCACTCCAGGCAGTTGTAGAGCAGGATCGCGACCTTGTCGCCCTTGCCCACGCCGCGGGAGATCAGCAGGTTGGCGAAACGGTTGGCCTTCTCGTCGAAGACACGCCAGGTGATCTCGCGGCGGTACGGCTCAGTGGCGGTGGAGTGGATGAGGTCGAAGTCGCGCCAGGTCTGGCGGCGCGGCTCGCGCACCGCGGGGTTGACCTCGACGAGCGCGACCTCGTCGGGGTAGAGCCGCGCGTCGCAGCGCAGCATGTCGACCACGGTCATCATCGGGTATTGCTCGGACATGGTTCTCCTTGTCTAGAACTTTTCCGTGACCTGCCGGCGCAGCTCCTCCACGACCTCCGGGATGCGCTCGAGCTCGTACGGCGTCATCTGGTAGACCCAGTTGAGCCAGTTGCGGTAGAGCAGGTTGGCGTGCGCGCGCCAGGTGAAGATGGGCTGGCGCTCGGGGTTGTCGTCGGGGAAGTAGTTCTCGGGCAGGCGGATCGGCAGGCCGCGGTGGAAGTCGCGCCAGTACTCGTCGGCCAGCGTGTCGCGGCCGTACTCGAAGTGGCCCGTGACGTAGATCTCGTGGAAGTCGTTGGTCGCGATCAGCGCGGGGCCCGAGTCGAAGCCCTCGGACAGCACGTGGAGCTCGGGGTGCTCGGCCAGCGCGGCGGCGTCGATCGCAGCGTGACGCGAGTGCGGCATGTAGTGGACCTCGTCGAAGCCGTTGGTCAGGAAGTTGTACTCGTCGCACAGCCGCTGCGGAAAGACGCCGAAGAGCTTGGCGCCCAGCACGCGCTTGGGGATGCCGTGCAGGTGGTAGAGGCCCGCCATCGCGCCCCAGCACAGGTACATCGTCGAGAAGACGTGCGTATCGGCCCAGTCGATGATCTCGCAGAGCTCGTCCCAGTAGTCGACCTCCTCGAAGGGCAGGTGCTCGACGGGTGCGCCCGTGACGATCAGGCCGTCGTAGTTCTTGTCTTTGTAGGCCTCGAAGGGCTCGTAGAACTTGACGAGGTGGTCGCGGCTCACGTGGGTGGACTCGTGGCTGCTCACGCGCATGAAATCGCAGTCGACCTGCAGCGGGGACTTGGAGATGAGGCGCAGGATCTGGGTCTCGGTCTCGATCTTGGTCGGCATGAGGTTGAGGATCACGACCTTGAGCGGGCGGATGTGCTGGGTGTCGGCGATCTCTTCCTCGAGCGCGAAGATGTGCTCCTCGTGCAGCGTCTTTTTTGCGGGAAGCCCGTCTGCGATCTTGATGGGCATTGTGGCTCCTATCGGTGGTTTTGCCCACGCAATCGGTGGTTTTTGCCCACTCACTGTAGCGCATCTTGGGGCGCCGCGGGGTGGTCGCGCGGGGCGAGGGCGGGCGCGCGGAAGCGTGCTGGGGCGCGCCGAGTTCGCTGCGCCGCCCGATCGTCCTTGCCCGCATTCGCATGCCGCACTAGCGCGCAGGCTACCGGTGGCTCAAGGATGGGCCAGCGGCACGCCACCGCGCGCCGACCGGTCGCCGGGCATCTGGATTTGGTCGCCCACTACCCGGCCGCTTGTTCGGCAGCGGCTGTTGCAGACCCTGACTTGACATTCTGACCCTTTTGTTGCAAACCCGCCTATTTTCAAGCCAACTGACCCGTTTTTGCCGAGGGGTATGGCTCATCTACCTGGACTTTTGCAAAGATGCTCGATGCGGTAAAACCCCGGGTTTTGCCTGCACCTGATTATCGGGCCGTCTAGCTGGTCTTTTATCATAGGCCGCGATGATGGTTTGCAACAAAAGGGTCAGAATGTCAAGTCAGGGTCTCGTTCCGGCACCCAGAGGATGACTCCGTGTCGTCAAGAGATACCAGCATCCCCCAAACCCACCCAAGACAGCACTGCTTCGAAGATCCTGCTTCCCAGCTAATTTCCTGGTGATCTCCTCACCCCATGTGGTCGTCCTCGCCGTGGAGCACCAGGTGGCACTGGTCTCAAGGACGACGCAGGTCCCGCTATGTATCGCGGGAATGCAGCTCCAGTGCGGCGTACAGCTCCACGAGAGAGAATCACTCATCGTCTTTGACGAAGTGCAGCTGTGCCCCAAGGCTCGTCAAGCCATAAAAAGATTGGTCGCCGACGGGCGCTACGACTATATAGAGACCGGCTCCCTCATCTCCATCCGCCGCAATACAGAGGGCATCCTCATTCCCAGCGAGGAACGCAAGCTCCAAATGCACCCCATGGATTACGAGGAATTCTGCTGGGCCAAGGGTGACGAGGCGACCATCCCCCCTCCTGCGGCAGGCCTTCCAATCAGGGCATCCTCTTGGCGACGCGACGCTTCGCCTGCTCATGCGCAACTTCAGGCTTTATATGCTCGTCGGAGGCATGCCGCAAGCGGTCGACGCCTACCTTCAAAGCAACAACCTCGCAGTCGTTGACCAGGTAAAGCGCGACATCGTCAGCCTCTACGAGGACGGCTTCCACAAGATCAGCCCAAGCGGTACCCTCTCGCGCCTCTTCGACGCCATTCCCGCTCAGCTCGCAAACAAATCGTCGCGCTACCACGTCCCCAGCGTGCTGGCCAATCGGAGCGCATCTGGAATCCTCGAGGAAATCTCCGCCCTGACTGAATCAAAAACAGTGCTCGTCGCCTACCACGCGGCGGATCCCGATATCGGCTTGTCATCGGCAATCGACCTAGAGAAATTCAAACTCTACCTCGCGGACACAGGCCTTTTTGTGACCCTCATGTTCAAGGACGCGGACTTCACCGACAACATCGTTTATCAGAGCCTCCTCGCCGACAAACTGCCGGTCAACATGGGGTCGGTCTACGAAAATGTGGTGGCACAGCAGCTCGTCATGCAGGGCGATGGGCTTTTTTACCACACGTGGCCTAAATATTCATCGGGAGTCGGCACCCCGTACGTCGTACACACAAAGGACCTCGGCAAAGACGGTGCAGTGCGCTGCGTGCCTGTCTGTATGTCCCAGTTTGTCTAAGGCGGGCGCGCGACCTAGAAGAGGCTCTTCTTGATGCTGCCGAGGATGCCGCGGGTGATCGTCGTGGCCGCGGTGCGGGCGACCGACGTGCCGATGCTCTCGAGGCGGCGCTGGCGGCGCTCGGCCTCCTTCTTTTGCTCGGCCGCGGCTTTCTCGGCGGCGCGCTGGGCCTCGCGGGCTTCGCGTTCGGCCTGCTTCTGGGCCTCGCGGGCCTGGCGCTCAGCTTCGCGCTGGGCTTCGCGGGCGGCAGCGGCCTCGGCGCGGGCGCGCTCCTTCTCGGCAGCGGCCTCGGCCTTTGCCTGCTCCTTGGCAGCCTGCTCTTCGGCTTTTGCACGCTCCTTCTCGGCAGCAGCGTCCGCCTTGGCCTGGGCGGCAGCGGCGTCGGCCTCGGCCTGCGCCTTGGCGGCGGCGATGGTCGCGGCGTTGAGCAGCTCGTAGGCGCTCTCGCGGTCGACCGGCGTACCGTACTTGGTCGCAAAGGGAGAATTCTGCGTGAGGTAGGCCTGGTCGTCGGCGGGCGCGGCGCCCATCGAGCAGCCGGGCGCGATGACCCGAGCACGCTGCACGACCGCCGGCGTGCCCTCCGCGTCGAGGAAGCTCACCAACGCCTCGCCGGTCGCGAGCTCGCCGATCGTCTTCTCGGTGTCGAAGGCCGGATTGGCGCGGAAGCTCTCCGCCGCCGCCCGCACGGCCCGCTGCTCGGCGGGGGTGTACGCGCGCAGGGCGTGCTGCACGCGGTTGCCCAGCTGCGCGAGCACGGGCTCGGGGATGTCCGCCGGATTCTGCGTGATGAACCACACGCCCACGCCCTTGGAACGGATCAGCTTGACGACCTGCTCGACCTTTTGCACCAGCACGCGCGGCGCGTCGTCGAAGAGCATGTGCGCCTCGTCAAAGAAGAAGACCATGCGCGGCCGGTCCAGGTCGCCCACCTCGGGCAGGCGCTCGTACAGCTCGGACAGGAGCCAGAGCAGGAAGGTCGAGTACAGCAGCGGCGACTGCGCCAGGCGCGTGGCGTCGAGGATGTTGACGTAGCCGTGGCCGTCGGCGTCGCAGCCGAGCCAGTCCGCGATGTCGAGGGCCGGCTCGCCGAGGAAGGCCTCGCCGCCCGCGTCCTCCAGCGTGAGCAGCGCGCGCTGGATGGCGCCGACCGTGGCCTTGGAGACGTTGCCGTAGGTGAGCTTGAGCTCGTCGGCGTGCTCGCCGCACCAGCCCACCATCGCGCGCAGGTCCTTGAGGTCCAGCAGCAGGTAGCCCTCGTCGTCGGCCACGTGGAAGGCGATGTTGAGCACGCCCTCCTGCACCTCGGTCAGGCCCAGCAGGCGGCCCAGCAGCACGGGGCCCATCTCGGTGACGGTGGTGCGCACGGGCACGCCCTTCTCGCCATAGACGTCCCAGAAACGCACCGGGCTCGCATGAAAGTCCAGGTCGGAGACCCCGATCTCGGCCAGGCGGGCGGCCAGCTTGTCGGTCCGCTCCCCCGCGACGGCCATGCCGGACACGTCGCCCTTGACGTCCGCGAGGAAGACGGGCACTCCAGCATCGGACAGATCCTGGGCGATGGTCTTGAGCGTGACCGTCTTGCCCGTGCCCGTGGCGCCGGTGATCAGGCCGTGGCGGTTGCACATGGCAGGGAGCAGGTAGATGGGCTCGTCGCCGACTGCGATCTGGAGCTGGCCGTCGCTGGTGTACATGGTGCCGCCTTTCTGTGGGTCGCGCCGGGCCGCGGGCCGCGCGTTTGTCTTCTCAACAAGACTAACACCGTCCCCGGACGCGCCGTGCAGTTTTTCGGCAGTTGGGGGATACTAGTTGACATGGATATGACATTTGCCGAGCTCGGGCTAAACGAGCAGATACTCGCCGGGGTCGCGGACCTCGGCTTCACCACGCCGACCCCCGTGCAGGCGCAGGCCATCCCCGAGGTGCTACGCGGCCGCGACATCGTGGCCTCCGCGCAGACCGGCACGGGCAAGACGGCCGCCTTTGCGCTGCCCACGCTGCAACTGATCGCGGGCACCGAGCCCGAGACGGTGGGCAAGAAGCACACCCCCGCCCCGCATGCGCTGGTCGTGACGCCCACGCGCGAGCTGGCACAGCAGATCGAGAAGGTCGTCTCGGTCGTGTGCGGCCGCACCGGGCAGCGCGCCGTGATCGTGATGGGCGGCGCCAAGTTCGACCGCCAGATCAAAGACCTGCGCGCCGGCTGCGACCTGCTGGTCGCGACGCCCGGCCGCCTGCTCGACCTGATGGAGCACGGCAACGTGAGCCTGGCCCGCGTGCAGGTGATGGTGCTCGACGAGGCCGACCGCATGCTGGACATGGGATTTTGGCCCAGCGTCCGCAAGATCCTGGCCGCCCTGCCCGAGCAGCGGCAGACCCTGCTCTTCTCCGCGACGATTCCGCCCTCGATCAAGTCGACCGTGGACGCGATGCTGCACGACCCCGCCGTGGTCGAGATCGCCCGCATCGGCGAGACGGCCGAGACCGTGGAGGAGCACCTCTGCCCCGTGACGCAGGGGCAGAAGACCTCGCTGCTGGAGGCCCTGCTCACCCAGACGGCGCCTGAGCGCGTGCTCGTCTTTTGCCGGACCAAGCGGCGCGTGGACGACGTGTGCAAGACGCTGCGGCGCGCCAATTTCAAGGTCGAGGAGATGCACGCCGACCGCCCGCAGAAGGCGCGCGAAAAGGCGCTCGAGCGCTTCCGGGCCGCAAAGGTGCAGGTACTCGTCGCGACCGACGTGATGAGCCGCGGCATCGACGTCTCGGGCATCGACGCGGTCGTCAATTACGACGTGCCGATGGACCCCGAGGACTACGTGCACCGCATCGGCCGCACGGGCCGCGCCGGCCACGACGGGCAGGCCTTCACCTTTGTGGCGCCCGACGAGATCAGCCAACTGCGCGAGGTGGAGTACTTCACCAAGAAACTCGTGCCGGTCTGGGACCTGGAGGGTTTCGAGTACGACGCGTCGCGCATCGTGCCCAACCCCGACCGCTCGACCAGCAAGCCCGTCCGCACGATGTTCCGCGGCTCGCGCGCCGGTGGCCGCGGTCCCGCCGGCGGTCGCTTCGGGCGGCATATGTAAAGGCTTGCACGGGCGCCCTTGCGTGGGGCTCTTGTTCTCGGCCTTCGCTCTGTGTAAAACTATCTGCACCGGAGGGCGCTCGCGCTCGAGGGTTCCAGAATGGCGAGGTGCGTACCTCGCCTTTTTTGTTGCACAAGGCATGTAGTCCGCAAATCTCATATCGGCGGACTACAGACTTTCGGTCAACCTCCCCCTACCCTCTGACTCATCAGCCAAGCTGAGTCAGGGGGTTGATCTCGTGGGCAACCATGGCAGGCACGCCAGCGCCAGGCAAAATCGCATGACGGTACGCGGGCACGCGCGGTGCAATCCCATCGTGGTGATCCTCGCTTACCTCCTGCGCAGCCCGTCGCTCTTCGCGTCCGCGGCGCTGCTGGCGGCGCTGCTCCTCGCACGCACGCTCTCGGGCCAACCCCTGATGAACGGCGAAAACATGCAACTCGCCTTGGCGTACCTGCCGACGCTCCAGACGCAGTTCGAAGCCGGAGCATACGACACCGCGCCCGATGATCTGCGTGAGCTGCTCGAGGGGGAGCTCGCCGCACTCCAGGATATCGAACGGGCATCTGCCGACCAAGCGGCCGGCAGTCTGGAGAGCGCGGAGCAGGCGAAGAAAGACGCGGACGAAGATGTTGAAAACGCGGAAACTGCCAGACAGGAAGCCGAAAAAAGAGTGGAAGAGACAGGCAAAGCTGCTTTAAATGCCGGGGATGCTCTACAGGAGGCGGAACAGGAGTCCTCTGCCGCGGCGGCTGACAAGCTGAATGATGCCAAAACGGATGTGGAGCTTGCGGATACAGAGAAAAAGAATGCCGATGCTAAAGCTGACGCGGCAAAGCAGGCGGAAACAAACGCCAGGGAAGAGACTGACCGCAAGCGCGATGCCTTAAGTCAGGCAAACACTGACAAGGAAAAAGCGGATTCCGACTATGATGCCGCGTGTAAAGCCAGCGAGGCGGCCCAGAAAACGCTGGACGAGGTAACAAAGCAGCACCCGAATGCGGCTGAAACTAAGAAGCAGGCGGATGAAGATGCGGCGAAGGCTGATGAGGCGCTGAAGAAAGCGGATGCAGATAACGAGGCGGCTCAGAAGGAACTGGCGGATGCGGAGAAAAACTCCGCTGCCGGTGAAAAGAAGACTGAACTGGAGCAGATCAATCAGAACATCCAGCTGGCGGCCGAAGAAGCCGAAAAGCAGAAAAAGACGGCTGCCGGGGCTCAGGAAGCATATAACAGCGGAGCTTTCGGGTTTATGAAAAATTCCGGGACGGCATATGAGATTCTGACGCACGCGTCCGATACGAAAACCGGTGACAAGGACAGCGCGGCATCATTTGATCACATCAGGCAGGCGCTTTCCTATCTTCAGGAACTCAACAGGTACAGAGAAGAAGAGGGACTGGAA
>OMWE01000010.1 GCA_900314685.1 uncultured Actinomycetes bacterium | reverse complement strand
GACCAGCTTCGTGATCGCGCACCGGCTCTCCACCATCCGCGACGCGGACCTGATCCTCTACATGGAGAACGGCGACATCAAGGAGGCCGGCAGCCACGACGAGCTGATGGCGCGCCACGGCAAGTACGAGCAGCTCTACAACAGCCAGTTCGCCGCGTGACAGGTACCGGGGGAGTGTCACGCGGGGGAGGCCATCCTCGCAAGGGCGATGAGCTGCTCCGGAGTCTCCGCGAAGTCGCGCGTCACCCACTCGTCCAGAAGACCGACCGCGGCATAGGCTGCGCACCGCGCCACGTAGCCAGCCATGACATCCGACGTCTCCGCCGGCATGATGAGCTGGTAGTAGACGTCGTAGAGCGTGTGTTTCATGCCCTGGCGATACACTAGCCGGAGGAAGTCGCGGTTCTCGTAGTTGAAGCGGAAGAACGCATCGCCCCTCTCGCGGTCGGTCGCCTCGGACTCGTCCAGACTGCGATTTCGCCAGTAAGAGTGCCACAAGCGCTTGGCCTGCCAGACCAGGGCCTCCTCCTTGGAGCCGAAGAGCCGAAACCAGGTGGCCCGTCCGACGCCGGCGGTGCTTGCGATCTCCTGAGCGGTGATTTTGCCGATTGGTTCCTGCTCCATCAGTGCAAGTAGGGCCTCTGCCATCTGTGCGCGCAGCTGGTCCGATGTCTCCTCGCGCTTGCTTCGACCGTCTCCCACGCCGGTTCTCCTTCCCAACATCCCCTCCGCAACGAAACCGATTGTGTGCAGCTGTGAAACTGATACACGTGGCCGCCATGCGTATCACTTGTCCTGTCAGCATTGACGCGTAACGCTCGCGTTCATAAACTGATACTGTCGTATCACATCAAGCTCGTTCTTGCAACGCCTCGCGGATGGAAGAGGAACAGACGATGAAGAAGGCCCTGCTTGTCCTGGTGAAAGTCCCGCTCGTGCTCGTGACCGCGTGTTGCCTCTTCCTGGGTGTCTCGGTCCTGGGCGAACGCATGTGGATCACCACCCAGATCGGGACGGTGCTCTTCTCGCTTGCACTCCCCTTTGCGCTGATAGGCGCCGCGGTCGTGGTGGTGGCCGGCATCGTGATGGTCCGCAAGGGCGAGAAGGGCCGAAAGCTCCCGCGCTTCCTCCTTGGGGCAAGCTTGGCGGCGCTAGCGATTTTGGGTGTCGAGACGGCCCAGCTCAAGGCGGCCGTGAGCCGCGAGGGCGGCAGCTACAGCCTTACCGAGGGCCTCACGATGCGCGACATCCAAATGAGCGAGCCCGACGAGCAGGTCGTCTATGCCAACCACGACGGCCAGGACCTGACCATCTCGATCTACAAGCCGAGCGAGGATGGCGATGCCGGTAAGACGGGCGACGGCCTGCGTCCCGTTTACGTATACATGCACGGCGGCGGGTGGTCTAGCGGCAACTCCGAGTCCAACTCCAACATGCACCGCCAGATGGCCGACGCGGGCTATGTGGGCTTCAGCATCAACTATCGCCTCTGCACCTATCCCGGTACCAGCAACCCCACGTGGGACAAGGCCATCTACGACTGCGCCGAGGCCATGAATTGGATCCGCGACCACGCGAAGGAGTACGGCGGCGACCCCGATCGCATCGTGCTGGCGGGCGAGTCTGCCGGCGGCAACCTGGTGCTCCATTATGTGGGCATGACCAGCACGGGCCAGTTGGACGCGCCGACGCCTCGGGCGGTACTCGCCATGTATCCCGCCGTCGACCTTCAGTGGATCTCCGACAACGGGCATTACCTCACCCCGGACACTATCCCCGGCATCGTCGAGGCCTATGTGGGCGGCGAGCTGAGCGAGTATCCGGACCGTTTGAAGTTCGTCTCACCGCTCACGTATATGAACCCTGACCTTCCGCCCATCCTCATCCTGCATGGCCAGAAGGACTCGCTGGTGAGCGTCGAGGGCTCAGAGGAATACAAGCGTGAGGCCGACGAGGTCGGCGCGGATGTGAATCTGGTGGAGCTGCCCTACACCAACCACGGCACCGACCAGCAGGCAAACCGCACGATTCTGTTCAACTGGCTCAAGAATTACCCGGGGATGCTGCCCGAGTAACGCGGGGCGTGACAGGGGACGGGGAAGTGTCACCCCGTCCCCTGTCACGAAAATGTGTCAATCCCCCGTCCCCTGTCACTCGGAGAGGGAGACGAGCACGTCCAGCAGGACGTTGGCGCCGTTGACGCAGTCCTCGTCGCGGCTGTACTCCTCGGGGTTGTGGCTGATGCCGTTCACGCTGGGCACGAAGATCATGGCGGTGGGGCAGATGCGGGCCATCATCTGCGCGTCCTGGCCGGCGCCGGAGGTGATGCGGCGGTGCGAGAGGCCGCGCGCCTCGCAGGAGGCCTCGATGCGCTGGCACACGCCCTCGTCGAAGGGCACGGGGTCAAAGCAGGTGAGCTGCTCGGACTCCACCGTGAGCCCTTCCTGCTCGGCGACCTGGAGCAGGTACTCCTCCAGCCCCGCGTCCTCGCTGTCCAGGGTCTCCTTCACGGGCGAGCGCAGGTCCACGGTGAAGGTGGCCTTGTCGGGGATCACGTTGACGGCGTTGGGCTCCAGCGCGATGGTGCCCACGGTGCAGAGGAACTTATCGTTGGCCAGTGCGTGCTCGCGCTCGCGCACGTTGACCTTGGCGGCGGCGAGGCCCGCGTCGCGGCGCATGGACGTGGGCGTGGTGCCCGCGTGGTTCTGCGCGCCGTGGAAGGTGATGCGCTTCCAGTGGATGCCCTGCAGGCTCTCGACCACGCCGATCTGCGTGCCCTCCACGTCCAGGATCGGGCCCTGCTCGATGTGCAGCTCCACGAAGGTCGCAGGCTTGATGTCGCCGGGGTCGATGGTGCCCGCGTAGCCGATACGCGCCAGCTCGTCGCCCAGGCGCGTGCCGTCGGTGCCGATGGAGTCCAGCGCCTCGTCGAGCGGCTGGCCGCCCGCGTACACCAGCGAACCCATCATGTCGGGCTGATAGCGCACGCCTTCCTCGTTGGTGAAGGCGACCACGACGATGGGCCGCGAGGGGCGGAAGCCGGCCTCCTGCAGCGTGCGGATCACCTCGAGCCCGCTGAGCACGCCCAGGTCGCCGTCGTACTGACCGGCGTTGATCACGGAGTCGATGTGCGAGCCGGTCATCACGGGGTCGACGTCCGGGCAGCCCTCGGGGCGCCAGATGCCGTAGAGGTTGCCGATGCGGTCCACGACGACCTCGAGCCCGGCCTCCTCAAAGAGGCCCTTCACGTAGTCGCGGCCGGCCTTGTCCTCGTCGGAGGCGGCCAGGCGCGAGCGGCCCGTCTCGTTGATGCCCAGCGTGCCGAGCGTGCGGATGTTGCCCATGAGTCGTGCGCCGTTGATCTCCATCGTGTGCTCCCTTCCTGCCGTGCGGATGCCGTGCGGAGGCGGTGTCTCTTCGATTCCGGCGGTGTCCCGCCGACTGCCAGCGACGTCCCGCCGATTCCTAGCGGCATCCGCGCTTGTCTTCACGGGTAATAGAATGACGCCACAAAGAACAGATTCATAGCATAATAATGGCTAATAATAACAATATCTGGTCACTTCCCCGTAGTGCGTGTGTAACAATAGGCGGGAAGACGGACGGGGCGCGCACCACGACTCTTGGACGCGGGGCTCCCGCGCGACTGACGCACAGCGGCGCGCAGTGAGGCAGGTCGGCATGCAGGTCTACGACATCCCCATCGATGCGCGCGAGCGCGAGACCACCCAGCACGGCACCGCGGACTTTCCCCTCGCCGCCTACACCACGACCATCAGTCGCAACGTGCTCGGCTTCATCAACTGGCATTGGCACGATGAGCTGCAGCTGTGCCTGGTGCGGGAGGGGTTGGTGGAGTTCCGGGTGCGCGGTGCCCGCGTCAGGCTCGGACCGGGACAGGGTGTCTTTGTCAACTCGCGCGAGCTGCACGCCGCCCATAACCTCGAGGGGCGGGACAGCACCTACTACTGCCTGGATTTCAGCGTCAATCTGCTGCTCCATGCGGGCGAGAGCCTGGTGGACCGCGAGTACGTGCTGCCCTACGTGGGGAACAAGGGCTTTCCTTATACGGCGCTCGACGGGAGCGAGGCCTGGCACGAGGGGGCGCTGGGCGCGCTCGCCTCGGCCGTGCACGCGATGGAGGCGCCGCGGCCCGACCGCCTGCAGGTGCTGATCGGTCTCATGCAGGTGTGGCACGAGCTCTGCCTGCATGTCTTCAGCGCGGGCGCCGAAGAGACTGGCGAGGGCAGCCGCTCTTGGGGCGCCGCCTTCGAGGTCGTCCGCTACCTGGAACAGCACTATCAAGAAGACCTGCGCCTGCGCGACCTCGCCGCCGCGTGCGGCTACTCCGAGAGCACCATCACGCGGGCCTTCCGCAAGTCGATGGGGACGACGCCCGCGGAGTACCTGCTCGACTACCGCATCGAGCAGAGCCAGCGCCTGCTCGCGGCCACCGACCTGCCGGTGGGCGAGGTCGCGGCGCGCTCGGGCTTTGCCAGCACCTCGTACTTTGACCTGCGCTTCCGCGAGCGTACGGGCCTGACCCCCACGGCCTATCGGCGGGTGACGGTGGTGTGACAAGCCCCGTCACCCGTCACACTCGCCGTCGGTGACGTGACAAGCCCCCGGGCCCTGTCACCACCTGTAACCAATATCGTTGCATAATTAATGCATGCAAGGCCGGCGATTATGTGACGGGGGTAGGCATGGCGGTCATCGAGCAGCTGCAGCAGGAAGAGCGGTTCACCGACACCGAGGCGAGTCTGGCACGCTATATACTGGCAAACTCCGACGCCGTGTGCCGTATGGGCATACAAGAGCTTGCAGACGCAACCTTCAGCTCGAGCGCCGCGGTCGTGAGACTCTGCCGCAAGGTCGGTTTGAAGGGCTTCCGCGAGCTGCGCGTGGAGCTCGCCGCCGACCTCGAGCGGCATCGCACGCAGCTCAGCACCGTGGACGTCAACCTGCCTTTTGCGCCGGGCCAGCAGGTCGGCGACGTCGTCTCGAGCATCGTCTCTCTGACCAAGGAGACGGTCGACACATGCTATTCTTCCGTCGACAAATACGACATAGAAAGGGTCGCCCGTGCTATCCGCGCGGCGTCACACGTGTATCTTTTCGGATACGGCGACAGCGAGATCTGCTGCGAGATGTTTGCAAATATGATACTCAAGCTGGGCATCCGCAGCACCGTGGCGACGCATTACCGGGAGCTCTCGTCCGCCGCATACAGCGCGCGGCCCGGCGACGTGGCCATCGTCGTGAGCTACAGCGGCGTGATCCTCAATGAGCTCCAGCCCATTCTCGATGTCCTCAGGGCGCGGAAGTGCAAGGCCGTCCTTGTTTCCTCCATCAAGGCGCCTATGGGCTTTGACCTTTCCATCCGCTATCCGCAAAGCGAGAAGAGCCTGGGCAAGATCGCGACCTTCTATTCGCAGGAGTGCGAGCGCTTTGTCCTGAACTGCATCTATGCGGAGATCTTCGCCTTCGATTACGAGCGCAGCCAGCGGGCGAAGGACTCAGCCGAGGTGCTCAACGGGCAGAACCTCCGGGGTTAGCGGATCGTGCGAGGCTGCGTGCCGCTGGCAGGTGCCTCCGTCCCGCCGCCTGCGTACCGCCTGCCGCATGGGGGGGCGTCCGACGCCGCTCGGGCGCCGCACACAAGCCGTCTTGAAGTAATTTTTCAAACAAGCGCCACCCGCGAGCCCGCACTTTTGAAAAGGACTTACCAACCGCTCTACCTGCGCTTATTACCCTTGTTCTGCTTGCTATGGTGCTGCGTGACAAGAGCCGGATGGCTGCTTGCGCACGACAAGCACACAGGACAGAGTGGAGACAGGTATGGCAGAGGCAGTGAGGGACTACAAGCAACTCGCGACCGACATCAAGAATGCCGTCGGCGAGAGCAACATCAAGGGGGCGACGCATTGCGCGACGCGCCTGCGCCTCGTGCTCGCGGAGACACCCTCCGACGAGACGACCAAGCAGATCGAGCAGATGCCCGGAGTCATCCAGGTGGTGCAGGCGGGTGGCCAGTACCAGGTCGTCATCGGCATGCACGCCAAGGACGTGTACGAAAATCTCGCCGGTCAGATGAGCTTCGACCAGGAGGTCGAGGTCGAGGGGGAGAACAAGCAGTCCATCCTCAATCGCGTGATCGCCGCGATGTCGGGCTCCATCGCGCCCTTTGTCTACATCCTCGCGGGCGCCGGCCTGCTTCAGGGCATCCTGATCATCATCCGGATGTTCGCGGACATCTCCGGCACCGGCGCGTCCCAGATCTACGACATGATTTCCTGGACGCCCTTCACCTTCCTGCCTGTGATGATCGCCGTCGCGGCCTCCAAGCACTTCAAGTGCAATACCTATACGGCCGTGTGGTGCTCCCTGGCGCTCTGCAACCCGACCTGGGCCTCCATCGCCCAGACGATCGCCGAGGGCACGCCGCTCGATTTCTTCTTTGTGCCCCTGACGTCCGTCACCTACACCTCGACGGTCATCCCGCCCATCATCATGGTCGCCGTGCTCTCCAAGCTGGAGAAGTGGGTCGAGCCGCGCATCCCCGACGCCGTGACCGCACTTCTCACCCCGGTCGTCTGCACCGCCGTCATGGTACCCGCCACCATCATCGTCATCGGCCCGATCTCGACCATCGTCGCCAATGCCATCGCCGCCGCCTACATGGCCGCCTACAGCGTCGTGCCCTGGATCGCCAACGGCATCCTGGCCGCCATCTGGATGCCGCTCGTCGTCTTTGGCGTGCACTGGAGCTTCACCCCGATCATCATGTCCGAGCTCGCCGAGTACGGCTATACCGTGATTCAGCCCGCCCTTGCCATCGCCGTCTGCGCCATGGTCGCCACCACCTTTGGCGTCTTCTTCAAGTCCCGCAACAAGAAGCTCAAGGAGGTCGCGCTGAGCGCGGGCATCACCGGCCTCTTCGGCATCACCGAGCCTGCCATCTACGGCGTGGCCCTGCGCCTCAAGAAGCCCTTCATCTGCTCCTGCATCGCCGCCGCTGCCGGCGCCGCCGTCAACGCCCTCTTCGGCTCCCGCTACTTCGTCTTCGCCGGCCTGCCGGGCATCCTCTCCACGCCCAACGCGGTCTACACCGACGCGGCGCGTGCCGCGACCGAGGCCCTCGGCACCGCGAGTGACGCGTACGCTTCGAGCCTGCCGGGCATGCTGATCGGCATCGCGGTCGCCGTCGTGCTGGCCTTTGTGCTGGTGCAGGTCGTGGGCTTCGACGACCCCGCCAGCGATGCGGCCGAGGCGGAGTAGGCGCACAATACAAGAAAGGCAAGTAAGAAAGACAGGTGTGATAATGGGGGAGTGTGACACTCCCCCGTCCCCTGTCACGCTGCGGAAAGGAAGAAAACCATGAAGCTCGGAATCGTCGGAACCGGCATGATCGTGCAGATGGTGGCCCCGCACCTGGCCGATTGGGGCATCGAGGTCACGGCGATCGCCGGCACACCCCGCTCCGTCGAGCAGACTGCCGAGCTCGCCGCCAAATACGGCGTGGAGGGCTGCGCCACCTACGACGACTTCAACGCGATGATGGCCGACCCGCACGTCGACACCGTGTACGTGGCTGTGCCCAACTTCCTGCATGCGGCCGTGAGCCGCGCCGCCTTCGCCGCGGGCAAGAACGTGATCTGCGAGAAGCCCCTCGCGAGCAACGTGACCGAGGCCGCCGCCCTCGTGCGGGAGGCGAGGGGTGCGGGTGTCTTCTTCTGGGAGGCGGTCGTCACCACCCGTCAGCCCAATTTCCAGATGATCCGCGACGAGCTGCTGCCCCGCATCGGCGACATCAAGATCGCGACCGTCAACTACAGCCAGTACTCCAGCCGCTACGACGCCTTCCGCGCGGGCGAGGTCCTGCCGGCCTTCGACCCGGCCAAGGCGGGCGGTGCCATCATGGACATCGGCCTCTACGCGCTGACCTTCGCCCTCGGCCTCTTCGGCGAGCCGCAGAGTTTTTCTTACCATGCGAACATCGAGCGCGGCATCGACACCTCGGGCGTCGTCACGCTGGACTACGACGGGTTTGAGGCGGTCGCCGTCTGCTCCAAGGACAGCGCCTTCACCCAGACCGTGATCCAGGGCACCGATGGCTGCATCATCATGCCGAGCGCGCCCAACCTGTGCGGCCCCGTGACCCTGCGCATGAACGGTGGCGGCGAGGAGACCTTCGACCGCAGTTACCCAGTGATGTGGGAGGGCGAGTTCCGCCACTTCCTGGAGCAGGTCGACAAGAAGGACCTGGAGGGCTGCTACGCGGAGCTGGAGACCTCGCTGCTCGTGAGCCGCGTGCAGACCGAGGCCCGCATCGGCGCCGGCGTGCATTTCCCCACGGACTAGCGGCGTGACGGGGGACGGGGGAGCGTCACGCCCGCCCGCCCCCCGTCATCATGCCGTCTGGCGTGCGTGACAGTCCCCCGGGCGGAGTCACGCGTCCCACTGGTAGCGGCGCATGTCCACGCAGCCGTTTGGGCGAAACTCGACGCCCTCGGCCAGGAGCCGGCCGCGCTGCTCCGCGAAGCCCGGTGCCAGCCGGCCGGCGGCATTGACGACCCGATGGCAGGGGAAGTCGCCGTAGTCCTGCGCCTGGCTCAGGATCTTGCCCACGAGGCGCGCGTTCCGTCTCCTGCCGATCAGGCGGGCGATCTGGCCGTAGGTGGCCACGCGTCCCTCCGGGATGTCCGCCACGACCGACAGCACCTCGAGCGCCAGGTCGTCGGTGAGGACCCTGTCTCGATCTTCCATCCCGCCCCAATCTATCGGTATCACGGTATTGCCGGCTTTGATTGCCGGCCTTGCCACAAGAAGAGCTTAGCTTTCGTACGCCCGAGTTGGCCGTGTATCTTGCGCGGGATGCGACAGTCCCCCGTCCCCCCTGTCATGTGTCATGACACGTGACAGTCCCCGTCCCCTGTCACGCGCCGCCAAACTTTAGAAATCGTTAGCCCTGTCTTAAGGCTTCCCTTAGCTTCGGGCGCTACCATGCTTTGCGTAAAAAGGGGGAGTGGGGCATGGCGCAGTCCAAGATTCTCATCATCGAAGACGACAGGGACATCCGCGAGGGCGTGGGCGTGCTGCTCATGGGCGAGGACTACGAGGTCCTGGAGGCCGAGGACGGCGCCCGGGGGCTCGCCCTGCTGGACGATACCTGCGACCTGGTGATCCTGGACGTGATGATGCCGGGCATGTCCGGCATCGAGTGCTGCAAGGAGATCCGCCGGCGCCGCTCCACGGTGCCCATCCTCTTCCTCTCGGCCAAGTCTCAGGAGGCCGACAAGGCGCTCGGCCTGCTCTCGGGCGGCGACGACTATCTCGCCAAGCCCTTCTCCTACATGGAGCTCCTGGCCCGTGTCAAGGCACTTCTTCGTCGCTACCACATCTACCAGGGCAAAGACGGCGAGGATTTCGGCCAGGAGATCCCCACGGTCGTGCGCGGCGATTTCGCGCTGGACCTCCGGGCGGGCGTGGCCACCAAGTCCGGCCGCCCCGTGGACCTCACCGACACCGAGTACGGCATCCTGAGCCTGCTCGCGGCCCACCCCGGCGCCATCTACTCCGCCAAGCAGATCTACGAGGCCGTGTGGGACGAGCCCTACGACCGCTCCGTCAACGCCACCCTCATGGTGCACATCTCCCGCCTGCGCAACAAGATCGAGCAGGACCCCAAAGACCCCCGACTGATCAAGACCGTGTGGGGGAGGGGGTACCGCTTTGTCTAGGACGGGCGGCAAAGACAAACGGACGGGCGGCAAAGACAAACGCCGCAAAGACGAGCGCCGCATGGGCAGGCGTCTCGCCGCACTCCACCGGCTGGCCTTCGGCGGGCGGATCGAGGTGTACCTGACCAAGGTCGTGATCGGCAGCGCGCTCGTGGCGGTCGCCGCGTACCTCTGCCTCTCCCCGGTCGTGACGATGCTGGGCAACGACTCTGGCCTGCTCGACTCCTATGTGACCTCCAAATTCGACGCGGTCCGGGATGAGCTGCAGGATGCGATTGACGACAAGGCGGACTGGGCGTCCGACGCCGACGCCATCGGGGAGTGGGTCAATGCCACCGGCAACGCCTTCCTCGTCGTGTCTACGTTCGACGGCGACATCATCTACCCCGCCACCATCGACGGGAGCATCGGCGGCTCCGACTCCGAGGCGTCCGGCGACCTGACGTCCGGAGACCTGACCTCGACCGCTGCGGACGACGGGGCCTATTACGAAGAGGGCGGATACGGTGACTCCGACTACGTCATCGCGGGACGGGCGGCCGGCGACGAGGTCAACTACGTCGACTACTGCGAGACCCGCATCAACCTGAGCGACGGCCGCCCCGCGCACGTGTACCTCTACGGGAGCTACAGCCACACGTTTCGCATGATGCTCACCGCCGCGGCGGTCGCCCTGTCGGTGCTGGTCTTCTTCATCCTGTTTCTCCTCGGCATCCGCCGCCGCATGGTCTATATCAAGAAGCTCGAGGCCGAGGTGTCCTGCATGGGAGGCGGCGACCTCAGCGAGCCGATATCCGTCGAGGGCGACGACGAGCTGGCCAGCCTGGCCCGGCAGATCGACGAGATGCGCGTGTCGCTCGCGGGACAGATCGCCGCCGAGCAACGGGCGCTCGAGGCCAACCGCGATCTCGTGACCACCATGTCGCACGACCTGCGGACTCCCCTCACCTCGCTGCTCCTGTACGCGCAGATCCTCAAGGACGGCCGCTACGAGGGCGTGGACCAGATGCAGGGCTACCTGGACAAGATCTACGAGCGCGCCATGCACATCAAGCGGCTCTCCGACTCCCTCTTCCACCAGTTCCTCGTCGGCGAGGAGGACGAGGCGGACCGCACGGAGAGCCCGCTCGGCATCGTGATGGGCGACCTCCTGTCGGGCATGGTGAGCTCGCTTGAGGCATCGGGCATCTCAGTGCAGGTGACGGGCGACCTCACCGGGGCGGACTGGCCGGTGGACGTGGAGCGCGTCTCCCGCGTGATCGACAACCTCCTCTCCAACATGCTCAAGTACGCCGACGCGGCGTCGCCGGTCGCCATCGATATGGGATGCGACGAGGGGGCGGTTCCCCTGTCCCAAGGCGTATGTCAGGAGAACCGTCCCCCCGTCGCACCTCAGGACACGCCTCCCGTCACGCCCCGGGTCACGCGGTTCACGGTCCGCTTCGCCAACGCCGTGGCCGAGCACCCCGCGCAAGAAGAGAGCACGGGTATCGGGCTTGCCAACGTCAAGCGCCTCATGTCCGAGCTGGGCGGCGCTATCGAGGCGGGGAAGACCGACGGCAAGACGTACGTCACCACGCTCGTCTTTCCTCGGGGGACGTGACAGGGGACGGGGGATTGTCACACCCCGCGCCCCTCCTGTTCCCGTGACAATCCCCCGTCCCCTGTCATGTGACAATCCCCGTCCCCTGTCACGCCCACGATCGGCCCCTATCAGAGGGAGGTTTTGATGGAACTTACCGATGGAACCAACGTGCTCCAATGGCTCGAGGAATCGGCGCGACGCGATCCGGACAAGATCGCCTTTGCCGACGAGTCCGAGGAGATCACCTACAGCGAGCTGCTCTTCCAGGCCCAAAGTGTGGGCACGGCGCTCGCGAGCTCAGGCGTCCTGCGGGAGGCTGTCGCCGTCCTGCTGCCCCGCGGTATAGGTCAAGTCGTCTCGATCTTTGGCGTCGCCGAGAGCGGCGGCTGCTATGCGATCCTCGACTCCGGTTCGCCCCAGGACCGGCTTGCCGCGATAGTCTCGTCTTTCCGACCCCTTTCCCTCCTTGTGTGCGATGAGACAGCGGAGCTGGGCGAACGTCTCCTGCCAGGGCGCTGCCTGAGGATCGAGGACGCCCGACGGGTGCCCGCCGACCTCGCCCTGCTCGCCGACATCCGCCGGGCCTCCCGGCCGGACGACCTGCTGTACGTGCTCTACACCTCGGGATCCACGGGCACGCCAAAGGGCGTGATGGTGAGCCACGCCAACGTGATCTCCTATGTGGGCTGGTTCGCCAGGTGCTTCGGCATCGACAGCGAGACGATCTTTGGCAGCCAGACGCCGCTCTACTTCTCCATGTCGGTCTCGGACCTCTTCGCCACCGTGCGCCAGGGGGCCACGATGCACCTGATCCCGCGGCGGCTCTTCTCCTTCCCGGTGCGCCTCGTGCAGTGGCTCAACGAGCGCGGCGTCAACGCCCTCTACTGGGTCCCCACGGCGCTCGGCCTGCTCGCCCGCTGGGACGTGCTCTCGGTGGCGCCGCTGCACCATGTGAAGAAGGTCATGTTCGCGGGCGAGGTCATGCCCACGCCCACGCTCAACTACTGGATGGACCACCTGCCCGGCGCGCGCTTCGCCGACCTCTTCGGCCCGACGGAGACCACGGACATCTGCACCTACTACAAGGTGACGCGCCGCCTGCGCGACGACGAGCCCCTGCCCATCGGCCGTCCCTGCGAGGGGATGAAGGCTGTGGTGCTGGGCTCTGACGGCCGCGCCGCCCGCACAGGCGAGGTCGGCGAGCTCTATGTGGGCGGCCCCTTCGTCGCCCGGGGCTATCTGGGCGACGCGGACAAGACCGCCCGCGCCTTCGTGCGCAACCCGCTGGACCCGACCGACCCGACGCCCTTCTACCGCACGGGTGACCTGGTGCGCCCGGGTGCGGATGGCGACCTGCGCTACGTGAGCCGCGCCGACGCGCAGATCAAGCGCAGCGGGTACCGGATCGAGCTCGGCGAGGTGGAGGCGGCCGCGACGGCCTGCGAGGGCGTATCGTCCTGCGCCGCCGTCTGGGAGGCCGCGCGCGAGCGCATGGTGCTCTTCGTAGCCGGCACGCGCTTGGACGCGCGCGTCTTGCACG
Organism: uncultured Actinomycetes bacterium; assembly: GCA_900314685.1. Taxonomy (GTDB): domain Bacteria; phylum Actinomycetota; class Coriobacteriia; order Coriobacteriales; family Atopobiaceae; genus Olegusella. The sequence goes on along the minus strand of OMWE01000010.1, from coordinate 52,033 downwards.
GCCTACTCAAACGGCGCCTGCCGGGCTACATGATGCCCGACGCCGTGGAGGTCATGGCGTCGCTGCCGCTCAACCGCAACGGCAAGATCGACCGCAGGGCACTGCTTGCCGCCTGCCCCGCGTAGGAAAGAAAGGAAGACCATCATGGCTACAACCGAAAACACCGAAACCCAAAACACCGTCCGCGAGCTGCTGCAGGACAACTTCCCCGACGTGGACCTCGAGGCGGGCGACCTCGTCGGGTCCGGCGCGCTCGACTCGATGGCGTCGATCCAGCTGGTCAGCCTCCTGGAGGACGAGTTTGACATCAGCCTGTCGCCGCTGGACATGGTGCCCGAGAACTTCGCCTCGGTCGCCGCTATCGCCGCCCTCGTCGACCGGCTGATGGAGGAGTAGCCCTCCCATGAAGTTCACGCGTTGGGACGACACGGCCCTCTCGTCCTGGATCTACCTGCTCTTCTTCCTCCCGCTCCTGTACGTGGTCTACGTCGCGGTGCCCAAGCGGCACCGCTGGGCGGTGCTGCTCGCGGCGAGCTGCGCCTTTTGCTGGCTCGTCTCGCGGTGGCTCGTGGCCTACGTGCTCGCCGCGGCGTTCGTCGCCTGGGCGTCCGCCCTGCTGGTGGACCGTGCGCGGGACAAGGGGAAGAAGGGCAGGCAGCCGGGCGAGACGCGCGGGGAGCGCAAGGCCCGCAAGGCGCTCACGAAGCGCCGCATGAAGGCGGCCTGCGCGGCTGGCGTGTGCATCCTGTTGGGCACATTGGTCGTGGTCAAGTACGGCGCTTTCCTTATCAGCGCGATCGACGGGGCGGCGGGCGCTCTCGGCGTCGGTGCGCCCCTCGCCGTGCCCGAGGCCATGGCGCTGCCGCTCGGGATCTCCTTCTACACGCTCGCCGCCGTCAGCTACGTGGTGGACGTCTACCGGGGCAAGTACGCCGCGTGCCGCAGCCTGGGCACGGTGGCGCTCTTCGTGGCCTATTTCCCCGCGCTGACCGAGGGCCCCATCGGACGCTTCGACCAGCTCGCCGGTCAGCTGCGGGCGGGCGAGCCGGCGCGCGGTGAGCGACGCGCCTACGGCGTGCAGCTCATCCTTTGGGGCCTTGTGAAGAAGATCGTGGTCGCCGACCGCCTGGCGCCGCTCGTGAACGAGCTCTACGACCATCACGCGAGCTACAGCGGCCTGATGGTGGTGCTCGCGGCCGTGCTCTACACGCTGCAGCTCTACGCCGACTTCTCCGGCGTGGTCGACATCGCCCGCGGCAGCTCCGAGCTCTTCGGCGTGACGCTGGCGCGTAATTTCGAGCAGCCCTTCTTCTCGCGGAGCGTGAACGAGTTCTGGCGGCGCTGGCACATGTCGCTGGGCAGCTGGCTGCGCGACTATGTCTTTTACCCCGTGTCGCTCTCGGGTGCCACGCGGCGGCTGTCCGTCTGGGCGCGCCGGCGTTTCTCAGGCCGCGCGTCGCAGCTGATCCCCGCCACGCTGGCCCTGCTCGCCGTCTGGTCCGCCACCGGCATCTGGCACGGGGCCGCCTGGAAGTACCTGGCATACGGCCTCTACTACTTCTGCATCGTGATGGTCGGCACATTGTTGGAGCCTGCCATCAGGTCCTTCTTTGCCTGGAGCGGCATCGACCGCGGGGGGCGCTTCGCCCGTACGGTCTCGCTCGCGCGGACGCTGGTGCTCGTGTGCGTCGGCATGATGCTCTTCCGCGCCGACACGCTGGGGGCTTTCCGGGCCATGCTGAGGTCGGTCTGGGTGTGGCCGGGTACGGAGCCCCTGACCAGCGGCTCTGTCTTTGCCCACGGCGCCGATCGGTACGACCTGCTGGTGGTCGCGGTCTTTGCAGCCCTCATGCTGGCCGTGGATGTGGCCCATGAGCGCGGGGTGGCCTTCCGCCCGCTCCTGCTGGGGCACGGCACCGCCGTCTGCTGGGCCTCGGGCTTTGCCCTCCTGGCCTGTGCGATCGTCTTTGGCGCGTATGGGGTCGGCTACGTGCCGGTGCCCTCGATCTACGCGAAGTTCTAGCGGCCGGGCCACGGCCGGGCCCCCGACCGAGACGCGGACGTATCGTCCTTTGGGAAGTGTGCTATGGAAACTCATGTGACAACGGATACCGGCGCGGGGATGGGCGGCGTACGCGGTGGCCGCCCGCATGTGCGTCGACTCATCCACGGCACCGTTTTTCTTCTCGTGCTGGCCGGGGTGCTCGCGGGGCTCTCCGTGCTCCTCTCGCCGCGCACGCCCACCGTGACGCTGGGGGAGCAGTACCCCGCCGTCCGCGGGTACGCCCTCCTGCCTGCGGATACGATCGACGCCTTCTTTGTCGGGGACTCCAGCGCGCAGGGCGCGATCTCGCCTCAGGTGTTCGAGGAGAAGACGGGCATGAGCAGCTTCAACGCGTCGTGTCCCATCCAGAAGTCGGTCGAGTCCGTGGAACTCGTAGAGGATATGTTCAGGTACCAGAGTCCCAAGGTCGTGGTGTACGAGGTCAACAACCTGTACCGCGACACGAGCGTCACGCGGGACGTGAGGACCCGCGCCGAGCAGCTGATACCGGTGCTGAGGTACCACACCAATTGGAAGAAGCTGCTGAGCGGCTCCCTTTTTGCCCCCGCCGAGATGCCCACGACGGAGCGGGGCTTTCGGCCCAGCGACCGCGTGAAGGCCTACACCGGCGGGGACTACATGGCCGACGACGGGTCCACGAAAGAGCTCACGAGGATGGCGAAGGTCTATCTGAGGCAGATGGAACAGACCTGCCGCGCGCACGGAGCGAGGCTCGTGCTCGTGAGCGTGCCCAACGCCCAGGAGTGGTCGGCGGCCAAGGACCGCGCCGTCTCCGCGTGGGCGCAGGAAAACGGCGTCGACTACTACGACCTCAACCTGGCGTCGGCCGGCGTGGGCATCGACTGGCTGACGGACACCCGCGACGGCGGCATGCACCTCAACTCCGCCGGCGCCCGCAAGGCGACGACGTGGCTTGCCGCGCGGCTAGCGTGACAGGGGACGGGGGACTGTCACGCTGCGTGACAGCCCCCCGTCCCCTGTCACGCAATTGCCGGAACCCCCTTGTATAATTGCTCGCATGAGACACCTGGTACTGGGCATAGTGGCGCACGTGGACGCCGGCAAGACCACCCTGAGCGAGGCCCTGCTCTACCGCACGGGCGTGGTGCGCAAGCTGGGGCGCGTCGACCACGGCGACTCGACGCTGGACTACAGCGCGCTGGAGCGCCAGCGCGGCATCACCATCTACGCCAAGGAAGCCGTGATCCAGCACGGCGACACCTCCTTCACCCTGCTGGACACCCCCGGCCACGTCGATTTCTCCGCCGAAGCAGAGCGCACCATGCAGGTGCTGGACTATGCCCTGCTGGTGATCGACGGGACGAGCGGCGTGCAGAGCCACACCGAGACCCTGTGGGACCTGCTCGCGCGCTACCGCGTGCCCACCTTCATCTTTGTGAACAAGACGGACCGCGCCGAAGCCACGCGGGAGGAGCTCTGCGCGCAGCTGGCCGAGCGCCTGGACGCCGGCTGCCTGGACTTCTCCGCCGGCGCGCCCGTCGAGGCCTGCGCTATGACCGACGAGAGGGCGCTCGACGAGTACCTGGAGACAGGCGAGCTCTCGCGCGAGACACTGCGGCGGCTGGTGGCGGAGCGGTGCGTCTTCCCGTGCTTCTTTGGCTCGGCCCTCAAGCTCGAGGGCATCGACGAGCTGCTCGACGGTCTGGCAGCCCTCTCGGTCGAGCGGGACTGGCCGGCGGCATTCGGCGCGCGTGTCTTCAAGATCTCGCACGACGAGCAGGGCAACCGCCTGGCCTGGCTCAAGGTGACGGGCGGGGAGCTGCACGCCCGTCAGGCGCTGGAGGTGGCGGTGCCGTCGGGGCTTGCCGTGGGAGCTGGGGCAGGCGCGGTCGCAGGCGCTGGCGCGGGCATAGTCGCGCTCGGCCACGGGACGCTGCAGGCCTGGACAGAGAAGGCCAACCAGCTGCGCATCTACACGGGCGGGCGGTTTGCCACGACGGATGCCGCGCGGGCCGGCCAGGTCGTGGCCGTCACGGGTCTCGCGCACGCCCAGGTGGGCTGCGCGCTCGGCGCGGAAGAAGAACCGCCCCGCCCCGTGATCGCGCCGGTCCTCTCCAGCAAGGTTCTTCTTGAGGGCGAAGACGTGCACAAGGTCCACGCCGCCCTGTGGGAACTCACCGACGAGGATCCGCAGCTGGGCGTGACCTGGGACGAGGAGCTGCAGGAACTGCGCGTGAGCCTCATGGGCACGGTGCAGCTGGAGGCGCTGCAGGCCACGCTGCGCGACCGTTTCGGCCTGGGGGTGGGGTTCGGGCCGGGCGGCATCCTCTATCGCGAGACCATCACCGCGCCCGTCCTGGGCATCGGCCATTTCGAGCCGCTGCGCCATTACGCCGAGGCCCAGTTCCTGCTGGAACCCCTGCCCGCGGGGAGCGGCGTGGTCTTCGGCAGCCGCTGCCACGTGGACGACCTGGACCTCAATTGGCAGCGCCTGGCCCTGACCAACGCCATGGAGCGCGCGCACCGCGGCGTGCTGACCGGCGCGCCGATTACGGACGTGCGCATCACGCTGGTGGCGGGCCGCGCGCACCTCAAGCACACGGAGGGCGGCGACTTCCGCCAGGCGGTCTACCGGGCCATCCGCCAGGGCCTCATGCAAGCGCGGGCGCAGGGTCAGGCCGTGCTGCTGGAGCCGCTCTATCATTTCGCGCTGACCGTGCCGGCGGACTGCATCGGCCGTGCCATGGCTGACCTGCAGCAGATGTCCGCGACCTTCGACCCGCCTGCCGCGGCCGGCGCCGACCGCCTGCGCCTCGAGGGCACGGTGCCGGCGAGCGAGGTGGGGGATTACGCGGTCGCGCTCGCCGCCTACACGCACGGGCAGGGGAGCCTGGCCCTGCGTTTCGACAGCTACGCGCCCTGCCACGATGCGGCCGCGGTCATCGAGCGCGCCGCCTACGACCCCGTGGCCGACCTGCCCAACACGCCCGACAGCGTCTTCTGCGCGCATGGCGCCGGCTACAACGTGGGCTGGCAAGACGTGCCTGCGCACGCCCACTGCGGCTACGACCCCGCTCGTCTTACCGCCTGGCGTCCCGCCGACGCGTCCTTCTTCGGCGCGTGACAGGGGACGGGGGAGTGACACGCTGCCGAGCGTGACAGGTGACAGTCCCCCGCCCCCTGTCACGCGATGTCACCCTCGCATGTACCCTGTCACCCTCGCGTGAATGCATCTTGCCCCCGCGAGGTGCATCTTGCCGCGTATGAGCGGGACAGTACGGTGCCGCGGGCGTATACATGGAGCCACAGAGGAAAGGTGGTTGCCATGGAGTTTGCGGTAGTGATTGTGGCGCTGGTAGTCGCAGAGATCGTCTTTGCAGGATGGGTCAAGAAGAACGGGGCAGACAAGAAGACATGGCTGCGCGCCCGTATCGTGCTGCGCGCGGTGGAGTTCGCGATCGCCCTGGCCGCGCGTCTGCTGCCGGCGTGGGGCATGCAGTGGCGTTTCTCGGCGCTGGTCGCGGTGACCGCGCTGCTGCTGGTTTGGGCGGTGGCGGCCTACGCGCTGCGCCGCAACAGAGTGTCCGGCGCGCGCAAGACGGGCGCCCTGGTCGGGGGCATCGTCGCGAGCGTGCTCGCCTTTGCGGTCGCGCTGGTGCCCGCGTTGGTCTTCACCGGCTACAAGGGCCTGCCCACCACGGGCTCCTATCAGGTCAAGGAGGCCAGCGCGATCCTGGTGGACGAGAGCCGTCGGGAGACCCACGAGACGGACGGCTCCGCCCGCGAGGTGCCGGTCCACTTCCTCTATCCCGATGCGGAGGGCTCGTATCCGCTGATCGTCTTTGACCACGGCTCCTTCGGCTACTGGGAGAGCAACTACTCCACCTACGCCGAGCTCGCGAGCAATGGCTACGTGGTGGCGAGCATCGAGAATCCCTACTACGCGCTCTTCACGCACGACACCGCCGGCCAGCTGATCACCGTGGACCCGCAGTTCATGCAGGATGCCGTGAGCCTGCAGAACGGGGAGGCCGCGTCCAAGCCTGAGGACGAGCTCGAGCAGGAGTGGATGTCCGTGCGCGATGCCGACATGAATTTTGCAATCGATACCATCGAGGCCGCCAGCGCGAGCGGCGAGCTGGACGACGCATGGTACGTGGCGACGGACGCCGACCGCGCGGCGGTGCTGCGGGCCCTGGGCATGGTGGACGCGAGCAAGATCGGCACCATGGGCCACTCCATCGGCGGTGCGGCCGCAATGGACGTGGCACGTCAGCGCGACGACATCGACGCGGTCATCGATCTCGACGGGACCATGCTGGGCGAGGTGCAGATGCAGGGCGGCACGCAGGTCTTCGCGAGCGATCCCTTCCCCGTCCCCCTGCTGGCGCTCAACAACGAGCGCCACGGCAGGCAGTACACGGAGGGCAATCCCGACGGCACCGAGTACGTGAACCAGTACGTGGTGGAGCATGCCGCCGACGCGCGCTCGCTGACCTACGCCGGCACGGAGCATATGGACTTCACCGACCTGCCGCTGCTGTCCCCCGTGCTGGCGAGCATGCTGGGCAAGGGGAGCGTGGACTCGCGGGAGTTCATCCCGCAGATGAACCGCGTCGTCCTGAGCTTCTTCGACTACTATCTGAAGGGTGTTGGGGACCTGGATCAGCTGGAGTAGCTGCGACTGGCGCGCGTCGCGCCTGCCGGCGAGGAGGGCGCGAGCGATGGATGTGTCGATCACCCCTGTGGGGGCGGGCCAGCCCGAGCTTGTGGACATTCGCTGTCACAAGGTCACCGAAGAAGTGCGCGAGATCGCCGACTTTGTGCGCATGCGCCAAGGCAAACTCTACGGCCGCAGTGAAGAAGGACAGACCGAGGTCGCGGTGGTGGACGTGCTGTATATCGAGTCGGTGGACGAGCGCACCTTCCTCTACACCGCGGAGGGCGTGTACCAGACGAGCGGCCCGCTGTACGAGCTCGAGGAGCGCCTGAGGCGCAAGAGGTTCCTACGCGTCTCCAAGTCGACGATCGTGAACCTGATGAAGGTGCGCGCCATCAAACCGGCGCTGAACGGCCGCTTCCTCGCCGCCATGTCCAATGGCGAGCAGGTAATGGTGTCCCGCAAGTACGCGCCGGACCTCAAGCGCGTGCTGCGTGAAGGGAGTCTGTGATGAGCCTGAGAGAGGCGCTGTACCAAGTGGCGCGGACATACTGCATCCTGGTGACGCTCATCACGGTGGCGATCCTGGTGCTGGGTGAGACGTTCGACGCAGGCGCGACGTTCTCGTACGACGTGTTCCTTTCCCCTCTGGTCTTTGCGCTGGTGGGTGCGGTGCCCGAGCTGGTGATGGTGTCGGGCGAGGAGCTGTCGCGCCGTGCCTACGTCGGTCGGAAGGTCGTGCAGTTTGCGCTCATAGAGACGGGGGTCCTGGCGGTCGCGTTCGCGAGCCCCGCGATTCCCTCGGACCGTGCGGATGTCGCTGTCAGCCTCGTGGCCACGGTGGCCGTGGTCTATGTCGCCGCCTGCGCGTGCACGTACCTCTCCGATCGCCATGCCGCCAGGAAAATGACGGACGATCTGGCCAGATTCCAGGCACGATGACGCGTGACAGGGGACGGTGACAGGGGACGGGGGGTTGACACGTTGCCGAGCGTAACAGGGGACGGGGGAGTGACACACCCCACCCACACCCCACCATAAGAAGACCCCCGCGGTCTGCGTCTCCTATTCGTACCAGTTTGCGGAAAGCTCAGCTTCGAGCGTATCGAAAAGCGCCAGGTAGGTCTTCCTTGTTTCCCTGACAATGGCGAGCGCCGTTTCCTCGTTGTAGGAAGGGGCAGCTTCATTACGCGCCTGTAGGGCGTCAAGCCAACCCTGCTCATCGTCAATCATATGGAAGGCGTAGGCTTCCTTGAGAATCATGCGTGGGGAGCCGACCTTTGACTCGAAAGGACCGCTCGCCTGAAGTCATCAAAGCGTTGTCTTTTCATCCCTATTCACCCACATAGATGTCTATGCCATCTCGGTTGATACTTTTCAGGAGCTCGGGGTTCACCGGCTTGTCTAGGTCGACGACGTCAAACATGAGCAGGGTCGGTGTCTCGTAATCGATATCGCACGAGAATTCAGCCACGTTGCCACCGCTCACGGCGAGGTCGATGTCGCTTCGCTCGCGGTTGTCGCCTCGCGCGCGAGAGCCGAAGAGCCGTACGCGTTTGATGCCGCACCTTTGGGCTAGAGCCTGTATTGACTCGACGACAGGTGCCGGCAATGCTTGCGTCATCGATGCGGTTGCCATGGAACACCTCCTGCGTGCGGGCGTCTTGCTATCCCATAGGATACCCGAGTTCCATCCTGCTGCCGAGGTCGCGGACCTTGGCCTCGATCTGCCGTATGACCTCGATGAAAGCCTCGTCGCTCTGGCCTGTGGGATCGGGCAGGCCCCAGTCGTCGTCGAAGGGCCGCCCGATGAAGGGGCAGCCCACGTCGCAGCCCATAGAGATCGCGACGTCGGGCGCGGGGATCTGGTCGACGGTCTTGCTGTACTGGGCGGGCTCCATCTCGATGCCGTAGAGCTGCCTCATGAGGCGGACGGCGTCCTGGTTGATCCGCGGCACCATCTGCGTGCCGGCGGAGTAGAAGTCGTACCTGTCACCGAGCAGGCGCCTGCCGAGCGCCTCGGCGATCTGGCTGCGGCAGGAGTTGTGGACGCAGATAAAGGCGATTTTCTTCCTGGCAGGGCTCGTTTGCTGCATAGCTTGAGGTCCTTTGGCAATGGCCAAACTCTACTCGGCGTCAAACAGGGCCGAGTACTCCAACACGAATCGTCCGAATTCAGGAAGGACGAAGAAGACATGTCCGTATGCTTGCCCGTCGACGAGCCCCTTGCGAATCAAACGCATGCGGTAGGGGTTGTACTGGTTTGACGTCCAGCCGAGCAGCTCGCGAATCTCCTTGTTTTGGTTGTTCTCGGAACGAGCGATGGCCTCTGCAAGGTCACGGTCGCGGGACGAGAGATCGGACCAGATTTTGATATATGAGTACTCTGCCAGATACTGATAGGCATCGGCATAGGCGAGCTCGGGATCGCCCCCGTGCTCCCAGGTATAGTAGCCCAGTACCTGGAAGGCAAAGGAATAGCCCTTGGTCCACGAGGCCATCTCCAGGGCCGACTCGCGTGAGAGCGAGAACATGCGTTGATAGCTGTCTGCAATAGAAAACCGGCTGAGGGGGTCCATCGAGACCCTCGTCGCACGGTAAAGAAATGTCAGGTTGGGTGTGTTGCGCAGCGTCTCGATGTTCTCGTACAGTCCGGTCATCAGGAGAAACACGGGAAGCTTTTCACGCACAAAGATCTGAAAGGCGCTGCAAAACGCGCGTAGGTAATCTGACGTGACGACCTCGTCCACGCAGATGAGAAGCTTCTTGCCATGCCGCGCCATGCTCGCCAGCATCTTCTCGAGCGCGGATTCCACATCGGCTATCGGGGCAGTGCCGCTGACTTCGAGCCCAAAGCCAAAGAGCGACAGGTTGATCTTCGCAGAGCGGAAAATGGCGGCAAGCGTGTCTTGGCTCGCCAGCTTGGCGGCAAGCCCGCTCAACATATCCCGCTGCGTACCGAGCTCCACGCATACCCAGTTCTTGTCTGCTTTGAAATGGTCTGACAGGGAGGTAAGAAAGACGGTCTTGCCGGATCCACGGATGCCGGTGATCATGTACGCCTGCTGGGATGGGGTATCCGCGGAGAAGGTGTCTATGATGGCGCGGGCTGCCTCATCCCTGGTGATGAACTGGTCAGGTTCACGCCCGAATACGAGGGAATACGGGTTTTCTCCGTGCGAATTCAGCATCTTCTCTCCCGGAACAGGTAGTTGAACTGCGGGTTTTACTACTTTCTTTAAGTTTTACTGGTTTTTACTACTTTGTGCAAGATTTACTGGTTTTTACTGTTTTCGTATTTGCACCTATACTTGTGTGGACGAGTGCCGTCGCGTTATGAGGGACGGAAGTCGTCACGCCCGCGGGGCATGGCGCGTAAAGATAGGGTTCGGATCACCATGCCTGCAGATCAACACATTTCCGCTGCTTCCGACAGCAGAACGGCACCCCAGCTCAAGCAGAGCCTGGGACTGGCCACCGCCACGTCGCTCGTGGTGGGGTGCGTGATCGGGGCGGGGGTCTTCTTCAAGCCCTACGCCATCTACCAGGCGACGGGCGGCGGACCCGGCATGGGCATGCTGGCCTGGGTGCTGGGCGGGCTGGTCACGATCTTTGGCGCGCTGACCTTTGCCGAGGTAGCGGTGATGATCCCGCGCACGGGCGGCATGGTGGCCTACCTCAGCGAGGCCTTTGATCGGCGCGTGGGCTTCCTGGCGGGATGGATGCAGGTGGTCATCTTCTACCCCGCCTACCTGGCCGGCTACGGCGTCAAGGTGGGGGAGGAGCTGGGCATGCTGGTCGGCCAGCGGCTCGCGCTGCCCATCGCCCTCGCGACGATCGCCGCTATCGTGGCCGTCAACGCCCGCGGCTCGCGGACTGCCGGCGCGATGCAGGTGGTGTCGACCGTCTGCAAGCTGGCGCCGCTCGCCGTCCTTATTGTCTGCGGATTCGCGCTGGGAGGCGGCGGCAACCCCGTCGTCACCCCGCTCGTGGGGCCCGGGACGAGCGTCGGTGCGGCACTCGGCTCGACGCTGCTGGCGGTGCTCTTTGCCTTTGAGGGCTGGACCAACGTGGGCGCTATCGCGGGCGAGCTGCGCGACCCCGCGCGCGACCTGCCGCGGGCCATCGTGGGCGGCGTATCCATCATCATGGCCGTCTACCTGCTCATCAACCTCGCGTACCTCTGGGTGATCCCCGCGAGCGAGCTCGCCACGCTCCCCAGCCCGGCGACGGCGGTGGCCGAGCGGCTCTTTGGCCCGGCGGGCGAGGCGCTCATCGGCACGGGCATCGCGGTCTCGGTCATCGGGGCGGCCAACGGCTTTCTGATGAGCGGCTCGCGCGTGGCCTACCTGCTGGCGAGCGAGCGCATGCTGCCCGGCAGTGCGTGGCTGGCCCGCCTCAACGACCGCCAGGTGCCAGCCAATGCGATACTGCTTGTGGGCACGCTGGCCTGCCTGTACTCGCTGCTCGGCCGGTTCGACCTGCTCACGGACCTGGGCACCTTCTCGTGTTGGGTCTTTTACACCCTCACCTTTGCGGCGGTGGTGCGGCTGAGGCGCATGCGACCGGACGCCCCGCGCCCCTATCGCGTGCCGGGCTACCCGATGGTGCCCGCCCTTGCTATCGCCAGCGGTGGGTTCGTGGTGGTGAGCCAGATGCTCCTCTCGGGCACCGCCGCCACGCTCATGAGCCTGGCCAGCGTCGGTATCACGCTGGCGGGCCTGCCGATGTACTTCTTGGCCACGCATGCTGCGGCAGCCTCTCCCTTCCGCCGATGACCTGACACTTCGTTTGAAAGCGCGTTGCTACAATCCTCAGAAAAAGGCGCCGCGCCGCTATTCCGGCGCCGCTGCCGTTCCGGCGCTGTCGCCAGTCACAACGAGGGATTGCTCACCATGGAAGAAGACCCGCTGCTCATAGACGTCAATCGTTACGAGGACAAGACCTACCGTGCGGATGGGCGCGAGGTGACGTGCCGCGCCTACCTGGGACTGCCCTACTGCACCAAGCCGGCCGACCCCATCCAGGTGGTCAACATCTTTATACCCATGCGCTATGTGGAGGGTGATGCGGCAAACAGCTGCGCGGACAAGACGGGCTGCGCGGACAAGACGGGCTGCGCGGGCACGGGCGATACGCCGGACGGTGCGACGGACGAGTACGATGCCTCCTCCGCGCCCATCTTCATCCCCAACACGGTGGGCGGCTACCTGCCGGGCCCGGCTGATGAGCCGGGGCTCAATGCGCGCAGCGGGCACCCCAACGCGCTCTTCGAGGCGCTGGCGCACGGGTACGTGTGCGTGTCGGGCGGCGTGCGCGGCCGCACGACGGGCAAGGCGACCACGGAGTTCTTCGAGGGCAGCCGCGCCGGCGAGCTGGGCGAGGCGACGGGCCGCAAGCTCGGCCGCGCCCCGGCCTTCATCGTCGACGAGAAAGCGATCATCCGCTTCATCCGCCACAACGCAGGCCGCATCCCCGGCGACGTGGAGCGCATGGTGACCGACGGTATCAGCGCGGGCGGCGCTCTCTCGGCCCTGGCGGGAGCCACGGGCAACGACCCCGCCTACGAGCCCTACCTCGAGGAGATCGGTGCGGCGGACGAGCGCGACGACATTTTCGCCGCCAGCTGCTATTGCCCCATCCACAACCTTGAGAACGCCGACGCCGCCTACGAGTGGCAGTTCTGCGGCCAGCGCGCGTGGCGGCGTCTGGCGCCTAGGCGCGAGGGCGACCAGGTCGTGCGCGTGCCGGTCGAGGGCCTCATGTCCGACCGCCAGATGGAGCTCTCCGAGCAGCTCAAATCCGTCTTCCCCGCATACGTCAATTCGCTCGGCCTGGTCGACGAGGACGGCGCGCCGCTGACCCTGGCCGCGGACGGCACGGGCAGTTTCCGCGACCGCGTGGCGGCCGAGGTGGCGCGCTCCGCCCAGCGCGAGCTTGACCTGCGCGAGCTCGAGGGCCCGCTCGCAGGCTTGGGAGTCGAGGGGTCCGACCTGGACGCCGCAGTCGCCGCGCGTGCGATTCGCGTGGAAGACGGGCTGGTGGCCGCGGTCGACTGGGAGCGGTACAACCGGCACATCACGCGCATGAAAGACACGCCCGCCTTCGACCACGTGGACCTCGGCGGTCCCGAGAACGAGGAGTTCGGAGACGAGTGCGTGGACGGCCGGCATTTCATGGCGCATCCGCAGATCATAGACGCGCCGGCCGACACGATGGCCGACCCCGCGATCGTGCGCCTGATGAACCCGGTCCCGCACATCGCGCCGCAGATGGCCACGCGCCACTGGCGTATCCGCCACGGCTCCTTCGACCGCGACACGAGCCTGGCCATCCCCACCATCTTGGCGCTCAAGCTGCGCATGGCTGGCTGCGACGTGGACTATCGCCTGCCCTGGGGCCTGCCGCACTGCGGCGACTACCAGCTGGGCGAGCTCTTCGCCTGGATCGACGGCCTCTGCCAATAGACGCTGAGGGGCCGCGCCGACCGTCGCCGACCCACGCAGACCCGCGCTGCGCACCCGCAAGACGCTGCGCACTCGCAAGATGGGAAACGCTCCCCATGTCACGCGTATCGTGCCAGCGTGACGGGGGAGCGTTTGTCTTCGCCCACCCTAATTTAAAAGAAACAAAATTGCCAAAGAAAACAAAAACTGCAAAAATTATCAAGGAAGATGTGCCGGGACAGAGCGGAGGATCCGAATGGCAGCAGAGAAGAACCCCTTTACGCCTGGCTTTGGGCAGGTGCCGCCCTTCCTTGCAGGTCGGTCGTATGTCGTGCAGAACGTGGTGGATGCTTTTGAGAACGGTCCGGGCGACCCAAACCTCACGACCATCTTCACGGGCGCACGCGGCACAGGGAAGACCACGTTGCTCACGCTGCTTGCAGACAAAGGGCGCGAGCGCGGGTGGGTCACGGCGCGCGTGTCTGCGGTGCCGGGGATGTTGGAGGAAATCCTGCAACAGGCGATGCGCTCGGCCGGCAAACTCGAAGACAAGCATTCCGGCATCCGTCTGACTTCCATCGATGTGGGACCGGTCTCTGCAGCCTGGGAGTACAGGGACGGGTCGGCTGTGCAGGCGGTGCCCACTTGGAGAACGCGGCTGGAGACCCTACTCGACGAGCTAGAAGGCAAAGGCCTCGGCCTCATTATCTCCGTCGACGAGCTGCAGGCCGATTTCGACGAGATGGTGCAGCTCGCCTCCACCTATCAACATCTGGTGGGGGAGCGACGCAGGGTATCGCTCCTCATGGCGGGCTTGCCCTATCAGGTCTCACGCGTGCTCAATGACAAATCGATTTCGTTTCTGCGGCGAGCGAGCAGGTGCCAGCTCGGACGCATCGCGGATGCGGACATTCGCACGGCCCTCGCGGAGACGGTGGAGCGAGGAGGCAAACAGATAGAGCCGGACGCCCTCGATGCGGCTGTTGCGGCCATCGGCGGTTTTCCCTTCCTTATGCAGCTGGTCGGTTACCGCATGTGGACGCAGGCCGAGGGCGATGTCATCGATATCGCGGCAGCGCAGCGCGGTGTGGAGCGTGCACGTGAGGAGATGCGGTCCAATATCCTCGAGGTCACGTACGACGAGCTCAGCGAAGGCGACTTGAGCTTCGTGGAAGCCATGCTCGAGGACGACGGCCCCAGCCGCATAAGCGATATCCGCGAGCGTATGGGCAAGAGCACGGGTTACGTTGCACAGTATCGGCGCCGCCTGCTGGAAGAAGGCGTTATCGGTGAGCGCGGTCGTGGATTGGTGGACTTTGAGTTGCCCGGTTGGCGCGACTTTGCGCGCGCGAAGTTGGGCGAATAGCAGGATGTGGCCAATCTGGGCGGAGTAGGCGCTTCGCGTCGCGCTTTGTGCGCCCTACTTCTCCCAGAAGAGGTCGTCCAAGGTACAGCCGAGCTCGCGGCAGATGGCGATGCAGAGCTTGATCGTGGGGTTGTAGTCGCCGCGCTCGATGGCGACGATGGTCTGCCGCGACACGCCCACGAGGTCGGCCAGGCGCTGCTGCGAGTAGCTTTTGTCGGCGCGGGCGGCTTTCATGCGCTGGTTGCTCACTCGTCCTCACCTTCGCCCTCGTCTGCGGCCTCGCGCCGGTCGAGCGCGAGCCGTACGAGCACAACGGCGCCCACGACCAGGGCGGACAGGCCGTATACGACCGTGGCGATGTCGCCTGAGGGCGCCGCCGTGAACACCATGCAGGCTCCCAGCAGGACCGCGAGGATGCCGAAGGTGCGGGTGTTCCTCTCGTGCATGCCGAAGTAGGCGTTGTGCCAGGCGGCGTAGCTCGCGAAAGTCGCGGCGCCCACGACGAGCGTGAGGAACATGTAGTCGCCGGCGTTCACGGGCAGGTCGGCGGGGGTGTCGTAGAGGATGCTGCCGCCGCCGAGGATGACGGCCATGACCAGCGCGGCCCACTTGTAGCCCTTGCCCATGGTGGCTACCTGGCGCTCGTCGTAGTCGTCCCTCTTGCTCTTGGTGGTTGCAATGATGATGGCGACGCCCGCGACTATGACGACGACTGAAATGATGGCATTGATGGTATCCATGGGGTCCTCCGTTTCCAAGGTGGCGACGTGTCAAATAAACTTGACACTTAGAGGGTACGGCAGACTACAGGAGTTGTCAACTATATTTGACAACAATACGTATCACACAAGATTCTTATTGTAATAAGCATTATTATAATAAGTGTCTTTTCGGACTACCGGCAATGGGTGGTGGGGAACATGTTCGTTGGACGTGAGGCTGAGCTGCGTACCCTGGAGGACCTCTACGAGCGAGCGGCTCAGGGCTTCCAGATGCTCGTGGTCTACGGTCGCCGCCGCGTGGGGAAGACCGCTCTCCTGCAACGCTTCTCGGCAGGCAAGCCCGCGCTCTTCTTCGCGGCCCAACAGCAGGCGGACGTGGACAACCTGCGTGACTTCACGCATGTCGTGGCCGCTCGCTATGACCTGCCGGATACCACGCCGCCTTTCGCCACCTGGGAGGATGCCCTCGGTTTCGTGGCCAAGCGAGCGGCGGGGGAGCACCTCGTGTTCGTATTCGACGAGTTTCCCTATGCCGCAGAGGCGAGCCCGGGCTTGCCGTCTGCCCTGCAGATCGCCATCGACCACGCCTTCCTGCAGACGGACAGCCTCATGATTCTCTGCGGATCCAACCAAGGTTTCATGGAGAGCAAGGTATTGGGCGAGAAGAGCCCGCTCTACGGGCGCCGATCCGCTCAGATGAAGCTGCGGCCCTTCGACTATCTGGATGCCGCGCGCCTGCTGCCCGACTGCACGCCGCAAGAACGCGTGTCATACTATGCGGCCTTCGGAGGCACCCCCTACTACCTGCGGGCGCTCGAAGGGTCCGCTACGTTCGAGCAAAACGTGACGCGGCTCTTCTTCCAGGACACGGGGCTCATGTACGGCGAGCCCATGATGCTCCTGCGCCAGGAGCTTCGTGATCCCAGCACGTACAGTTCGGTGCTACGCGCCATCGCGGGCGGGGCCACCAGAGCGAATACGATTGCGGATCAGGCGCATGTACAGACGTCGAGCATCACGGCTTACCTGCGTAACCTATGCGACCTGGGCATCGTCGAGCGGGCGGTGCCTCATGGCGAGCCAGAGCGCAGCAAGAAGAGCATCTACCGTGTGGCCGACCCGGCCTTTGCCTTTTGGTTCCGGTTCGTCGCGCCGTTCGCCACCGCGGTGGAGTCGGGTCTCGGCGAGCAGGTGGCGGCGCGCGTGCTGGGCGACCAGCGACGGGCTACCTACGAGGGGCATGTCTTCGAGCGGGTGTGCCGGCAATGGGTGGTGCGCCAGGCTCGCGCCAGAGCGCTGCCGCTGATGGTGACCACGGTGGACTCGTGGTGGGGGACGGACCCCGTCGCGCGTCAGACGTGCGACGTGGATGTGGTGGCCTCAGACGACTTTGGCAAAGAGGACGTGCTGGTGGGCGAGTGCAAGTGGCGCGAGTCGTTCGACGAGAGCGACGCCCTCGAGACCCTGCGGGAGCGTGCGCCGCTGGTAGGGGACTATGAGAGGCGCTGGTACTACGTCTTTTCCAAGTGGCCGGCAGGCGAGACCAGCCTGCGGAAGGCCGAGACTATGGGCGATGTGCAGTTCGTAAGCGCCGGGGAAATGTACGAGGGGTAGGATGTTGGCGCGATGCATAGGCGCGAAGAAGCGACGAGGGGAGGGCGACATGCCCAAAGGCAGACTCGAGGCGTTCAGCGACGGCGTCATCGCCATCATCATCACGATCATGGTGCTGGAGATCAAGACGCCGACGGGCGCGACCCCGGCCGACCTCTTGGCCAACTGGACGTCGCTCCTCAGCTACGCGCTGTCCTTCTTCTTTGTGGGCGTATACTGGAACAACCACCATCACCTGCTCAACCTGGTGGACAAGGTCAACGGTCGCATGCTCTGGGCCAACCTGCTCTTCCTCTTTGTGCTGTCGTTCGTCCCCGTCGCGACGGACTGGATCGACAAGACGAGCTTCGCGGCCTTTCCCACGGTGGTCTACGCGGTGCTCAACATGCTGGTCTCGCTCGCGTACATGAACCTCGAGAACGTGATCCGCCGCTCACACCGCATGCGCCACGCCGGCAACCCCCACGTCGAGCTCACGCCGCAGCAGCTGGCCGTCATGCGGCGCCGCTCCACCGCCAAGGAGCGCTGGACCCTGGCGCTGGAGCTCGTCTCGCTGGTGCTGGCCGTGGTGATGCCCACGCAGCGGCTGGCCTATGTGGCGCTGATCGCTTCCGTCCTCCTGTGGGTGGTGCCCGACCTGCGCATCGTGCACGTCCTCGACTGGCTCGCCGAGGAAGAAGACCCGGGCGAATAGTGCGACAGGGGACGGGGGACTGTCACGCCCGAGGCGGAAGAGAAACGTCCCCTCGTGTCTCACCCACAGTTAGAGCAGGGCGCCCGCCACGATGAGCGCCACGCAGGCCACGAGCACCGCGACGTCGCGCCCGCCGAGCGGGTAGCGCTTGTACGAGCTCTCGCGTGTGCGCAGGTAGAAGCCGCGCTGCTCGGCGGCCAGGGCCGTCGCGTCCGTCTTGCCCACGGAGCTCACGAGCAGCGGCACGCACAGCGGCAGCATCAGCTGCATGCGGCGGACGGGGTTCTTGGTGTCGTACTCCACGCCGCGTGCGGTCTGGGCCTCCATGATCGCGTTCATCTCTTGGCTGAACACGGGCACAAAGCGCAGCGCCGTCGTGAACGTGAAGGCATACCGGTACGGGATGTGCAGCACCTCCACGCAGGCGTTGGAGAGGTCGTTCAGCTTGGTCACCGTGAGCATCAGGATCAGCGGCAGCGCCACGCCCACCAGGCGCAGGCCCGCCTTGCTGCCCGTGACCAGGCCGTCGGTGGTCATCCACAGCAGCACGGGGTCGCCGCCGCGCACAAAGGCGGTCTGCAGCAGCACGGTGATCAGCGCCAGCGGCACCAGCAGCTTGAGCAGCGAGCCCAGCTTGCCGACGACGCCCGCGTACGCGCCGAGGCACAGCGTGAGCGCGAGCAGCGCAAAGAGCATCCCGTACGTGGTGGCCAGGAAGGTCGCCACGATGATGGCGGTGGCGATGGCCAGCTTGGTCACGGGGTTCAGCCGGTGCAGCAGCGTCGTGCCCGGCACGTAGTCGATGACGTTAATCACGGCCAACCATCTCCTCGGTGAGGTCCACGATGCCGGCGACCTGGCTGATGTCTGCGAATTCGGGCGAGACCTCGCGCGCCAGGCGGCACGAGAGGCCGATAATCTGCGGCGCGGCCACGCTGGCGCGAGCCATGAGCTCGTCGTCGGAGAAGACGGGCAGCAGCGGACCGCGGCCCACGATGCGACCGTCGGCCATCACCACCAGCCGCTCGGCAAAGTCCGAGACGACCTCCATGTCGTGGCACACCATGATCACGGCGCACCCGCGCTGGGCCATCTCGGCCACCGTGGCCATCACGGTCATACACTCGCGGTAGTCGAGGCCGCTGGTGGGCTCGTCCAGGAGCACGACCTGTGGGTCCATCACGACGACCGACGCCAGCGCCACCATCTGCCGCTGGCCGCGCGAGAGCGAGAAGGGCGCCTCGCCCAGGGGCAGGCCGAACCGCTCGCAGGCCACCGTGGCGCGCTCGCGGGCCTCCGCCTCGGGCGTGCCGTGCAGCTCCAGGCCAAACGCCACCTCCTCCAGCACGGTGTCGCGGCAGAGCTGGCGGTCGGGATTCTGGAAGAGCGTGGCGCAGTGCGCGGCGATCCGCGACGTGGGCACCTCGCGGGTGTCGAGCCCCGCGATGCGCACCGTGCCCGCCGAGGGCTTGAGCAGGCCATTCAGCAGCTTGGTGAGGGTCGTCTTGCCTGCGCCGTTCTGGCCGACCACGCCCACGACCTCGCCGGGGTAGACCTTCATGTCGAGGTCGTCCACCGACGCGCCGCCCGGGTAAGCAAAACTCACCCCTCGCAGCTCCACCACGGGGTCGGCCCCCTCGGCGTGCGGGCGCGGCAGGGGGGCGTGCTTGGAGGGCGCGCGGTAGGCGGAGAGCTCGGGGCTCATGGCCTTGTCGCCGAGCGACGCGAGCGCCGGGACCACCAGACTCTTTACCAGGTCCGCGGCCCCGTCGACCGTGAGGCAGGGGGCGCCGGGCGCCACCAGGCTGTCGCGCGCCAGCGAGTTGTAGACGCGCGCCACGCGGGGGCTGTCCACGCCGATGCTGCGCAGCTGGTCGGCGTGCGAGAAGACCTCCTGCGGTGTCCCGTCCAGCACGACCCGGCCCCGGCTCATCACCAGCACGCGGTCGCAATACTCGGAAAGCAGGGCCACCTTCTGCTCGATGGCGACCACGGCCACGCCCTCGCGGCGCACCTCGCGCAGCGTGTCGAAGACGAGCCGCGACGCCGCGGGGTCCAGGGCCGCGGTGGGCTCGTCCAGCACGAGCACGCGCGGCTTGAGGGCCAGGATGGCGGCGATGGCCACCTTCTGCTTCTGGCCGCCTGAGAGGGTTGCGATCTCGCGTTCGCGCAGGTCGGCGATGCCGACGGTGTCCAGCGCCTCCTGCAGCCGGGCCTCGATCTGGTCGTGGGGCACGCCGAAATTCTCCAGGCCAAAGAGCATCTCGTCCTCGACCACGGAGGCCACCATCTGGGTGTCGATGTCCTGCAGGACGCTGCCCACGATCTGCGAGATGTCCGTGAGGCTGACCTCGCAGGTGTCGTGGCCGTCGACCAGCGCCGCACCGTAGAGCTGCCCGCCGAAGTGGTGGGGGATCGCGCCGCTCATCACGGCGGCGAGCGTGGAGCGGCCGGCGCCGCTGGGGCCCAGCACGCCCACGAACTCGCCCGGCCTGACCGTGAGCGACACGTGGTCGAGTGCGGGCGGTTCGTCTTCCTTGCCCGCGTAGGCAAAGGAAACGTCGCGCAGCTCGATGACGGGCGCGGCCGCCGCGGCTACGGCCACAGCGTCGGCGGTACCTGCGGTTGCGCCCGGCATGGCGTCTGATGTGGTTATCGGTTCTTGCTCTGGCATGGGTGCCCCTTACGTACTGGTGGCGTTTGCAGTGTGGCGCTTGTTGTCCGCGGGCTTTCTGGGCGGCGCCGACGGTCTACATGACTAACGGGCCGGACGCGGCGCCCGGCCCGATGGTGCGATGCGTGTGTCTTAGCGCTTGAGGACCTTGCGCAGGGCCGGGGTCAGCGCCTGGACGACCACGGCGTTGAAGACGGCGGTACCCAGGACCAGCGGGACCTTGACCAGCACGGTGGGCAGCGCCGCGCCCATGATCAGCGTGCCGCACACGGCGAAGAGGGCGCCGGACAGCAGGGTGGTCAGGAAGGTGCAGACCAGCGGGTAGAGCTTGTCGCCGCCGACCTTGCGGGCGACGAGGAAGGACATGAGCAGGGCGGAGACGGACTCGGTGAAGAAGTTCAGGCCGGGGATGGAGGTGGTGAACTGGATGACGGCGGCGGAGATCAGGCCGTAGATGACCGCCTGGGCGGGGCCGGCGCCGGACAGGAGGATGGCCAGCGAGTAGGCGGCGATGATGAACTGCGGCTTGATGCCCACGATGGCCAGAGCGTTGCCCAGCGTGAAGTTGAGGATGAAGCCGGCGGCCAGCAGGACGGCGAGGAGGATGAGGGACGAGACGTCGCCTACCTTGCTGGTGGAGGGGTTGACGGTGCGGGCCTGCTGATTGGTGGTTGCCATGATGGTCTTCCTTTCTTGCGTGCGTGCGATGTGATTGACCGTTGTTGGCGGGTGATGCTGGGTGATGTGCGGGTCGTACGGGTGGGTCGGCGAGGCGCCCCGAGTCTGGCGCCCCGCCGGCGCGGGTGCTAGGCCTCGACCTTGAGGGCCTTGCAGATGGGCAGGTAGAGGGCCTGCACCAGGATGGCGTTGAAGACGGCGGTGAGGATCACCACGGGGAGCATGGCGGCGACCAGCTCCTGGGCGGCGCCGATCATGGCGATCTTGATGACCATGAAGATGAGGCCGGAGACGACGGTGGTCACCAGGGCGCCCAGTGCGGGGACGAACTTCTTGGCCTTGCCCTGCATGCCGGCCTGGACGATGGCGGCCATGAGCATGGCGGCGATGCCCTCGGCGGCGAAGTCGACAAAGGGCGAGGTGGTGGTGATCTGGATCACGGCGGCGGAGATTAGGCCGATGACCAGCGCCTGCGGGATGTTGGGGCGCACCACCAGGATGGTCAGGCAAAAGGCAGAGATGATGAACTCGGGGCTGATGAGGCCGCCGGAGATGGAGGAGATGGCCTTGCCCACGGTGAAGTTGAGGATGAAGCCGGCGGCCAAAAGGATGGCGAGGAGAACAAGAGCGCGGATGTCGAGCTTGCCGCCGTCGGTGCTGGCGATGGTGCGGGGCTGGGTGGTCTGAGACATTGTGGGGTCCTTTCTGGAGGTGCCTGTCTTTCTTGTTTGTCTTATCTGTCTTGCTTGTGGTGGGTGGGACTGGTAGTTGCCTTGACTGCGCATGAAAAAAGGCTCCCGGTCAATCCGGGAGCCCTCTATTCCGCGTGGATATGGCGCGAGAGACTCACGATCGACCGACCGCCTGAGGACCGCGCCACCACCAGTTCATGGAGTTGTTTGCGAAGTTGGCAACGAAGCTGGTCATGTCTGGCGCTCCTCTCGGTGTCTCGTCGTGTGTCTCGGCTGCGCTGTGCGCTTGCCGTTGCAGGCACTATAGCGCGGCCGCGCCTCGCGGCGCAACCCCGATTCTGTTAAGCCTTGGTTTCGTCGCGCGGCGGCCTCCGGGATGCGCTACGGTAGGGCTGAGCGACTTGGCGGGCCGCCGTAGACGACGGGACCACGCAGCCGGACCGTGTATCTTATCGGAGGCGGAAGCATGGCGGAGCAGATGCAGCAAGCGACGTACCAGACGTTCGACGAGGTCTTTGAGGCGATCAAGGCTGACCCGCAGAACGCCGACTACACGGCGGCGGGCATCGACCCGCTCTACGCCGTGGCGGCCGATGCGCGCGTGATGGTGATCGGGCAGGCGCCCGGCCGCGTGGCGCAGGAGACGCGCATCCCCTGGAACGACCAGAGCGGCGACCGCCTGCGCGACTGGATGGGTGTGAGCCGCGAGACCTTTTACGACCCGCACCAGGTGGCGATCGTGCCGATGGACTTCTATTTCCCCGGCAAGGGCAAGGGCGGCGACCTGCCGCCGCGCAAGGGCTTCGCCGAGAAGTGGCATCCGGTTCTGCTGGGCATGATGCCGCAGGTCCGGCTGACCGTGCTGGTCGGTACGTACGCCGTCCACCGCTACCTGGGGCTCAAGCAGTCCGTGCCGCTCACGGGCGTGGTGCGCGACTGGCAGCGGTGGCAGCCGGAATACTTCCCGCTGGTGCACCCCTCGCCGCGCAACCAGCTCTGGATGAAGAAGAATCCCTGGTTCGCGGAGGAGACGTTGCCCGCGCTGCGTGCAGCCGTCGCCGCCGCGCTGCGTGACAGGTGACGGGGGATTGACACGCCCGCGTGACAGGGGACGGGGGATTGACGCACGCAGGCGCGGGGAAAAGGGAGACCTCCCCCTAGCCCCGCACCTTTCTGTCTCACTCTTTTAGCAGCTCCTACTTGATTTCCAGCAGAAGGGGCGTGTGGTCCTGGCGCGGGCCGGAGTCCAGCATCTCGGAGCGCACGACGCGGTCGGCGATGCGGTCGGACACGAGGAAGTAGTCGATTCTCCAGCCGGAGTTGTTGATCTTGCTGGTGCGCACGCGCTGCGCCCACCAGGAGTAGACGCCCTCCACGTCGCCGTGCACGTGGCGGAAGCTGTCCGTGAACCCGCGGCCCAGCAGCGCCGTGAAGCCCGCGCGCTCCTCGTCGGTGAAGCCGGCGGACTGGTGGTTGCCGGCGGGGTTGGCCAGGTCAATCTCCTCGTGCGCCACGTTGAAGTCGCCGCAGGTGATCACGGGCTTCTTCGCATCGAGCTCGGCCAGGTAGTCGGCGAAGCGCTCGTCCCAGACCTGGCGCTCGGCCAGGCGGCGCAGGCCGTCGCCCGCGTTGGGCGTGTAGACCAGCGTGAAGAAGCACTCGGGCAGCTCGAGCGTGACGATGCGGCCCTCCTCGTCCATGGGTTCGGGCGCGCCGATCGCGGGGTAGGTCGCGGTGACGTCCATGCCCTTCTTGTAGAGGGCCATCGTGCCTGCGTAGCCCTTGCGCGCGGGCTCGTGTGAGCTGACCCAGGCGTAGTCGTAGCCGGGGAAGAAATCCGCGAGAGCGGCGGCCTGTTTCTTGTTCATGCCGGTGGCGGGCAGCTTGGTCTCCTGGATGGCGATGATGTCCGCGTCCTGCGCGGCGATGGTGCGCAGGACGTCGCGCGTGAGCTCGGAGCGGGGGCTCGTGCCCGTGAGTGCGGCGTTGAGGGAGTCGATGTTCCAGGAGATGAAGCGCATGGTGCCGGGTGCGGCGGTGGTGGTCGCGGCGCTGCTGACCTCCGTGCCGGTGGTCGTACCGGCATCGGGCTCCGTGCCGACCTCCGCCGCGCCGCGCGGATGCTTCACGCGGCCGCGCTTGAGCGTCAGATCGAGGCCTGCGAGTGCCTGGTTGAGTTCGTCTACCGCTGCACGAAGCTCCTGCTCATGGGGCTTGCCGGCCAGCGCCTCGTCAGCCGCGGCGGCGTAGTCGCGCTTGTGTGCGTCATTGAGCTGCTTCCACGGCACGCCGGCGAGGTCGGCCAGGGTGTCGGCGGGCGGCTGCGGCAACCGTCCCTGCAGGACGAGCACCGCGATCACCGGATAGCCGGCGTAGCCCTGCCAGTAGGTGCCGTTGTCGGTGGAGGAGTAGGTGTCGCCCTTCCAAGCCACCTCGTACGTCTTGGTGCGGTCGCTGGAGTCGACGAGCGCATAGCCCGAAGCGGTTCCGCCGTCACCACTCGCCTCGTGCATCTCCACGCGGCCGTCGGCGATGGCGGAGTAGGCCTCGTAGGCCTTCTCGGCGGGCGGGAGTTTCTTCATGGCCATGATGCTTTCCTCCTGTGGATATCGGCAACGGACCTCGCGCGTTGACCGTCGTTAGGGTGGGTCGTCTGTGAAGCGAGTGGTCGGCGGGGTAGGCCGTCGGCGCTGCTGGTGGTTTCGCAACGTAATGTTACCAGTGCCAGGGGTCGTGCATGCGATCGGTGAGGGTCGAGAGCAGCTCGTGCCTGGCGGCCGTCGCCCTCGGGTCGTCGAGGATGGCCTGGTACGGCTCGCTCGCCGCAGCCCCGAGACGACGTCGCACCCCGGCAAGGAGCCGACGGAGGAACGCGTCGTATGCCGCCGGCGACTCGAAATCCGCGGACGACGTCATGACGACCGGCCGACCGAGCGCCCAGTAGTCCTGCGTGCGGCTGGCGTCTTCGCGGTACTGGAGCGGGGCGTCGTGGGTGCCGCCTTGATGTTCGAGCACGAGGCCGTCGAGCTGCGGAAACGTCAGATCCGGCGTCAGCGGGAGGCGGTGCATGAGGGCCGCTTCCTCCGCGGATAGTTGCAGAGTGTGATTCATGAGCACGTCTGGCATGCCGAGCCCGCCGAGCTCGGGTGGCGACGTGAGCACGATGCCGTGAATCGTCTCCGCCGGCGACGCCGAACCAGCCATGACCTGCGGCGCACACTCGCGCGCGAGCCGGATACCGCGCGCGCTGCGGCCTGTACGAGCTCGGCACCAGGTAGTCAAATCGTCAGGCGTCGCCGATGGCTCGAGCCGATAGTGACAGTCGGCTGTGAGCGGTCGTGTGGGGTCGCGCGCATAACTGCCGCAGAGCTCGTAACCGTACGCCAGGAGCAGCGCCCGGGCTTGCAGATGGGTCAGTCGGCCGGCGCGCTCCGCTTGGTCGAGAACGCGCGCGAGACTCGCGAACGAATGGGCTGGCGACTCGATGGCGATGAAGACGTCATCGGGATCTGCGTCGTTGCCCATTTCCAGCGATAGATAGGACCCTTTTGGAAGGACCGTGGAGCAAATAACGCTTCGCACCTGGGACGATTGCACTCGTGAGCGATGGTCAGGCACGCTTACACAGAGCGGATGTTTTTCGTCTACGGGTATGAATTGCCCTACAAACCTTGCCGCCGGGCGCCACCACTGTGTTTGCGCACTGGGATTTACCGATACCGCACGCGCCGCACATTCGCTCATGCGCGGCAGCGCCATGTACCGCGCGACGCGCAAAAGCGCGCACGAAGTCTCATCTGTCAGAAAAGCATCCATGCTAAATGCTCCGTGACGGTCGATCGTTGCGGGCGCACTCGGTGCTATGCGCGGAAATGTGAATACGATAATCGAAGTGCCCGAAACTAATCATGCCCATAAGAGATATTCTGACGGAAATATCTGAAAAATCGCAGGATAAATATTGCAATAACGCACTGTGGGCATGATAAATTTAGAGACCCCGAGTACCGACTGTCTGCTTTCTGCATAAAACAACCTTTCGGGTAGCCGCCGACGGTAAAAATGAGCTCGACAGGCAGCCGTTGACAGCAAATGGGGCGTCGACAAGTGCCCTCATGGCGGCTTTTCGTCGATTCCGAGGGAGATCGGGCTGGCGCCGCACGCGGGGATAGGCATACGATGACAGGGTGGCCTGGCGCCGTATGGTCGCCGAGACGCTTGATGCCGCCACAGAGCACAGCGGAGACCGGGCCGGGGTAGGGGGTCCCATGGACGAACCCACATATGCCGAGCGCGACGAGATTGTGCGCGCCATGAGCCTGCTCGGTCTGCCCGACGGTTTCACCGCAGAAGAACTCGAAGCGGCTTATCGTCGGACGGCGGCAAAGTATCATCCTGACCGCGCATCTGGCGAGGCGGAGCTCGCGCGCCGCACCAAAATCATGACGCGCGTGAACACAGCCCGCACCCTGCTCAGCCACCATATCGGTTTCCGCAGCGACGACGTGCCCGACATCGAGCGGATCGGCACCCGCCTCGCGGGGTTCGCCATCGCCTGCGCCGTCGTGTTGCAGATCCTGCAGAACCTCTTTTTCCCGGCGCCCTAGCGATTCGTGCTTCGCACTGCTTTGGCCCGCTGCATCGCGATGTCGCACGATAGTGCCCCGCGACGGGACCGTTTGCCAGAAACCATGGACCCGGACCCGCGCTATCGGCAACAATAGACGTGCCGTTTCCCACGATGACGACCATCCACGATTGCAGCCATCCGCATGGCGACCATCCGCGATAGGGAGACCAAGAGGGGACAAAGGGGGACAAACCATGCCCGCAACCAGCGCGCTCACCGCCGATATCGAGGTCTTCACCCAGAGCAGTATCCGCATCCGCACCAAGCAGCCCTCGGGCGCCAGCCTCACGATCTACGCCGATACCTTCCAGATGAGTGAGGCCCCGCACGACGCGGACCTCATCCTCATCACGCACGACCACTACGACCACTACTCGCCCGAGGACATCGCCAAGGTCGCAAAGACGGACGCACCCACACCCACCATCGTCGTGGTTCCGGAGCGCATGGCCGCGGACGTGCAGCGCGAGCTTGGTCCCGCATGCGACGTCCGCGCTGTCGCACCCGACAGCCACTACGAGATTGGCGGTCTGGCCTTCGACACCGTGCCCTCGTACAACATCAACAAGCGCTTCCATCCCCGCGAGGCCGGCTGGGTTGGTTACGTGCTCGACCTATGCGGCCGCACCGTCTACATCTCGGGCGACACGGACGCCACGCCCGAGGCGCGCGCCGTCCGCTGCGACGTGGCGCTCGTCCCCATCGGCGGGACCTACACGATGACCCCCCGCGAAGCCGCCGACCTCATCAACGAGATGGCCCCCCAGGTCGCCATCCCCACGCACTACGGCAGCATCGTCGGTCGGCGCGAAGACGCTCAGACCTTCGCGGCCGCCGTGCAGCCCGCCATCGCGGTAGAGGTCAAGATCCCTTAGAGTGCACTGTGCACCACGCCCCCGGCGTCATCGAGGTCTAGCGGAGTCACCATGCCAGAAAGCACGGCGCTGACATACGGTCGCACGCACACCTACCTCGTAGGCAGTCTGCTCGTGGACACGGACCTCCCCGGCACGCTCAACGCCTTCCACAAGGAGCTCCGCGCACACGGCTTGATCATCGGCGACATCCGCTACGTCCTAGCCACGCACACCAGTCACAGTGACACCTTCTAACGACACTTTTCGGCCGAAAACTGTCGTTAGAATCCCAGAGATGCGTCTAACGCCAATAACCTGTCGTTAGAGCGTGATGCGGGGACCAGAAATCTGCGAAGTGCCGGCACGACCGCTCGAGGGCAGCGCGGCTGCGGCGACAAGACAAGTGCCAGACGCCCGAAACTGTAGAGTCAACGTTGGATGAGGTATCGCTGGTAAAACTCCCGCAAGGCATTTCCCGAACATCATCCAACGTTGACTTTTTTCTGGGTACCTCGAGTATCAGAGCCATTCCTCTGGCAAGCGCGAGCACAGATTATCGGTACAGCTCGTCCAAGCTCACGAGCAGGACGTCTTTCCTTGCCTGGTACTTCTCCCGCGTGCCAGCGGACACCGGCGTTTTCGAGAAGAGCGCGATGTGGGAGACGCTATAGTCCTTGATCAGGTCACGTTTGGATTCCAAGTCCGCTAGCTCTGCCGTCTCGTCAAACGACTCGCGATACTTGCATTCGCCGATAAGGAGGGTTTTCGCTTCCTTGTCGGCTGCGAGCACATCGATGTCGTCCTGCGCGTGGGTTGTCGGGTTGGTGCCCCACCACGATCCGACGCTCGTCGCCTGGATTGGCAAACTGTCTGCTATTGCCTGCTCGCGCAGCCATTCGGCACACACCCGCTCGAAACGGTGACCCAGGTATCCCGCCAGCTGCGCTTCGGGCAGGCGTTTCGCTACGATGGGTCCCAGTCCTTGCTCGATTTCGGAAGTCCTCGGCATCACGAAGCGGAACCAGAAGTCATAGCACGCGTCTGCCACACGGTAAATCGCCCGCTTGCTCGTCTTGGGGTTCTCGCCGAATGCGGCAACTCGTTCGAGAATGCCGAGATCGACGAGGGTGCGAAAGTACTTGGGCAAGGTGGTTTGCGAAATCTGCGTGCGGTCGGACACAAGCTTTGGGCGATTGGCTCCTGCCGCAACAGCCCTGAGGATGGATGCGTACAGAGCGGGTTCATCGAGTTCCTCGCGGAGGAGCCCGAGGGGCTCATCGTAGAGAAATCCCGTGGGGCTGAAGTAGAGCGAGGCAAGATTCTCGCGTAGGTCCGCATCCGGATGCACCTGCTCGAGATAGTAAGGCACCCCACCGAAGCAGCCATAGAAGCGGAACTGTTCCTGCGGATCCAAGCCAGGCAGCATCTTTGCCGCATCGCGGTAGCCGAGCTGGTTGAGTCTCATCTGAGCTGTACGACGACCGTACAGCGGACTGCGCTTGCCTAGGACCTGCGATTCCATGAGCCCTTGGTTGCTCCCGCAGAGTATGAGAAAGATGCCCGTGCCTTTGAGCTGGTGGTCGATGGCGACCTGTAGGACGGAGGGAAGAGACTCATTGCGTCGTACCGCATAGGGGAACTCGTCGAAAATGAGCACGAAGCGCTCCTCGCGAGCTTTTTTGGCGATGTAATCGAAGGCGTCGCTCCACGACGCAAAGGCTCCGACGGAGACGGGAAGGCCGAAGAACTCATAGATGCGTCTACTGAAATCCGCGAGGTTGTCGGCGTCTGACTGCTCGAGAGCCGTGAAATAGATGGTGCGTTTGTCCTCCCCGAAACGAGTGATGAGAGCGGTCTTTCCCACACGGCGTCTACCGTAGACGACTACCATCTGGAAGGTCTCGGCAGAATAAAGCTCTTCGAGTTGTTTAAGCTCGGTTTCTCTTCCTACAAACATGTAGCTCCAAATAATTCTATCTAGTATAATTCTTATGAGAATTATACTAGATATCGCTGGCCGTGCAAGACGTTGCGCACCAAGTACGCGATACGGTTGCAGATGCGCCGGGCACTTCCGCATACCGAGCGCTTACATATATATAAGTGGCGCGGCGGCGCATGACGGTACAATGGCATCGCATTCGAGAAGAAGAAAGGCAAGAGGCGCAGACAGGCGAGAGGCGACCGCGCCGAGGCGGCAAGACAAGCCGAGGCGGGAGGACAAGTGGCGGCGGAAAGACAGGCGGAGGCTGTTCGAAACTGAACGAAATCTGAACTTTCGTACCAATTTTCCTGCTGTTCGTCCCCAAGTCGCAATATCGTAATACCAGAGGGATGAGAATAGCCTGTACAAGTACAAGAATTAGATCGGTCCAACTATCAGCGCCGGCTGGCGGCCTTCCGCAGCAAGCAGGCGCCACCGCACGGAATGCAAATGGAGCCAGCGTGGCGTGTCCTTCGCGCGAGGTTGGTAGTGAGTTTGGGGGAGCAACATATGAGTAAGAACCGGGGGGGGGGCTTCGTAGGCAAAGCCCAGTAAAGTGGCTGATCGGGTTGCTCCCCGTGTTCGCCGTGACGCTGGCCATGGTGCTCGCGCTGAACGGTGTTGACATCGCGCGTGCTACCGAGCCGGAAGATGCTGTGCAGGAGACCGAGTCGGTCGCCGCCGTCCCGTCGGTAGATACCGATGCGACTGATAATTCCGTTGATGATAACGTAGCGGCAGATGCTGTTGCCCCAAAGAGGGCAGATGACGATACTGCCGATGGCGCTAACGTGTCTGACGATGCTGACACGTCTGATAAGATTGCTGCCGAGGCAAAGGCCGCTGAGATCGGAACCGAGGATGAGGATCTCGTCGGCGATGGTGACTACCCGACCAACGCGACTGCGACCGCAATAGTTATCCAGGATGACGTCAAGGCCAACGGTCAGTTTATCCTCAAGGCGACCATCGACGGCAAGGAGTACACGGGCGCCGAGGCCGCCGCCAGGCTCGCCGCCGCCGGCTACACGGTCAAGTGGTCCAGCTCCAATGGTGCTGATTGCAGCAATGGCCTCAAGAAGGTCACCACCACTGGTACCGTCCAGGCTGTCGAGCAGAATGGTGGCTGGATTAACGTTGCGTATACCAATGGTGCGAAGGCTACCTACACCGTGACGGTCTCCAAGGCGGGGCAGACCAATCTAACCGCACAGAAGACCGTCACCTATGCTGGCGAGCTTGAAAATGGCTCCTTCGAGAACAACACTGCGGCCTACTTCAATGATCAAAATCCCTCAAGCACCGTACCCAGCTGGAACTCGACCTCGCCTCACATCGAGATTGGCCAGGGCAGGGCTAACGGCATGCAGTGGTACGTCTCTAGTTCTGACCCTGATCAGGGTGCTGCTGACGGAACCTACTTCGCCGAGCTCAATGCAGACCAGTACAGCACTCTTTACCAAGACGTGCTGACCATGCCGGGCCAGACCATGTACTGGAGCTTCGCGCATCGTGCCCGCACGGCCGGCGATAACAGAATCAACCAAAACTATAGCAAGGGCGACACGATGGCCTTGATAATCGCGCCTGTTGAACTGGTTGAGGATATTACGACCCAAAAACAGCTGCAGGATTTCTATGCCAGCTTGACAAACAAGAACGGTGACAACAAGGTCACAAGTGGAGATAAGACCTACACCGTCTATGTGTACCAGGACACTGCAGGTATAACATATCAATCTGGATACTATGATAGGTGGGGCTTTTGGCATGACAGCCCATATCTCAAATCAGAATGGAAGAACTGCTCCGGCGAAATGACCGTCCCCGAGGGTCAGTTCACCTCCCGCTACTTTTTCATGGCAGTCGACACGGCGAGTGGTAACAGCACGGTTGGCAACTTCCTGGATCATGTGTCATACAGCCAGAATCAGCCTTCTGTCGCGCAGGACAAGGCTCGTCTGACGGTGGAGAAGACCGTTGAGGGCCTGACGAAAGAGCAGGTGTCCGACCTGGAGCAGAAGAGCTTCATCTCAACCAAGGTGGGCGATAACCCTGTGGACCTGACCCTCACCGGCGTGACTGAGGGCGCCAACGGCTCCTACAAACTCACCTACACCAGCAAGGATGTGACCGTGACCTCCGGCCAGTCCGTGACCTTTACAACCACCGAGGACGCGGACGCCGCAGCGGTGGAAGGTTATAGCATGACCTCGACCTACGAGAATGCCATCGAAACTACGGTTCAAGCCGGCAGCACGGACAAAGTGGAGATTACCAACACCTACATGCCTGCTACCTGCAGCTTCACCCTTACCAAGGTGGACAGCGAGAACCCCAGCACTAAGCTGAGTGGCGCCAAGTTCACCGTCTCGCAGACCATGGGCGAGGGCGACGATGCCGTGACCAAGTACGTGCAGGCTGACGGCACGCTGGGCACCGTGGTGCACGAGTTCGAGACTGCGGCCAATAGCGACGCCAAGGGCACCTTCTCCATCGCCAGCCTGGCCACTGGCGACTACACAATCACCGAGACCGCGGCACCTAACGGCTACGACCTGCCTGCCACCATGACCCATGCGCTGCATGTGGCTTATGAGAAGGACCAGGACGGCCAGTACATCCTTGTCGCCACGCTGGACGATGGGAACCAGAACATTACTGTTGACGACAGCAAAGTGGCCGTCACCGTGGTCAACGCCCGTCAGAACGTCACTCTGACAATTCAGAAGAACCTGACGGGTGCTCAGGCGGATACGACCAAGACCTGGGAAGTCAAGGTGACTGGTCCGAACAACACGGAGCAGACCGCGACGATTAAGGACACCACTGCCGACGGAAATGCCGATACGACCGAAGGAAGCTTCGCAACATTCAATTTCAAGTACGGCGACACTGTAACGGTGACGGAGGACAAGGCTAACCAGGACGGCTATACGACGACCTACAAGGTTGGGGACGGCGACTCGCAGGACTACAGCAATGGCGCGCAGATTGTCCTCAACGGCGACACCACGATCGTCTTCACCAACACCAAGACCAACACCGTGATCACCGGCATCAAATCGGCCGGCATCCCGGGCGCGCTCACGGCGGTCGCCGTCGCGGCGTTCACAATCGTGGGCGGAATGGCGCTCCTGCAGCGCAACGCCCTAGAATCCGCAACCACCGGCGCGCACACCGCGCGCGGCTGGCATAGGCGTACCAACCACAAGAGTGCGACCCACCGGGGTACCAACCTCAAGGGCGCGTCCCGCCAGGGCTCGCACATGCGCGGAGGGGATGATGCCTAAGCACGAGGCCTACGGCCGGCGTCACGCCAGGTTCGCGGCGGACCCCGATCTCACCGAGACGCAGGGCCGCTTCGCGACAGGCGTACAGGCCGCACCGGAGGCGACGGTGGGGTCCGATGACTCCGACCAGCCACTGGGGACGCAGCTCATCCTGCTCTTGCTGAAGGTGGCGATGGTGCTCGGGTTCATCGCGATGGTGTTCCTCTTCCTCTTTGGCGTGGTCCAGGTGGGGGACGAGAGCATGCGGCCCGCGGTGCGCGAGGGCGACCTGGTGGTGTACTACCGCCTGCAAAAGGACTACGTGGCAGGCGACCTGATCGTGGTGGACGACGGAGACGACGAGGAGGTGCGGCGCGTTATCGCGGTCGAGGGCGACGAGGTGGATTTCAGTTCCGACGGGTTGCTGATCAACGGCTACCTGCAGAGCGAGACCAGCATCTACGCCGAGACCGAGCCGTTCACGGACGGCATCACCTACCCGGTCACCGTCGGAGCGGGGCAGGTCTTCGTGATGGGCGACAACCGCCCGTCGTCGAAGGACAGCAGGATCTACGGGCCGGTCGACATCGACACCGGTACCGAAGGCGAGGCAATGACGATCATCAGGAGGCGCAACTTCTGAGAGAAGAAGAACTTCTGAGGTCGTGGATATAAAGGTAGTAAGTAGCAAGCAAGCTATTGGAAGGATGATTGCTATGAAATTTGGAAAGAAGAGCGTGGGCGCCGTCGCAGCCGGTCTGTCCCTGGTCATGGCGCTGAGCCCCGTTGCGGCGTTTGGTGCTACGGCTGAGTACACTGTGAATAATGGTGTTACGAAGAAGCTCGAGACAAATGCGGGTTCCACGGTCTCCGAGCAGTTTGCCTTTACGGCAACCCCCGTTCAGCTGAACCAGAACGCCGCTAATGCAACCGCAACCGTGGCGACGACTGAGTATGGCAATGCGACCATCACTACCACTGCTCTGTCCGCAGCTTCCGATGAAACGGAGACGACTGCGACCTACGGCATTGTTCTTCCTACTCTTCCTCATGCTGGTGTTTACGCTTGGAAGGTTGCCGAGACCGCTGGTAGCACCACTGGCATGGTCTATGATACCGAGACTTACACGTTGATTGCTACCGTCAGCAACGCTGACGACACTCACACTACAGAGTGGGTCAGCGATGTCAAGCTCGTGAAGGATGGCACTACTTCCACGACGAATGACGCTAGCAAGAAGGTTACGACCGCGACTTTCACAAACACCTACACCGAGAAGACCAACGACGGCGAGAACAAGCCTCTCGTGGTGACGAAGACCGTTACTGGTGCGCAGGGTGATAAGACCAAGCTCTTCGATTTCACTGTGAACTTCACTGCTCCCAGTAACGTACCAGATGGCTGGACCGTGAAATCCATCACTGCTACCGCTAAGCCGGGTACTACCGTCTCCAACCTTACGCAGAACGACGACGGCTCCTGGACCTTCAAGGCTGCCGATGCCGGCTCTGTAACCTTCGATAATGTGGTTGTCGGTACCACCTATAAGGTTACCGAGACCGAGTCCGGTCAAGCTGGCTACACGACTACTGGCGAGGTCAAGAACGATACCGTTCTCGCGGAGACCGGCGCCAATGTCACGGTGACCAATGCCAAGAATGACACCGTCGTCACCGGCCTCATCGTCAACAACGCGCCCTTCATCGTGATGATCGGCGTCGCTGCTGCCGGCGTCGCTGCTTACGGCACCGCCAAGCGTAAGCTCGAGAAGTAAGGTTCGCTCGGAATGTGGCATGACCTGACCCGTCGGCTGGCCAAAGGGGCCATACGGCTAGCCAATTGGCTGGTCGACGGGTTGGTCTTGTCACTAGTGGTGATTATCGTCGTCTACTCGGCCTACGTCCTGGTGGACAACGGTCGGGTGGTCGACGAGGCATCCGCGGAGGTCTTCGAGTCGTACAAGCCCGATGCGGATGGGCCCGGCTTCTCCGAGCTCCAGGCCACAAACCCGGACGTCTGCGCGTGGCTCACCATCTACGGCACGGGCGTGGACTACCCGGTGGTCCGGGGCGAGGACAACGAGAAGTACCTCAATACCGATCCGACGGGTGCGTTTGCCCTCTCCGGGTCCCTCTTCATCGACTACCGCCAGCCGAACGACTTCAGCGCGCCCGCCACGATCATCTACGGGCACCACATGGAAGACTCGTTGATGTTCGGCGATCTGGACCGCTACGGGCAGAGCACGTACCTGGAGCAGCACAACCACGGGGACCTCTACTACGATGGCGCCCACCACGGCATCGAGATCGTCGCCTACATGGACGCCGACGCGTACGACCGGACGGTGTACAGCACCTCGGTGGGCACGGACCCCAGCACGGAGGACTTCATCGCCTACGTGCGCGAGCACGCGGGCGTGTGGCAGGGCGAGCTCAGCCCCGAGGACCACATCCTGGTGCTGAGCACGTGCGCCACCGGCACCAACGGGCGGCACGTGGTCTTCGCCAAGATCACGGACCAGACCTACGACAACCCGTACCAGGAGCAGGAGGTCAGCCGCACGCTCGCGGGCACGCGGGACGAGGGATTCCCGCTGTGGGCAAAGGTCGGCATCGCACTGCTGGTCTTCATCGCGATCGCGTGGGTGGTCGGCGCTCCGCGCAAGAGCAACAAGAACGGACGAAAGAATAGGAAGCTATGAGCAACATGAAATTGGTACAGGATCATAAGACGGGCGGTGCCGGGCGCCATCTGCGTACGCTCGTGCTGGCGTGCGCCACTTTTGTGATGCTTGCAGCTTTCGCGGCGGCGCCGCTGCGCGCGCTGGCGGCGGACATCGAGGCGCTGGACATCCACCAGATCTACTCCACGACGGGTCAGGTGCCCGAGGCGTGGGCGGACGGCACCTTTGAGTACGAGTTGACGGCTGTGAACGGCGCGCCGCTGCCCGCGGGCGCTACGGGCGACGTGTACAACTTCACCATCACCGGCACGGCGGACAAGGCCATCGCGCTGCGCACGCGCGCCGAGGCTGCTGCCGACGCCATCTCCTTCGACACCGTCGGCGTGTACGAGTACACGCTGCGCTGCGTGACCGACGCCTCCGACGAGCACCTGTGGCTGGACGGCAAGTCCTACCGCGTGTCCGTGACCGTCGAGAACGATGCCGAGGGCGACGGCATCCACGTGGCGCGCCTCGTGGTCAAGGACGATCAGGGCACCAAGCCCGACAGGATCGAGTTCGACCCGACCTACACGGGCGAAACGGTGCCTCCCGAAAAGCCCGCCAAGCCCGGCCGCACCATCTTTGGCGTCCGCCTGCCGCAGACGAGCGACCCGATCTGGGGCATGGCCGTCTTTTCCGGCATCCTGCTGGCGGCCGCGGCCGTTGCCATCACGCTGGGCCTCTGGCTCAAGCGCCACAAGAAGCATGAGGATAAGCCTACGGAGTAGCGAGTGGGCGAACTGGCGCGGCGCTGCTCAACCAGACGCGGAACCGCAACCAGGTATGGCGTTCGAATTGCGAAGCGAATGCGGCGGTCATCTTTGAGCTGGCCGCCGTTCTTCTTGTAGCTGGTCTTCTTGGAGCTGGGATGTTTTACTGTCCGCCTCAGAAGGTTTGTAATTCTTACCAGCCGTCACAGGTCTGTGCTTCTTGCAGTAGCCCGTGACACGATTACCCGCGCCTATTGGTCCGAATCAGACGGGGGGGTATCGCCGGGCTTGCTGGCCCAACGGGCTTGGACGGCGTGGAGCTCCTCGCGGACCCTGGCGCGGGAACGGCCGGAGACGGGGATCTTGTCGCCGTTGGTGAGCACGATCTCGCTGCCTGTCATCGTCTTGACCTCCAGCGCGTTGACGGCGAAGCTGCGGTGCACGCGGAGGAAAAAATCGGGCATGACCTCCATCTTGGCCGAGAGGCCGACGCGGAAGCGGGCGGTGGTGGTCTTGCCGTGGACGATGGTGTAGTTGCGGTCGGCCTCCAGGTAGATGATCTGGCGCGCATCGGTGTAATAGACGTTGCCCTCGGTGTCGCGCAGCATGACATAGGTGCTGGAGGGCAGGTCGAGGGCGGTCGCGCCTGCGGGTGCGCCGTCGGGCGTGTCGGACGAGTCTGGCGAGCCCGATGTGACTGACGAGCCCGGCGTGTCGGGTGAGCCCGGCGAAACAAGCGAGCTCAGCGTGTCGGGTGAGCCCAGTGTGTCCGATGCCACAACGTCCGTCTTTGCGTCGCTGGAGGGTGCTGAGGCATTGCTTGTCTTTGCGTCGCGGGACTGCCCACGCGATGCCCTCGGCGAGACGAAGCCGCCGGGAATCGACGTGTGGCTATCGGTCGGAGAGACGGGGATACGTACGAGCATGTTCTCGCCGTAGGGCTCGGCGGTCTCGAGCGTGAGGCCGATGAGGCTGAGATGCGTGTGGATGAGCTGCGGGGTGCCGTCCGTCTGCTGCCACACGTAGGTGAGCAGCAGGGAGACGCGGCCCGCGCCGAGGAAGTTGCTGGCGCGCAGCCGTGCACGCGGGCAGGCGGTGATGACGCAGAAGCCGGTGCCGTCGTAGGCGATGCGGGTGAGCTCCTGACGGGCGTCGTATCGGGTCACGTGCCGGCGCAGCCAGTCGGAGAGCTCGTCGATCGAGCCCGAGGCGGGGAGGGACGAATCCTTCGGGGCGGGGGAGAACGCGTATATCTGCGGACCTGCGGAGATGATGGGGCTCTTGTTGCCCGCGAGCGCATGCTCGAAGGATGGACGCGCTCAGCTCGAGGCACTGAGTGGCGAACTCGCTCATCGCATGGCTCCTCTCGCGTGGTCCGGTCGGTCAGCTCATTAGGTTCGCACATGGCGGCGCGATTTTGTTGCGCAACATTATTAGGGACAACTTGTCCATTATTGTACAAAGAGTGAGCTACTCAGAAGATGCAGCGATAATCAAATCTTATCGCGGGGGGGGAGCGAGTCAACGTTGCATGAAGTGAAGTGGACCCCGTCTAGTGGTCAAACAATTCCGCTAGGCGGCCAGCCCTTCTAGCTTCGTGTGGAGGCGGCCGGGCGCGTGACAGGTGACGGGGGATTGACACACAGCGCGTTATCAATAATGCCTTGTAGGCATAGCTGATACGCCTAAATAAGTATTGGAATATATCTGAAATTGCTGGCACACTATGGGTGTGACACAGGCTTGTGTGACGTCAGCCGGCACGACAACGTTTGGCGTGATGTAGTTTTGTATGCATCGTTACGAGGAGACAGATGATGGAGCAGCTGAAGCTCACCCAGGAGTGGGACAAGACCTTCCCGCAGTCGGACAAGGTCGACCACGAGAAGGTCACCTTCGAGAATCTCTACGGCATCACGCTGGCGGCGGACCTCTACCGTCCCAAGGACGCGCCGGCGGATGCGCGCCTAGCCGCCCTCGCGGTGAGCGGGCCTTTCGGCGCCGTAAAGGAGCAGGCCAGCGGCCTGTACGCTCAGCACCTGGCTGAGGCGGGCTACCTGACCATCGCCTTCGATCCCAGCTTCACGGGCGAGTCGGGCGGCGCGGCCCGCTACGTGGCATCCCCCGACATAAATACCGAGGACTTCATGGCCGCGGTGGACTACCTCTCCAACCGTACTGACGTCGACCCCGACCGCGTGGGTATCGTGGGCATCTGCGGCTGGGGCGGAATCGCGCTCAACGCTGCGGCGGCCGACCCCCGCATCAAGGCAACGCTCGTCTCCACCATGTACGACATGACCCGCATCAACGGCAACGGCTACTTCGACGCCGACGACGCGGCCGACAAGCGCATCGCCGCCCGCAAGGCCCTGGCCGCCGTCCGCACGGCCGAGTACGCGGGCGAGCACAAGCGCGCCGGCGGCTGCCTGGACTACCCGGCGCCCGCGGACACGCCCGTCTTCGTGCAGCAGTACTCCGCATACTACAAGACCAGCCGCGGCTACCACCCCCGTTCGCTCAATTCCAACGAGGGCTGGAACGTGACGGGCACCATCGCCTACGCCAACGCGCGCTTCCTGCGCTACACCAACGAGATCGAGAACGCCGTCCTTGTGATCCACGGCGAAAAGGCCCACAGCCTCTACTTCGGCAAGGATGCCTTCGCGGACATGATGGACGGCTCCGTGAACCCGGACAACAAGGAGCTCTACATCGTGCCGGGCGCCACCCACTGTGACCTCTACGACGGCGGCGAGGGCGACTTCATCCCCTGGGACAAGATTGAGTCCTTCTTCGCGCAGTATCTGGCGTAGCCGGTCACGCGTGACAGGGGACGGGGGAGTGACACGCCGCGCATGACGGGTGACGGGGGATTGACACGTAGCGGACCCGTGACCGGGGATTGACATAGCTGGCTGGAGATTTGATTCGATGTCCGAAAATGGCTAATTCCGCGCGCCATAGCTGATACAACGGTTCCTGTGCCAATGCGGCGCAGGGACCGTTTTGCTATCGCGGCGCAAAGACCGTTTCGTATGAGGAGGGCCATGACGGAAAAGCCACTCGACCCCCAGGCCTGCTATGCGGCGCTGGTCACGCGCGATGCGCGGTTCGACGGGCGCTTCTTCGTGGGCGTGTCTTCCACGCGCATCTACTGTCGGCCTACCTGCCACTCCAAGGTGCCCAAGCCCGAGAACTGCACGTTCTTTCGCACGGCGGCCGAGGCGGAGGCGGCGGGCTACCGGCCCTGCCTCCAGTGCCGGCCCGAGACTGCGCCGGGCCTCTCGCCGACGGACGCCGTGGCGTCCCTGGCGCAGCGTGCGGCCCGCGCTATCGAAGACGACCCGGCGGGCATCGGCAGCCTGGAGGAGCTTTCCGACCGGCTGGGCTATACGAGTCGCCACGTGCGCCGCGCGTTCGAGCAGGAATACCACGTGACGCCCCAGCAGTACCTGCAGACCTGCCGGCTCCTACTGGCCAAGAACCTCCTGACCGACACCACCGTCCCCGTGGCGGAGGTCGCGCGGGCGTGCGGATTCGGGAGTGTGCGTCGCTTCAACGATGCCTTCGCCGCACAGTACCGCATGCCGCCGACGGCCCTGCGCAAGCAGGCAGGGAAGGGCAAGGCAGGCGCGGCTGCAACTGCGGGGGATGCAGGCGCGATTCGCGTGACGCTCGGCTATCGGCCGCCGTACGCGTGGGACCGCATTCTGGCCTTTCTCGGGCCGAGGGCGATTCCCGGTGTCGAGGCGGTGGAGCTGCCCGCGCGCGAGGACGGCAGGGTCCGCGGGGTAGGCAGCGGCGGCAAGGGCGTGGGCGGCAGCGGCAGCAGTGACGGCAGCCGCGAGGACGGTAGCGGCAAGGGCGGCTCGTATGCGCGGGCTGTGCGGATGCCGACGCACGGAGGAGGCACTGCCGTGGGCTGGATACGCGTGACGCACCATCCGCGGCGGGACGCACTCGTGCTCGAAGCGTCGGATACCCTGGCGCCCGTCCTGCCGCAGGTCATCTGCCGGGTCAAAGACCTCTTCGACCTACGCTGTCAACCGGAGGCCATCGAGCGGCATCTCGCAGGGATGGCCGAGCTGGATGTCCGTCTTCCCATTGCAGGGCTGCGAGTGCTGGGGTGTTTCGAGCCCTTCGAGATGGCCGTGAGGGCGATCCTCGGCCAGCAGATCTCCGTCAAGGCGGCGACGACGCTGGCGGGACGCCTAGCGAGCGAGCTGGGCACGCCGGTCGAGACGCCGATTGAGGGCGTGGGGCGTGTCTTTTCTACGGCGGAACGGATACTCGCGCTGGGAGACGATTTGGGCGAAACGCTCGGCCGGTTGGGCGTCACGCGCCAGCGCCAGCGTACGATTCGTGAGCTGGCGGAGGGGTTCGTCGACGGGAGCATCACGACCGCCTTTGGCGTCGACCCGCAGGAGCAGATGCGGCGCCTGCTGCAGATGCACGGTATCGGCGACTGGACGGCAAACTACCTGGCCATGCGCATGCTGAGCTGGACGGATGCGTTCCCGGCGACCGACCTGGGCGTCCGGAAGGTCCTGGCGCCGCGCACGCCCAAGCAGATCCAGGAATACGCCCGCGCCTGGAGCCCCTGGCGCGCGTACGCCACGCTCAACCTGTGGAACATCGAGTAGGCGCTCGTGACAGGGGACGGGGGAGCGACACAGTGACAGGTGACGGGGGAGCGACACACATGAAGTATCGAATAGCAAGGAGATCCTATGCCCGCCGATAAAAAGCCTCGCATGCTCACCACGGTCGTCTTGAGCACGCCGCTGGAAGAGGTTCTGGTCGCTGCTTGCGACGAGGGGGTCTGCGGTCTCTGGTACCACGACCAGGTGCATTACGGTGGTACCTGCCAGACGGAGCTGCCGCATGCGAGGCGGGTTGCCACCGAGGAGCTGGATGGTGCCGCCGCGACTACGCCCGCGGCTGCTCATCTGGCGCAGGTGCGTGATTGGCTGGATCGCTACTTCGCGGGGGAGCGGCCTGCGCCGGACGAGCTGACCTTCTGCCTGCGCGGGACGCCCTTTCAGGAGGCGGTCTGGGCCGAGCTGCGCCTCATTCCCTTTGGCCAGACGACTACCTACGGCGAGCTGGGCAAACGTGTGGCGGCGCGCCTCGGCAAGCAGCGCATGTCGGCCCGCGCGACAGGCGGCGCAGTCGGCCGCAATCCCGTGAACATCATCATCCCTTGTCACCGCGTGGTCGGCGCCAGCGGTTATCTCACCGGTTATGACGGCGGCCTGCCTCGCAAGGTCGCCCTGCTCACGCTCGAGGGTGTCGCGCTGGACGGCCTCAAGCTTGCCCGGTAGTCACTCGAAGGAGTTGCTGGTCTTGGCTGTGTCTTATTGCGGCGTCGTGAGAGCCGGACGCTCTCTGTAGTCGTGTACGCGGGCTAATTCGGCGGACTTACGCGGGCCGAACATCTGCGGGTGGCCTTGGTCGAGTGCGAGTTTGTGGGTTGACGCGAGGGAAGCCTTTTACGAGAACGCAGATTAGGACTCCGAGTACGCAGTTTAGGACTCCGAGAACGCGGGTTAGGACACCCAGTGCGCACGGGGCTTGGTAGCTCAGGTATATCAGGATTGCAACCTTATGGTCGCAAGACATCTACCTGCGATTTTTCAAAGTGGAACCACGCGAGCTATCTGTGAAATGAGGCTGACTGCACCGAGATAGAGTCAGCGATGCGTACTCAGTGTCCTAAACAGCGCACTCAGAGTCCTAAATTGCGTACCCGGAGTCCTAATCCGCGTACTTGTGCCATGCTTCTGGGTGGAGGGAACGCATTACGGGGCGACGGAATCGCGCGGTACCGAGCGGCGAGGGTGTCCGACCCCAAGAGCAAGGGTATCCGACCACAAAGGCGAGGACGTCCGACGCCAAGAAGCGAGGGATCGACGCCAGAGTCGGGAGCGTCGGATGCTCGCCCTGGTTTCCCCGCGGCTACGAAAACTCTTGCTCAACGCCCTACGCGCGCAGGAAGTAGGATAGGGTCGTACGCTGCTTGAGAGCGGGCGCAGACGGCTCGGACGCTTTCGACATCCCACCGCTCGAATAACCGTCGCTCGGATACGTTGTCGGTGGGGCGTCCCACCAACAGCTTCTCGCTTGCAGTTTGATTCTTAACCGATAGAGGGGAGTAACGATGCCATCGAGGGTACCGGGCATGAAAGACAAGAAGGGTCTGACCGAGGAGGAGTTCCTGGCGGCGTACTCGCCCAAGAACTATCCCCAGCCGTCGCTCACGGCTGACATCTGCGTCTTCCGGCGCGTGGGGGAGGGTGACTCGGCCGACCGCCTGCAGGTCCTGCTCGTGGAGCGTGGCGGCCACCCCTACCTGGGCTGCTGGGCTACGCCGGGCGGCTTCGTCTCGCCGGGTGAGACGGCCGACCAGGCGGCGGCGCGCGAGCTGGCCGAGGAGACGGGTGTCGAGGGCCTTGCGCTGGAGCCGGTCGCGCTCTTCTCCACGCCCGGCCGTGACCCGCGCGGTTGGACGATTTCCTACGCCTTCGTCGCGCTGGACGACAAGGGCGTCACCGTGCACGCGGGCGACGACGCGGCCAAGGCGCAGTGGTTCGATGTGGCGGCAGTGGAGCAAGACGGGCGCACCCGCCTGACCTTCACTTCGGGCACCGAGAAGCTGGCTGCGTCCTTTATCCCGGCCGCCGCGCCAATCACGGGCACGCTGCGCGCGACGGATGTGGCAGGTGAGGGCCTCGCCTTCGACCATGCCCAGATTCTTGCGGATGCCTGGCTGCGCCTGGGCGCGTGACAGGCAACGGCGGGCGACTGCGCGTGGTGACGGCTGGCAGTCGTGCTACGGGCCCGCATGCGACCAGCCCGACCGCACCGCGCGCGGTGCGCGACTACACGATGGTCCAGCCGCCGTCCACGAGCAGGAGCTGGCCCGTCACGTAGCTGGAGGCGTCGCTGGCGAGGAAGAGCATGGCGCCGTTGAGCTCGCCGGGGTTGCCGCGACGGCCCATGGGGCAGCCGTTGCGGATGCCGTCCTCGTAGGCCTGGTCGGTCACGGCGGCCGCCATCTCGCTCTCGAAATAGCCAGGTCCCAGGACGTTCACGGTCACGCCGTCCTTGGCCCACTCGGAGGCCAGCGCGCGGGACATCATGAGCACGGCGCCCTTGGAGGTGGAGTACGCTGAGCGCGGCACGCCGTTCATGGTCACCTGGCAGTGGAAGGACCCGATGTTGACGATCTTGCCGTAACCCTGTTTCACCATGTGGCGGCCGACCTCGCGGCAGAACCAAAAGACGCCGTTCACATTGGTGTCGATGACGTGCTCCCAGTCCTCGTCGGTGGCGTCGACCGCTGGCGTGGAGAAGCCGGCACCGGCGTTTTTGATCAGGATGTCGATGCGGCCGAGCTCGGCGACCGCCTTGTCGACGGCGGCCTTGACCTGCTCGGGTTGGCTCACGTCGCAGGGGCACACGACGCAGCGCACGCCCAGGGCCTCGACCTCCTGCTTGACCTGCTCGAGACGCTCCACGCGCCGGGCGCAGATGGCCACGTTGGCGCCCTGCTCGGCCAGGCAGAGGGCGAACTGCCGCCCGAGGCCCGACGACGCGCCTGTGACGATCGCATTCTTGCCGCTCACATCAAAGTAGTTCTTCATTGTCCTTCTTCCCTTGCTTGTCCTTCTTCCCTTGCATCTCGCGGGTCAAGCCCGCCAGCAACGTTATGCCCGTCTGTCGACCCGCGCGCCAACGTCCGCCACCCGCGCACTAGTGTCCGCCGACCCATGTGCTAACGTTGACCCATCGCGAGCAGGGAGGAGAGGGACATGCAGCACAAATGCAAGGTGACCGTGCTGGCCACGACGTGCAACGAGGAGCTTCAGCAGAAGTACCTGGCCGATCCCAAGAGCGGCCCCTGCACCTTCTTCCACGAGGGGCAGGAGATCATGT
Organism: uncultured Actinomycetes bacterium; assembly: GCA_900314685.1. Classification (GTDB taxonomy): domain Bacteria; phylum Actinomycetota; class Coriobacteriia; order Coriobacteriales; family Atopobiaceae; genus Olegusella. Next base: position 8,338 of record OMWE01000010.1, on the reverse strand, counting down.
TTGAGCGCACGCCCGAGCGCGACGACTTCTACCACATGGCCGACGGCCATTTCTGCGGCGAGGCCTGGGACGCCGTCAGCCGCTACGTGTACACGGCCCTGCAGGGCGGCTCAATCATGCACGGTTGGACCAATGACGACCGCGTGATGATCTCCTGCTGCAACGACGGCACGCGCCCCGTGATCTTCAAGATCGAGCGCATTGACGTGCCCGAGACCCCGGAGGAGCGGGAGTGGCTCGCCCGGCAGGACTTCTCCAACTCCGCGGAGGATGCCTACACGGGCTAATGCGGCCGGGCGATAGGGGACGTTTCCCCCGTCGGCCAAATCTTCTTTATCCCACCCCGATGCCGACTCCTGTGGCATACTGATGGGGATCGGAAGGGCGGTTGCCGGCAGGGCATTCCCTGCTGAGGCGTTCTGTCCATCCGGGCGGTTATTACGCAGAAACCTGTGGCTATAAGGGGCCTGGGCGAATCCCGTGCGGGTATGTTCCGCACACATCCTAGGCTTTCATTCCATGGCGGGCGTTTTCAAGTGAACAGTCTGGTAGAAGTCTGTCTCGTGGAGCGCCCATGCCTGCCATCCTTCTCGATCTTCTTTCCTTAGCCTGTCTTGCCAGGTGTGGCTGGCCCGTAGGCCCCTCTCCCTAGCGTCGGCGTGCGCACGACCCGAGAAGACGTGCGGCGCATGCGCCGTCATATGGGATAGGAGGGTACTTTGGAAGACAATACGATATTTGATTCCGTGTTCAAGACGATGCTGCGCAAGACACCCGAGCTCATCGTGCCTTTTATCAACGAGAGCTTCGGCCGCAGCTATCCCCTGGATGCGGAGATAGTGCAATTCACCAATGAGCATGAGACGCCGCACGGCAGCATCGTGGACGACTCCGTGTTCAGGCTGGGCGACAAGATCTACCACATCGAATGTCAGAGCACGCCGGACACCAGCATGGTGGTGCGCATGATCGAGTACGACTTCAACATCGCGTTGGAGCGGGCAATCGCTGCCGGGCCCCCGTATGAGATGGACTTCCCGGCGTCTTGCGTGCTGTTTCTAAGAGACACACCCTCGACCCCGGATACCCTCGAGATGAAGGTCAACCTGCCGAACGGCGACTTCTTCATGTATCGGTCGGGCGTGGTCAAGGCTCAGAGCTACACGAGCGACGACATCTTTGAGAAGCGCCTCCTCATCCTGGCGCCTTACTACCTCATGCGCTACGAGAAGCAGCTTGGACGGATCGCCGGCGACAAAGGCCAGTCAGCCGAGCTCATCGCCGAGTGCGCGGCGATGAGCAGGCGACTCGAAAAGATGACGCTCGGGGAGGGGCAGGTAAATCTCTACGAATCGCTGGTCGAGCTTATAATCAGGGTATCCGACTATGTCTTGAGGTCATATGAGGACCTGCGCAAGAAAGTGAGGGCTGCCATGGGCGGAGAGGTTCTTGAGCTTCTGGGCGAGCGCTCCGAGCGCCTGCAGAAGGAGGCGGAGGCCCGTGGTATCGAGCAGGGTATCGAGCAGGGTATCGAGCAGGGTATCGAGCAGGGTATCGAGCAGGGTATCGAGCGCGGCATGGAGGCGCTAGCAGCACAGCTGGAGGCGCAGGGCATGGACCGCGAGGCCATAGACAAGGCCGTCAAAGCCGCGAAGGAGCAATGGGCGGAGTAGGTCTTCTCCGAGCCGCGGGGCTACTTCTTGCGCTATCCTCGCGCTTTACCCCAGCGCGACGTCCAGTGCCATCATCACCGTGAAACCGAGGGCAAACATGAGCACTCCGATATTGGAGTGCTCGCCTTCGCTCATCTCGGGGATGAGCTCCTCGACCACGACGTACATCATGGCACCGGCGGCGAAGCTCAGCAGGTAGGGCATGAGCGGGATGAGGTGGCTGGCAAAGGCGATGGTCAGCGCTGCACCCAGCGGCTCGACCGCGCCGGAGAGGAAGCCCTGTGCAAAGGCCTTGCCGCGGCTCTCGCCCTCGGCGTGCAAGGGAAGCGAGACGATGGCGCCCTCGGGGAAGTTTTGGATGGCGATGCCCAGCGAGAGCGCGAGCGCGCCGGCTGCGGTGATGTCCGGCTGACCCGCCAGCCAACCTGCCCAGACCACGCCCACGGCCATGCCCTCGGGGAAGTTGTGGATGGCGACGGCGAGCACCATCAGGGTCGTGCGCTGCAGGTTGCTGCGCGGACCCTCGGGCTCGTTGTCGGTCGCGCCCATGTGCAGGTGGGGGATGACGGAGTCCAGCACCAGGAGAAGCAGAACGCCCAGCCAGAATCCGATGACGGCCGGCAGAAAGGCCAGCTGCCCCATGCCGGCCGCCGTGGATTCCTCCATTGCGGGGATGAGCAGACTCCAGATGGAAGCCGCCACCATCACGCCGGCGGCAAAGCCCGTGAGGGCGCGCTGCACGCCGCGCCCCAGCTCGCCGCGCATAAAGAAGACCATGGCGGCGCCCAGCGTGGTCCCCGCGAAGGGGATGGCGAGCCCCTGTATGACCTCTGTCATGGCACCCTCCTTCAGATCCCTGGCAATTGTTCCCCTAGGATAGCGCGTGACAGGGGGCGGGGGAGTGACACACCCACGTGACAGGGGACGGGGGAGTGACACACCCACGTGACAGGGGACGGGGGAGTGACACGCCAGGGAAGGCGCACTGCGCCATGTGGGATAATCGCCCCGTCACACGGCAGCTGGTGATTGGAGCGATCATGTGGGAGATGGCTTGGCCCCTTGGGCTGGTGGTGCTCTCGTCGGTGGCGTACAACGTCGGCTCGAAGCTGGTGCCGGCTGAGGCGAACCCCCTGGTATCCATCATCGTCACCTATCTGGTGGCGGCAGTTTTTGCGCTTGTGCTCTATCTCCTCACGGACGGCCGCAACGTCGTCGCCGAACTCGGACACCTCAACTGGTCCAGCCTGGTGCTGTCCCTCGCCGTCGTGGGCATCGATGTGAGCGTGATCTACGCCTATCGGGTGGGGTGGGGCGTGAGTCAGTGGCCCGTGGTGCAGAGCGTCCTGGTGGCGGTGGCTGTCATGTTGGTGGGCTTCCTCGTCTTCAAAGAGACGATCACCGTGCGCCAGGTGCTGGGTGCGGCGGCCTGTCTCGTAGGGCTCGTGCTCATCACGGCCTGATCACGTGACAGGTGACGGGGGACTGACGCGCCCGCGCGTGACAGGTGACGGGGGACTGACGCGCCCGCCTCGCGCATTCGTTGCCGCCGGCGCCGCCTACTTGTGATAGGGCTCGCCGGCGCTGATCTTACGCGAGCGATAGAGCTGCTCCAGCAGCACGACACGCGCTAGGTTGTGGGGCAGCGTGATACGCCCGAAGCTGATGCGTCCGTCGGCGCGCGCACGCACGGCATCCGTCACGCCGTCGCTGCCGCCGATGATGAAAGCCACGCTCGACGTCCCGCCCAACGCGAGCCGGTCGAGCCGCGCCGCCAGCTCCTCGCTTGTCACCAGGTCGCCGCCGATGTCCAGCAGCGTGGTATGCGTCCCCTGCGGCAGCGCACCGAGCGCCGCGAGGATGAGCTTTTCTTCCTGCTCAGGCGTGCTGTCGGGCAGCTCCTTCACGGCGACCCGCGCGTAGCCGCCGAGTCGCTTCAGGTACTCGGCGCACGCGTCCTTCCAGAAGCGCTCCTTGAGCTTGCCGACGGCGATGACGGTGATTTTGAGCATGGCACCTACCGGATAGAGGACGAGGAAGACAAGACAAACGGTGCAGCTGGCGGCAAGGTTTGCGTGTGCCTGTTCGTCTTCGTGGATGTGAAGACGGACGTGCGGCCCGCAGCTGCAGATAACGCGGGCATGATAGCACGACGGCCGCCCGCCCGCGTTGTACCATAGACGCACAACGTACGGGTACCGCCAGGAGGGACGCCGATGGAGAAGAACCAGCCCAACGCCACGCCCGACCACATCGAGGTCCGCGGCGCGGCGGTACACAACCTCAAGGACATCGACGTCGATATCCCCCTCAACAAGATCGTGGGCATCGCGGGAGTCTCGGGTTCGGGCAAGTCGTCGCTCGCGCTGGGCGTGCTGTACGCGGAGGGATCGCGCCGCTACCTGGAGAGCCTCTCCACCTACACGCGCCGCCGCATGACCCAGGCGGAGCGCGCCGACGTGCGCGAGGTGCGGTACGTGCCCGCCGCGCTCGCCCTGCACCAGCGCCCGGGCGTGCCGGGCATCCGCTCGACCTTTGGCACCATGACCGAGCTGCTCAACAGCCTGCGCCTGATGTTCAGCCGCCTGGCCAGCCACCGCTGTCCCAACGGCCACTACGTCCCGCCCAGCATGGACGTGGCGCTGGGTCGGCCGACGGTCTGCCCCGAGTGCGGCGCCGAGTTCTACGGGCCCGGGGCGGAGGAGCTCGCCTTCAATAGCTCCGGCGCCTGCCCGACCTGCGGCGGCACGGGCATCGTGCGTACCGTGGACGAGTCGACCCTCGTGCCCGACGACACAAAGACGATCGACGAAGGCGCCGTGGTCGTGTGGGGGAGCCTGATGTGGTCGCTCATGGCCGATATGGCCCGCGACCTGGGCGTCCGCACCGACGTGCCCTTCCGCGACCTCACGCCCGAGGAGAAGGAGATCGTCTACCACGGCGCGCAGGAAAAGCACCACCTGCACTACCTCAACCCCAAGAACGGCCAGTCCACCGAGATGGACTTCACCTACTATTCCGCCGTCAACTCCGTGCTCAACTCCCTGGCCAAGGCCAAGGACGAGAAGGGCATGAAGCGCATCGCCCGCTTCCTCCGGGAGGACGTCTGCCCCGACTGCCATGGCACGCGCCTGTCCGACGCCGCCCGCGCCCCGCGCCTGCGCGGCATCGGCCTCGATGAGGCCACGGCCATGACCCTGGACCAGCTGGTCGCGTGGGTGGCCGGCGTGCCCGCGAGCCTGCCGGAGGAGCTGCGGCCCATGGCGGCCAGCATCTGCGAGTCCTTCACGGACACGGCGCGCCGCCTGCTGGACCTGGGCCTGAGCTACCTGAGTCTGGACCGCGCGGCCGCCACGCTCTCCACGGGCGAGCGCCAGCGCGTGCAGCTGGCCCGAGCCGTCCGCAACCGCACGACCGGCGTACTCTACGTGCTCGACGAGCCCTCCATCGGCCTGCACCCCTACAACCTGCGCGGACTCACGGGCGTGATGGACGACCTCGCCACCGACGGCAATTCGGTCGTGCTAGTCGACCACGACACCCAGGTGCTGTCCCACGCCGACTGGATCATCGAGATGGGCCCCGATGCCGGCGCCGACGGCGGGCGGGTGATCGCCCAGGGCACGGTGCCCGACCTCGAGCGCGACCCGGCATCCCGCATCGGCCCCTTCCTCTCGGGCGAGGCGGACCGCATCCGCCCGGCCATTGGCGAAGACGAACTCTTCTCTCGCGGCGACGTCCATCTGGCGACGGGCCAGATCCACACGGTCCACCCGCTCGAGGTGGACATCCCGCAGGGCCGCCTCACGGTGGTCACGGGCGTCTCGGGCTCGGGCAAGACGACCCTGGTGCTCGAGAGCCTCATCCCCGGCCTCCGCGCACGCATCGACGGCACGCCCCTGCCCACGCACGTCCGCGAGGTCGAGGCGCCCGGCATCCGCCAGGTCAAGCTGATCGACGCGACCCCCATCGGCATCAACGTGCGCTCCACGGTCGCCACCTACGCGGGCGTCCACGACGAGCTGCGCAAAGCCTACGCCCGCACGCCCGACGCCAAGGGGCTCGGCTACAAGGCAGGCGACTTCTCCTACAACACCGGCCGCCTGCGCTGCCCCACCTGTGACGGCACAGGTCAGATCAGCCTGGACGTGCAGTTCCTGCCCGACGTCACCATCACCTGCCCCGACTGCCGCGGCTCGCGCTATGCGCGCAGCGCCTCGCTAGTCCGCCGCGCAAACAAGGACGGTGCCGCCCACACCCTGCCCGAGCTGATGGACATGAGCGTGGACGAGGCGCTCGACGCCACCCGGGGCCTCCGGCTGGTGCAGCGCCGCCTGCAGGTCCTGCACGACCTGGGGCTCGGTTATCTCACGCTGGGCGAGGAGACGCCCGGCCTCTCGGGCGGCGAGGCGCAGCGCCTCAAGCTCGCGAGCGAGATGGGCCGCGGCCAGGAGGACTCCGTGTTCGTCTTCGACGAGCCCACGATCGGCCTGCACCCGCTCGACGTGCGCACTCTGCTCGGTGTCTTCCAGGGGCTCATCGACCAGGGCGCCACCGTGGTCGTGATCGAGCACGACTTGGACGTGATCCGCAACGCCGACTGGATCGTGGACATGGGCCCGGGCGGCGGCGAGGAGGGCGGCCGCGTGGTCGTGTGCGGCACGCCGGCCGACGTGCGCGCCTGCCCGCAGAGCCGCACGGGACAGTTTCTGTAGCGGCGCTCTTGTTCGATTGCGTGCCCTCCGCCCGCGTTTGTCTTCCGTGCGTGACGCGTTCGCGCGCCATCTACGTGGCGTGCGTTGCGGCGGCCATCCCGCGGACGTAGTCGGCGACGTACGGGATCGCGTCCGCGCCGTGGGCGGCGAGGAGCTTCTCGATCGCGGAGCCGACGATCGCGCCGTCGGCGACCGCGGCCATCTTGGCGGCCTGCGCGGGCGTGGAGATGCCAAAGCCGACCGCGGCCGGCACGTCGGGATTGGCCTCGCGGATCAGCTCGACCATAGCCCCGATATCGGTCGTGATTTCGCTGCGCACGCCGGTCACGCCCAGGGACGAGACGACGTAGACAAAGCCCGTCGCCTCACGCGCGATGGTGCGGATGCGCTCGTGCGAGGTCGGGGCTATCAGGCTGACCACGTCGAGCCCCTCGGCGGCAAAGGCCTCGGCAAACTCCGCCTTTTCCTCAAAGGGCACGTCGGGCAGGATGATGCCCTGCATGCCCGCCTCGCGCTCGCGTACGGCGAAGCGCTCGATGCCGTAACCGTAGACGACGTTGGCGTAGGTCATGAAGACGAGCGGCACGGCCAGGCCCGCTGCACGCACACGCTCGACCATCGCGAAGACGTCGTCGGTCGTGACGCCGCCCGCAAGCGCGCGCAGGTTTGCCTGCTGGATCACGGGGCCCTCGGCCGTGGGGTCGGAGAAGGGGATGCCGAGCTCGATCAGGTCGGCGCCGGCTTCCTGCATTGCGAGCAGGAGCCGCTCCGTCACCTCGAGCGTCGGGTCGCCGCAGGTGACGAAGGGGATGAAGGCCTTCTTTCTCGTGCCGTCGGGCGCGGTGAAGGCGTCGATGATGCGGGGCGCTTGCTGAGGTTCGCGCGGGTCGGCGGGCGAGGTCGCGCGGGGCATTGCTTGCAGCGTGGTGGCCGGGGCTGCTTGGGGTGTCTTAGTCATGGAGGTCCTCCCCACGGTAGCGGGCGATCGCGGCGACGTCCTTGTCACCGCGGCCCGACAGGGTCACGATGATGGTCTGGTCGGGGGTCATGGTCGGGGCGAGCTTCATCGCGTAGGCGACGGCGTGCGCGCTCTCGATGGCCGGGATGATGCCCTCGGTACGCGACAGGTACTCAAAGGCGTCGACGGCCTCGTCGTCCGTGATGGCCACGTACTCGGCGCGGCCGGAGTCGTGCAGCGCGGCGTGCTCGGGGCCGACGCCGGGGTAGTCGAGGCCGGCCGAGATGGAGTAGACCGGGGCGATCTGTCCGTATTCGTCCTGGCAGAAGTAGGACTTCATGCCATGGAAGATGCCCACGCGGCCGGTGTTGATCGTGGCGGCCGTCTCGAAGGTGCCGATGCCGCGCCCTGCCGCCTCGCAGCCGATCAGACGGACGCCCTCGTCGTCGATGTAGTGGTAGAAGGAGCCCATCGCGTTGGAGCCGCCGCCCACGCAGGCGATCACGGCATCGGGCAGCTTGCCCTCGGCGGCGAGGATCTGCGCACGCGACTCCTGCGAGATGACCGCCTGGAAGTCGCGGACGATCGTGGGGAAGGGGTGCGGGCCCATCGTGGAGCCGATGAGATAGTGGGTGTCGTCGATGCGGGTGGTCCACTCGCGGAAGGCCTCGGAGACCGCGTCCTTGAGCGTGCCCGTGCCGGCATCGACGCCGCGGACCTCGGTGCCCAGTAGGCGCATGCGGTATACGTTGAGGGCCTGGCGCTTCATGTCCTTGACGCCCATGTAGACCACGCACTCCATGCCCATCAGCGCGGCGACGGTCGCGGTGGCCACGCCGTGCTGGCCGGCGCCGGTCTCGGCGATCAGGCGGGTCTTGCCCATGTATTTGGCAAGCAGGGCCTGGCCCAGGGCGTTGTTGATCTTGTGGGCGCCCGTGTGGTTGAGGTCCTCGCGCTTGAGGTAGACCTTGGCGCCGCCCAGGTCGCGGGTC
>OMWE01000027.1 GCA_900314685.1 uncultured Actinomycetes bacterium | reverse complement strand
GCACATTCCCGCCGTAATGTGGCAAGGCTAGAGTACTGTAGCCCTATTCATGGGAAAAATCCATTGACTCGTATCCGATTCTATTTTTGAGTCACAATAGGGGTCGGCATGGAACCTTCCCGGTTTGTGCCGAACGTCCAAGACTGGCAGAGCCATCCTTGCCCGGCGTCGCGTCGTGCAAGACAGACGGTGTCGGTCGAGAGGGTGCGCCGACAGGGGGCACACCGGCATAATCACCGCCCGTGTGGTAGGGGGCCCAGATGAAGATCACGCTGCACTGCACGGATTGCGTGTACGCGGAGTTCGAACAAAACGAGCTGACCGGGCGCTGGCGCGGTACCTGCAAGCGCGGTTACAGACTTGCCAACCCGCACGAGTTCCACGGTGCCGACCGCTTCTTTGTCGACAATCCCGACGAGCTCGTGCCCGTGGTGGACCCGCGCGGCCACGAGTATCTGCGCACCAAGGATATCTGCGACGCCTACGTGCACATCTCCGACCTCGACAAGGGCGCGCCTGGGCGCGGTGGCATCTTCCGCTTCTTCAAGAACCGCCTCCAGGCGGACAGGGAAAAGAAGGAGCTCGAGGAGCAGTCGCAGGCCGAGGCGGCCCTGAAGGCCGCCGCGATTGAGGCCAAGGCGCAGGCCGCGCCGGACGCAGGGGCGCAGGCCGCCGCCGATGCCGACGGCCACCAGCCCGCAGCGTCGCCCGCCACCGATGCGCCGGCCGCCGCATCCAACAAAAGCGATAATTAACCGCGCTCTCTTCTTGGCCCATGCTCCTTTCTTAGGTCGGGCCACGTTCTTTTCTCGGGTCGCACTCTCTTCTTTGCGGCGTGCGCCCGCTTAAAGCAAGACGGGCGCCCATCTCGGACGCCCGCCAAAATCGCAGATCTGATACCCGGCGCCACGCGGCGCCGCCGACTACTTGGTGCCGTAGATGCGGTCGCCCGCGTCGCCCAGGCCCGGGAGGATGTAGGCGTTGTCATTGAGCTCGCGGTCGAGCGCGCAGGTGTACAGACGCACGTCGGGGTCGTAGTCCAGGACGGTCTTGACGCCCTCGGGGACGGTCTTGACGCCCTCGGGGGCCGAGACCAGCGTGAGGCAGCGGATGTCCTTGACGCCCGCCTCGCGCAGGAACTGGATGGCCGCCGTGAGCGAGCCGCCGGTGGCGAGCATCGGGTCGACGATCAGGCAGGTGCGCTCGGCGATCGAGGGCGGGAACTTGCAGTAGTACTGGATCGGCTCGTGGGTCTCGGGGTCGCGGTACATGCCCACGTGGCCCACGCGCGCGGACGGTACGAGCGTCAGGATGCCGTCGACCATACCCAGGCCAGCGCGCAGGATCGGGACGATGGCGATCTTTTTGCCCGCAATGCGCTTGCAGGTGGTCGTCTCGAGCGGGGTCTCGACCTGGACGTCCTCGAGCGGCAGGTCGCGCAGGGCCTCGTAGCCCTCAAAGACGGCGAGCTCGGTCACCAGCTCGCGGAAATCCTTGGTACTCGTGTCCTTGTCGCGCAGGATGTGCAGCTTGTGCTGGACGAGCGGGTGGTCGATGATCTGGAAACGCTCGGTATCGAACTCCATGGGGCACTCCTCTTCTCGGCGAATACTAATTACTTATTTTATTACTCGACGCCTGGGAAGGCGGGGTCGTCCTCACGCATCATCTTGTCCACGCGCCCGGCGTGGCGGCCGCCCGCGAAATCGGTCGTGAGGAAGGTCTCGAGAATCGCGCAGTTGTCCATCAGGCTCACGAAGCGGCCGGACAGGCAGACGACGTTGGCATTGTTGTGCTCGCGCGCGAGCTGGGCAAACGTGACGGTTTGCACCGGGGTGGCCCGGATGCCCGCGACCTTGTCGGCTGTCATGGCCATGCCGAGGCCCGTGCCGCAGACGAGCACGCCGTAGTCGGCGTCGCCGCGTGCGACGGTGCGGGCGACCTTGTCGGCGTAGAGGGGCTTCTTCTGCAGGAAACCCGCGTGGTCGGATGCGATGGCGATGCGCATGGTGGTTCTCCTCTCTTTTTACTCCGCAAGAAGAGTAGCACGCTGCGCGCACCCGCGGCGTGGAGGATGCTGCGCGGACTCTATCCGCGCGAAACGCTGCTAGAGGAGCTTGTTGGCGAGGTACTCGCTCAAGCCCGGAATCACAAACTCCAGCGTCCCGTCTGGCGCCTCGTCGAGAATCCCCTGGTTGATGAGCCGCGTCCGGTAGTTGTATGCATAGTTGCGTTTCTTGCCCATGCGTTCAGCAATGACATCGAGGTCCCCCGTCTGATCTCCCGCGAGCATCGAGGCCAGGAACTTCTTATCCCCCTTCGAAAGGTCGCGGAACGAGACGTCGAATACCTTGCGCGTCAGCTCCCTTTGGGCCCTGTCGACGCCTATCTGCGCCTGAACGAGATCGATGCGCTCCTTGCCTTCGTCGACCTCCCAGATACGGAAACCGACAAGCTGCATGAGGTAAGCGTACCCGCCAATCGCGTCGACGGCATAGTCGAGCGCCACGGGATCGATCGTGCGCCCTCCCTGCTCGACGGTCTGTTGAAACGCGCTCCTCACCTCTTCGTCGTCGATGCGCCCGAGGTCGAATCGGTCGGCTCGGCGCAGGAAGCTCGAGGATTCGTCGCTCAGGAGCGCGTCCACATTTTTTGGCAGGCCCGCCATGAGTAGGCCGACCGAGCGGTTCTCCCGTACGAACTGCTGGTAGGTGGTGGCACACTCAATCATCTCGGGTTCGGTGGCGCGCACCTCATCAACGGTGATCAGCAAACCCATGGCGCGCGCAGCAAGGCTGTCAAGCAGGCCATTCATGCGTGTACGCCAGTTTGCTTCCTGTGCGTTTTGATACTCCCACTCGATGCCGAGAAGCTGTGCCACGTTCACCGCGGTGACCCGTATGCCGGACTTCCGATTGATATTTTTACCAGCCGCCTCCAGGGCTCGCTGTAGGATGTCCTCGAGCATGCCCGGGCCAGCCGTGACGTTGACCACCGCCCAACCGTACGATGCGACTTCCTCCCCCACGCGAGCAAGGAGGACCGTCTTGCCTGTCCCTCGCGCGCCGACAATGAGGGAGTTTCTGCTCGGACTATTTGGATTGTCTTTGAACGCCGAGGTTATTGCTTTGATGGCTGCCTCTCTGCCCGCCATATGCGGCGGCATCTTGCCAAAACTTGGAGTAAAGGGATTTTGAAATGCTGCCATTTTTCACCTCGCGACACACAGTTTTTGCAAGTTTTGCATTCCTTTGCATTTTTTGCAACCCTTTGCAAATTTTGCAGCCTTTTGCATTTTTTTCAACGGGGGCCCAGCCTCGCCTTCTCACGTACCAGCCCTGCCAACCTGCGGCCACTGCCGGCATGAAAAAGCGACCCCGCCTCACGGCAGAGTCGCTTGCAAAGACACGCTTTCGCACGACGGCGGGCGCAAAGACGGACGGGCGCTCCCCTAGCCCAGCTCGGGATAGAGCGGGTGGGCCGCCAGCATCGCCTCGACCTCGGCCTTGGCGGAGGCGGCAACCTCCTCGTCGCCCAGGTGACCCAGCACCTCGCCGATCAGCTCGCCGATGCGGCGGGACTCGTCCTCGCCAAAGCCGCGCGTGGTGATGGCGGGCGAGCCGATGCGCAGGCCGGACGCCTGCATGGGCGAGCGCTTCTCGCCGGGGATCGTGTTCTTATTCGCCGTGATGCCGACCGCCTCGAGCGCCTGCTCGGCGTCGCGGCCGCTTACGTCGCCCAGCGGCGTGAGGTCCACGAGCTGCAGGTGGTTGTCGGAGCCACCGGTCACGAGGTCGAGGCCGCGGGAGAGCATGCCCTTGCCCAGGGCCTGGCAGTTGACGAGCACCTGGTCGATGTACTGGGCAAACTCGGGCTTGAGCGCCTCGCCCAGCGCGACCGCCTTGCCGGCAATCACGTGCATCAGCGGGCCGCCCTGCGTGCCGGGGAAGACGGCCGAATTGATCTTCTTGTGCAGCGCGTCGTCATTGGTGAGGATGAGGCCGCCGCGGGTACCGCGCAGGGTCTTGTGCGTGGTGGTCGTGACGACGTCGGCGTAGGGCACGGGGTTGGGGTGCTTGCCCACCGCGACCAGGCCCGCGATGTGCGCCATGTCCACCATGAGGTAGGCGCCGACGGAGTGGGCGATCTCGGCGAACTTCTCGAAGTCGATCGTGCGCGGATAGGCGGAGGCACCGGCGATGATGACCTTGGGCTTGCACTCCTCGGCGATCGCGGCGACGCGATCGTAGTCGATGCGGCCGGTGACCTCGTCGACGCCGTACGGCACGCAGTGGTAGAGCTTGCCGGAGAAGTTGGCGCCCGAGCCGTGCGTGAGGTGGCCGCCCTCGGAGAGGTTCATGCCCATGAAGGTGTCGCCCGGCTGCATCATCGCGGCCTCGGCGGCGTAGTTGGCCTGCGCGCCGGAGTGCGGCTGGACGTTGACCCAGGTGGCACCGAAGAGCTGCTTAGCGCGGTCGCGCGCGAGCTGCTCGACCTCGTCCACGGCCCAGCAGCCACCATAGAAGCGACGGCCGGGATAGCCCTCAGCGTACTTGTTGGTCAGCACGGAGCCGACGGCCTCCATCACGGAAAGGCTCACGAGGTTCTCCGACGCGATCAGCTCGATGCTGTCGCGCTGGCGGCCGAGCTCGTCCTCGATGATCTTGGCAACGGCGGGGTCGGTCTGGTCCAGGTAGTTGAAGTGCATGCAGTCCCCTCTCGTGTTTTATGCTTGGCGTCTCAGTTGGCGGTGCAGTGTGCTTATTGTACGCGGCGCAAAGGCCAATCACCGTGCGTCCACAAGACAAGCCTGTTACACGCCGGCGACGCGCAGGATGTCCGCCGCAGGGATGGCGCCCTCGCGCAGGATGTGGGGCTCGGCGCCCGTGCAGTCCACGATGGTTGATGGGATCGCGATGGGCGCGGGGCCGGCGTCGAGCGTGAGGTCGACTTCCTCGACCAGGCGCGTCTCGACTGCCGCACCAGATACAGCCGGGGCGGCACCGTGGGTATTTGCCGAGGTCACGGCCAGGGGCACGCGGACCCGGCGCGCGAGGTCGCGAACCAGCTCGGAGTCGGGCATGCGCAGCGCGATAGTGTGAGTGTCAGCCCGCTGATACTCCGCAGGCACACGGCGCGACGCGCGCACGACCACCGTGAGTGCGCCCGGCCAGAAGTTTGCGGTGAGCGCGAGCGCCCATTCGGGGATGTCGTCACCGTAGCGCGCGAGATCGGCCGTGTCGGCAATCAACCAGGGCAGGGTCATGTCCGCGGGGCGCTCCTTGATCCGGAAGACGCGCTCTCGGGCTGGGTTGCCATGGGTCGCTGCGCAGCCGATGCCGTAGACCGAGTCGGTCGGCAGCACCAGCACGCCCTGGCCGCGCAGCATCTCAGCAGCCTGCACGAGCGCACCCTCGTCCGGCTTGTCCTGGTCGACCTTGAGTACCTGTCCCATCGTTGTGCCCTCGTTCGTCTGGTTTCGTACGTTCGTCTTCATCCGTCATCCTACTCCGATTCGCAACCCATGCCGGCGGAGGGGGTCGGATTCCTGGTCTCTGTCGGGGCCACGCCGACGGAAGCCGCCCGATTTGCCCTCACGCCGACGGAAAGGCTCCGATTTCGGAAATCCCGCGGTTGCAACGCCGACGGAAGGGCTCCGCCGCCAAAAACGCGCAGGTCAGCCTCAAACGGAGGCCTTCCGTCGGCGTGGGTTAGAAAAATCGGAGGCCTTCCGTCAGCGTGGAGTCGAATCGGAGGCCTTCCGTCGGCGTGGGCCAGAAAAATCGGGGGTCTTCCGTCAGCGCGGGCGCAGCTAGTCTTCGCGGCGGGCGATAAGGAAGCGGGGGCGGTGCGTGTAGTCCTCGCGCACCTCGACGGAAGCCCATCCGCCCTGCTCACGGGTCAGACGGGCGGCTTCCTCGAGCGTCGTCTCGAAGAGCTCGACCGCAAGGAGACCGCCGGGGCACAGCGCGCGGGGCGCCAGGTCGAGCAGGCGGCGGAAGACACACAGTCCGTCCGCGCCGCCGTCGAGCGCGAGGTGGGGCTCGAAGCCCTCGACCTCGTGCGGTAGCGTCGGGATCACGTCACTGGGGATGTAGGGCGGGTTGGAGACGAGTGCCTCGAAGTGCCCCAGCAGCACGGGGTCGACGCCCGCCGCGAGGTCGCCGGGGGCGATGTCGACGTAGGGCGCCAGGTGGAGCGCGTCGCGGTTGCGGGTCGCGAGGGCGATCGCCGCCGGGGAGATGTCCGTGGCGACAACGTGGGTCTTTGCGCGCTCGCGGGCGAGCGAGCAGGCGATGCAGCCGGTACCCGTGCCCACCTCGAGCACGAGGGCGGGCAGCGGCGCGCCGTCGGCGTCGGCGGGCAGCCCGTCGAGCACGAAGTCCACCAGCAGTTCCGTCTCGGGGCGGGGAATCAGAACCTCCGGCTCGCAGCGGACGACGATGTGGCGGAAAGCCGTGTCGCCCGTCACGTACTGCAGCGGCTCGCCCGCCACGCGGCGCTCGATCGCGGTGTGCATCGCGGCGAGCTCATCGGGCGTGAGCGGCTGGTCGAAGTGCGTGTAGAGCTCGACACGCGAGAGGCCCGTCACGGCGCTCAGCATCCACTGGGCCGAGATGCGGGGGTGTTCGTCGCCCTTGCGCCCCAGGTAGGCGGTCGTCCAGTCGAGGATGTCCTTGCAGGTCCAGATGCGGTCGGCCACGGCGCTCCCCTATGCAGTCACGGGGTCGGAAGTGACGGTCGGCGCATCGGCGGCTGCAGGCTCAGCGGGTGCGTCGGCGGCAGGCACATCGGCGCCGGTCACACGGTCGAGGAAGGCGATCAGGTCCGCAAAGACCTCGTCCGCGCAGGTCTCGTTGTGGAGCTCGTGGCGCGCGCCTTCGTAGAGCTTGAGGGTGACGTCGCGCACGCCCGCGGCGCGGAAGGCGTCGGCGGCCTTGGTCGGGCCCTCGCCGCAGTTGCCCACGGGGTCGGCCGCGCCAGCCATCAGCAGGATGGGCAGGTCAGCGGGGACGCCCGCGATCTTGGCGGGGCTCTCCGCCTCAGCCAGCAGGCTCACGAGCACGTAGTAGCCCGAGACGGAAAACATCCACCCGCAGTCCGGGTCGGCGACGTACGCGATCGGGCGCGCCTCGTCGCGGCAGAGCCACTCCACACCCGTCTTGGCACCGGTGCCCTCAAACGCCTTGTTGTAGCCGCCCACGCCCATCTTATCCACGAAGGGCGAGCGGTAATCCCACCCGTGAGCCGCGGCGATGGTCGTCGTGACGGCCTTGGTGCCCATGATCAGCGCATGCGGCATCCAGGCCGTGCCCATCACGACGGCGCCCGCGAGGCCCGCGCCGTGGCGGCCCAGGTAGCAGCGGGTGACGAAGGAGCCCATGGAGTGGCCGAGGATCACATAGGGAAGACCCACATAGCGCTCCTGCATCATCGTGCGGAGCGCGTGCTGGTCCTCGACCAGGTGGTCGGCACCGCGGGTCGGCTCGTAGACGCCGCGCCGCTCGGGGTCGGGCGTCGTGCGCCCGTGGCCCAGCTGGTCGATGCCGCAGACGGCGTAGCCCGCATCGGTCAGGCGCCGGGCCACCCCCTCGTAGCAGCGGATGTACTCCACCATACCGTGCACGATCTGCACGATGCCGCGCGGCTGGACAGCCACGCCGTCCGCGCCCTCGGGCAGCCACAGGTCGCCGACCACCGTCGTGGTGCCGTCGTGCGAGGTAAACGAGAGGTCTTCGTGCAGCATGGGGCAACCCTTTCTCTACAGCCCAGTTCAGAAGCCGAGCACCTTACCAAGACGAACGTAGTGCTGGGGAGGGGAGGGAGTCCCCAGCGACTTTGCGGAGCAGAAGGCCAAGAAACGCTCGGCGGGACCGAGGACTGTCCGAGCGCGCAGCGCGAGTTCCGCAGGTGCCGAGTGTTTCTTGGCCTTCGGGTGCGGAGCATGAGCTGGGGACTTCCTCCTCTCCCCAACACGATGTGCGGCTAGATAATCGTACTTCTTACCTCGATGCGGAGCATGAGCCAGAGGAAAGCCCGTCTTGTCCGCCGGCGACTTCCGATGACCCTTACACCGTCTCGGCGAGCTTCTCCGCGCGGTCCGCCGCGGCGAGCGCGTCGATCACGGAGCCCAGCGCGTCGCCCTCGAGCACACCGTTGTAGGTGCTGTTGAAGCCGATGCGGTGGTCGGTCACGCGGTCCTGCGGCTGGTTGTAGGTGCGGATCTTTTCCGAGCGGTTGCCGTGGCCGATCTGGGCCAGGCGGCTCGCGCCCTCGGCGGCCTGCTGCTTCTCGAGCTCCATCTCGTAGAGGCGGGCGCGCAGCATCTGCATGCAGGCCTCGCGGTTCTGAATCTGCGAGCGCTGGTCCTGCGAGGTGACCACGGTGTTGGTCGGCAGGTGCGTGATGCGGACGGCCGAGTAGGTGGTGTTGACGCCCTGGCCGCCGGGGCCGCTCGAGCAGAAGGTGTCGATACGCAGGTCTTCCTGGTTGATCTGGACATCGATCTCGTCGGCCTCGGGCAGCACGGCGACCGTGGCCGTGGAGGTCTGGATGCGACCCTGGCTCTCGGTCTTGGGCACGCGCTGCACGCGGTGGACGCCCGACTCGTACTTCATCACGGAATAGACCTTGTCGCCCGTGACCTTGAACTCGATCGTCTTGAAGCCGCCGGCCGTGCCCTCCGTCGAGCTCAGCACCTCGATCTTCCACCCGCGGGAGGAGGCGAAGCGCTGGTACATCGAGAAGAGGTCGCCCGCGAAGATGCTGGCCTCGTCGCCGCCGACGCCCGCGCGAATCTCGACGATCGTGTCCTTCTCGTCGTTGGGGTCGCCCGGGATCAGCATGATCTTGATGTCGTCCTCGAGGCCGGGCAGCTTGGCCTCGTTGTCGGCGATGTCGGCCTGGAGGAGCTCCTTGTCCTCCGGGTCGCTCGTCTCGTGCAGCATCTCCTTGGCGACGTCGATGTCGTCGAGGGCCTGCAGGTACTCGCGCGCCTTGGCCACCAGGTCGGCCTGGCTGGAGTGCTCCTTGGCAAGACGGGCATATTCTTTGGGATCCGATACCACCGCCGGGTCCATGAGCTTCTTCTCAAGTTCCTCGTAAGCGGCGATAAGCTTTTCAAGTTTGTCGCGCATGATGACTCCTTACGCCTGCGTTCCAGCTCTCTGATGATACCACCCGTGAGGTGGGGTTATACACGCGGGTGGGACGGGCACCCACCTGCGCACACGTCATCCATCAAGGCGGGCGCTGCCGCCAAGACGGGCGCCGCTGCGGGCGCCGCGTTTGTCTTTGCAGCTACCCCGCAAGCGCCTCGCCGCACAGAAGGCCCATCACGCTGGCCATCATCAGGCCGCGGGTCCAGCCGGAGGAGTCGCCCAGGCAGTGCAGGTGCGCCACGCTGGTCTCGAGCTCCGGGGTCATCTTGACGCGGTTGGAGTAAAACTTGAGCTCCGGCGCGTAGAGCAGCGTCTCCTCGGCCGCGAATCCCGGCACGACCTCGTCGACGGCCTTGATGAAGTTGACGATCTCGATCATCGCGCGGTACGGGATCGCCGCGGTGATGTCGCCGGCCTCGGCATCGGGCAGGGTGGGTACGAGGTTGGACTCGCGCAGCTCGCGCGGCCAGGTGCGCTTGCCGTCCAGGATGTCGCCGAAGCGCTGCACCAGGATGTGGCCCGCGCCCAGCATGTTGCACATGCGGCCCACCATGCGCGCGTACTCGATCGGCTCGTGGAAGGGCTCGCGGAAATTGAAGGTGGCGAGCACCGCGACGTTGGTGTTGTCGGACTTGCGCTCCTTGTAGCTGTGGCCGTTGACCACCGCCAGGCCGCCGTCGTAGTTCTCCTGGCTCACAAATCCGCCCGGGTTTTGGCAGAAGGTGCGGACCTTGTTGCGGAAGGGGTTGGGGCGGCCCACCAGTTTGCCCTCGTAGAGCACGTCGTTGACGGTCTCCATGACCTCGTTGCGCACCTCCACGCGCACGCCCAGGTCGCAGGGGCCGGCCGAGTGCTCGATGCCGTGGCGCGTGCAGGCGGCGTCGAGCCAGGCGGCGCCGCGGCGGCCGGTCGCAACGACGGTCTCCTGCGCGCGGACCTCGTGGCTGCCGCTCGCGTCGCGCACCACCGCGCCACGGCAGACGCCGTCCTCGATCAGCAGCTCATCGCATTCCGTGGAGAAGACGAGCTCCACGCCCGCATCCTCCAGGTGGCGTTCGATGCGCGCGTACAGCTCCTGCGCCTTTTCCGTACCCAGGTGGCGGATCGGGCAGTCCACGAGCTTGAGGCCCGCCTTGATCGCGCGGCGGCGGATCTGCGCGACCTCGTCGGGGTGGCCGACGCCCTCCACGTGGGAGTCCGCGCCGAAGTCCAGGTACATCCGGTCGACGCGGTCGATGGTCCGCTGGGCGAGGTCCGCGCCGATGAGGTCGGGCAGGTCGCCGCCCACCTCGTGCGACAGCGAGAGCTTGCCGTCCGAAAAGGCGCCTGCGCCCGAGAAACCGGTGGTGATGCGGCAGGGCTTGCAGTGCACGCAGACACCCGTGCGGACCTTGGGACAGCTGCGGCGCTCGATCGGCAGGCCCTTCTCGACGATCGTGATGTGGCGGGTGTCGCCGCGGCCGAGCAGGCCGAGCGCGCAGAAGATGCCCGCCGGGCCCGCGCCCACGATCAGGACGTCGGTGCGGTCGGGCGCGGTCGTCTTGTCAATATCTGCAGCCATGATGACTCCTCTGTTGTGCGGCTGTGGGCGGCCTCTGCTTTGGGCCGGTCGCCGCTTGGAAAGCCGATTATTGGGCACAATGAAAGAACCCGCCGCCGCACGCATCGCGCGGCGCCCGCGGGCCAGCACTGGCACACAGATATGTACCCTACACGCTTCGAAGCCTGCGCGGCAAGGACGCCGCGGCAGGCGGTCGGACCGCCGCCCCGAGGAGGCACGCATGAACATCCAGAAACCCCAACCGCTCATGGTCGACGGCAAGCCTCACTACACCCTGACCAGCTACGACCCCGTGGAGATCGAGGTCTACGTGCCGAGTGCCACGGACGACGACGTCGAGATGATGCTGGACACGTTGCTGCGCTCGGCCGGCGCGGGCCGCGAGGTGCTGTCCGACGCCAATTGGCTCAAGCAGCACTTTGGCACCGACGACCTCGACGACATCCGCGAAGCCGTGCGCGTGCAGGTCGTCGACGGCAGCTACGAGTCCGTCGAGCGCCAACGCCAGACGCTGTGCGCCGAAGCGCTCGCCGAGCGCCTGGGTCAGTCCGTGCCGCCCGCGCAGCTCGCGGAGGTGAGGCGTTCGATCGAGAGCAGCCTCCGCGCGCAGATCCAGGCGTCGGGCATGCGGCTCGACGACTTCCTGGCGCAGATGGGCACCACGCAGGTCGGGCTCGACAGCACGCTCGACGAGCAGGCGCACTCGGTCGCGGAGCAGGACGCAGCGCTGGGGGCGTTCGCCCAGGCGCGCAAGCTCACGGTCGAGGAGGGCGACTACCCTCGCCTGCTCCACATGCCCGCGTCGCAGTGCCAGGCGCTGGTCGAGCAGGCCAGGGCCATCGGCCAAGAAGAACAGATCCGCGACAGTGCGCTGCACAACCACGCGCTGGAGGTCGTCGTGGCCGAGTGCGTGACGCACTACCACTACGAGACGCCCGAGGAGGCGCGCGAGCGGGCGGCGCAGATGCGCGCGATGGGGCGGCGCGGCGGTGCGGCGGGCAACCCCGGCTCAGGTCGCGAGCCTATGGCCGGCGGCTCTCCCTTCGGCGGTCCCGTCGCCGGTGGCCCGGCCTCCGGCGCCCCTGCCGGTCGCCCCCAGCCCCGCGTCAACCCCAACCTCAAGCTGGTCTGACGCCGCGTTCGGACCCTCACCCGGTCTCTGGCGTCCGTCGCTTCGCGCGATTGCACCGCAGACCCTTTCCGACCCAACCGTGCCGACAAGCTATCAGCGTAATCGCAGGTTCATCATGCCGCGGGACCGGCACCGTCACAGACCCAGCGAAACCCGCACGATTGGCACATGCCCAGTCCCTGATTTAGCACGTGTCGAGCCCTTAGCGCGTGCCAAGCCCTGGATAAAAGAAAGCGCCCGCCGACGTTAGTGTCGACGGGCGCCTCTTTGTGAAAGACGGGCGCGGCCAACACCGCGCATACGTCACGAGCGCTACTCGGCAGCGGGCTCCTCGCCGGGCTCGGCGGCGACGGTAGCGGCCTCGGCCTCCTTGGCCTCCTGAGCGGCCTTCTTGGCAGCCTCGGCCTCGGCCTTCTTGGCGTACTCAGCAGCACGCTTGGCCTTCTCGGCGGCCTTGGCCTCCTTGGCGGCCTTCTTGGCGGCCTCGGCCTCGGCGGCCTTGGCGGCACGGGCGGCCTTCTCGGCCTTGGCACGCTCGAGCTGCGCTGCGGCGGCGCCACCGAACTTGTCGGAGAAGCGCTGGACGCGACCGCCGGTATCGACGAGCTTCTGCTGGCCGGTGTAGAAGGGGTGGCACTTGTCGCACAGGTCGACCGTCATCTCGCTCTTGGTCGAGCGGGTCTTCCAGGTGTTGCCGCAGGTGCAGCGGACAGTGCACTCCACGTAGTTAGGATGGATACCCTGCTTCATATCAATCTCCTTACTTCGGCCTGGTTTCCGACCAGGCGTGGGGGTTGGTCGCGTGACCGGCGGCGAGCAGGTGCCGTTTTGGTCAAGCTTTGCGATAATAGCACTTGCAGCACAAATCGCCAAGCACACTCGGGAGGCTCATCACATGTTCCTCGCAGTTGACATCGGCAACACCCAGACCACGCTCGGCCTGTTCGACGCCGCGGCACCGGACGAGACGGCACAGGGCAAGACGCCCGGCGCCACCGCCGTCCACACCGTCCGCCAGTGGCGCATGGCCACCAACCGCTCCGACACCTCCGACTCGCTCCACGCGCGCCTCTACAGCTACTTCCACATGTTCGGCATGCGACTCGAGGACGTGGACGAGATCGCGATCGCCGGCGTCGTCCCCCTGCTCACGGCCTCGTGGCAGATCCTCGCGCGCGACATCGTCGGCCACGAGCCGCTGGTCGTGGACGCGCGGCGCGACTGCGGCATTGAGGTCCACATGCCCCATCCCGACCAGGTCGGCGCCGACCGCATCGCCAACGCCGTTTCCGCCATGAAGACATACGGCGCGCCCGTGATCGTCGTCGATTTCGGCACCGCGACCAATATCGACGTCGTCGACCGTCAGGGCCGCTTCCGCGGCGGCGCGATCATGCCCGGCCTGCTGCTCTCGGCAAACGCCCTCTTCGAACGCGCGGCCAAGCTCTCGAGCGTCCCCCTCGTCGCCCCCGCCCGCGCGCTCGGCGACACGACCGAGACTGCCGTCCAATCCGGTCTCATCGTCGGCGCTGCCGTGCAGGCCGAGGGCATCGTCCGCCGCATCGTAGAAGAGCTGCGCGACGAGGATCCCGACCTGGGCAAGGTCACCGTGGTCGGCACCGGCGGCTTCTCCGCGACGATCGCCGAGGCCACGGACCTCTTCGACGCGCTCGACCCCGACATCACGATCCGCGGCATTTACGAGATCTGGCAGCACCGCGCCGACAAGCGCGCCGCCCGCCGGGGCTAAGAGGGGACGCCGGGGACGTCTCCCTCCGCCCCACGAGAAACGCGCGGTTGCGCAGCCACCTCAGGCCACGCAACCGCGCGCGAGTCGCCGTTGTCAGCGGACGCCGCCGCTAGCTCTTGGACGCCTCCAGCAGCTTCTGCTTGAGCTGGCCCTCGATCTGGGCGAGCTGGGCCTCGGCGGCCATGCGCTTCTCATGGCCCTCCCGCTGGATGGCTATGACCTCGTCGAGCGTGCTGATGAGCTGCTCGTTGGTATGCTGCAGGGTCTCGATGTCCACGATGCCGCGCTCGGACTCCTTGGCCGCGGTCACGGTCGCGACCTTCAGCTGGTCCGCGTTCTTCTTGAGCAGCTCGTTGGTCATGTCGGAGACGGCGCGCTGGGCCTCGGCGGCCTGCGTGGCGTGCTCGACTCCCAGGGCGATGACCATCTGGTTCTTCCACAGGGGGATGGTGTTGACGATGGTGGACTGGATCTTCTCCGCCATCACGGCGTTGCTGTTCTGCACGAGGCGGATCTGCGGCGCGGTCTGGATGGCCACCTGGCGCGTGAGCTCCAGGTCGTAGAGGCGCTTCTCGAACCGGTCGCACTGCTGCTGCAGGTCGCGGGCGGCCTGGGCGTCCTCGGCGAGGCCGGTCTGCGCGGCCTTGGCCTGCGCGGCGGGCAGGTCGACGGCGCGCACCTGCTCGAGTTTCTTCTTGCCCGCGAGCACGTACATCGTCAGCTCCTTGAAGTACGTGGCGTTGAGGTCGTACATGCGGTCGAGCAGGTCGATGTCCTTGAGCAGCTGGACCTGGTGCTTTTGCAGCTCGCCGGAGATGTGGTCCACGTTCTTCTCGATCGAGGTGTAGCGGGCGTTGAGCTCCTGCATCTTGTTGCCCTGCTTGCGAAAGAAGCCCATGATGCCGCGGGGCTGCTCCTCATTGGGGTCGAAGCCGCGCAGCTCGCTGATCAGGCCCGTAATCTCGTCGCCCATCACACCCAGGTCCTTGGTGCGCACGGACTCGAGTGTCTTGTCCGAGAAGTCGGCCATCTTTTTCTGCGTGCCGACGCCGTACTGCATAATCGCGCCGGACTGCGCCAGGTCGATCTTGTCGACGAAGTCCGCGACCTGCTTCTTCTCCGACTCGGAGAGGATCGAGTCATCGATCTGCGGCGCGGTGGGCGCGGCGGGCGCGGCCTCCGCAGGCACCTCGAGCGTCACGGGCTTGGGCGTGGGGACGGGTGCCGGGTCGCCGAACTCGAGGATCGGCTCATCGGCGGGCATATCGGGTGTGGGGTTCATCGGATCGGCCATGGGGAAACCTTTCTACGCAGAGTCGTGCACACGCACGAAGGCGCGCATCCGCACGGGGCATGTACTCGCACGGGGCGTGTACTCGCACGGGGCGTGCATCCATACGTACTTGACTAGTATGCCCCGTCGCGCCGCCTCCCATGCCCGCGCTTCGGTCGACGGGGTAAGATGAATGGGTACAGACAAGGGCTGACGTGCAGCCGACATTCGGCGCGGCCTAGCACGGCACGCATCCGGCGGAGGTGAAGACAAACATGGCATACGACCCGCGACGCGAGGACTACCTGCGGCTCAGCCTCCGCTTTGCGCACACGCTCGACGGCGAGGCGCCCGATGTCGCCGCGCGCGCCTTTGCCGGGTTTGGCCGCCGGTTCGCCCGCTCGCGCGACTCGCTGCCCCAGACCGATGCCGACCGCGCGTTTCGCCTGGTGGCCGACGCGGCCGAGCTCATCGACTACAAGCTCCCCTTCGCCGCGAGCGACGAAGACGCCCGCCGCCTGATCGACCGCGGCCACCAGCTGCTCGACGAGGCGGTCGCGCTGGACCCCGACTCCGCCGACGCGCACCGCATGCTCGCGTCGGCCGAGCGCCCGGGGTTCGACGGGTTCCACGATTTTCTTGCCGCCGGAGCCGACGAGGTCATCGCCCGCTGCACCGAGGCGCGCGACGCGATCGCCGACGACACCGAGCGCGCCGCCCTCGAGCGCGACATCGCGATGCGCCCGGCCCTGCGCTGGCTCGCGACGATGGCCGCAAACGCCGTGGTCTGCGGCCGCAACCGCAAGGCCCTGCGCATCTGCGCCCGCGCGCTCGAGCTCGACCCGTCCGACGGCCCCGACGTCCGCTACACCGCCGCGCTCGCCTTTGCCAAGCTCGAAGACGAGCAAGGCCTGCAGCGGCTCTTGGACGACACCCGCGCCCTCCCCCGCTCGCGCGACGGCGCGGACGCCTGGACGATCCTCGCCCGCTGCGCCCTCGCGCACAAGCGCCGCGACCTCGACGAGGCCCGCACGCAGATCGGGCTGCTCATCACCGCATACCCCCACGCGGCCGCCACGCTCGTGCGCCAACGCGAGTTGCCGGATGGCGTGTTTGCCCGCTTCCCGGCGCCGCCCTACAGCGAAGACGAGCTCATCGTGGCGCTGTCCGAGGGCACGG
Source organism: uncultured Actinomycetes bacterium (assembly GCA_900314685.1). Taxonomy (GTDB): domain Bacteria; phylum Actinomycetota; class Coriobacteriia; order Coriobacteriales; family Atopobiaceae; genus Olegusella. The sequence continues at coordinate 10,894 of OMWE01000027.1, read as the reverse complement.
TGCTGCTGCTCGAGGGCCGCGAACAAGACGGCCGCGGTCCCTTTGGCCTCTGGGTCGCCGAGACCGCCGCGGAAATGGCGCCGAAGTGGGAGGCAGGCGAGGTGGCCGAGGCCCAGCAGCAGGTCGCGGACTCCATCGCCCAGCGCGACGCCTGGGAGCGCAACCGCGGGCAGAGCGGCCCCGACGGCCCCGTGCCCGGCAGCCCGTCTTCGCCTGATGGCCCCGTGCCCGACGGTCCGTCTTACCCAGGCGGCCCCGTGCCCGACGGTCCGTCTTACCCTGATAGCCCATCCACGCCCGACGATTCACCCGCACCTGACGGTCCGTCCGTACCCGACGGCCCCGGCAACCGAGGAGGCGACGCGTCATGAGAGGCCGCGACGAACTGGTCGAGCGCCTGGCCGAACACCGCCGTGCCAAGCTCGGCGATCTGTCCGACTCTGGGTACGACGAGCTCTTCCGCGCTGTGCAGGCCAACCCGCAGGAGTTTATTGACTCAGCTGCGGATGAGGCGTTTGCGCTGGTAGTCGCCGCGCTCGAACGCAATGAGCGGGCTGCGTCCGACGACGAGTTCCTCGACGAGCCCGCCTATCTGGCCGCGCGCGCCAAGCGTTACGCCCGCCTGACCGCCGATTGCGATCGCGCGCTCGCCATCGACCCCGACTGCACGGACGCCTCGCTGCTCAAGATTTTGATGTCCGACCAGGGATGCGACGGCCTGCTCGACGACCTGATCGACCTCGACCGCGCCAAGACCAATGCGCTCGGCGAGCTCGATCCCGGCGAGGTCGGCGACGCGTGGGCCGACGCCGAGAGCCACGGTAGGCTGCGCGTGCGCGCTGCTATCGCCCGGGCCTGCCTCGACACCGCCCGCTACCGTATGGCGCAGCAGGCCTGCGTGGACATGCTCGCGCTCGCGCCCTCGGATGTCCTCGGCGCGCGCCATACCTGCGCATTGGCCCTCGCGCGGCTCGAGGATGAGGAGGGGTTCGACGCGCTCGACGTCCGCACGGGCCGCGCCGGTGACTCCTGGACGCATCTCGGCCGCGTGATCCTGCTGTACAAACTCGGCCGCATGGGCGCTGCCAAACGTGCGCTCACGGGCTTCACGCGCCTGGTCGAAGGCGGCGCCTACGCGCTGCTGCGTCCCGTGCTCGTCGACACCTACCTGCCCGACCGGCCCGAGGAGCGTCCGTGCAGCTTCGGCGAGGCCACGCTTGCGGTGTACGAGGCCGACCCGATCGTCGTCGACGTGCCCGACCTCCCCTATTGGGCGGAGTCCATCCCCGAGGTCGCGCGGTCTGCCCAGCGCTTCGCAGACTCGCAGGGCTTCGACTGGTAGCGTCGACGGGGTCCGTGAGCGCCGCCGCCCTCGCGCCGCCGCTTGCGCCGCCGCTTGTGCTGCCGCTCGCGCCGCATCGCTCAACACATCCACCACTTTTGCACGGCGGACTCATGGTATACTTGCGCCCGCACGTCGCCATCGTCTAACGGTTAGGACGTCGCCCTTTCAAGGCGAAAATACGGGTTCGATTCCCGTTGGCGGTACCAGCGATAGCCGCAGTCAGTCGAAGTCATTTCGGCTGACTGTTCTTTTCTGTTTGGGAGACAAAGCTCTCTGCGCAGGGCCAATCGTCGCGACCCTTTCGCAATCGTCAATTCCCCACGTCTTACGGGGCCCTCTCCGGTGCCGCGACGGTTCGCTCGGCAACCCCAGCGGCCCGGCAAATAGCCCCCTCGCAAGTACGCACTTTAGGACTCCGCGTACGCAATTCAGGACTCCGAGTACGCAATTCAGGACTCCGAGTCCGCGGTTTAGGACACCCGCTACGCACGAAGTTTTCTTCCGCCCCTATCCCTGTTTTCCGGCTCCTCATCACACCGCGTCTAGCAGGCGTTTTGTCAGATGACCCCTAGCCCAACAACAGCAAAAGAAGACACCTGAACGGCACCGGCGAGTTTCATGCGTATCGAGTGTCCTAAACCGTGGACTCGGAGTCCTATGTTGCGTATCCGGAGTCCTAAATCGCGTATTCACACTCCCCTGAGCACACCCGGCCACTCTTCTCGAGGTAGTAATCGACAGGTTTACAGGGTGGCGCAGCGCAGAGGTGCAATCTCAGTTCCAGTCAGCGCGCCCCGTGCTCCGGCGCATCATCATTCCAATTGCTTATGGGCGCAACGCGCGGTACACCGAATTCGTCGAGCAGCGCCTCGAAGTAGGGCCGATTGTAGACGTCCAGCAGCGAAAAGCGACAGACCCCGTTTGCCTTGAGCGTCATGCGAGATTCCCGTTTTCGCTCGTCAGCCTGCACCTGCCCCGTGCTACGCCCACCCATATAAACCGGATTCTCGTATTTCAGGCCCCCATCGAGCTCGCCGGCGATCTTTTTACCCCCGTCGAGCGTCCAAAGGAAGTCGGGGCGAATCTTCTTGCCGGTCATAGGGTCGGTCCATTCGACCTGCAACTCGGGCACCTCGAAGCCGAGCTCGATCAGGACGCCGCGGGCGAAAGATTCTCCACCGTCCTCTGCCCGCGCGTCGGCGAAGTCCAGCGCACGTTGAGCACGCCACGACCTCGGGAAATTGCGCCGCTCGTCAATGTACCTCTGAAATGACGCGCGCTGAATCAGGCCTCCGCGAAGCGCAGAGTCGACCACGGCCAGCGCATCGGGAAATTCCTCTGCCCTCGCGCAGTCGAACACCGTCCGTTCCGGTGAGGTCAACAGGATGTTCCCGATACTGCGATGTCGGTCTCCTTCAATAACGTGGCGTTTGGCCATCCGGGTGCTTCTCGCGTGCGTCTTTTTGGTGGTCGCGATATGCAACGTCTGGAGGTTCTCATACGAGACAGACATTCCGTATGCGACGGCCGCCGACTCACGGCAGAAAACAGACCCCGGATGGACCAGCTCGGCGGTCTGCACCAGCGCCAGATGGCGCTCGCGCGTATCAAGCAATCCCCAGGCATGCGACCGGGCAAAGCAGTGCGGCCTTGGCTCCACCAGCTCCCCGGTCTTCACGTGACGCCGTAGGGTATGGCACAGGGCATTGTCGGTGACGTAGGCGCACCTGCTCTCGAGCTCGGCCTCCGCCAACAGCCGACCCATCTCAATCTGCCAGTTGCCCTCCATGGTGTCTCCTTTCGTCTGTCGCCCCCAACCCATTAGCGCACAACAGCCACACCTCCGAGGCGAAAAACTCAATTTGGCTTGCACGCAGCTGGCGCGCAGCTGGCAGGCAGCTAGCCGAGTTAACTTGTAACCGCAGCTCAGGCGGCATACTTGCAAAAACCTGGACGGGCCACGCCAGCGAAAAACTGTGGAAAATGCGCAGCTCAATTGCGGGCGACCTTGCACACGGCTAACGTAATACCGTCAACAAACCCACGCTGGGCCGCTACCGCCGGCCGCCAAACGCACCCATAGGACACCCATGGCCATCAGGCAGTTCATCAAGCAGTTCCTCAAATTCCAGGTAGTCGGCACGATCGCCTTTGTGATCGACTACGGTGTGCTCATGCTGCTGTCGCAGGCGTTCGGGATGGACCCCGTCGTCGCGGCAGCCGTCTCCTACATCGTCTCGACCGTCTTCAACTACTACGCGTCGATGCGGTTCGTCTTCACGCACAAGGACGACATGTCGCGCCGGCGCGAGTTCACGATCTTCTTTGTCCTGAGCATCATCGGCCTCGGCCTGAACGAGCTCATCATCTGGGTCGGCACGTCTTGCCTGGGCCGCGGCGCCTTCGCCGTGACCGCCTCAAAGGTCGCCGCGACCGCGCTCGTCGCCGTGTACAACTTCTTCACGCGCCGCTATTTCCTCGACGCCGACAGCCCGCACAACCAGGCTGACGCATAGGCAACCGCACCTGCCACGCCTGTCGCCCGGCATCCGTCTGCGAAGAAGAACAGCGCACGCACCGCAGGCCACCTACGAAGAAGGCCGGCCCGCCGTCCGGCCCGTCAGTCGCTAGCCGTCATTCGCCAGCCGTCAGTCGCCAGCCGTCAGTCGCCAGCCGTCAGTCGTGCGTACGATGGTCCTGGTAGTTGGCCAGGTAGTCGGCAAACTCGGGGTTCGTGTCGGAATTGCCCGCGCGCCACATCTTGTGGTCGATGATCGTCCCGCCGTTGCCGCCGTAGTAGGCGTCGATGTAGGCAATCAGGTCGTCGACGGCCTCGAGCTGCGCCTCCGGGTAGGTCTCGCCGCCCACGTGCACCATCTCGATGCCGATGGACCAGGCGTTCATCCCGTAGTCGGTGTACGTACTGCTCGGCGCCCGTCCGCGCAGGTCGTCGCGCCCGTCCTCGGTGATGCCAAAGCGCTCGTTTGCGTTGCCGCTGCCCCAGCCCGCATGGTGCGCGATCTGGTCCATGGGCACGCATTGCAGGATGCTGCCGTCCTTCTCGACGATGAAGTGCGCCGCCACGAGATTGCCGTTCCCCTCCCAGTACGAGAGGATGCCCTCTGCCGGCCCGTCGCCCTCGGTGTCGTGGAGCACGATGTATTTCTGGTAGTCCACGCCCTTGTCGCCGTGCTGCAGGTCCTCGTAGTACTTCTCCCTCAGCACCAGCCGCGACCTGGCCTCCTCGACCGCGGCCTCTCGCGCCGCAGCGACGGCTGCCGCGTCGATCTTGGCGTTCGCGTCGGCGGGCGCCGCAAGGGCTTTGCCCCCATCCGATTCAGGGCTGACTGCTTTGGCACCGTTTGTCTTGGCTCCGTTGCCGGTCAAGGCGCCCTCTGCAGCGGAGACGGCGCTTCCGTCAGCTACACCGCTGCCCGCAGTGCCACTGCCCACCGCGCCACCTCGGCCGGCGCCCAATGCACCCGTCACGACCACTGCGATTACCACAGCTACCACGGCCGCCAAGCCAAAGACAAACACAGCCGCAGCCCGTCGCCCGGAAATCCGCTGCCCCGCAACTCGCCGTCCTGCAGCCTGCCGACCGGCGTCTCGCTGCCCGTCAGCCCGTCGCTCGGCAGCCTGCTGCCCCGCGCCGCTCACGCGCGCATCCGCATCCCCATGTTCACGCATATGCCGTGCCATCAGCCTACCTACTTGAAGTTGCTTTCCGGCTCGAGGGACTTGATCACCTTGATGTTGTCGCGCTCCGTGTCCGTGAGCATCTCAGGCATGTCGTCGAACTCTTCGGGCGAGTAGCGCCGCACATACCAGCTCTTGGAGTTGAAGTAGTCCTGCAGCGCCTCGTTGTTGAACCCGCGCCCGTAGCGCGCGAAGATCTCGTTGCGCGCCACCTTGAGGTCCCACGCCGAGAGCCCCGACAGCTCGCTCGCCGAGTACACACGCGTGGAGGACTCGGGCAGGACGTAGTAGTCGTCGTTCTCGCTTGCCCGGTTCACGCCCTTGCTGTGGTCGACGACGGGCTCGGAGGTCGACGGCTCGCTCTCCTCCGCCGTACTCGGCTGCGAAGACGAACTATAGCCCTCGTCATCCGAGCTGCTGTCCCAGTCCGAGTCGCTGGAGCTCGAGTCCGAGTCGTAATCGCCGTCTCCGCTGTCCGAGTTGCTGATCACCACGGGCTGTGCTCCCCCGCCGTCGGTCTGGCCCAGGCCGAACGGCTTGGTGAAGATCACAATCGCGATCGTGACGGCGACGGCAGCGGCGACGATGCCGACCGTATAGAGCACCATGCTGCTCTTCGATCCACCCTGGGCTCCGGCGCCGTAGGCGGGGTCCGTCGCATAGGCGGGGTCCCAGGCAGGCGCATCGGGCGGGTACGACCCGGACGGCGCGGCGGACGGGCCCTGCTGTCCCATGCCGGCGTCCGGCATCACGGGCAGCGGCATGGTCATCGACGCCGCGGAGTCGACCGGCGCCCCGCAATAGACGCAGAAGGCTGCGCCCGGGTCCAGCGGAGCCCCGCACTGGGGGCAGGTCGGCACGGCTGGCGCAGCGCCCGCCGAGAGTGCCGACGGATCATCGGGCGCAGCGTCCCCGTAGGCAGCGTCTCCGTAGGCAGTCTCGCCCTCGCCCTCGTCCTCGACCGGCGCGCCGCAGACCGTGCAAAAAGACACGCCCTCGTCGAGCGGCGACCCGCAGCTCATGCAGTACCTCGTCATAGCCCCTCCCGATATGGTTCACCGTTTGGCTACCGACACAGCTCCCGACCGCGGACCGCGACCCGCAGCCCTCGGTCCGCGACCCCGACCCGCCGTCCGCCCATGCATGCAAACGCCCAGTTCACGCGCACGACCAAGCCGTTCGGACAGCACACGGGCTAGCTATGGTAGGGGCGGTGGGACTCGAACCCACAAGGCCAAGGCCGAGAGATTTTAAGTCTCCTGCGTCTGCCAATTCCGCCACGCCCCCGCAGGCGCCGTCATTCACGGAGCACCGTTATTTTACCTGACACCGTGTCATGATGCGCGGAATAGTGGGCAGCCGCAAAGCCGCGCACGGCCGTGAAGACACATGCGGCGCGATTCAGCCGGGATGGCACACCACCGAGAAGACGGGCCACAGACGCACCGCCCTTCTTCGCCGCGTACGCCTACAGCGACGCGAAGACGGGCGTCCAGCCCACAGGCGTCTCGACGCCGCGCACGGCCGCGTCCAGCGTGAGCGTCATGCCCACCAGCAGGTCGGATTCGGAGACGGTCATCGCCCCGAACCCCGTCCGGTCCATCAGCTCGCCGAGCGCGACCGTGCCCGCCAGGATCACGGGTGCGCGCTTGGCCTGGATGCCCGGCACCGCCGCGCGCTGCTCCACGGTCAGCCCGCCGAGCAGGTCTTCCAACCCGGCGACCTGCGCGCGGGTGAGCTGCGCCAGGTGGACCTGGGCGGAGTCGTAGGGCACGAGCTTCTTTGAGATCGCGACGAGCGTGGTCGCCGTACCGCCCGTCACCGCCAGGACCTCGGGCGTCGCACCGAGGTCGCGCAGTTCCGCGATCACCGGGTCGAAGAGGGACGCCGCAAAGGCGTGCGCCTCGGCGCGGTCCGTCGCGGCGGGCGGGTCCGTCCGGCTGAGGAAGCGGTCGGTCAGGCGCCGGCAGCCGACGTCGGTCGAGACCACGAGGTCCATATGGAGGCCCGGCACGTCGGCAGCATCGACACCGGTGCCCGCCGCGCCGTCAGCGCCAGCGCCCGCCGCATCACCGCCTGCCACCACGAGCCGGCCGCAGGCGAGCTCGGTCGAACCGCCACCGTTGTCGGCGACCAGGATCTGCTTGCCAGGGAAGTCCTGCGCCACGCCGAGGAAGGTCAGACGCCCCTCCACCCGCGCGGCGCTGGTGAGCGTGCAGACCGAGACGGCCGCGCCGAGCTCACGCGCCGTCGCCACATAGCCGGCGACGCAGGACCTCACGCGCTCGCACGCCTCGGGGTCCAGCATCCGCGTGCGGTCGACGCCCTGGCCCAGGTTGCAGATGGTCGAGATCTTGCGGACCAGCCGCACGCGCCTGTCCACGACCTCGCTCACGGCGAGACGGGCCGTCACCGTCCCGATATCGATGACCGCGTAGCGCCGGGTGCCGTCCTTGCCCATACTCGCGCTCCTTGCATAGTATTCCGCCGAACCCTGTGCCAGTACTCCTTCCGAGCGGCCTGAACCTGAGGCCCAGCCAGCAATCGGCCAGCTAGCACCCAGCTTAGTACTCTGGGCTCTGGTAGCCAAAGAGGCCGTCGAGCGCCTGGATGTACCAGGGCTCCTCGGCCTTGGGCACGTCGGTCTCGCCCGTGAAGTTGTTTGTGTTGTCCTCGAGTCCGGGGATCTCGGCAGCCGTCTCACCCTCGTACACATAGCCGCGGCGGCGCGCCTCGTCCTCGACGCCCTCGCGGGACTGCAGGTACTGGATGGACTCGCGCAGCGAGGAGTTGGACGCGTCGAGGCGCGCGTAATACGTCTGCAGGTCGTCGCGCTGGCGCAGGGCGACGTAGTAGTTCTTGACCGGGCCGTAGAGCGAGGCAAAGACCACGCCGATCACCGCCAGGACGATCACGAGGCGAAGACGAGCGGGGCTGTCGGCGATCCCCCGCACACGCTCGGCCACGTTGCCCGGCACCGCGGCGAGGGTCTCGCGGCGGGACTGGCGCTGTTCGCGGCGGGCGGTCTCGCGCTCGCGCACGGATGTGCGTGCCGCCGGGGCAGCATCGAAGTCCGCGCGGGCCGTGCGCCCGGCTCGGTCGTCCGTGCGTGCAGCCGTACGTGCAGTTGTACGCGCGGTGCGGTCCGCCCGCACGGATTCCGCTCGCGCGGACGATGCCGCGCGGACCGAACGGCGAGTCGGTTGCACGTGCTCGGCGCGACGCGTGGGTTTCTTGTGCTGGGTGCCAGTCGCACCAGCTCCAGCCGTGACGGCAGTCGCGGCCGCAGTCGTAGCGGCAGTTGCGGCTGCAGCAGTCGTATGAGCGGCCGCGCCGACCGCGGCAGCGGCGCCGGCAAAGCGCTCCGTCACGCGCTTGCCCACCTCGGTCGGAGCCGAGGCGGCACGACGTGTGCCTTGTCGAGGTGTGGGAGAGAGGCGGACATTCCGCCCTGTGGAAATGACAGCTTGGGTCATGGCCCCGGTTTCGTTTCTGGTTCGTTTGATAGTGGCCGCACGAATCATTATTGCAGACCGCGCGGGGCCGCGCCCCGACTATTTTGTGAACTGTCCGTGACGCGCACGGGGCGACCGCGCCGCTACGTGCCGCCACGGACAAACGCGCTGGTCAGCAGTGTGCCGTCGCAGGCAAACGCGCTGGTCAGCAGCGTTCGGTCGCCGCTCAGCCGCGCCACCCTGCAGCAGCCTACTCGGCAGCAGCCTCTCCCGCAGCGGCCTCCTCCGCCTTGGCCATATCCCAGAGCTCGTTGAGGCGGACGGTCCCCACCTCGCTCGCGTCGGCCCCATCGAGCTCGCGCGCGAGCGCCTCCACGCGCGCCCAGCGGCGGCGGAACTTGCGGTTGGACGCAGCCAGCGCCTCCTCGGCGTCGATGCCCTGCTTGCGCGCGACGTTGACCAGCGCGAAGAGGATGTCGCCAAACTCCGCGGCGGCCGCCTCGCTGCCCGGCTCCTCGGCCTCGTACTCGGCGCGCTCCTCAGCCACCTTGTCCCAGACGTCGGCCACGGTCTCCCACTCAAAGCCCGCCTTGGCCGCCCGCTTTGAGATCTTCTGGCACTGCATCAGCGCCGGCAGCGAGACGGGTACGGAGTCGAGCAGGCCCGGCTCCGCGTCACCCGCACCGGCCGCCGCGCGCTCGCTCTTCTTCACGTCGTCCCAGATGTCCATCACCTGGCCCGCGCTGTCAACGGCGCCGACCGTCTCGGGGTCGCCGAAGACGTGCGGATGCCGCCGCACGAGCTTTTCGTTGAGGTCGCGGCAGACGTCGTCGATATCGTAGGCGCCGCCGGCCCCGCCCGCCACGCCGCCGTCCGCGGCGATCTGCGCGTGCAGCAGCACCTGCTCCAGCACGTCGCCCAGCTCCTCGCGCAGGTGGGTCTCGTCGGCGTCGGCGATGCACTGAACGGCCTCGTAGGCCTCCTCGATCATGTTCTTGGAGATGCTCTCGTGCGTCTGCACGCGGTCCCACGGGCAGCCGTCGGGCTGGCGCAGCCGCCAGATCGTGCGCACCAGCCGGTCGAACTCGGGGTGCGTCCCCGGCGCGCCCGCCCGCTCGCGGGTCTCCGCGTCCACGCTATCGGTCGTTGCCATGTTGATCTCCTAATCTTCGGCCTCGTCGTCGCCGCCGACCTGCTCCAGCACGCCGAGCACGATGGGCAGCAGCTGCTCGGCCTCGCGGTGGAAGGGGTAGCGCAGCTCGTGCGACTTCGCGTAGTAGAGGGCGCGGCGCTCCTTGAGCGCGAGCGCGACCTGGCGCGGGACCTCGATGCCCTTGTAGATGATGCGGCCGCCCGTGAGCGAGACGGATGTGACGCCCAGGCGCGCCGCACGCACGCGGATGCGCGCGCGGTCGAAGAGGTTGCGGCCGGCCAGCGGCAGCGCGCCGTAGCGTTCCTCGGTCTCGTGCTGCAGCGCGTCGATGTCGGCGAGCTCGGTGGCGCCCGCCAGCTTGCGGTACGCGAGCACGCGGCGGTCGACGTCGGGCAGGTACTCCTCGGCCAGGTAGAAGTCCGCGGGCAGGTTGATCGTGACCTCCGCCTGCGCGAGGTCCTCGCCCGCCTCGCCGCGCGCCTCGGCCACGGCCTGAGCCAGCATCTGCGTGAAGAGGTCGAAGCCCACACTGGAGAGGTTGCCGTGCTGCTCGCCGCCCATGAGCGAGCCGGCGCCGCGGATCTCCAGGTCGCGCATGGCGATTTTCATGCCGCTGCCCAGGTCCTGGTACTCGTTGATGGCGGTCAGGCGGTCGGTGGCCTCGGGGGTCAGCGGCAGCTCCGGCGGGAACATGAAATACGCGTACGCCTGCACGCGCCCGCGGCCCACACGGCCCTTGAGCTGGTAGAGCTGCGCGAGGCCCAGGCGCTGGCTGTCCTCGATGATCAGCGTATTGGTGTGCGGGTTGTCGATGCCGCTCTCGATGATCGTGGTCGCCACGAGCACGTCGATGTCGTGGGCCTCAAACTGCATCATCACGTCTTCCACCTGCGCGGATGTCATCTTGCCGTGCGCCACGCCGATGCGGGCTTCGGGCGCGGCGGCGGCCACGCGGTCCACGGCGTCGCCGATCGTGTGCACGCGGTTGGAGACGTAGTAGACCTGGCCCTTGCGCGCAAGCTCGGTGCGGATCGCGGCCGAGACCACGTCGGGGTCGTACTCCCCCACCGTGACCTTCACGGGCAGGCGGCCGGGCGGCGGCGTGAGGATCAGGCTCATGTCGCGCACGCCCGACATCGCCATCTGCATGGTGCGCGGGATGGGCGTGGCCGAGAGCGTGAGCACGTCGACCTGCTCGCGCATGTTTTTGAGCTGCTCCTTGTGCTGCACGCCGAAGCGCTG
>OMWE01000044.1 GCA_900314685.1 uncultured Actinomycetes bacterium | reverse complement strand
CAGGGCCTGGCCCAGGGCGTTGTTGATCTTGTGGGCGCCCGTGTGGTTGAGGTCCTCGCGCTTGAGGTAGACCTTGGCGCCGCCCAGGTCGCGGGTCATGTTGGCGGCGTAGTAGAGGCCCGACGGCCTATTGGCGTAGGTGCGGTACAGCTCGCCCAGGTCGGCCCGGAACTGCGGGTCGTCCTTGTATCGGTTGTAGGCCTCCTCCAGCTCGATCACGGCGGGCATCAGCGTCTCGGGGATGTACTGGCCCCCGTGGATGCCGAAGCGCCCTTTGGAAAGGGGAGAGTTGCTCATCGTGCGCTCCTTACGGCGGCGACGGCCGCCCTCATCTTGTCTGCGTCCTTCTTGCCATCGGTCTCCACGCCCGAGCTCATGTCCACGGCCAGGGGGCGGGTGGCGGCGATGGCCTCCGCCACGTTGTCGGGGTTGAGTCCACCCGCCAAGACGAACGGCCTCCTCGCGTGCGCCACAAGCGACCAGTCGAACCGCTTGCCGGTGCCCTGCCCGTTGTCGAGCAGGATGGCGTCGGCGCATGAGGACTCGGCTCGCAGCACGTCCGCCTGGGTCCGCACCCGAAAGGCCTGCAGGATGGGGGCGTCGGGCACGCCCGCCACGTCGAGCTCCGCATGCAGACGGCTGATGTAGTACTCGTCCTCGCGGCCGTGCAGCTGACAGACGTCGATGGCGTTGTCGGCCACGAGCGCCGCAACCAGCCCGGGGTCCTCGTCCACAAAGACGCCCACGCGGATGATTGCCGAGTCGATCCGCGTGGCGAGCGGCAGCAGCTGGGTGACCGGGACGCTGCGGTGCGACCGGGGGAAGTCGATCACGAATCCCACCAGGTCCGGCGCCGCCTCGTTTGCCGCGATGACGTCCTCGGGGCGGTGTAGACCGCAAAGCTTGATCAGGGTGTGGTCCAGCGTGCGGTCCGGATGGCTCGGGCCCTTCAGCAGCTCGCGCGCCCGGGCGATGCGTGTGTCTTCCAACATCATATTTCTACTCACAGCTCGCTCCTCAGGGCGTCGAGCGCAGCGCGTTTGTCTGCCGATCGCATCAGGGTCTCGCCAATCAGGACAGCGTCGACCTGGGCGGATGCCAGGCGGGCAACGTCGCGCGCGTCGTGCACGCCCGATTCGGAGACAAAGATACGGTCCGGCCCCACGAGCGGGCGCAGGTCGATGCTGCGGCCGAAGTCCACCTGGAAGGTGCGCAGGTCACGGTTGTTGACGCCGATCACGCGGGCGCCGGCGGCGATGGCGCGTGGTACTTCTGACGGCGCATAGGCCTCCACCAGCGGCGTCAGGCCCACGGCGTGCGCGGCCGCCACCAGGTGGGTGAGCTCTTCGTCGGTCAGGATCGAGACGATGAGCAGCACCGCCGCGGCACCGGCCGCCTTGGCCTCCCACACCATGTAGTCGTCCACCACGAAGTCCTTGCGGAGCACGGGGATGTCCACCGCATGCGCGACCGCAGCGAGGTCGTCGACCGACCCCTGGAACCACCGCGGCTCCGTGAGGCAGCTGATAGCGGCTGCTCCGGCTGCCTCGTAGTCGCGCGCAATTGCCACGGGGTCGTAGTCGGGCGCGATGAGGCCTTTGGAGGGCGAGGCCTTCTTGCACTCGCAGATGAAGGACATGCCCGGCGCACGCAGCGCCTGCTCAAACGGGAAGACGAACTTGCCCGTCGCGGCTCGCTCGCGGGCGGCGGCCGCCTCGGCGCGCTCCCGCATCTCGGCGGCGGGCACGAGGGCCTTCTCGCGGGCGACGCGCTCGCGGTTGGCCGCGGCGATGGTCTCGAGGATGTTGGTCTGCGCGGGCATTGCGCGTTCGGCTCCCATCACGCGATCGGTACCCATTTCGCGTTCGTCTCCCATTACGCGATCAGCGCCCATTACGCGTTCGACTCCTTGATGAAGGCCTCGAGCGTGGCCGTGCCGGCGCCGGAGTCGATCTGGGCCTGCGCGAGCGCGATGCCGTCGGCGATGCTGGCGGCCTTCTCGGCCACGTAGAGCGCGGCGCCGGCGTTGAGGACGGCGATGTCGTGCTTGGGGCCGGTCTCCTTGCCGGCGAGGATGTCGCGCGTGATCTGCGCGTTTTCCTCGGGCGTGCCGCCGACCACGTCCGTCTTTGCCGCGCGGGCGAATCCGAACTGCTCGGGCGTGATCTCGATGGTACGGTAGTAGCCGTCCTTGAGCTCGGTCAGCTTGGTCGGCGCGGAGATCGAGATCTCGTCCATCTTGTCCTGGCCGTAGACGACGAAGGCGCGGCGGACGCCCAGATCGGAGAGAACGTTGGCCAGCGGCTCGCAGAGGTAGCCGTCGTAGACGCCCAGCAGGAAGAATGCGGGCTTGGCCGGGTTGGTGAGCGGGCCCAGGATGTTGAAGACCGTGCGGAAGCCCAGCTCCTTGCGGATGGGGCCCACGTAGCGCATCGCGGGGTGGTACTTCTGTGCAAAGAGGAAGCTGATACCGCAGCTCGCGAGCTCGGCGCGGACGCGGTCGGGGTCCTGCTGGAGGTTGACGCCCAGGGCTTCCAGGCAGTCGGCGGTGCCGGACTGGGAGCTGGCGGCGCGGTTGCCGTGCTTGGTGACCTTGGCGCCGGCAGCCGCGCACAGGAGCGCGGCGGTCGTGGAGATGTTGAACGTGTTGGAGCGGTCGCCGCCCGTGCCGACGATCTCGAGCGTCTCGATGCCGGGGTGGTCGACCGGCGTGGCGATCTCGCGCATGGCCGCCGCGCAGCCAGAGATCTCCTCGATGGTCTCGGCGCGCGTGTTCTTGGTCGAGAGCGCCGCGAGGAAGGCCGCGTTTTGCGTGGGCGTGGTCTCGCCGCTCATGATCTCCCGCATGGACGTGTAGGCCTCGTCGTAGGTGAGGTCGCCGTGCTGCACTACCTTGTCGATTGCTTCGCGAATCATGTCTTTCTTCCCTTCTGCTCGTACGGGCTGGGTCGTCTGGCCGTGCCGTCTTGCCTTCTCGCCGTGCTTCGGGGGGACGAAAAAAGCCCGTCCCCGACGAATGCCTGCGCATATCGTTCAAGGACGGGCTTTGCAGCTCGCGGTGCCACCTTGATTCGCGAGGCTCTCGCCCCGCGCACTTTTCAGGCGCTATCACGCCCATGGCACGTGACGTGTGCCTGACGTCGCAGCCTACTTGAGCGTCGTGCGCGGCTCGCTCATTCGGCCCATTCGACACCTCGCATCTCGTCCCGGCTCCCACCGTCCCGGGCTCTCTCTGCGCGCGTGGGTGACTACTTTTCCGCTTCGTCGGTTTCGTGGTCCTATGTTGTGCGGTAGCTTAGCACTCGCAGTGTCATCGGGGAAGACAAAATTTCTGTTTCGAAACACTTCTGCCGCGCTCCCGGTGCTCTAGGCAGCCATACGCTCCAGTACTTCAGGCCATCCAGGTATACGAGACGGTCTCCGTTCCCCAGACGTCCCGGCAGCCCAGGCGGCCCCAAAGGCAACAATATCCTGCACAGAGCCTGCTTGAGTAAGTGCCCCTGCCCCGCAATGCCCCGCTCCTATACCCCGCGCATACAGGGTTTATCGCAGATTTGCAGAAAACCCCGCGCGGGAGGGGCGTGTGGAATCTCGCGCCGGCTGCGAATGCCCCTCCGAGATTCGGTTCTGCACGGATTTGCAGAAAACCCCGCGCGGGAGGGGCGTGTGGAATCTCGCGCCGGCTGCGAATGCCCCTCCGAGGCTCAGTTCTGCATGGATTTGCAGCAAACCTCGCACGAGAGGGTAAGGGCTGATTCCGGAGGGCCGTTACCTTCTCGTTATAAGGCGAACCTAAACTGGATTGCAGCCCGATGAGAATTACGAAGGAGCTACGGTCGGGCTCTACATGCACTGCGGGTAAGAAAACCGATGGCGCGTGAGCCGTGGGGCCCAGCGTGGACCGCAGAGCCCGACGCGGAACGCAGGGCCCGACGTGGCTGCGGGACCCAACCCGCGCCACAGGTAAGAATGACCGACGGAGGCACATCGTGAAGGCATTGCAACTCGTACCGACTATCTACTGCTACGACACGTTCGCGGAGTTCGCGCAGGACTTCCAGCTGGGTCCGCGCGACCTCGTCGTCACCAACAAGTGGCTCTACGACCCCTTCGTCGCTCCGCTTGACTGCGGCGCCAACGTGATCTACGAGGAGAAATACGGCGCGGGCGAGCCCTCAGACCTGATGGTGGACGCCATCCGCGCGGATGCGGCGGCCTACGACTACGACCGCATCGTGGCGCTGGGCGGCGGCACCATCCTGGACATCTGCAAGCTGCTCGCCCTGAAGGCACCCGAGCGCACCTGCCAGCTCTTCACGGGAGAAGCAGAGCCCGCAAAGGAGAGGGAGCTGGTCTGCGTGCCCACCACCTGCGGCACGGGCTCCGAGGTCACCAACGTTTCCGTGATGGCCCTGCCCGAGCTGGGCACCAAGAAGGGCCTGGCCGCCGACGCCAACTTCGCCGACGCGGCCGTCGTGATTCCCGAGGTCATGATGAGCCTGCCGCCGCGTGTCTTTGCCACCAGCTCCATCGACGCGCTGGTGCACGCTACCGAGTCCTACCTCTCGCCCAAGGCGTCACCCTTTACGCAGATGTACTCCGTCCGCGCGATCAATCTCATCCTCGACGGCTACCTGCACATGGCCGAGCACGACATGTCCGTCGAGGCCCGCAACGAGCGCATGGCCGACTTCGCGCTAGCCGCCACCTCGGCCGGCATCGCCTTTGGCAACGCAGGCTGCGGCGCCGTGCACGCACTCTCCTACGCGCTGGGCGGCGTCTTCCACGTGCCGCACGGCGAGTCAAACTACCAGCTCTTCACGGCCGTCTTCAAGCGCTACGTGGAGAAGGACCCCGCGGGCGGCATCGCCCAGCTCAACGCCCTGCTCGCCGACAAGCTGGGCTGCGACGTGGCCGACGTCTATGACCGACTGGACGACCTGCTCAACCGCCTCGTGGCCAAGAAACACCTGCGCGAGTACGGCATGACCGAGACGCAGATCGACGAGTTCACGGACATGACCATCGCCAACCAGCAGCGCCTGCTGGCAAACGAGTACACCGAGCTCACCCGCGAGGACATCCGCAACATCTACCGCAGCGTGTGGTAGGTAGTCC
Source organism: uncultured Actinomycetes bacterium (assembly GCA_900314685.1). Taxonomy (GTDB): domain Bacteria; phylum Actinomycetota; class Coriobacteriia; order Coriobacteriales; family Atopobiaceae; genus Olegusella. Next base: position 7,935 of record OMWE01000044.1, on the reverse strand, counting down.
GCTCCCGTGCACGATGGGCCCGATGAGCCGAGGCGAAGAAGGACTCTGACTCGAATCTAATTTTTTAGAACAACTGTATTGCCTGTTTTCTGATGATGTGATATATTTCGCACATGTGATAAATACATCACACCACAGGAGGTGGGCACATGGGGTATCAAGAATCGCTTCGTCCAATCGGGCACCTGGCGGAATCGGCAGGCATCAAGAGGGCAATCGACGACTATGCCGATAACCCTCACATTCCAGAGTATTGCCACTATTACTGTTCCACGCGTGCAAGGGGCGGCAGCCAGCTCTACGCGTGCATCGGGGGACAGCGATGCAGGGTTCACATCGTTGCGGGAATCGACTGGGACTGGGCCATACCCCCAGACGCGAAGTACTCGGACTACTACGAGGACTTGGACGAATCGCTCGTGGAGGCAGCCGCCAAAGAGCGTCCGGACCTCGCGGAGAAGGCGTACCAAGAGGTTGCTGCGGCGTTTAAAAGGGCCGAGCTCGAAGGGATCGAGTGGGAGAGAAGGCTCCGTGAAGAGGCGAACGAGCTTTGGCCCACGGTGGCAAAGACGATCCTGGAATGTGGTCCTTCTCCGACGGGGTTGATAGAAGCCCAGCCCGTGTTCGACGGGCATTTCGCGTGGAACATCCTGGTGGACTTGGAGCGGCAAGGACGTCTCAAGTTCGAGGGTGCGTCCTATAAGGACCGGACGCTCTGCCTAACCGATAAAGCTTTGGATGAGCTGGGACTGGAAGAGCTTCCCGAGCCGCTCACCCCGTACGAGCGCCTTCCTGGGCTGCTCGAGCAGTACGGCCCCCTGTCGACGAAGGAGCTGTCGCGCAGCTTGGGCATAGGCGTCGATGGTACGCGAAGGCTCCTGCATCGCTACGTAGATCAAGGAGCGGTCATCGCAGTGGGCAAGGGCAGGTCGCGGAAGTACAGGTGTGCAGATACTGGGGCTGCTGTCGCAGCAGGAGAGGCCGGGATAGACAAGGTCGCGGTCTCGGCTGGGTGGTAACCCGGCGGCCCGCGTGGGCTGACCCTAAGGGCTTCTATGGCGAGAGGAGAAACTTTGGAAGACAACACTATCTACGACTCGGTCTTCAAGACCATGCTGCGCAAGATGCCGCAGCTGCTGGTTCCGTTTATCAATGAGTGTTTTAGCCGCGAATACCCACTGGGCACGGAGATCGTGCAGTTTACGGATGAGCATCAGACACCACGTGGCACGGTTATCGATGACTCCGTGTTCAGGCTGGGTGACAAGATCTACCACATAGAATGCCAGAGCACTCCCGATACAAAGATGGTCCTGCGCATGATCGAGTACGACTTCAGTATTGCGCTTGAACGGGCTGTGTCCGCAGGTGCTCCATTTCAGATGGACTTTCCTGAGTCATGCGTGCTTTTCTTGAGGGATACGCCGAGCACGCCAGACGCTCTTCAGATGAGGGTGAATCTGCCTGATGGCGGTTTCTTCATGTACCAGACAGGGGTTGTGAAGGCCCAGAGGTTTACAAGTGATGAGATCTTTGACAAGCACCTCCTGCTCCTCATGCCCTACTACCTTATGCGTTACGAGCGGGAGCTTGAGAAGATCGCGGGGGATGATCAGCGGACCGCCCAGCTCATTGCAGAGTGTTCACAGATGCGAGGCAAGTTCGAGATGCTGACGCTAGGGGCCGGTGATGAGGTCCTCTACGAAGAGCTCACGGAGCTTATAATCAAGGTGTCTGATCACGTCTTGTCCTCGTATGACGATCTGCGCAAGAAAGTGAGGCTGGCCATGGGTGGAGAGGTTCTCGAACTTATGGGTGAGCGTGCGGCGCGTCTGGAGCGCGAGGCAAAGCAAAAGGGCATCAAAGAGGGCATCGAGCAGGGCATCGAGCAGGGCATCGAGCAGGGCATCGAGCAGGGCATCGAGCAGGGTATCGAGCAGGGCATCGAGAGAATGGCTGCTCAACTTGAGAGCCAAGGTATGAGCAAGGACGCCATCGCCAAAATTGTCGAGGCTGCAAAGCGGCAGCATGGCGACACAATCCCTAATGAATAGGACAACGCGGCAGGTTGCTTCGCGCGGCTGAAAAAAGGGCTATGCCGAGAGAATACGGTATAGCCCTCCTCTGTCCTACACTTTGGCGACGTCTACGACCAGCTGGACTACTTGCTCAACCGCATCGCAGTGTGTGCACCCGCGACACGCGTGCTTGCATCGTGTGTCTCTGCGTCGGTGATCGCCGGTCCCCTTGATTGCTGTTCTTCCTATGAGTACAGGTGCTCGGAGAAGTAGCGGTCGCCGCGGTCGTAGAAGACAGTCACGATATTGCCGGAGTCGATGCGCTTGGCTACCTGCAGGGCTGCCCAGAGCGCGGCGCCGGACGAAGACCCCGCAAAGACGCCCTCGCGCCGGGCAATCTCGCGCGAGGTACCGTAGGCGTCGTCGTCGCTCACCTTGATGACCTCGTCCACCAGGCCCATGTCCATCGTATCGGCTACAAAGTCGTTGCCGATGCCCTCGATGCGGTAGTTGCCGTGCTCGCCGCCGCCCATCGTGGAGCCTACGGGATCCGCTAGGATGCACCTGATGTCGGGATTGCGCTCTTTGAGGTAGCGCGCAATGCCCGTGTAGGTGCCGCCCGAGCCCGCACCGCTGACGAAGTACTGAATGTCACCGCCCAGGTCGCGCCAGATCTCGGGACCGGTGGACTCGTAGTGGGCCTGCGGGTTGGAGAGGTTGCGGAACTGCCGCAGTGCTACGGCGTGCGGTATCACCTCGAGCATCGCGTTCATCTTGCGCTCGGCGCCCAGCATGCCCTCGTCGAGCGGGGTGTGGACGATTTCGGCGCCCAGGGCCCGCATCAGGGTCTGCTTCTCTTCGGAGAACTTCTCGGGCACGACGAAGATGACCTTGTAGCCCTTGCCCAGCGCGGCAAAAGCGATGCCCAGGCCTGTATTGCCCGCGGTGGCCTCGATGATCGTGTCGCCCGGGTGGAGCAGGCCCTTCGCCTCCGCGTCGCGCACCATCCAGCGGCCGGTGCGGTCCTTGACGGAGCCGGCTGGGTTGAGGAGCTCGAGCTTGGCGAAGACGTTCACACCCGGCTTGACGCCCATTTCGTTGATCTTGAGCAAGGGGGTATTGCCGACGAGTTCCTGCATAGAGTCGTAGTACTTCTTCATGATGTGCTTCTTTCCCTGGTATCTCAGCTATTCCTACTGCTTGGCGGCCTCGATTGCCTGCTCGATGTCGGCGAGGATGTCCTCTTTGTCCTCGATGCCGGTCGAGAGGCGGATGAGGCCCTCGGTGATGCCCACGCGGTCGCGCTCCTCCTTGGGGATCGCGGCGTGGGTCATACTCGCGGGGTGACAGACCAGGGACTCCACGCCGCCTAGGCTCTCGGCCAGGGCCACCATGCGGGTGGAGCGGAAGAAAGTCGGGGCGTCGTAGCCATCGGTCAGCTCAAAGCTCATCATCACGCCGGGACCCGAGGCCTGGCGGCGGTTGACCTCGTAGCCGGGGAAGTCCTCGAAGCCTGGCCAATAGATGCGGCTGACCGCGGGGTTGTCGCGCAGGTGCTCGGCCAGGTAGCGGGCGTTTTCCTGGTGGCGGTCCATGCGGACGCCGAGGGTCTTGATGCCGCGGACCAGCAGGAAGGAGTCGAAGGGGCCGAGCACACCGCCCGTCGCGTTCTGGAGGTAGGCCAGCTGGTCGGCCAGATCCTGGGACTTGACGACCACGAGGCCCGCGACGACGTCGGAGTGGCCGCCCAGATACTTTGTGGCGGAATGCAGGACGATGTCCGCGCCCAGCTCCAGCGGACGCTGCAGGTAGGGGGTCATGAAGGTGTTGTCCACGATGGAGAGCATACCGTGGCGGTGGGCAATCTCGGAGACGGCAGCCAGGTCGGTGACGGTCATGAGCGGGTTGGCCGGGCTCTCGATCAGGGCTGCCTTGGTCGCGGGGCTGATGGCCGCCTCGACGGCGGCAAGGTCGGTGGTGTCGACGACGCGGTAGGTGATGCCGAAATGGTTGAAGACGCGGTCGAGCACGCGATAGGTGCCGCCGTAGACGTTGGTGGGGATGATGACCTCATCACCGGCGTGTAGCAGGGAGAGGACCGCCGTGATAGCCGCCATGCCGGAGGCGAAGGCGAAGCCGGCGACGCCGCCTTCCAGGTCGGCGATCAGGCTCTCGAGTGCCGCGCGGGTGGGGTTGCCAGTGCGTGAGTACTCCCAGGTCACGTCACCGCGGATGTGGTCCTGGCGGTAGGTGGATGTCTGGTAGATGGGCACGTTGACCGAGCCGGTCGCAGGGTCGGTCGTCGTACCTGCGTGGATGAGCCGGCTCTCGAAACCGAGCTCGCTGGGCCCGCCCTCGAGGTCGAATCCCTGGGACCCGTTCCTGACATCGAGCCTGCTATTCGCGTCGGTGGTCTCCTGCGTAGTCTCCTGGGCCATGTGCGTCTTCCTCTCCTGTGTGTCTGTTCGCGATGCGTTTTTCCAAGTGTTCTTATTCAATACGACCTTGGTAGGACCCCTATATTCCTACCAAAACGCTAGGTTTATAGTTTGTAGATATAAACCATAAAAACCTATCAGTCAACTAGGAATTCAAATAGAAACAAAAGATAAGCTATGCGTATAGCTATTCGTATACACTCAGAGATGCCGCGACGGAGAGAGGGGCCAAGTGTCTGTCACGCAGATGAACATCAGGATCGATAGTACGGTAAAAAGTGAAGGTGACCTTGCCCTTGCCCAAGCCGGGTATACGCCGACACAAGCGGTGCGCCTCCTATGGGAATTCGCTCGTAGAAAACTCGGGGATATACAGGGACTGCGCGAGGTCCTCGCGAGTTTGGAGGAGACCGACTCGCAGCAGGTGAGCGTTGGATATGAGCCGGAGGTTGACGCTGCCGACAGTGCCTGGCAGCGGCGCATCGACCTGTATCAGCAATTAGGGATTCCACTGCCGACAAAGACATCGGTGGCGGAATCCGAACTGGGGGACGCGCTCCAGGCGCAGGTGGACGCCGACAGGCTGACAATGGAGGAGATTTACGCCGAACGCCAGGACGAGAGGGGAGTCTAGGTGGCCAAAGATCAGACGAACGGTCAGACGCTCCTCTTGGACACCAACGTGTGGCTCGACTACTTCGACCAGTCGCGCGTTGGCTTTGCGAGCGCGGTAGCCCTGATTCGCCTTGCCAGGCAAGAAGGCATTGACCTCCTGATCGCGCCGACTTCCTGCAAGGACTTCTACTATCAGTGCGCCCTCGCCATTAAGCGCGATGTGAGGCGTGCCGGCAGGGAGGTCACGCGGGAGGTGGCCGATGCGGCAGAGGAGTATGCCTGGGGATGTCTGCAGAGCATTACGGAAATCGCCACGGTTGCCTCGATGGGACTCGTAGACGTGGCCATGAGCCGGACCATCCACCGTGTGCACCGTGATTTTGAGGACGACCTCATCGTTGCGGTCGCTACGCGCTGCCAGGTGACCTATCTGGTGACGGGCGACCGGCGCCTGGCTGCCGACTCGCCGGTGCCCACGCTGAACGTAGCTCAGGTGCTGAAGCTGCTCTCGTCTTCTGCGGAGCAGCAGACAGCTGTGCCGCAGGAGATGCTGAAGCACGTCGGCTAGTAGCCGGGCGTGATTATTGGCTCTGCGGCGCGAAGAACTCTACGGTGCGGTGGATGGCCAGGTCCATATAGGTGGGGTTACGGAAGGCGTGGTCGGAGCCCTCGACCTCCATGAGCTCGATCACGTTGGTGTCGGCAAAGGCGCGGGCCTCCTCGATGGGGATGTACTCGTCCCGGGTTCCGTGGATGAGCAGGATGTCGTCCGCCCAGTCGAAATATTCGAACTTGCGCACGTCATTTGCCTCGAGGTCGTCGATCAGCTGGCGGTCGATCTTGAACTTGCGCTCAAAGCCGATCTCGACCTCCTTGCCCTTCTCGAGTTTGGGCAGGTCCGCGGGCGCCACGTTGTCCTTCATATGCCGGGCCATCATGAGCCCGGTCGAGCGCGAGACGATGCGGGCAAAGGGATTGCCATAGTCGTGGATGTACGCCAGCGTGAGGTAGGCGCCGAAGCTCACGGAATAGTTGAAGACGGACGAGGCGCCCAGCGTCTCCCGCGCGTAGCCCACCGCGAGCCGCAGGTATTCGAAACACTCGTCGAGCTCGAGCTTCTTGCGCGCGTCCTTGCCGTGGCAGGGCCAGTCAAAGGCGAGCACGGCGTCGGCCTTGTGCTTGCCGGTCTGCTTCTCGGCAAATTTCTCAATCCAGGCGATGTCCTTGTTGCCCCCGTAGCCGTGCGTGCAGATGACCACGCGGTCGTGCGTGCGCGCGTCGGTGCCGCACATAAGCTTGCAGCGCACGCTGTAGCCGTCCTGGTTGATATCGAGGTACTTGGTGATCATGGGGGTCCTATCCCGAGGCGTCTGCTGCCCATAGTATGCCGATGAAGTGTCGATTATGTCAGTCGGGCGGTCAAATCGGAAATGGGTTTGCGCAGAATATGCATTCGTGAATCGGTGCTACTCACCTATGCCGACAAGTAGTCCACGTTTGATTGATGAAATTTTGTAACGCTCGGGATGCCGTGGACATAATTCAATCAAACGTGGACCTTCCTCGGTAACCCTCGAGTATCGTATGCGGGAAACGAAAGAAAAAGAGTTACGCAGACACAGAAAGAGGCGGAGACTGTATTGGAGTCTCCGCCCCATGCGGTATCTAACCAGGGAATCTAGTTCGCTGTTTGATGTCGCTACCCTTCTTCGGGCTACTCCTCCTCGTAGCGCTTACGTTTGAGGGTGTGTGCTGCGGCAACCAGTGCGGAGCCAGCCGCAGCGAGGATACCGGCAAGGCCTGTCGTGTTGGTGTCGCCCGTCTGGGGCATACCCTTAGCCTTGGTCTGAGCATGATGCTTCGGATTGGCCCGCGGCTTGGGGGTAGGCTTATCCGGGGTCACCGGCTTGTCCGCGTCGGTCGTGACAAACGTGAACTGGATGGTGTCGTCGTCGGTGGCGCGGACGTCGCGGCCCGTGTCGGACTGCACGGTATTCCAGGCAAAGACGAACCGCTCGCTCCTGCCGCTGACCGTATTCGTGGCAAGGGAGTCGAATTCACCGGTCACGGTGCCGACGGCGGTGAGCTCCTTGCCCGCGGGGACGCTGTCCTTGATCCTGAGCCCGTCGACCGTTGCGGTGAGGTTGTCATCGACGGCATCGACTGCGGTCTTGAGCTGCTGGTAGTTGTCGAAGCCCTCGTCGAGTTCGAATTCGATGGTCACCACGTTCTTATTGGTGTCGACATCAGTGCTCTTCACGTGGAAGAGGCCCTCCATGCCCTTGACGCTCACGGTCGCGTTGCTGGCGTCGACGCCATCGGGGAGCTGCAGGGTCACGTGGAAGCTGGAGGTCGTGTTGGACAGGGCAATCTTGTCCAGGCTGCCGGCGACACCCGGGAAGGCGGACTCGATGCTCTCCATCTGCTGCTTGATCGGGGTCACGTCTACGAGGCCGGTGAGGGAGAAGTCCTTGCCCTTCTGAACGGTCTCGACCTCGGAGCTCGTCGCCTGGGAGGAGCCGTAGAGGTCGCCCTCCAGCTTGCTCTCGACCGGAGCGACGGGGATCAAGGTGTACTGGATCGTGTCGTCGTCGGTGGCGTACTCGTCTTTGCCGTCCTTGGACTGGGTCGCCTGCCACTTGAACATGAAGCGCTTGGTGGTGGCGCTGCCGTCATCATGCGTCAGGGTTGCCTTGGAGTCAAAGGAGCCCTTGACGGTACCGATGGCGGTGAGATGGCTGCCGATTTCCACGTCATCTGCGACCTTGAGCCCGGAGACCGTGGCGGTAAGCTCGTCGTCGCATGCCATGACGGCATCCTTGAGCTCCTTGTAGGTGGCCTGGGGCTTGACGGTGAAGCGGATG
>OMWE01000028.1 GCA_900314685.1 uncultured Actinomycetes bacterium | reverse complement strand
ATGAACCAGTTCAAGGAGTACTACCAGGGCACCAAGACCATGCGCGAGATCGGCGCCTGCTCCTGCCAGAAGTGCCTGCGCACCAACGACATCGACAACATCGGCGACTCCCGCCACCTGTCCTTCTTTGAGATGCTGGGCAACTTCTCCTTTGGCGGCTACTCCAAGGCCGACGCGATCGAGTGGGCCTTTGACTTCTGCACCAACCCCGAGCATCTGGGCCTGCCGGTCGACCGCCTCTACATGACCGTCTTTGAGGACGACGACGAGGCCGTGGAGCTCTGGCACGCGCAGGGCGTGGCCTACGACCACCTTTCCCGCCTCGGCGCCGACGACAACTTCTGGGCCGCCGGCCCCACCGGCCCCTGCGGCCCCTGCTCCGAGATCTACTACGACCAGGGTCCCGACTTCGAGGGTGAGAAGCCCGGCGACGACGGCGACCGCTTCCTGGAGTTCTGGAACCTCGTCTTCACGCAGTACGACCGCCAGGAGGACGGCTCGATGCCGGACCTGCCGCACCGCAACATCGACACCGGCATGGGCCTGGAGCGTATCAGCGCCATCATGCAGTTCAAGGGCTCCAACTACGAGGGCGACATCCTGCGCAGCCTGATCGGCGTGGGTGAGGAGCTCTCCGGCAAGACCTACACGGGCGCCGCTACCGGCACCGACCGCAGCCTGCGCATCATCGCCGACCACAGCCGCGCCGTGACCTTCATGATCGGCGACGGCATCCTGCCCGGCAACGACGGCCGCGGCTACGTCCTGCGCCGCCTGCTGCGCCGCGCCGTGTACCACGGCCGCCTGCTGGGCATCGAGGGCGCCTTCCTCACCAAGTACGCGCACGAGGTCGAGCGCCTCATGGCCGCCGAGTACCCCGAGCTCGTCGAGAACAAGGCCCTGATCGACGGCATCATGTCCGCCGAGGAGGAGCACTTCGGTGCCACGCTCGAGGCGGGCGAGGCCATGCTCGAGGCGGAGCTCTCCAAGCTGGCCGAGGGTGCGGTGCTGCCGGGCGACGTGGCCTTCAAGCTGCACGACACCTACGGTTTCCCCATCGACCTGACCCGCGAGATCTGCGAGGGCCAGGGCAGCGAGATCGACATGGACGGCTTCGACGCCTGCATGACCGAGCAGAAGGAGCGCGCACGCGCCGCGGCCAACCGCGATGCCTGGACCATGGCCGGCAACGTCTGGGTGAGCCTGTCCGACCGCTTGGCCGCGACCGGCTTCACCGGCTACGAGGACGACACGCTGGCGGGCGCCAAGGTCGTCACGCTGGTTGTCGACGGCGCCGAGGTCGCATCCGCCGAGCAGGGCGACAAGGTCGACGTCGTGCTCGACCGGACCCCCTTCTACGGCGAGATGGGCGGTCAGGTAGGCGACACGGGCTACCTGACGACGGACACCGCCCGCCTGCGCGTCGTGGGCACCCGTCACCACGAGGGCGGCATCGTCGCCCACGAGTGCGAGGTCGAGGAGGGTGTCATCGCCTGTGGCGACGCCGTCACCGCCACGGTCGACCACGGCCGCCGCGAGCTGATCCGCCGCAACCACACCGCCACGCACCTGCTGGACGCCGCGCTCAAGCAGGTCCTGGGCGAGCACGTCTCCCAGGCCGGCTCGCTGGTGGCGCCCGACCGCCTGCGTTTCGACTTCACGCACTTCGAGGGTCTGACTACCGACGAGCTCGAGCGTGTGGAGGGCCTGGTCAACGCCGAGATCTTCGCCGCCAAGCCGGTCGTGACCCGCGTGATGGGCATCGACGAGGCCAAGGCCTCCGGCGCCGTCGCCCTCTTCGGCGAGAAGTACGGCAACATTGTGCGCGTGGTCTCCGTCGGCGAGGAAGACAAACCCTTCAGCCGCGAGCTCTGCGGCGGCACGCATGCCCGCAACACCGCCGAGCTGGGCTTCTTCAAGATCGTCTCCGAGGGTTCCTCGGGCGCCAACGTCCGCCGCATCGAGGCCGTGACCTCCGCCGGCGCCATCCAGTACGTCGACGAGAAGCTCGCGCTGATCGCAAGCGCCGCCGCCAGCCTCAAGTGCAAGGACGTCGACGTGCCCGAGCGCATCGTCGCGCTGCGCCACGAGCTGGCCGACGCTCAGGAAGAGGCCCGTCGCGCCAAGACGAGCGTCTCGGGCGCCGAGCAGACCACCGCGGACCTGGGCGGCTACAGCGTGACCTTCGCCAAGCTCCAGGGTGTGGGCGGCCGCGACCTGCGCGAGGTCTGGGACGGCATCCGCGACAAGTCGCCGCGTCCCGAGTGCGCGTGCGTGCTGGTCTCCGCGGCAGACGGCAAGGCGGCCCTGCTCGCCGCCGGCACCGACACCGCGGTCGCGGCAGGCTTCAACGCCGGCCAGGTGATCAAGGCCATCGCCGAGAAGGTCGGCGGCCGCGGCGGCGGGCGACCTGGTATGGCCCAGGCGGGCGGCCCCAATGCCGACGGCCTGGACGACGCGCTCGCAGCCGCCAAGGAGCTCTTGGGCGCCTAAACAAAAGTTTGATTCGAGTGCCAGGGCCTCGCGTCCTGGCACGTTCATAGAGGGGGAGCGCATGAGGGCGCTGGCACTCGACATAGGGGAGGTGCGCGTGGGCATCGCGGCGAGCGACGCCAGCGGCCGCATCGCCTTCCCGGTCAAGGTGCTGCCGGCGGCGGAGGTGCTCGGGTGCGCCAAGACCTTTCGGCGCATCCTCGAGGACCACGAGCCCGAGGTCCTCGTGTGCGGCCGTCCCCTGACTATGGCGGGGGAGGCGGGGCCCCAGGCAGCCCGGCTCACCGAGCAGGCGGAGCGCATCGGCGCCGCCTGTGGCCTGCCGGTGGAGTTCGCAGACGAACGCCTGTCTTCCCAGGAGGCCAAGCGCATCCTGCGGGAGGAGGGCTTGAGCGAGAAGAGCATGCGCGGCAAGGTCGACATGGTCGCCGCGTCCGTCTTTCTCCAGGCATGGCTCGACGCAAACAGCAAGGAGGGCACAAACGATGGCGAAGCATAGCGCGGGCAAGCACAGCGCCGACACTGCGCGGGGTGGTCGGGATCTCAGCACGGGTGCCGTGCCCATGGGATCGACCTCCGTGTCGTCGCGCTCTGCCGCGGCCACCCGTCGCGCCAAGCAGAACCGCGGACGCGCCCACGGCGCGCACACGCAGGCCGTCCAGGCTCACCTCGGACAGAGCGACACCCGCCGCAAGCGCAGGCCGCGCTGGCCCCTCGCCATACTCGTCCTCGTGCTGCTCGCCGGCCTGGGTTTCGGTGGGTGGCGGCTGTACAAGCACTTCTTCACGCCTCAGGAAGAGCCCGTCGTGGTCGACCCCGGCCAGGAGGTCACCATCAAGATCGACGAGGGGTCGGGCGCCTCCACCATCGCCGACCAGCTGTATGAGGCCGGCGTCATCAGCGACCGCTCTGAGTTCACCAAACAGATTGTCAAGCAGGGTGCGGACTCCCAGCTCAAGCCGGGCACCTACCTCTTTGTCACGGGCTCCGACATCCAGAATGTGATCGACCTGCTCATCTCGGGTCCCAACTCCGGCGAGGGCAACCTCACGGTGGCCGAGGGCCTCACGCTCAAGCAGACCGCGGCGATCGTCGAGCAGCGCCTCGGCATCTCCGCCGACGACTTCCTCGCGCAGGCCAAGGCCTCCAACTACGTGGAGGACTATCCCTTCCTCATGGACGCCGCCGGCACCGACTACGACTCGCTCGAGGGCTACCTCTTCCCCAAGACGTACGATTTCTCCTCCGGCACGCCGACCGCGGACAGCGTGATCCGCGCGATGCTCGACCAGTACGCCCTGGAGACCCAGGGACTCGACTTCTCGTCTGCCGAATCGCAGATCGCCGACACCTACGGCATCACGGTCTCCGACTACGACATCATCAAGATGGCCTCCTTCATCGAGCGCGAGGCGGTCTCGGACGAGCAGCGCGGCAAGGTGTCCTCGGTCTTTTACAACCGTCTGGCGGGCAAGCTCGGTCAAGGCGCCTACCTGCAGTCCGACGCCATCATGGGATACGAGACGGGCGGCGCGGTCACGGCAGACGACCTCAAGAAGGACAGTCCCTACAACACCTATCTGCACGAGGGCATGCCCCCGACGCCGATCTGCGCGCCGAGCATCGCCTCGATCAAGGCCGCCCTCGAGCCGGAGCAGACCGACTACCTCTATTTCTGGATCACCGAAAGCGAGGCGGTCTTCTCCAAGACGTACGAGGAGCACCAGGCTGCCATCAACAACGCATCGTAGGGGGTCCGATGGCACTCCTGCATCCCACGCGATACGTCTCCACGATCGACCTTGTTTCCGTCGACGACCTGGTCGGGCAGGGCATCCGCTGCGTTCTGCTCGACCGCGACAACACCGTCGTCCCGCGCGATACCAAGGCCGCGCCGCCCGAGGTCGTCGCGTGGCTCGACGCCGTCCGCGCCGCGGGCATCCGGGTCTGCCTCGTCTCCAACAACTTCCACACCGGCCAGGTCGAGCAGTCGGCGACCGACCTCGGGTGCGACGTGGTGCACCACGCGATGAAACCCGCGCCCTTTGCCATCTGGGCGGCCCTCGCAAAGGAGGGCGTGCCCGCCGAGCAGGCGGTCCTGATCGGCGACCAGATGCTCACCGACGTCGCCGCCGGCAACCTCGCCGGCGTGCCGACGATCCTGGTGCGTCCGCAGTCGCGACGCGACATGTGGTACACCTACGCCTTCCGCGTGGCGGAGCACTTCCTCCTGCTGGGCCATACCTTCGAGGGGGAGGAGGGGCGATGAGCGCGCCGGGGGCACCTGCCGGGCAGGACGGCTACGTGGTACACGAAGGCTGCGACCACATCTTCTTCGTCGGGTTCCTCGGGGCGGGCAAGTCCACCCTGGCGCGCAACCTGGGCCGTCTCTTCCGCCGCGACTACGTCGACACCGACCGGCTCGTCGAGCGGATGCAGTGCAAGACGGTCTGCGACATCTTTGCGCAGGAGGGCGAGGAGGCGTTCCGCCGCGACGAGGCCGCCGCGCTCGAGACGCTGCGCGACCGCAAGTCGCTGCTCGTGAGCTGCGGCGGTGGTATAGTCGAGAGCCCGGCGTGCTGCAAGGCCATGCACGAGATGGGCGTCGTGGTGTACCTCGACGGCGACCTGGACGACTCCCTGCGCCAGATCCAGCACCCCGAGAAACGACCCGACCTCGGGACGCCGGAGCACGCGCGCGAGCTCTACCTGCACCGCCGCCCCCTGTACAGGCAGACGGCCGACTACGTGGTGGACATACGCGACAAGGATTTCGAGGAGGTCGCCGGCGACGCCGCACGTCTTCTCTGGGAAGAAGGACTTTTATGAGCGAGCACAGGTATCAGGCCACCGACGTCGACAGCGACGCCGACATCGACGAGGAGACGCCCGTGGAGATCCCGGGGGTCGACAGCGACGCGGATTTTGATGTGGATGTGGAGCCGACGGTCGGCGCAGACAGCGACGCGGATGTCGACAGCGATGCCGACATCGACAGCGACGCGGACACCGACAGCGACGCGGACGCGGTAGAAGAACCGCCCCTCGTCATCCCCGTGGTGCGGCAGTGGGTCTCGCTCGCCAAGGGCTCCTGCGACGTGCGCGTGGGTTCCGACACGGTCGGCCTCATGGGTGGGGTGCTGCGCGGTGCGGCCGGCCACACGCGCGGCTGCGCCTTGGTCGTGCAGGCCGGGACGGACGAGGCGCTCGTGGAGGATGTGCGCCGCCAGCTGACCGACGCACTCTGCCACGTGACCCGCATCGACATTCCCGCGGCCACGCGCACACTCGCGGCCGCCTCCGGCCTTGCCGTCCGGATTGCACAGGCCGAGATCACCTCCGACGACCTGATCTGCGCCATAGGCGGCACCGACGCGCTCTCCCTGGTCGCCGCGGTTGCCCACGAGTGGTGCGGCGGCACGTCGCTCGCGGCCGTCCCGACCGACGTCAGGGCGGCGGCGCTGGCCGTCGTGACCCCGCGCGGACTCGACGTGGACGGCGTGCCCCAGCTCGTCTGGACCCCGGGCTACGCGAAGCACTGCTTCATCGACCTCGACCGCCTCGGTGTCGACGCGAGCGATGAGGACGTGCGCTTTGCCCGCGCCCTGATGGCCATCACGGCACTTGAGGACAACGAGCGCTCGTTCTCGGCGCTGTGGGACCGCGCGAACGACATCGCCAAGGGCGACCTCGTGCAGTTCGCGCAGCAGGTCGTCGACATGCTCAAGAGCCGCGGCCGCCTGTCCGCCTCGACCTCGATCGCGGTGCGGCAGTCGCTGACGTACGGCGAGACGTTCCTGCGCGCGGTGCGGACGCTCGTCGACGGGACGGTGCCCGACTCCGCGATACTGGCCGACGCCATGCGCTTCACCTCCCGCATCTCCTGCGGGCAGGGCAACCTCTCGGTGGACGACGTGCTGGCGATCGACGAGCTGTTGCAACGCCTCGACCTGGGGCAGGTCGCCTACCACATCGAGCCTGCCGACCTGGTCGCCGCGCTCAAGGCGGACCGATTCCGCCGCAGCAGCCGCTTTTTGCTCGGCATGCCGCGCGCCCTCGGCCGCGTCCGTCTGGCCAATGTCGAGGATGACCTGCTCGCCGAGCACGCCCGCGCCTTCTGCGCCACGCGCGAGGCCTAATAGAAAAGAGGAACGATATGGCAGATACCGGAAATCGCATCGCCCGCCTGCGCGAGCTGATGGAGAAGCGCGGCTACGACGCGGTTGTGCTGCGCAACAACCCCGACCTGCGCTGGCTCACGGGCGCCGAGCGTGTCTTTGACGACGAGGTCGCGCACACGGCATTCATCACGGCCGACGCGCTGTGGCTGCACACCGACTCGCGCTACTACGGCATGTTTGCGGCCAAGTTGGGCGAGGACACCCCCTGGCGGCTCGATATGGAGATCGTCGACGCCCCCGCCTGGGTGGCGCGCCGCGTGGACGAGACCCGCTCGCACGTGGTGGCGATCGAGGACACCGCCGACCTCGCGTTTTACGACGGGCTGCGAGAAGAGCTCCGTCGCGCCTCCGTCGCGGCGCTGCTCCCGCGCCTGCACGGCGACATCGCCCTGAGGCTGCGCGCCGTCAAGGACGCCGAGGAGCTCGCCCTGCTGCGCCGTGCCCAAGAGATCACCGACGACGCCTTCGAGCACATCGTCGGCTACATCAAGGCAGGCATGACCGAGCTCGACGTCCGCGTGGAGCTGGACAACTACATGCTCTCGCACGGCGCCGAGAACGTGAGCTTCGAGACCATCATCGCCGCCGGCCCCAACGGCGCCAACCCGCACGCCCGTCCCAGCGAGTACGTGATCAAGGAGGGCGACCTGATCGTGATGGACTACGGCGCCTGCTACCACGACTACCATGCGGACATGACCCGTACCGTCTGCGTCGGCGAGCCGAGCGAGGAGCAGCAGCGCGTCTACGACGTCGTCCGCCACACCAATGAGACGGTTCAGGCGGCCGTGCACGCCGGCGTCGTCGGCAAGGACATCCACAACCTCGCCGTCGAGGAGATCACCCGCGCCGGCTACGGCGACTACTTCAAACACGGCCTGGGCCACGGCGTGGGCGTCGAGATCCACGAGTGCCCCAATTTCGGCCGCCGCTACGACGACGTGATCCCCGCGGGGGCCGTGGTCACCGACGAGCCGGGCATCTACCTGCCAGGCAAGTTCGGCGTGCGCATCGAGGACTGCGGCCTGATCGACGAGGACGGCTACCATCCCTTCAGCCGCATCACGCACGACATGGTGCACGTGGGGTAGGGGACGCCTGCGCCGCAGACGCTCCCCCCGTGCCTCGCGCCGCACGGGTCCCGGGCACGGCTCGCGGCACCTGCGGCCGACTCTGCAGCTTTCGCGCAGGTATGGACGTCTGCCTGCGCGAGGGTTTGTCTTGACGTATAGTAAAGAACGTATGCGAATCGCCTGCACCCGCAGGCAGCAAGAAGGAAGGGCACTCCATTGGCTACTACCACCGTCAGCACCGCCGATTTCCGCAACGGCATGGGCCTCTTCATCAACGGCCACTACTACACGATCGTCGAGTTCCAGCACGTCAAGCCCGGCAAGGGCGGCGCGTTTGTCCGCTACACGATCAAGGACCTGCAGTCCGGCAAGACCATCAACAACCAGACCTGCAACGCCGGCACCAAGTTTGAGAGCGTCCAGCTGATCACGCACGAGATGCAGTACCTCTACAACGACGGCCAGAACTACGTCTTTATGGACAACGAGACCTACGACCAGGTCCCCGTCGACCCCAGCTACATCGGCGACAACGCGCAGTGGCTCAAGGAGAACGACGTCTGCCAGCTCCTGTACGCCGACACCGAGCTCCTCGGCGTCCAGCCCCCGATGTTCATCGAGGCCGAGATCACGCAGACCGACCCCGGCTTCAAGGGCGACACGGTCCAGGGCGGCACCAAGCCCGCCACGATCGAGACCGGCGCCACGGTCCAGGTGCCGATGTACATCAACCAGGGCGAGCGCATCAAGATCGACACCCGCACCGGCAAATTCGTCCAGCGCGTCTAAGGCCCATCCGGCTCACTTCCCAGGAAGGAATGGTCATGGCTGAATCCGAACTCACTATCTCGGGCATCGGTGTGTCCCGTCAGGTCGTCTCGGCCATCGTCGCCGCGGCTGCCGAGAAGGTGGAGGGTGTCGCCTCTGTCGGCGAGCGTGCCACGGCGTCCAACCTCGTCTCGGTCTTCTTTGCCACGGGTCAGATCACGTCCGACTCGGATGCCGTGGAGGCCGACGTCGTCGACGGCGCCCTGCACGTGGCGGTGCACCTGACGGTGCTGTACGGCTATCCCTTCACGCAGCTCGCCGATGCGGTCCGCGAGGCCGTCGCCCGCGCGGTGCGCGAGCAGATGGGTGTCGAGATCGGCGCCGTCGACGTGTGCATCGACAGCATCGTTTTCCCCAAGGAGTAACCTCACGTGTCAAAGAAGCCGCACTTCGGCGGGCGTACACTCGCCCGCAGCCAGGCGCTGCAGCTCTTGTTCCAGGCGGAGGCGGGCGACCGGAGCGTCGAGGACGTCCTCGACGACGGTCCCTGCCTCGAGTCCGGTCCCCTCGACGACTACGGGAGGGAGCTGGCGCTCGGCGTAGAGGACATGCTCGCCGAGCTCGACGCGGTGATCGCCGCGCGCTCCGCCGCTTGGGCCATCGACCGCATGCCGGCGGTCGACCGCAACCTGCTGCGCATCGCCCTCTACGAGATGCTGCGGGTCGACGAGGTCGACGTCGCCGTGGCCATCGACGAATGCGTGGAGCTCGAGAAGGCATACGGTACCGAGGAGTCCCCGCGCTTTGCCAACGGCCTGCTCGGCGTCGTGGCCGACCAGCTCGATGCCGGCAAGGACCCCGTCGAGGTCGCGCGCGAGCAGCTCCGCGCCGCGGGCAAGCACGTTCCCGGCGATTATGCATCCGAGACCGCAGACGCCGGCGCGGAAGTCGGGACCGACCGATGAGCAAGCCCGATATCTCGCAGTATCGGTCCTTTGACCAGATCTGCGACCGCCTGGACGACATCATCGTCTCGGTCCGCGACAAGGGTACCTCGCTCGAGCGGTCCCTCGACCTCTTCGATGAGGCCATCGCCCTCGGCTCCGCAGCGGTGGACATGGTCGATGTGACCGAGCTCACTCCTGCTGAGACGGAAAAACTTGCCGAAAAAGAGGCTGCCGACGCACAGCAGGCGCAAGCCCCCGCAGCCGCTGCCGACGCACCTGCCCAGGAGTAGGCAACCATGGTCCGCAGACGCCTCGACGCCGAGCTGGTGGCGCAGGGCCTCTTTCCCGATACCGATACGGCCGCTCGCGCGGTGATGGCCGGCGACGTCAGCACGACGGACCGCCGGCTCGACCACCCGGGCGATCAGGTCAAACCCGGCATTGTGCTGCACGTGCGCGCGGACTCGCCCTATGTGTCCCGCGGCGGCATCAAGCTCGAGCGCGGGCTTTCCTATTTCGGCGTGGACCCGACGGGCATGTCGTGCCTCGATGTGGGATGCTCGACGGGCGGGTTTACCGACTGCCTGCTGACGCACGGGGCGGCGCACGTGCTAGCGGTCGACGTCGGGCGCGCCGACTTTGACTGGCGGCTGCGGCAGGATCCCCGCGTGGAGCTGCTCGAACGCACCAACATCTGCGACGTCCCGGGAGAGGGGCGCGACGGTACGGTCGACCTGGCCGTCTGCGACGTGTCCTTCACCTCGGTCACGGTCGTGCTGCCTGCGGTGATGCAGCTCCTTGCCCCTGCCGGAGCTTTTCTTACCCTGGTAAAGCCCCAGTTCGAGGCGCCGCGCGGGGACGTGGGCGAGGGCGGCGTCGTCCGCGACGGCCGCGTGCGGCAGGCGGCGCTCGACAAGGTGTCGCTCGCCTTTGCCGAGGCGGGGCTCTGTGTGCAAGGCAGCGTCGAAAGTCCCATCAAGGGTCACAAGGGCAACGTCGAGTACCTCCTGTACGGCACGCGGGGTGCTACACTCACGTAAGGTGCAGGCAGACCGAAGGATGGCATCGTGAAGGTTCTCATCGTCCCGAATTACTCGCGCGAACCGGCTATGGACGGCGCGCACCAGCTCGAGGATTGGCTCGACAGGCAGGGCGTCGAGAGCGTCTGGGCGCCGGACAAAAAGCTCTTTCCCGGCAAAAAGGCCGACCTGGACGGCGTGGGCCTCGCCGTCTCCCTCGGCGGCGACGGCACGCTGCTGCGCGCTGCCCGCCTGATCGGCTACACCGAGATCCCCCTGATGGGCATCTCCTACGGCCACCTCGGCTTTTTGACCTGCGGCGGTCCCGAGGACCTGATTAGCGCCGTCGATGCGGCGCTGGCGGGCGAGATGCACGCCTCGCACCGCGCGACGCTCGACATCAAGGTGGAGTTCGCCAAACCGGACGGCTCGACGGAGACCAAGCAGCGCTTCGCGCTCAACGACCTCTCGCTCACCCACGGCAATCGCGGCGACATGATCGTCTTTGACGTGTCCGTGTCGGGCCATCACATCGACTGCCTGCGCGGTGACGGCTTCATCGTATCCACGGCGACCGGCTCCACGGGCTACGCGCTCGCGGCGGGCGGACCCATCGTGGAGCCCGAGTTTCCCGGCATGGTCTGCGTGCCGGTCGCGCCGCACACGCTGATGGCGCGCGCGTTCCTCACGTCGCCCTCCGACGTGGTGGAGATCACCATCAACCCCGAGCGCCGCGTCGAGCACCTCTATTTCGCCGACGGCCAGCCCTTTGGCGACGCCACGTCGGGCGTGCGCGCCTCCGTCAGGCGCGGTCCCGGCGACATCATCCTGCTCGACCACAGCACGCAGAGCTTTTACCAGTCCGTCTCGCGCGTCTTCTACGGCAAGGCGGGACAATGATCGACGAGCTCCATGTGCAAGACGTCGCGCTGATCCGCGACGCGACCATCCGGCCGGCAGCGCCTGGCCTCACGGTGCTGACGGGCGAGACGGGCACGGGCAAGTCCGCGCTCCTGTCCTCCGTCAAGCTCCTGATGGGCGAGCGCGCCGACGCGAGCGCGGTGCGCGAGGGTGCGGGCTCGCTGACGGTCGAGGGCCGTTTCTACCTCGCGGGCGGCGACCCAGACGGGTGCGTCGTGCGTCGCCGCGTGGAGGCGCAGGGCCGCAGCCGCGTGGAGATCGACGGGTCGATGGCGTCGGTCCGCGAGCTCGCGTCGGGCGTCGGCGCCACGATCGACCTGTGCGGCCAGCACGAGCACCAGCGCCTGCTCACCCAGGCCAACCATGCCGACATGATAGACGCGTGGGCAGGGGAGGGCACCACCGTCGCGCTCGCCGCGTACCGGGAGGCGCTCGACGCCGCAAAGGCCGCCGCCGCCGAGCTGGCGCGCGTGCGGGAAGACGCCCGTGCCGCCTCCGAGCGCATCGACGAGGCGGAGTTTACCCTGCGGCGCATCGACGAGGTCGACCCACGGGAGGGCGAGTACGAGGAACTCGAGGAAAAGCTGCCCCGCATCGAGCACGCCGAGGCGCTGATGGCTGCGGCCGGAGGCGCGTACGAGGCGCTCTCCGGGGACGAGGGCGCGCGCGACGCGATCTCGGGTGCCATCGACGCGCTCCGCGACGGGGCCCGCTACGACACCAAGCTCGGCGAGCTGGCCGACGCGCTCGAGAGCTCACTGATCGATATCGAGGACGTGGCCTCCGACCTGCGTGACTACCGCGACGATGTCGAGTACGACCCATCGGAACTCGACCGCATGCAGTCGCGCATGTCCGCCCTGCGCGGCCTGATGCGCACCTACGGCCCCGGCATGGAGGACGTGCTGGCCCGCCGCGACCGCGCCAAGCGCGTGGTGGAGGCGGCCCACGACGGCGGCAAGGCCGAGCGCAGGGCACAGAAGGCCGCCGAGCAGGCGGAAGCCCTCCTGGCCCGGCGTGCCGACGAGCTCGACGCCGCACGCGGCGAGGCCGCGCCGCGGTTTGCCGAGGAGGTCACGGCGCAGATGGCGACGCTGCAGATGGGCAGCGCGTCGCTCGAGGTCGCGCTCGAGCGCCTGCCGCGCTCCCAGTGGACGCGCGAGGGCGCCAGCCGCGTCGAGCTGCTCTACCGACCCGCCGCCGGCCTCACGCCGCGCCCGCTGCGCCGTATCGCGTCGGGCGGCGAGGTCAGCCGCGTGATGCTCTCGATCAAGGTCGTGCTCGGTGAGGCCGACGGTACGGACACGCTCGTCTTCGACGAGGTCGATGCGGGCGTCGGCGGTGCCACCGCCGTGGCGCTCGGCGAGCTGCTCGCCCGTCTTGCCCGCACGCACCAGGTGATCGTCGTCACGCACCTCGCGCAGGTCGCCGTGCATGCGGACCGGCATTATCTCGTGTCGAAGTCCGCCGGCGACGTGCCCGAGACGACCATAGGGCCCATCGAAGGCGACGAGCGCGTGCATGAGGTCGCCCGCATGCTGTCGGGCGACGCGACCGAGGCCTCGCTCGCGCATGCCCGCGAGATGCTCGCCCTGTGATGCCGATGTCCCACGGGGCGTGATGCCCTCCGCGCCGCGCGAAGTCCTTGCCTCGCATGTCGGTACGCCCGCATACGGCTCTCGAGTGGCGGTTCGTACATGAGCCGGGCTGATTTTTCTCCACAAGAAGAAAAACAGGCCCTCGTGTACGAATGGTAAGCAGCCCGTTCCATAGCGAGGCTTGCTTCCTCGCGGTTACGACCAGCGCATCGTACATGACCGGGCCTCCTGAGTCGTTTTGTGGATCTTTGCCCGCCCTGGTGTACGAACGGGCGGATTACCCGTCCGATGCGATGGCCCGGGAATTGCATTCTCGATGCGTCTTTCGTACACCAAGTGCCTCACCGCTGCCTCACGGGGGTGTGGAAACCCGCTTCATGTACGAATCACGCTTCAGTCGACCAACCGATTCGTACATGAGTAGGGCTTCTATGAGTTCGGGAGCCGGTGGGGAGCCATGTGATGTACGAATCTCTTCCCGCACTTCCTGGCGGTTCGTACATGAGATGCCCTCTCGAGCCCGGAAGTAGCCGGAGGTGGGCTTTGATGTACGAACGGGCGGGGACGGCCAGTCGGTTCGTACACGAGATGCCCTCTCGGGCCGAGGAATGGCGAGAGACGCGTCTTGGTGTACGAACGAGCGAAGAACGTGAGCTACAGGGCGAGGAGGCGCTCGCTCGTGGCGGAGACGCTGGTGGCGAGCTCGACGGGATCCGTGTCCCTGAGGCCTGCGAGCTGGAGAAGACCGTCATGCAAGGCAGCGGACATCGTCGCCGCGGTGGCGGCGGGGTCGGACGAATCGCTCTCCGAGGGGTAGTCCGTCTCGAGCAGGAGCCGGTCCAGCGGCAGCTGACGCGCGTACTCGCGCCCGCGACGGGAGCGCAGCATGAGCGGGCCGACCGAGAAATAGCAGCCGGCGGCAAGCGCGCGGGTCAGGGCCTCGTTGCTGTCCGAGTACCAGTGGAAGACACACGTGCAGCGCCCGAGGGCGCCGGTGCGTTCGAGCAGGTCGAGCACGGTGTCCGCCGCGCGCACCGCATGCAGGGAGAGCAGGGTGCCCGCGGTTGCGGCCGCGGTGATGCGGGCCAGGTTCTCGACCTGGCGGTCGCGCGTGGCGAGGTTCTTCTTGCCGAAATCGAGGCCGACCTCCCCGATGAACGGCGTCGTCGCGGCGAGTTCCGCCGCCTGACCCGGGTCGACCTCGGTGGCCCACCACGGGTGCGCGCCCAGGCCGCATCTCCAGAGGGGGCCCAGGTCGCAGGCGGAGACGCGCAGGTATTCCGCGGGAGAGACGGTGCAGCAGAAGCCTCCTATGCCTCGGGCCGCCAGCTCGCGGGCAAGGCGGGCTGTATCCGGGCAAAAGCCCAGGTGACAGTGCATGTCGTAGAGGACGGGGAAGTCGTCCATCTCAGCGCCTCTGCTTCGGAGCGCCGTCGTGGCCGCCCTCGACGCCGGCGATGCGGTCGATCACGTGGCCCGCGATCATCTGCCCCATGATCGGCGGCATGTAGGACGCGGTCCCAAGCGGTCCGCGCACACCGGATGCGTCGACCTCGGCGCGCCGCGTGGGCACCTCGGTGGAAAAGAGCACCTCCAGGTGACGGATGCCGCGTTTGCGGCAGAGCTTGCGCATGTCCCTGCAGAGCGGGCAGGTGTGGGTGTCGTTGATGTCGGCGAACCGCAGGAGCTCGGGACGGAGCTTGTTGCCGCCGCCCATCGCCGAGACGAGCGGGAAGCCGAGCCCTTCTTCCCCGAGGTCCTGCGCGAGGCGGGCAAGGTCTGCCTTCTGGCTCATCGTGTCGATCGCGTCGACGACGTAGTCGAGACGGCCGATCCAGGGGGCGAGCAGCTCGGGGAGGTTGTCGCGGGTGACGAAGGCGCGGATTGCGTCGACCTGGCAGTCGGGGTTGATGTCGCGAACCATGCGGGCCATCACGTCCGTCTTGTACTGCCCGAGCGTGGAGTGAAAGGCGATCGCCTGCCGGTTGATGTTGGACGGCTCCACGACGTCGCGGTCCACCAGCACGAGGTGACCGACACCGCCGCGCGCGAGCGCCTCGACGCAGTTGGAGCCGACGCCGCCCAGGCCGATCACGAGCACGGTCGCACGCTCGAGGGCGGCGAGCCCGTCTGTGCCAAAGAGGGGCGCGAGGCGCGTCATCTGCTCTGCTTCCATCACGTCTCCTCCACAACGTGTCTACCAGCGGTAATAAAAAGTTTTCCTTGCGTTTTGTCCGCGGGGCGGGACCTTCCGCGAAAAATTTTCCTCCATTGTATTTCTTCGCCTCAGAACTGAAACGCGAGGCGGTATACTGAAGACCCGTAAAGGTTCACGGTTGCTTTACGGGAGGTCCCCATGACAAAACACATCTTCGTGACCGGCGGTGTCGTCTCCTCGCTCGGCAAGGGCATCACCGCTGCCTCGCTCGGTCGCCTGCTCAAGTCTCGCGGCTACAAGGTCATGATGCAAAAAGCCGACCCCTACCTCAATGTGGACCCGGGCACGATGAGCCCCTTCCAGCACGGCGAGGTCTTTGTGACCGAGGACGGCTACGAGTCCGACCTGGACCTGGGCCACTACGAGCGCTTCATCGACGAGAACCTCTCCCGCAACTCCAACTTCACCACCGGCGCCATCTACCAGAGCCTGATCAAGCGCGAGCGCAGGGGCGACTTCCTCGGCGGTACCGTGCAGGTCATCCCGCACGTCACCAACGCGATCAAGGAGCGTTTCCTGCGCGTCGAGGAGCAGAGCGGCGCCGACGTCGTGATCACCGAGCTCGGTGGCACGGTCGGCGACATCGAGAGCCAGCCCTTCGTCGAGGCGATCCGCCAGTTCCGCAAGGACAAGGGTCGCGGCCAGACGCTCGTGATCCACGTGAGCCTGGTGCCCTACATCGCGGCGGCCCACGAGGTCAAGACCAAGCCGACGCAGCACTCCGTCAAGGAGCTGCGCTCCATGGGCATCCAGCCCGACTTCATCGTCTGCCGCTCCGACCACGAGGTCGACGCCCAGATCCGCGCCAAGATCGCCTCCTTCTGCGACGTCGAGGAGAGCTGCGTCTTTGAGAACAGCGACTGCCCCTCGATCTACGACGTGCCGCGCCACCTGGCCGACCAGGGCTTCGACACCAAGGTGCTCGAAAAGCTGGGCCTGCCCGAGCGCGAGAGCGACATGCACGAGTGGTACGACTTCACGCACGCGATGCACGCCGCCAACCGCCTGGAGGACCGCACCTCCATCAAGGTCGTGGGCAAGTACACCCAGCTGCCCGACGCCTACCTGTCCGTGATCGAGGCGTTGCACCACTCCGGCGTCTACTACGGCCGCAACGTCGACATCGAGCTCATCGACGGCGAGGAGCTCAACGATTCCAACGTGGAAGAAGTGCTCGGCGGTGCCGACGGCATCCTGGTCCCGGGCGGCTTTGGCCTGCGCGGCATCGAGGGCAAGATCTGCGCAGCCCACCGCGCACGCACCCAGCTGGTGCCCTACCTGGGCGTCTGCCTGGGCCTGCAGGTCGCGGTGTGCGAGTTTGCCCGCAACGTCGCCGGCCTGGAGGGCGCGAGCTCCGTGGAGTTCGTCCCCGACACACCCAATCCCGTGATCGCCCTCATGCCCGACCAGGAGGACGTGACCGACATGGGCGCCACGATGCGCCTGGGCGCCTACCCCTGCAAGGTCGCCAAGGACACCCTGGCGTCCGAGGCCTACCAGGAGGACCTCGTCTACGAGCGTCACCGCCACCGCTACGAGGTCAACAACGCCTACCGCGACGCCCTCACCGGCGCCGGCATGGTCATCTCGGGCCTGTCGCCCGACGACCGCCTCGTCGAGATGATCGAGCTGCCCGAGAGCATGCACCCCTGGTTCGTCGCCAGCCAGGCGCACCCCGAGTTCAAGAGCCGCCCGACGCGTCCCGCCCCGCTCTTCCGCGAGTTCGTGCGCGCCGCCATCGCGCACCACGAGGGCTGCGACCGTCATGAGGTGGAGCCCGGCAGCCACGTGAAGTAGCCCCGCGTGAGACTCGACTCCGCGCTCGAGGACTTCCTCGGCTACCTGGAGGTAGAGCGGGGGAGCTCCGACAACACAACCTCATCCTACGGCCGGGACCTCGCCCGGTACGTGGAGGCGCTTGCCGCGCGTGGCATCGTCTATCCCGACGATGTCACGCGCGTCGATGTAGAGGGGTACGTGGAGTCCCTGAGCGAGTCCGGGCTTGCCGCGCGCTCCGTCGACCGCGCGGTGTCGGCCATCAGGAGCTTCCACCGATTCATGGTCGCCGACCAGATCTGCGACAACCTGCCGACGGCGGACCTGCCCGCGCCCAAGGCCCCGATGCACCTGCCCGACGTGATATCGCGCGTGCAGGCGGCAGCCCTGCTCGACCCCGCGAATTTCCAGGTACAGGCCAGACCGGGTGAAGACGGACAAAGCCGTCGCTGGCAGCTGCGGCGCGCCGGCGCCCTGCGCGACGAGGCCATGCTCGAGGTGCTGTACGGCTGCGGCCTGCGCGTCTCCGAGCTCTGCGGCCTCGACCGCCGGACCGTCTTCCTCGACGACGAGGTCCTCCGCGTGTTTGGCAAGGGGTCAAAGGAACGCATCGTCCCCATCATGGGGGCTGCGGCCCGGGTCCTGCGGCAGTACCTGCTCGAGGCCCGCCCGGTGCTCGAGGGGCCGCGGTCGGGCGACGCCGTCTTTTTGTCGGTGCGGGGAACGCGCGTCACGCGACAGGCCGTCTTCCGTATCGTGGAGGAGGCGGGGGAGCGTGCGGGCATCCCCGCGCGCGAGGACGCCGACGGCACGAGGCACGGCCTGCACCCCCATACCCTGCGTCACAGCTTTGCCACCCATATGCTCGAGGGCGGCGCCGACCTCCGCGTGGTGCAGGAGCTGCTGGGGCACGCGTCCGTCTCGACCACCCAGCTCTACACGCACGTCGACCGCACCCATATACGCGAGGTGTACCTCGAGGCGCACCCGCGCGCACGCGTCAAGGCCGACCTGTAGGACTGCGCCTCTTAAAATCACTCACAAAAACTCCATATGGTGTTCTAAACCCCTGCTCACGCAGGGGTTCCTGCGCGTTTGTGTGCGTACAAATATGCGGTCACAAGATATGGGGTCTCCGAATCATCCCGACCCACGGCAAAGGGCCGCGGGGTCAGGGAAAATCCCGCTGTGAACGGCAAAATGTCAATTTGTGTCAGAAAGTGTCAACTATTCCCGCTATAGTTAGGTGCGTACCCAAGACAAGGGGACAGGTGTCACCAGTGACCCTACGGAGCCGACGAGAGGAGGACGCAGATGGCCAGAATGTCGCTTACGAACTACAAACGCACCACCCTGGATACCAAGGGCCGTCTCGTCCTCCAGTCGGACATCCGCAAGCAGTG
Organism: uncultured Actinomycetes bacterium; assembly: GCA_900314685.1. Classification (GTDB taxonomy): domain Bacteria; phylum Actinomycetota; class Coriobacteriia; order Coriobacteriales; family Atopobiaceae; genus Olegusella. Next base: position 20,345 of record OMWE01000028.1, on the reverse strand, counting down.
GGACAGCAAGTCGGTGAGGCTTGTGCCCGTCAAGGGTGTGCTTTTCGGGTTTACCCCCGAGGGCTACGACGCCTGGCTCGAGCAGAACGCTCCCGAGCACGACAACATCGACAGCAAGGACTTCAAGAAGGCCCGCGCCTTCAATGCCCATACCGTCGAGGTCGAGATCGACTCTGCCGGCCGCATCGGTGTCAAACGCGCCCACGAGGCTGACCTGAAGAGGCTTGGCATCGACAGCGAGGTCGTGGTTGTCGGCAACGGCTCGCATTTCGAGATCTGGGATGCGGCCAAATGGGATGCCGAGCAGGAGGCTGAGGAGGCCCAGGAGTACGACGAGTACCTCTTTGGCTAGACCGCAGGCTCCAAAGCGGGGGTGAGTAGGTTGACAGACGAATATCGGCATGTACCCGTGATGCTACAGGAGGTGCTGGCCACGCTGGACCCCCAGCCGGGGGAGGTGGTCTGCGACTGCACCCTCGGCGGGGCCGGACACTCCGTCCGCCTGGCCGAGCGCATCGCCCCCGACGGGCTCTCGATCGGCATCGACCAGGACGACGCGGCCCTCGCGGCGGCCACCGAGCGCTTTGCGCGCGAGGTGCCCGATGCGGAGCACGTCCTGCTCAAGGGCAACTTCGACCAGATGGACGACCTGCTCGTCCAGGCCGAGGTCCCCGGCGTCGATTGCTTCCTCTTCGACCTGGGTGTCTCCTCGCCCCAGCTCGATGTGCCCGAACGCGGCTTTAGCTACAACGAGGACGCACCACTCGACATGCGAATGGATCCGGGCAAACACACCCCAACCGCAGCAGAGGTTATCAACACCTATACCGAAGCCGACCTCTCCCGGATCCTCCGCATATACGGCGACGAGAAGTTCGCCCCCCGTATCGCGGCCGAGCTGGTCCGCCGCCGCAAAGAAAAGCCGATAGAGACGACCTTCGAGCTCGTCGACGCCGTAAAGGCGGCCATACCCGCGGCCAAGCGCCGCCACGGCGGCCACCCCGCACGCAAGACCTTCCAGGCCCTGCGCATCGAGGTCAACCACGAGCTCGACGCCCTGGAGCAGGGGCTGCGCGCGGCCGTGCGTTGGGCAAACCCGGGCGGCCGCATCTGCGTGATCTCGTACCACTCGCTCGAGGACCGCATCGTCAAGCACATCTTCGCCGAGTACTCGCGGGATACCACGCCGCCGGACATCCCGGTCTCCACATACGTGCCGATACTCGAGCTGATCAATCGCAAGCCCCTCGTCGCCTCCGACGAGGAGGTCGCCCGGAACCCCCGGGCACGCAGCGCCCTGATGCGTGCGGCGCGCAAGCTCTAGCACGCGGCGGGCACCAGACAGGCTTTCCCGGCCGCGAGGCCGTGATAGCAGGCACAGACGCAGAAGCACGAACTACAGACGCAGCTTAAACGCACCACCAACGCACCACTACCGCACCGCCGCCCCAGTGCCCCGGTGCCACGAAGGAAGACGAGCAATGAGGACCGAGGGATCAGAGGCCTACCGCCTCGACAACATAGAGCTGGAGCCGCAGCGCGAGGGATATGCCGGCGCCACCACGTTCCGCGAGCTGCGGGGCGGCGGTCTCGACGCCGAGGCGAGGCGCCCAGTAGGCGAGGGGTTCCTCGCGGTGCTCCGCAAGGCCGTCGTCGCCGTGCTGTGCGTCGTCGCGATCGGCAGCGCCCGCGTCGCCCTCAGCGCGGCGACCGTCTCGGCGCTCGAGGCCACTCAGACCCTCCAGTCCAAGGTCAGCGAGGCGGAGGACCTCAACAGCGACCTCAAGATCGAGCGCTCCGTCGACGCGTCGTCGCAGCGCATCGTCCGCATCGCGACCGAGAACTACGGCATGGTCCACACCGCGAGCGTCGACGAGATCGACCTCGCCGAGGCAAAGGCAAAGCTCGAGCAGACCGACCAGGTCGCTCAGGTGTCGGCAGCCGGCGCCGCGGCGATGGACAAGTTCGTCTCGCGCGAGCCGGTAGTGCTGGCACAGCCAGGCTCCGACGGCACGGACGCGGCTGAGTCCGACGCGGCAGCCACCGATGCGCGCGGCGACGGCACGGCCGACGCCAAAGACCTGACGCCCTCCAACGCCGGCGCCAACGCGGTGACGGCCGAGACCATCTCGTAAGCCGATGAGTCGCCGAACGGACCTGGAACCCCGCCGCGAGCGGGGTTATTCCTCATATGACCAGGCGCGCCGGGAGCGCGAACGCAAGAGGACCCTGCGCTTCGACGGCAGCGGCGAGGGCCGTACCGACGTGGGCTTCCGCAGGATAGCCCTTGTTTTCGGTGCCATCGCCGTGGTCGTGGTCGCGCGCCTGCTCTGGCTGCAGGTCTTCACCGCAGGCTCCCTCGCCCGCGACGCGGAGGAGCAGCGCACCAACTCGATCGTCCTACACGCCAAGCGCGGCACCATCTACGACCGCAACGGCAACGTCCTGGCGGCAAGCGAGGAGTGCAAGACCATCTACGCCAATCCCGAGGAGGTCAACGACCCCAACGGCACGGCGGAGCTGCTGGCCCAGGAGCTGGGCGGCAAAAAGAAGGACTACCTCAAGCTGCTGCGCACCAAGGGCACCTTCGTCTACATCAAGCGCCAGGCGGACGAGGACGCGAGCGAGCGGCTGCAGGAGGCTTTCAACGAACAGGGTATGCGCGGTGTGTATTTCGTCTCGGACACGCGGCGCGTCTACCCCTACGGCAGCGTCGGCGGACAGGTGCTCGGCATCGTCGGCGTCGACGGGGACGGTCTCTCCGGCCTCGAGCTCTACTACGACAACATCCTCAAGGGCGAGGACGGCCAGATGATCATGGAGGTCGGCCAGGGCGGGACGCCCATCGCCGGCGGGGCATCTGAGGTGACCGAAGCCAAGAACGGCGCGGACATCATCATCTCGCTCGACATCGACATCCAGGCCGTCGCTGAGGAACAGATAGAGAAGGGCGTGAAGGAGTACACGGCCGACTCCGGCTCCGTGGTGGTCACCAACCCCAAAAACGGCGAGATCCTCGCCATGTGCTCCACTCCCTTGCTCGACCCGACCGACACGAGCGATGCCGACAACGCAGCCTTTACCGTCAAGCCCGTCACGAGCACGTACGAGCCGGGCTCGATCTTTAAGGTGCTGACCGCCGCCATCGGTATCGAGAATGGGTTGGTCACCCCAAACTCCACCTGGTCCGTCCCGGGGAAGGTCAAGGTCGGCGACGACTACGTCAGCGACGCCGACGGCCGTACCGAGACGGTGGACTACTCGCTGCGCGACATCATCGCGTACTCGTCCAATGCGGGCATCGCCCTGGTCACCCAGAACCTGATCGGTGCTGAGACCTTCTCCAAGGGTGTCAGCGCCTTCCAGATCGGGCAGGCGACGGGCATCGACTACCCGGGCGAGGGCCCGGGCATCGTGAAGTCACTCGACGAGTACGACGGCTCGACGCTCGGCAACATGTCCTTCGGCCAGGGCCTCGCCGTGCCCATGGTGCAGATGATCAAGGCGGTCGGCTCGATCGCCAACGGGGGCACGCTCTACACACCGCACTTCCTGATGGTGAAGGACGGCAAGGAGGTCACCTGGAAGGCCACGGGCACGTCGGTCTCGGGCGACACATGCGACGCGGTCACCGACATGATGCGCTCGGTAGTCGACTACGGCACCGGCACCGACGTGAGCGTCGAAGGCTACGACGTCGCGGTCAAGACGGGCACGGGCGAGCAGGTCAAGGAGGACGGCAGCGGCTACCTCGCCGACAAGTTCGTGAGTTCCATGATCGGCTTTGCCAATGCCGACGATGCAGAGGTTCTGGTTTATGTCGGCCTGAACGGCACCGGCTACCACGGATCGGCCGCCGGCGGCACGTTCTCCGCTATCATGAGTGAGGCTCTTTCCGACACCGGCGTAAGCCCCGTCGGATAGCGTGGGCGCGGGCCGGGCAGGATGCCTTGCCGCCGCGTGTCCCCAAGCCAGGACTCAGCATTTGATGGGAGGACTATGCTGACGTTTACTGTCGCTGATATTGCCGCCGCCACAGGGGCGGTCCTGGTCGCCGGGTCGGGCGACGTGCCTGTGACCTCGGTCGTCACGGATTCCCGCGCGGCAGGGGAGGGGGCGCTCTTTGTCTGCATCCCCGGCGAGCGCGTGGACGGCAACGACTTTGCGCTCGGCGTGGCGGCCTCCGGCGCCGCCGCGGTCGCACTCACGCGCGAACCCGCTGACGACCTGCTGGCTGCCGCTGCCGAGACCGGTTGCGCCGTGCTGCGCGCCGCCGAGGACGACCCGACGGAGTTCATGCTCCGTCTCGCCGGCGCCTGGCGTCAGAGGAACCCCCAGTGGGCCGTGGTCGGTGTGACGGGCTCCGTCGGCAAGACGACCACCAAGGAGATGCTCGCCGCAGGCCTCTCGAGCAGCTACCGCGTGCACAAGACCTCGGGTAATTTCAACAACCTGCTGGGCGTGCCCATCACGCTTTTGTCCGCCGACCCCGACGACCAGGTCGTCGTCGTCGAGATGGGCATGAACCACGCGGGCGAGCTGACCCGGCTCACGCACGCGGTGCGCCCCGACGTCGCCGTCATCACCAACGTGGGCACCAGCCACATCGGGCTATTGGGCAGCCGCGAGAACATCGCGCGCGCCAAGGCAGAGATCGTCGCGGGCATGGGCAAGACGGACGAGCCTTCCGCGACCTGCATCGGCAAGGTGAGCCCCTGCCTGTACATGACGAGCGACAACGACTTCGCTGGTCTGATCGAGGACGCCTACTGCAAGCCCGCCGGGCTCGCCTGCCGCTATGTCGGTGCGGGGGAGGGCGACTGGGTGCGTCGCGGCGACGTGACCGTCGATGCGGAGGCGCGCCCCTCCTTCGACGTGCGCTTCGCCGACGGGTGGTCGCGCCGCGTGACGCTCGATGTGCCGGGCACCGCCGTCGCCGCCGACTTCCTGCTCGCCATCGCCGCCTGCGACCGGCTGGGGGCAGACCGCGACGCCGCGACCGAGGCGATCGAGCACATGCCGGCGACGCACATGCGCCTGGAGGTCGTGACCGCCCCGGGCAAGCCGCGCCTGATCGACGACTCCTACAACGCGAGCCCCTCCAGCATGGCGGCGGGTCTCGACGTCCTCATGTCGATGCCCTGCTCCGGGCGCCGCATCGCCGTGCTCGGCGAGGTCGGCGAGCTCGGGACGGAGGCACGGCGTCTCCACGGCTACATCGGCGCCTACGCGGCGGCCAAGGCACCCGACCTGATCGTGTGGGTCGGCGGTGCAGATGCGCGGGAGATGCGCGAGGCGGCGACCGTGATGGGCATGTCTGAGGATAAGATGGAATTGTTCCCCGACGCCGCGCAAGCGCTCAAAATCATGGCGCCCGTGCTCGCCGCGGACGACCTTGTGTTGGTCAAGGCGTCGCGGTCGGTCGGTCTCGATGCCTTTGTGAAGGGGGTTCTAGGCTAGTGTTTGGTGATCCCAGCTACCCGAGCTATCGCGTCTTTTTGGCGGTCTTTTTGGCCGCGGTCGTGACCATGGTGCTCATGCCCTTCTTTATCCGGCTGATGCGCCGCGAGCACGTCGGCCAGCAGGTGCGCGCCGACGGCCCGGGCACCCACCTCGTCAAGCAGGGCACGCCCACGATGGGCGGCATCGTCATCCTCATCGGTGCGCTGGTTGCCACGGCGCTGCAGGCCAAATGGACGCCCGACCTCGTCCTGGCCGTGGCGGCGACGCTCCTCACGGGCTCCCTGGGCCTGCTCGACGACATCGAGTCCGTCGCCCACGCACGCTCGCTGGGACTCACCCCCTCGCAGAAGATGGCTGGCCTCATCCTCATCTCGGTCGCCTTCTGCCTGTGCGCGGTCAATATGTGCAACATCTCGCCCTTCGTCGAGTTTCCCGGCGGCTTTGCCGTCAACCTCGGCGTGCTCACCTCGCAGCTCGACATCGCGGGGCACCACATCTTTGTGCCCTGGCTCTACATGCTGTTTGTCTTTTTGCTGATGGCGGGCCTCTCCAACGCGGTCAACCTGACCGACGGCCTCGACGGTCTCGCGGGCGGCTGCGTGCTGGTGGTCATGCTGATGATGGCCATGGTCGCCTTTTCGTACGACGAGGCCAACCTGGCGGTGTACGCGGGCGCGCTCGCGGGCGCCCTGGTCGGCTTCCTCTGGCACAACTGCTACCCCGCCTCGATCTTTATGGGCGACACGGGGTCGCTCGCCCTGGGCGCGGCCTTTGCGGCGCTCGCCGTCCTCACCAAGACCGAGGTCACCTCGCTCATCATGGGCGGCCTCTTCGTGGTCGAGGCCCTCTCCGTCATCATCCAGGTCGTCTCTTTCAAGATGACGGGCAAACGCGTCTTTCTGATGGCGCCGCTGCACCATCACTTCGAGAAGAAGGGCTGGTCGGAGACCAAGGTCGTCATTCGCTTCTGGATCGTGTCCGCCGCCTTTGCCGCACTGGGCTTCGCGCTGTATTTCCAGCTGAGGTAAGACGCCCGCACAAGTCGGCGCACGGCCGGTACGCCTTGCACGTAGGAGAATCGCATCATGGGGCACATTGACACAGCAGACAACACCCGCACGCTCGTGCTGGGCCTGGGCAAGTCCGGCGCATTCGTCGCCCGCTACTGCGCGGAGCGGGGCGACGACGTCACCCTGTACGGAGGGCTCAAGTCGGAGCCGGGGGAGCTCGGCCGGGGGCTCGAGCAGGCCGGCGTGCGCGTGGTGTACGGCACGGAAGACGTGCAGGGATCCTACGACCTCTGCGTGACGTCCCCGGGCATCTCCGAGTTCTCCGACTTTTTCCGCGCCGCGCAGGCATGCTCCGCCGAGATCGTATCGGAGCCCGAGTTCGCCTGGCGCGAGTCTCCCGAGCGCTGGGTGGCCATCACCGGCACCAACGGCAAGACGACCACCACGACCTTTACCCGCGACCTGCTGCGCGGCGCCGGCATGCGTGCCACCGCGGTCGGCAACATCGGGTACCTCTGCACCGAGGCGGTCACCAAGCGCGAGGACGGCGAGTGGTTCGTCGCCGAGCTCTCGAGCTTCCAGCTGGCCGTCTCCCGGCGCCTGCACCCGCACGTGGCGGTGCTGCTCAACGTGACGCCCGACCATATCGCCTGGCACAAGACGCTCGAAAACTACGCCGCGGCAAAGGAAAAGATCTTCGCCAACCTCACGCCTGACGACCTCGCGGTCGTCGCGGTGGGGGACGACTGGTGCCGTGCCATCGCCGACCGGCTCGACGCGCGCGGCCTGCGCCTGTGCCGCCTCAGCCTCGAGGGGGACCCCGGGACCCCGTGCGCCGCGTTTGTCCGAGACGGGCGGCTCGTGGTGCGCCTGGACGGGACCGAGCACGAGCTGTGCGGCGGGGACGACCTGCAAATCAAGGGCGTGCACAACGTCGAGAACGCGCTCGCGGCCGCGACGGTGGCGCTGGCGGTCGGGGCGCCCGAGGCGGACGTGGCTGCCGGACTCGTGGCCTTCGCACCGCTCGAGCACCGCATCGAGCCCTGCGGCGAGCTCGCGGGCGTGCGTTTCGTCGACGACTCCAAGGCGACCAACACCGATGCCGTGGAGAAGGCGCTGACCGCCTTTGAGCCGGGCTCCGTCGTCCTGCTGCTGGGCGGCCACGACAAGGGGACCGACCTCACGAGCCTCGCGGGGGCGGCCGCGCGCGACTGTGCCGCCGCCGTCTGCTACGGCGACGCCGGCCCGCGTATCGCGGCGGCCCTGCGCGAGCACCTGGGCGACTCCTCGGAAAGGGTGTACGAGGCCCCGCATATGGCCGAGGCGCTCGACCGGGCGATCGGTATAGCCCTGCCGGGGCAGACGGTCCTGCTGTCCCCCGCATGCTCGAGTTTCGATGAGTTCTCGGGCTTTGAGGAGCGCGGGCGGGTCTTCAAGGACCTGGTGGCCGAGCGTATACGCGAGGGCAGGTAGCCGATGCGCGGCACTGCCACCTCACGCGACGCGCGCCGCAGGGGGCGGGCGGAAAAAAGCATCTTCGGTGTGCCCGAGCGGTTCGAGAAGCCGCGCCTGCTGCTGTACCTGGCCACTTTTATGCTCGTCGCCTATGGTCTCCTGATGATCTACTCGTCCTCGTCGATCGTTGCCCTGACCGGCGCGGACACCGACCACAACCCGGCGTACTACCTCATCCGTCAGCTTATGTTCATCGGCATCGGGTTGGCTGTCGCCGTGGTCATAGCCTGTGTGGATTACCATTTTTGGGCAAACAAATTCATCATTCCCATCTGGCTCTTCACGGTCTTTCTGCTCGGGCTCGTGATCTTCTCGTCCTCGGGCACCGATGCCTACGGTGCAACCCGCTGGATACAGATCGGTGCCTTCAGCCTGCAGCCCTCCGAGTTCGCCAAGGTCACGATCGTGCTGGTGACCGCCAGCCTGTGCGGGCGCTACTTCGAGACTGGGGAGCTGGAGCAGGGGAGGTTTGTGGGGCTGATGGCTGCCGCCATCGTCATCCCCTTGGGTCTCTTCCTGCTGCAGCCCGACAAGGGCTCCACGATGATCTGCGGCCTCACCCTGCTGGTGATGTTCTATTTCTGCGGCGTCCCCGGTGAGGCGGTCGGTGCCGTGACGTTTGGTCTCGCCGTGATTTTCTTTGGCTACTCCATGCGCGACGCCTACTCGCGCCAGCGCTTCCTGACGTTCCTCAACCCCTGGGCCGACCGGTACGGCAACGGCTATCAGCTCGTGCAGGGCTTCTACGCCTTTGGCAGCGGCGGCATCTTCGGCGTCGGTATCGGCGCGAGCCGTCAGAAGTACTCCTACCTGCCCATGGCCTACAACGATTTCATCTTCTCCATCGTGGGCGAGGAGTGCGGGCTGGTGGGCACGCTCGCGGTCCTCGCGCTCTTTGCACTGCTCTTCTGGTCCGCGATCCAGATCGCCCGCAACGCCCCCGACCTCACCGGCCGCCTGATCGCGGCGGGGTCGGCGTCGCTGCTGATCATCCAGCTCTTTGTCAACATATGCGGCGTGCTCGGCATCATGCCGATGACCGGCAAGCCCGTGCCCTTTATGAGCTACGGCGGCTCGTCGATCATCTCCTGCCTCATGCTCGTAGGCCTGATAGCCTCGGTCTCGCGCGCCTCGCACCTCGAGGAGACGGAGTCCGACAGGCGTCGCCGGGACCTGTCCGTCCACCGCGGCTCCGCATACGACGGGGGAGGCTACGGCTCCGAGTCCGGTCAGGTCGGCGAGCCCGTGCCGCGCTCGGCGCGTGCGTACGGTCGCACTGCCTCCGCGTATGGGGACGATGCTGCCCCGTCCAACATCCTGCCTTTCAACAGGGGAGGACAGCGCTCGTCTGCCCAAGGCACGTCCGCCCTGCGCCAGTCGCCGCGGCCAGAGGGGCGCGTCACGACCGACCGCAACGGTCGGCAGAGGATACACTTGGAGGAGGACGCCGCCGACCGGCTTCGCGGCGCCCGCTCTTCTTCGCATCAGACGTCATACAGGGCCCCGGGGTACCGGAGCCGCAACGGGAGGGACGAAAACCGTGACAGATAAGCTCAAGGTCGCCATCGCCGCAGGCGGTACCGCCGGTCACATCAACCCCGCGCTCGCCCTGGCCGGTGAGCTGGCCGAGCGCGGCCATGAGGTGTGCTTCTTCGGCCAGTCGACCCGCCTGGAGGCGACGCTCGTGCCGGAGGCCGGCTATGCCTTTCACCCGATCGTCGTCACGGGCTTTGACCGGCACCGTCCCTGGACCGCTGTGACCGCCCTGGCGCGCATGAAGGGCGCCGAGCGGGCCGTGGGCAGGGTCTTTGCCGAGGAGGGCGCCCCCGACGTGGCCGTGGGCTTCGGCGCATACGTCGAGATGGCCCTGCTGCGCTGGTGCTCCTCGCACGGCGTGCCCTACGTCCTGCACGAGCAGAACTCCGTGCCCGGCCTCGCCAACAAGCTCAGCGCCAAGAAGGCTGCCAGGCTCTGCCTTTCCTTCCCGGCGGCCGAGCGGGCCTTTGAGGGCAAGGTCGGCCCCGCGACCAAGGTCGTGATGACGGGCAACCCCGTGCGCAAGAGCGTACTCGCAGCCACGCGCGAGGCGGGTCGCGACGCCTTTGGCGTGCCGGCCGACGCGGAGATGCTGCTGGTCTTTGGCGGCAGCCTCGGCGCGCAGCACCTCAACGAGGGCGTCGTCGCCCTCAAGGACCGCCTGCTCGCCCAGCCCTCGCTGTATGTCGTGCACTCCACGGGCGACAAGCTCTACGACGAGACGGTCGCGGCCCTCGCGCTCACCGCGGAGGAGCGGAAGCGCTGGCAGGTCGTGCCCTATATCTCGGACATGGGCGGGGCGCTGGCGGCTGCTGACCTCGTGCTGTCCCGCGCCGGCGCGTCCTCAATCGCGGAGATAGCCGCCCTCGCCGTGCCGTCGATGCTCGTGCCCTATCCCCTGGCCACGGAGAACCACCAGGCGACCAACGCGCACCTGCTCTCGGACGTCGGCGCCGCCGTCATCTGCGACGACAGCCGCATCGACACCGAGGAGTTCTCCGACGGCCTCCTCGGCCTCCTGCGCGACGCCGGCCGCCGCGCGGAGATGCGCGAGGCCGCGCTCGGGCTGCGCGCGGGCGATGCCGCCGCCGCCCTCGCCGACCAGGTGGAGGGTGCCGCGCGGGGCCGCTGAGGGACCTGCGCGGTGGGTGACTCCTGCGGGGACCGCCGACCATCGCCTGCCTCGGCACCGCGTGTCTTTTCGCCGCTATCTACAATCGAACCCCGTATCGGACCTGCCATGGGTTAGAGTAGATGCGTATGTGTTCCTACGGAAAGAAAGGCACACAATTGTCTGAGTCCAAGTTTGCGAGCGCCCATTTCATCGGCATCGGCGGCGCTGGCATGAGCGGTATCGCGCTGGTGCTCCACGAGCGCGGGTGCAAGGTCACCGGTTCCGACCTCAAGAGCTCCAATTACGTCCGCGACCTCGAGCACGCGGGCATCACCGTCTACATCGGGCACAAGGCCGAGACGATCGACGAGCTGCGGCCCGACGTCGTGGTGATCTCCTCGGCAATCCCCGACACCAACCCCGAGCTCGTGCGCGCCCGCGAGCTGGGCATCCCCGTCTGGGCCCGCGCCAAGATGCTGTCCGCCCTGGGGGCAGGGGCCACGACCGTGGCGGTGGCCGGCACGCACGGCAAGACGACCACGAGCTCGATGGTCGCGACGATGCTGGACCACCTGGGCTGCGACCCGTCCTTCCTGATCGGCGGCATCGTGGAGGAGTACGGCACCAACGGCCGCAACGGCAACGGCGGCTACTTCGTCTGCGAGGCCGACGAGTCCGACGGCTCCTTCCTCTACCTCAACCCCAACGTGGTCGTCGTGACCAACATCGAGGCGGACCACCTCGACCACTACGGCACGCTCGAGAACATCGAGAAGACCTTCTGCGAATTCATGAACCTCGTCGGACACGACGGCACCGTCGTGATCTACGGCGACGTGCCCCACTACGTCGAGCTCGCGCGCTCCTGCGATGTCAACGTCGTCACCTATGGCTTCGACAAGGGCAACGACTACGTCTGCACGCCGACGCCCGACGCCTCGCACCAGCTCGAGAGCCACTTTACCGTGACGTGTCCCGACGGTGTGACGCGCGCGCTGTCGCTGCACGCCAACCCCGGCAGGCACAACATGGGCAACGCCGCGGCATCGCTCGCGGTCGCCGGCGTGCTGGGCCTCGACCTGGACCGTGCGGCTGAGGCGGTCTCGGGCTTCCAGGGCGCCCACCGTCGCTTCACCCACGTGGGCGATGCGGACGGTGTGACCGTCGTCGACGACTACGGCCACCATCCCACCGAGATCGCGGCGACCCTCACCGCCGCCAAGGCCCTCGATTTCAAGCGCATCGTGTGTGTCTTCCAGCCGCACCGCTACAGCCGTACACAGGCGCTCGCCGACATGTTTGGCACCGCTTTCGACAAGGCCGACGTCCTGTGCGTGATGGACGTCTTCTCCGCGGGCGAGATGCCCATCCCGGGGGTCTCGGGCAAGACGGTCGTGAATTCCGTGCGGGAGCACGGCGCGATCGAGGATGTCACCTACCTCCCCAACCGCAAGGAGCTCGTGGCGCACCTCGTGGAGATCGCGCGTCCGGGAGACCTGCTGATCACCCAGGGCGCGGGCGACGTCACGCAGATCGGCCCCGCCTTCATCGCCGCCATGCGCGAGCGCGACGAAGCGCGCACGGAGGCGTAGGTGAGCGTCTTCAACGCCTACATGGAGCTCTCCGGCAAGGTCGACGCGGAGGTCATCCGGGGGGAGAAGCTCTCCCACAGGACGACCTACCGCATCGGCGGGCCGGCGGACCTCTTTGTGATACCGCGCAACTACCAGGCGCTGACCCGTACTTTCGAGATCCTCGGGCGGGAGGGTGTGCCCTGGGCCGTCCTCGGGCGCGGCTCCAACGTGCTGGTGTCCGACGCGGGGTACCGCGGCTGCGTCATCAAGCTCGGCCGCGAGTTCACGCGCATCGACGTCGGGGAGGACGGTCTGGTGACTGCGGGCGCCGGCGCGCTGCTCACCAGGCTGGTGGCGCAGGCGCAGCAGGCGGGCCTCTCGGGGCTCGAGATGCTGACGGGCGTGCCCGGTACGGTCGGCGGCGCCGTCTCCATGAACGCGGGCATGCGCTACGAGTGGATTGGCGCACGCGTGAGTTCGGTCGTCACCGTGAAGCCGCGCGAAGGCATGCGGCGCTATCAGGGGACCGACATCGAGTGGGACTACCGCTGGTGCTCGCTGCCCGCCGACGAGGTCATCCTCGAGGCTGCCTTTGCGCTCACGCCCGCCGACAGGCAGGCCATCGCGACGGAGATGGAGTCGCGTCTCGCGCGCCGCAGGTTGCGTCAGCCCATGGGGCTGCCGAGCTGCGGGTCCGTCTTTCGCAACCCGCCCAAGGCATCGGCCGGCAGGCTCGTGGAGGAATGCGGCCTGGCGGGGCTGACCGTCGGGGGAGCGCAGATCTCCGACAAGCACGCCAATTTCATCGTTAACCGCTCCGGCGCCTCGGCCCAGGACGTCGTCACCTGCATGCGGCGCATGCACGACGAGGTCAAGGCGGCGTACGACATCGATCTGACGCCCGAGGTCAAGCTCCTCGGTTTCGAGGAGTAAGCAGGATCCCATGGCAAACGACGGACAGCGCAGAAAGCCCACGAAGCGCCAGGGTGCGGGACGTCCCGCCCCGACGCCGCGCCCGTCGCGTCCCGCGACGGGGGCCTCGCGCCCTGCGCCGGTGCGTCGCGCATCGAGTCCGTCGATGCCGAAGACGGGCCTATCCGCCCGCACCCCCAAACCCGTGAAGCCCAAGCTCGAAGCCCTCACGCCGACGCCGAAGCCCAAGGCGGCCCCCAAACCCAAGCCGAGCCCCAAAGCGGCGCCGACGCCGCGTATTGCGGGCAAGACGGACGGGCACAAGGTCCCGCAGTTCGCCAAGGGCAAAGAAGGGCGCGTCCGCCTGCCCTTTGGCGCCAAGAAGCAGGTCGCGAACCCCGCGCCTGCGACCGCAAAGACCCCTCCCTTCCTGGCGCCCACGCCCCAGCAGAGGCGGGCGGAACGGCGCTCGGGCGGCAAGGAGGGCAGCAGCCTGCCCTTCCGTCAGATCGCCATCGGTGCTGCGGTCATGGCAGCGCTCATCGCCGTGGCCGCGGTCGTCATCCTCGTCCTCTCGCAGACGCCGGCGTTTACCATCGAGAACGTGACGGCGGTTGCGTCCGACCATGTGACCAAGGAGACGCTCGTCAAGCTCGCGAACGTCCCCGAGGGCTCTACGCTGCTCAACGTCGACGAGGGCGCGGTGTCCGAGGCGGTCATGCGCAACCCCTGGGTGGAGGAGGTGCACCTGCACCGCAAGTTCCCCGACACCCTGGAGATCACCGTGAAGGAGCGCAAGGTCGAGGCGCTCGTCGTGATGAATTCGGGCGATGTTGTCTGGTGCCTGGGGGAGGGCGATGTCTGGATCGAGCCCATCTCGATCGACGTGCCCGAGGACCAGGACTCCAACGCCGTCGCCCTGGCCAAGGCGCAGGAGCTGGGCGCGCTGCTTGTGACGGATTCGCCCGCGAGCGTGAGCCCGGTGGCGGGTGCCAAGGTCACCGACGAGTCGCTGCTCGCGGTTGCCGAGTTCCAGTCGGACTTTTCCTCCAACTTCTCGTCACAGGTCGTGAGCTACTCCGCCTCGAGCGCGACGAGCATCTCATGCATCCTGGACAACGGGGTCACCGTGTCCCTGGGGTCGGCGACGGACATCGCGTCCAAGGAGACCGCGGTCCGCTCGATACTCGACAAGTATCCGCACCGCGTCACGTACATCAACGTACGCGTGCCCTCGAACCCATCCTACCGGGCCATCGACAGCGAGGATGTGACGGGCGGCACCGGTGCCGGAGACGTTGAAGGCTCAGCCGCCTGACTGCGCCCCATGAGCTATCCGGCGCCGTCTATATGCAATAAAGCTCAAGTACAACTTGAGGTATTCGAGACGCCGATTGATGCCGTTTACCTGCGAAAATCACAATTCACAATTTTTTGTTGACAGCGGACTCCAACTTGTGCAAGTATTACGCGCTTTGGGATAAACATCGAGGTCAACTTGAGGTTTAGGGTTCTGAGATGGCAAAACGGCGCAGTACTTTCGCAGGCAAACGCACCACGCACGCAACAATTATACGTAAGGACGAAACAGCAACAGGAGGTCCAACAATGGTAAACGACGACAACCTCAGCAACTACCTTGCAGTCATCAAGGTGGTCGGTGTCGGCGGCGGCGGCACCAACGCCGTCAACCGCATGATCGAAGAGGGCATCCGGGGCGTGGAGTTCGTCGCCATCAATACCGACGCCCAGGCGCTCGCGATCTCCGAAGCTGATATCAAGGTCCATATCGGTGCCGACATCACCAAGGGCCTCGGCGCCGGCGCAAACCCCGAGGTCGGCCAGGAGGCCGCCGAGGACTCCCGCGACGACATCAAGGCCGCACTGGCCGGTGCGGACATGGTCTTCATTGCGGCGGGCGAGGGCGGCGGCACCGGCACGGGCGCTGCCCCGGTCGTGGCCGACATCGCCCGCAACGACGTGGGCGCGCTGACGGTCGGCGTCGTGACCAAGCCCTTCAACTTTGAGAACGGCAAGCGCCAGCGCAACGCCGCCGAGGGCATCCAGACCCTCTCCGAGAGCGTCGACACGCTGATCGTGATCCCCAACGAGAACCTCATCAAGAACAACAACAAGATCACGATGCTCGAGGCCTTCAGCATGGCCGACGAGGTCCTGTGCGAAGGCACGCAGGGCATCACCGACCTCATCACCATCCCCGGCCTGATCAACCTCGACTTCGCGGACGTCACCACGGTCATGAAGGGCGCCGGTACCGCGATGATGGGCGTGGGCGTTGCCTCCGGCGACAACCGTGCCGTCGACGCCGCCCAGCAGGCCATCACCTCCGACCTCCTCGAGACCTCGATCGACGGCGCGACGCGCGTCCTGCTGTCCATCGCCGGCAACAAGGAACTCGGTATCCAGGAGATCAACGACGCCGCCGACCTCATCTCTCGCAGCGTCGACCCGGACGCCAACCTCATCTTCGGTACCGTCATCGACGAGAGCCTGGGCGACCAGGTGCGCGTCACGGTCATCGCGACCGGCTTCAACGAGGGCAACGTCCAGGCGGAGCTGCCGTCCTTCGATCGCGATCCGCTGTCGATCAAGCGCCCGTCCAACTCCCGCCAGGCGTCTGACGCCAAGCGCCCGTCGCAGTCGCAGCAGTCCAACGCCAACAAGGCCCTCGATATCCCCGAGTTCCTCAGGAACAGCCGTATCTAGGGTATCTGGCATGGGATTTCTTCCTTCGATCACCCGTTGCGAATCGAACGGCGTGACCCTGCTTGCGGACGCGGAGCGCCCGTGCGGGGTCACGCTCGCATTCACGGAGCGCACGGGCGGTGTCTCCGCCGCTCCCTACGCGTCGCTGAACCTCGGTGACGCCTGCGGCGACAGGGCCGAGGATGTGGCCGCGAACCGCCGTCGCGCGCTCGACGCGATCGGTGCCGGCGCCTGTGCGGAAAGGCTCGTGAATCCGCGCCAGGTGCACGGCGACGAGGTCGTTGTGGTGCGGGAGGGGACCGACGCGGCTGTCGCGGCGGCCCGCCGCCAGGCACGGGAGGGCGCCGACGCGGTCGTGTGCCTCGCGACGGACGTCCCCGTGCTGCTGTGCTACGCGGACTGCGTGCCCGTCGTCCTGGTTGCGCCGGGGGGCTTCGCCGTCGTGCATTCGGGCTGGCGGGGGACCGACGCGCGCATCGCCGCAAAGGCGGCGCGCATCCTGCTCGCTGAAACCGGCGCGGAGGCGTCCCAGGCACTCGCCTACATCGGGCCGCACATCGGGGTGGGGGACTACGAGGTCTCTCCCGAGCTCGCGCGGCATTTCGCCGACGGGTTCGGTCCCGAGTGCGTGCGGGACGGCAACCGCCTGGACCTGGGGTACTGCGTGCGCGCGGCGCTCGCAGAGGTCGGTGTGGGGGAGGGGCAGGTCGCCTCGTGCGACGACTCGACCGCCGGCAACACGGACCGTTTTTATTCGTATAGGGCCGAGGGCATGTGCGGCAGGCACGGCGCCCTCGCGTTCCGACCGTCTGGTGCCGTGTAGGCGCCGAACCGGAAGGGGGTTCTTTGCATGAGTGATCAGACGCACGACACCGCCGCACAGACGCCCGACGGTTACCTGCGGTTTCTGCAGCAGCGCCGCGCCGAGATTCTGGGCCGCGTGAGGGAGGCTGCCGCGCGTGCCGGCCGCAGCGCCGACGAGGTCGGCGCGATCGCCGTCTCCAAGACCGTGGACGTGCCTGCCGTGAGGCTCGCCTGGCAGGCGGGCTGGCACAGCTTCGGCGAGAACCGTCCGCAGGAGCTCAAGCGCAAGGTCACCGGGTGCGCGGCGTATCCCGAGATGGCCGACGTGCGGTTCCATATGATTGGCAATCTGCAGACCAACAAGATCAACCAGGTCCTCGAGTCCGAGCCCGTGCTCGTCCACTCGGTCTCGTCGCTGCACCTGGCTGCGGCCATATCCAAGCGCGCCGACGCCCGCGGCATCACGGTGCCGGCGCTGCTGGAGGTCAACGTGTCGGGGGAGGAGTCCAAGTCTGGGTTCTCGCCCGACGAGGCGAGGGAGTCCGTGGAAGACGTGCTCTCGCTGCCCGGGCTCGACCTGCGCGGCCTGATGACCATGGCGCCGGCGGGGGACCCCGACATGGCCCGCAGGACGTTCTCGGGCCTGCGCGAGCTGGCGGAGGACCTGCGCATGCGCACAGGGCTGGCGCTTGACGTGCTGTCCTGCGGCATGAGCGACGATTTCCCGATCGCGGTCGAGGAGGGCTCGACCCTGCTGAGGCTCGGCCGCGTCGTTTTCGACCCCGGCCATCGGCTGGTTTGATTTATCCACTACTGGGGACACGCGGCGAGAGCCGCCTGAGTGAAAGGTACTGACATGGGTCTGTTTGACAACCTGAGGGACAGGTTCTCGGGTCGCGGGGATGACGACTACTACGACGATCAGGATTACGACGACGGCTACTACGAGGACGAGGCACCCGCGGAGCCCGAGCGCACCACGCTGCTGGGCAACTCGCGCCGCACCGAGCCCGAGAGCGTCTCGGTCTACACGCGCTCCGGCCGTCCCGTCAGCACCCAGCAACCCGCGGCGCAGGCCGCTCCTACAGCCGGCTACGGCACCGCAGCCCAGGGCTACCGTTCGACCGGCGTGAGCGATTCCACCGCCCGCCAGAGCTCGTACGGCGCGGGCTACGGCTCTGCCGCCTACGACACCGACCGCGACCGCCGCGACACCTACGACGAGGAGCCGCAGCGCAACGTGACCCCCGGTGACATCGGCGGCCGCCCCATCCCGCGCTCCGGCCACACGCTGCCCCCGTACGTCCTCAAGCCCGCCGCCTACGACGACGTGCAGATGGTCATCCGCCGCGTCCGCACCAACCAGCCGGTCGTGCTGGTCTTCCGCAACACCAACATCGACGCCGCCAAGCGCATCCTCGACTTTTGCTTCGGCCTCGCCACCGGTATCGGCGGCGCGGTCCAGGAGCTGGGCGACCGCGTGTTCGTCGTCCTGCCCAAGGACATCGAGCTGACCGACGCCGACATCGACAAGCTCATCGCCGACGGCGATCTGGAGCGCTAGCGCAATGGCACAGAGGATCTCCCAGAGAATCGCGGTCATAGGCGCAGGCTCCATGGGCGGGGCGGTGGCTGCCGGCCTGGTGCGCTCCGGCGCGGCCGAGGCCGGCCAGGTCATGGTCTCCAACCCGCACGAGGCCAAGATGGAGCCCCTGCGCGAGCTGGGCATAGCCTGCTACACGGACTCCGCCGTCATGTTGGCGCAGGGCGACCCCGACCTGGTGGTGCTGGCGGTCAAGCCGCAGGTGCTGCCCGGTGTCGTGGAGGATCTGTCAGGCCGTCTGGACGGGCGCGCGGTCGTGTCCATCGCGGCGGGCATACCGCTGGCCACGCTCGAGGGCCTCTTGCCCTCCTCGCGCGTGCTGCGCGCCATGCCCTGCCTGCCCGTGCAGGTCCTCTCCGGTGCCTCCGCCGTGTGCGCCGGTGCCAGCGCCGCGCAGGAGGACGTGGACCTGGTGCTCGCGGTCTTTGGCGCGTTGGGGTCTGCCAAGCTCATGCGAGAGGACCAGCTGGACGCCGAGAGCGTGGTGGTGGGCTGCGAACCCGCCTTTGTGGGTCTTTTCGTCGACTACCTCACGCGCGCGGGCGTGGAGCATGGGCTTCCCGCCGCGGACTGCCGCGAGATGGTGCTCACCACCATGCGCGGGGCGTGCGACCAGCTCTTGGCCTCGGGGGAGCATCCCCGTGCCTACATGGAGAAGGTCACCTCGCCCGGCGGCACTACGGCGGCGGCGCTCAAGGCCATGGAGACCCAGATGTTCTTTGCGGTGGGCGAGGCCGTGGACGCAGGCCTCGACCGCACCCGCGAGCTGGCCGGATAGGAGATATGCAGGTGTACCAGCTGGTCGTCTTCTTGAACTACATCGTCAACTTCTACGAGCTGTTGATCGTGGTATGGTGCCTGCTGACCTGGGTGCCGATCCGGCAGGGAGGCCTCATGGAGGACATCGCCACCGCGATCGGCAGGATCGTCGAGCCGTACCTCTCGCTATTCCGACGGCTCATACCGCCGCTCGGGGGCATGGATTTTTCGCCAGCAATCGCGATGCTCGCCCTTGAGTTCGTTTGGCGGGCCATTGTGGGTATACTTCTATAACATCTGCTGTAAACGAAGCACAGCGGTCGACGAAAGGAACAAAAAATGGCAATCACCCCAGCAGACATCGAAAAGCTCACGTTCTCTCCCTCCAAGAAGGGCTACGAGCCCGAGGAGGTCGACGCCTTCCTTGACCAGCTCTCCGGCGAGCTCGACGCGATGCTCAACAAGATCGCCGACCTCAAGGCCCGCCTGACCAACACCGAGCAGCAGCTCGCCGAGTCCCAGGCGCAGGTCGCCTCCCTCGAGGCGCAGCTCGAGAACGCCTCCGCCGCCCCCGCGCCCACGCTGGCGCCGGTCACCTCCACCGCCTCCGAGGACCAGATCTCCCGCGTGCTGATCGTCGCCCAGCAGTCCGCCGACAAGATCGTCGCCGACGCCCGCGAGGCCGCCGAGAGCATCCGCAACGAGGCCGACCAGAAGGCCCGCGAGGTCATCCGTCAGGCGTTGGCCGAAAAGCAGAACGAGCTCGACGAGATCGACCGCCTCAAGCAGTCCCGCGAGAGCTTCCGCTCCGAGTACAAGAAGCTCCTGCAGCACTACATGGACGACGCCGCGGCCGAGTTCCCGATCAAGACCCTGCTGTCGCCCAACGGCTCCGATACGCAGGCACCCCAGCCCGCCGCTCCCGCCGTCGACGTCAACGCGACGGTGAAGGCCGTGCCGGTCGCCCCGGCTCCCGCGGCGCACGCCTTCGACGATTTCAGCGACCTCGACTAAGGCAAGTCTCCAAAGGGCAGATACCGCATCTCGTGTAAGAGACGCAATCAAAAAGACCGCGGCGGGACCCGTGCCCGCCGCGGTCTGCTCATAGGTAAGAGGCGAAGTGGGCCTATGAGCCGGGTTCTGTCGTGGACGACCATTTATCTACTGACGCCGTTGCCGACGCCCTCTAGCGCGCAACCCGGATGCGGGGCGGGCCACCCCATAGCACCCCTATTTGCGTTTGCTCCGGAAGGGGCTTGCCAAGCCGCCGTGTTGCCACGACGCTGGTGGGCTCTTACCCCACCGTTTCAGCTTTTCTCTCACCAGCT
>OMWE01000025.1 GCA_900314685.1 uncultured Actinomycetes bacterium | reverse complement strand
AAATCGAGCAGGTCGAGCAGGTGCGAGAGGGGAGCGGCACCCGCGAGCCACCGCTCGAAGGTCTCCCAGATGTCGTAGGAGTACTCGATATCGAAGGCGCGGTAGCCCTCGGTGTCGCTCATATAGGTGAGGCCGCGGCGGCGCATCTCGGCGCCGAAGCTGCGGTGGACCGTCTCGGCGAGCCAGACGCAGTCGGGGTTGACCTCGGCCACCGCCCGCCGCGCGCGCTCCCAAAACCCGACCGGCACGAGCGATGCCACGTCGCAACGAAACCCATCCACGACCCGCGCCCAGCCGACGAGGGTCTCGATGAGGTAGTCCCAGAGCGCGGGCTGGTCGAAGTCGAGGTCGACCACATCGCTCCAGTCGCCCACGTGGTTGCCGGGACGGCCGTCGGGTTTGCGGTAGAACCACTCAGGATGTGCCTCCCACAGCACCGAGTCGGGTGAGGTGTGGTGATACACCACGTCGATCATGCACCGCATGCCCTCCGTGTGGATGGCGTCGACCAGCGCGCGGAAATCCTCCATCGTGCCGTACTCGGGATTGATGCCGCGGTAGTCGCGGTTGGCGTAGGGGCTGCCGAGGCTGCCTTTGCGGTTCTTCTCGCCCAGGGGATGGATGGGAAGCAGCCACACTATGTCGCAGCCCAGCGCATGGATCCGCGGCAGGTCCCCGATCAGCGCGCGGAAGGTGCCCTCCTGCGTGTGGTCGCGCACAAAGACCGAGTAGATGACCTCGTTTTGAAGACGAACGTTCGTATTTGCGGGCATGGCTGCTCCTCGGGTTGCGGCAGACGTGGTTGCAGGTCTCTCACGGGCGACGGGTGCCGGCGTGCGGTCGGGCGGATGCCTGCATGTACCAACGATAGCGGCTCGGCACGGTCGGTGAGCCGGTGAATTCCCGGCCGGATTCGCACCGGAGTCGGCGTGGTATGCATCAAAGGAGGCTCCGTATGCCATAGATTCGAAAAAGTTTGCCTCCCTGCGCTCCGCTTACCGACGCAAACTAACCGCTCGCCTGTTACTGGAAACGTTACCAGAACGTGTTCCGGAACTCGATGTATCTTGACATCAGTTGGAAACGGAAGCGTTTCCAGAACCGTTTCCGCAAGTCGGGAACGTTGCGTACGGAGCGAGTCACGCTGTGCACCAAACGTACGGAGCGGGACGCGTATGGAGACGACGAGGCACCGAGAGGGGGACACGATGGCCACCATCAAAGACGTTGCGGCATATTGCGGCGTCGCCGTGAGCACCGTGTCCCGCGTCCTCAACGGGCACCCCGACGTGAGCCAGGCCACGAGCGACAAGGTCATGGCGGCTGTGCGCGAGCTGCACTACGTGCCCAACCACATCGCCCGCGACCTCGCCGCCACCCGCCCGGTCAAGTCCATCGGCCTGGTCGTCCGCGGCGCTGAGAACCCCTTCTACATCCCCATCATCGCCGCGATCGGCGACGCCTGCGAGGCGGCCGGCTACACGATGGTCCTGCGCCAGATTCCGTCAGGTGCCGACGAGGCGGGGGAGGGCGCCGAGCTCGTCCAGTCCAAGCGCCTGATGGGTCTCATCCTGCTGGGCGGACGCTTCGACTACTCGCAAGAGGAGGGCAAGGCCTTTGGCGTGCCCGTCGTCTGCTGCACCTTTGTCAACCAGTTCGGCGACCTCGACCAGGAGTCATACTCCTCCGTCTCGATCGACGACGCCAACGAGGCGTACCGTGCGACCCATGAGCTCGTCGCCAACGGCCACAGGCACATAGCGGTGCTGCTCGACGCGCCCGACGACCGCTCGATCAGCGAGCTGCGCTACCGCGGCTACCGTCAGGCGCTGGAGGACGCGGGCCTGCCCGTGCAGGACGACCTGGTCGTCAGGGCACCCAACTACACGATGGGCGCGGCGTATGAGGGCGTCCGCGCGCTCATCGCCCGGCGTCCCGACGTGACCGCCATATTCTCCGTCTCCGACCTCATGGCCATCGCCGCGATGAAGGCCATCTACGACCTCGGCTTCGACGTCCCCCGCGACATCTCGCTCATCGCGATCGATGGCCTCGAGTCCACCCGGTACTCGATTCCCGTGCTCACGACCTTTGTGCAGCCGCAGAGGGAGCTCGGGGAGGAGAGCGTCCGCATCCTCATCGACACGATAGAGAACGGTGCGGAGAGCAAGCATGTCTTTGTGGGTACCAAGCTTCGCCGCGGCGGGACGCTCGCTCCGTGCCGCACCGCCGACGAGGCCGCCTGACCAGGCACCTGGCGCCGCAAGGCGCTGTGTATAGGAATAACGCATCACGAGGGGATGCGTGGGAAGAGAGAAGAAGGGATCTGCATTATGAAGAACATGACTCGTAGGGCTTTCGTCGGTACGTCCGGCCTGCTCGCCGCCACGCTTGCCGCCTGCAGCGGCAACGCCGCGCCTGCCGACAGCGGTTCCGCCGCCGGCTCCGCTGCCGCCGACCAGCCCGCCAGCTACGGCGACGACAACGCCACCGTCTACTGGCTCAACTTCAAGCCCGAGATCGCCGACCTCCTGGTCGAGCTCGCCAAGGACTACGAGAAGGCCACCGGCGTCACCATCAAGGTCGAGACCGCCGCTTCCGGCACCTACGAGCAGACGCTGACCGCCCGCATGGACAAGGAGGACCAGGCCCCGACCCTCTTTGTCATCGGCAACCAGGCCTCCGTCAAGTCCTGGGGCGACTACGCGCTCGACCTGGCCGGCACCGACATCCAGGCTGAGGAGATCGACGACACCTACGACCTGTACGACGAGTCCGGCAAGCTGGTCTCCCAGGGCTACTGCTACGAGTGCTACGGCATCATCGTCAATAAGGACCTGGTGGAGAAGGCCGGCCACAGCCTGGACGAGATCACCAACTTCGACGGCCTCAAGACCGTGGTCGAGGACATCCACTCCCGTGCCTCCGAGCTCGGCTTCGACGCCTTTACCGCCTGCGACATGTCCGACGACTCCTCCTGGCGCTTCACGGGCCACATGGCCAACCTCGAGTACTTCTACGAGGAGAAGAAGGCCGGCGCGAAGTGGGAGGAGTGCCCCGCCACCATCACCGGCGAGTACCTGCCCAACTACAAGCAGCTCTTCGACCTGTGCATCAACAACTGCACCGTGGACCCCGGCACCCTGTCGACCGGCGGCACCTATGCCAACGGCCAGGAGTTCATCGACGGCAAGGCCGCCTTTGACGTCCAGGGCAGCTGGCAGTACGCCACCTACGCCGCGGCTCAGCCCAACACCGTGATGATCCCGTACTACTGCGGCGTCGAGGGCGAGGAGCAGGCCGGCCTCAACTGCGGCACCGAGAACTGCTGGGCCGTCAACGCCAACTTCGACGAGGACAAGCAGCAGAAGACCATCGACTTCATGGTCTGGCTGGTCTCCGACCCCGACGCCTCCGCCAAGCTCGTCGAGCAGCTCGGCATCATGCCCTTCAAGAACGCCGCCGAGTCCACCAACGGCTACCTCAACGACGCGGCCGCCCTCACCGCCAACGGCAACTACGTCATGGACTGGGCGACCAACTTCCAGCCCAACGTCGACGACTACCGCAAGGGCCTCGTCTCCGCGCTGAACGCCTACTGCGCCGATCAGTCCGACGCCAACTGGGACGCCGTCAAGACCGCCTTCGTCGACGGCTGGGCCAAGCAGTACGAGAAGGCCAACAAGTAAGACGAGAAGACCAACGGGCAAGTTTGTCTTCTTGACCGAGTAAGGAAAGGGGCCGGGACGGGGGTCTGACCGTCCCGGCCCTATGTGTGAAAAAAGAAAGGGGGAGCACATGGCAGCAAAGATCACGACGGGCAACTCCATCACACGCTCGACGCGCAAGTGGTTCTGGCTTTTCCTCCTGCCTGTGTTCGCGGCCTTTTGCATCGGTTTCATCTGGCCGTTCCTGCAAGGTATCTATCTGTCGTTCTGCAAGTTCCGCCTCGTCTCCGACGCCCAGTTCATCGGTCTCGGCAACTACGCCGAGGCGCTGGCCGACGAGAGCTTCCGCTATTCCTTCTGGTACACGGCCCTGACCGCCATCGTGAGCCTGGTGCTCATCAACGTGATGGCCTTTGCGGTCGCCTACGCGCTGACGCAAAACATCAAGGGTTCCAACCTCTTCCGCACCGTGTTCTTCATGCCCAACCTCATCGGCGGCATCGTCCTGGGCTACATCTGGTCGATGATCTTCGACGGCATCCTGTCCGCCTACAACACGTCGATCCTCCTCAACACCACCTACGGCTTCTGGGGCCTCATCATCCTGATGCTCTGGCAGCAGGTGGGCTATATGATGATCATCTACATCGCCGGCCTGCAGGCGGTTCCCGAGGACATGCTCGAGGCAGCCAAGATCGACGGCGCCACCAAGATGCAGACCCTCTTCAAAGTGACCATTCCGAACGTGATGCCCTCCATCACGATCTGCATGTTCCTGTCGCTCACCAACGGCTTCAAGCTCTTCGACCAGAACCTGGCGCTGACGGCGGGCCTGCCCTACATCATCAATCCGGACGGATCGACCATCAACACGACCGAGATGCTGGCGCTCAACATCTTCAACACCTTCTACGGCTCCGCGACCACCTCGCGCGGCGTGGCGCAGGCAAAGGCCGTGATCTTCTTTATCCTGGTCGCGACGCTCGGTCTCGTCCAACTGTACGCAACGCGCAAGAGGGAGGTGCAGCAGTAATGGCAAAGTCAAAGGAAGAGACGCTCGCCTCCGAGAAGCGCTCCAAGAACATCCTCACGGCCACCTTCGCCATCATCTGCCTCGTATGGGTGCTGCCGGTCGTGGCGGTCATCATCAACTCGTTCAAGAAGAACGCCTACGTCAAGACCGAGACCTTCGCACTGCCCACGTCCGAGAGCTTCAACGGGTGGAACAACTTCATCAAGGGCATGACCTTTGGCAACTACCCCTTTGCCGCCTCCGTCGTCAACTCCGTGATCATCACGGTGATCTCGGTCGCCCTGATCCTGGTCTTCTGCTCCATGGCGGCCTGGTACATCCAGCGCGTCAACTCCGTCTTTTGCAAGATCGTCTACTACCTGTGCGTCTTCTCCATGGTGGTGCCCTTCCAGATGGTGATGTTCACGCTGTCCCGCACCGCCTTTAAGCTGGGCCTCGACACGCCCTTCACCATCCCCATCATCTACCTGGGCTTCGGCGCCGGCCTCGCCATCTTTATGTTTGCCGGCTTTGTGCGCTCGATTCCCATCGAGATCGAGGAGGCCGCCGCGATCGACGGCTGCGGCCCCGTGCGCACCTTCTTCCTGGTGGTGCTGCCGATGCTCAAGCCGACGCTGATCTCCGTGGGCATCCTCGAGATCATGTGGGTATGGAACGACTACCTCCTGCCGTACCTGGTGCTCGACACCAACAAGTACCGCACCATCCCCATCCACATCCAGTACCTCAAGGGCAGCTATGGCACGGTCGACCTGGGCGCCACGATGGCACTCATCCTACTCGCCATCATCCCCGTGGTCATCTTCTACCTGGCCTGCCAGAAGGACATCATCAAGGGCGTCGCCGCCGGCGCCGTGAAGGGATAGGGACATGAAACGTTCTAGCGGCATCATCATGCCCGTGTCCTCGCTGCCCTCGCCCCACGGCATCGGCACCATGGGCAAGGCCGCCCGCGAGTGGGTCGACTGGCTGGTCGAGGCCGACCAGGCCTGGTGGCAGGTGCTGCCCCTGGGCCCCACGAGCTACGGCGACTCCCCCTACCAGAGCCCGTCGGCCTTTGCCGGCAACCCCTACCTGATCGACCTCGACGACCTGGTGGAGCGCGGCCTGCTCGCACCGGACGAGGTCGAGGGGCCCGACTGGGGGAGCGACCCCGCGCACGTGGACTACGGCGCCCTCTACGCGCACCGCTTCGACCTGCTCGCCCGTGCGTGCGAGCGCGGCTGGGACCGCGATCACGCTGCCGTCGTGCAGTTCGCGCAGGCCAACGCCTCCTGGCTCGACGACTACGCGCTCTTCATGGCCGTCAAGCGCCACTTCGGCATGGTCTCTTGGACCGACTGGCCCGACGAGGACATCCGCATGCACCGTGCCGAGGCCATCGCACGTTACACGGCCGAGCTCGAGGACGACATCAAGCTCTTCACCTACATCCAGTACCTCTTCTTCGGTCAGTGGGAAGCCCTGCGCTCGTATGCCCACGACCGCGGCATCGGCATCATCGGCGACCTGCCGATCTACATGGCGCTCGACTCCGCCGACGTCTGGGCCGACCCCCGGAGCTTCCAGCTGGACGAGCACAACCGCCCGACCGAGGTCGCGGGCTGCCCGCCCGACGCCTTCACGGCCGACGGCCAGCTCTGGGGCAACCCGCTCTACGACTACGAGGCCATGGAGCAGGACGGTTTCGCCTGGTGGCGGCGCCGTCTGGCCGGTGCGGCGCGCCTGTACGACGTGGTGCGCATGGACCACTTCCGCGGCTTCGAGAGCTACTGGGCCATCCCCGCGGGCGACGACACGGCCAAGAACGGCCGCTGGGTCAAGGGCCCCGGCATGCGGCTGATCGGCGCCCTCAGGGAGGCCTTCCCCCAGCTCCGGTTCATCGCCGAGGACCTGGGTTACCACACGCCCGAGGTCCAGCAGCTGTTGGAGGACTCCGGATTTCCCGGCATGAAGGTCGTGGAATTCGCCTTCGACTCCCGCGACGACGCGGACTACTGGCCCTACCACTACCAGACCAACAGCGTCTGCTACACCGGCACGCACGACAACTCGCCCGTCCAGGGCTGGAAGGACGAGCTCATCGCGCAGGACTACCGGGACGCCCTGGATTACCTGGGCCTCGAGGACGCGAGCGACCTCCACTGGGCCTGCATCCGCTGCGGCATGGGCAGCGTTGCCGACCTCTTCATCGCGCCGATGGCCGACTACCTGGGCCTGGGCGCCGAGGCACGCATCAATACGCCCGGCATCATGGGCGGCAACTGGCAGTGGCGCATCGCCCCCGGCGCCGCCACGACCGAGCTCGCAGAGCGCATCGCACGTCTTACCAAGCTGTACGGAAGGAGCGTGAGGCACTAATGTCCGAAGTCAGCCTCAAGCACATCGAGAAGATCTACCCCAACATCGAGGAAAAGAAGGGCCGTTTCGGCAAAAAGAAGAACGAGCCCAAAAAGAAGAGCAACCTCAAGGTGACCGACGAGGGCGTGCTCGCCGTCGAGGACTTCAACCTCGATATCGCCGACTGCGAGTTCGTGGTCCTGGTCGGCCCCTCCGGCTGCGGCAAGTCCACGACGCTGCGCATGATCGCCGGCCTCGAGGAGATCACCCGCGGCGAGCTCTACATCGACGGCAAGCTGATGAACGACGTGGCCCCCAAGGACCGCGACATCGCGATGGTCTTCCAGAGCTACGCGCTGTACCCGCATATGACCGTGCACGACAACCTGGCCTTCCCGCTCAAGATGCACGGCGTGGACCCCGAGACGATCGAGAAGAAGGTCCAGGAGGCCGCCGAGATCCTCGACATCACCGAGTACCTCGACCGCAAGCCCAAGGCCCTCTCGGGCGGCCAGCGCCAGCGCGTGGCCATCGGCCGCGCCATCGTCCGCGAGCCCAAGGTCCTGCTGATGGACGAGCCCCTCTCCAACCTGGACGCCAAGCTCCGCAACCAGATGCGCGCCGAGATCATCAAGCTGCGCCAGCGCATCGACACGACCTTTGTCTACGTCACGCACGACCAGACCGAGGCCATGACCCTGGGCGACCGCATCGTGATCATGCGCGACGGCATGGTGCAGCAGATCGGCACCCCGCAGGACGTCTTCGACCACCCCGCCAACCTCTTCGTCGCGGGCTTCATCGGCGTGCCCCAGATGAACTACTTCGACGCCGAGCTCGTCCGCGAGGGCGCTGAGTACGTGGTCAAGGTCGGCGGCATCGCCGTGGCGCCGAGCCCCGAGAAGCAGGCCCGCCTGCTCGAGCACGACGTGCAGTCCCAGCCCATCACGCTGGGCGTCCGTCCCGAGCACATCGTCCTGACCAAGGGCGGCGAGGGGTCGCTCACGGGCACGGTCGACGTCTCAGAGATGATGGGCTCCTCCGTCCACGTGCACCTCAAGACCCAGCAGGGCCAGGACGTGATTGTGATCGTCCCGACGACCGACCTCGACGGCAACCACACCTCCGGCTTCGGCATCGGCGACCACATCGCATTCTCGTTCAACGGCAACGTGATGCACCTCTTCTCCGAGGAGACGGGCAAGAACCTCGAGTACTAGGCGCCTCCCGGGGCGCGCGGCACAGACGCCCGCGCCTCGGAAAACCCTCCGGATCTCCCTTCCCCTGGCGGCCCTCCCTCGCGGAGGGCCGTTTTGTTCGTTCGCGCGCCCGTCTTCGCAGGTCGCCGACTCGTCGGGGCGCCCTGCGGAACGCATCCGCCGACTTGGTTAGAATGAACGAGGTATGCAGCGCGCCGGCAGCGAGGCTGCGGCGTGCGTCCGGCACGCGATCAGCGCGAGAGGAAGGCAGGATATGGCCACCAAGGTTTTGTTCGTAGGGTCCGAGTGCTATCCCTTTATCAAGACGGGCGGCCTGGCCGACGTGATGGGCGCCCTGCCCAAGGCGCTGGTCGCCGACGGCATCGACGCGCGCGTGATCATCCCCAAGTACGGCTGCCTGCCGCAGCAGTACAAGGACATGATGCACCACGTCTGCGACTTCTGGATGGACCTCGGCGGCACCGGCAATCACTTCGTGGGCGTCGAGGGCTTTGAGATGAACGGCGTGACCTACTACTTCCTCGACGACGAGGACTACTTCAGCTGGGGCAAGCCGTACACCGAGATGTACAACGACATCGAGCGCTTCATCTTCTTTGACAAGGCCGTGCTCGCGGCGCTGCCCGTGATCGGCTGGCAGCCCGACGTCATCCACTGCCACGACTGGCAGGCCGGCCTCGTGCCCGTTTTCCTGCGCACGCTCTTCTACGACACCGACCTCTCGCGCAACGCCAAATGCGCCATCACGATCCACAACCTGCGCTTCCAGGGCATCTGCGAGCGTTCTCGCATGCAGGACATCTCCGGCCTGCCCAACGAGTGCTTCGCGCTCGACAAGTGCGGCTACTCCAGCGCGGCCAACGGCTACCGCACCGACGGCAACATGCTCAAGGGCGGCATCGTGTACGCCGACCGCGTGACCACGGTCTCCGACACCTACGCCTACGAGATCCAGACCTCCGAGTACGGCGAGGACCTCGACGGCATCATGCGCTACCACGCCTCCAAGATGGTGGGCATCGTGAACGGTATCGACTACGAGGTCAACGACCCCGCGACCGACAGCAAGATCGCCTACAACTACTCGGCCGACAACGTGATCGAGGGCAAGCGCGAGAACAAGCTCGCCCTGCAGCGCACGCTGGGCCTCGAGGAGAATCCCGACAAGATGGTGATCGGCCTCGTCTCGCGCCTCACCAACCAAAAGGGCCTGGACCTGGTCGCCAGCGTGATCGACCCGATGATCGACGGCAACACGCAGTTTGCCCTGCTCGGCACCGGCGACCCTGAGTTTGAGGACATGTTCCGGGCGGCCGAGTGGAACCACCGCGGCGCGGTCTGCAGCTCCATCATGTACGACTCCGCGCGCTCGAGCCAGATCTACGCCGGCGCCGACGTGATGCTCGTGCCCAGCCGCTTCGAGCCCTGCGGCCTCACGCAGCTCATCGCGATGCGCTACGGCTCGCTGCCGATCGTCCGCGAGACCGGCGGCCTGCGCGACACCGTCGAGCCCTACAACGAGTACGAGGAGACGGGCGTGGGCTTCTCCTTCAGCGCCTACGACGCCGGCCAGCTGCTCAGCTGCATCAACTACGCCAAGACGATCTACTTCACCCGTCGCGACAGCTGGGATGCGATGGTCCAGCGCGCGATGACTCGCGACTTCAGCTGGAACGTCTCGGCCAAGAAGTACGAGGACCTCTACCAGCAGATGGTGGGGTAGGGAGCCCTGCGTCTGCCCTGGCCTGAGGCTTCAGTGCGCCTGAAGCCTCGGTCTGGCACTCCGCCCCACTTTCCAAACGAGCGTCAATTACCCGCTCAGGCACGGTTTTCCGCGAATCTGCGCGAAAACCCGTCTGGGCGGGTTGTTTTTGTTTGGCCAGAACCAGCAAATTACCCACCAACGAGGGGTTTTCCGCAAATCTGCGGAAAACCCTGCGTCGGTGGGTAATTGCGAAGGCGCGTGAAAGCGGATCGTCCCGCCCCTGCTGCCGCTAGTCGTTGCCCGTGCCCGTGCCGGCCTCGAAGCTGTCCGCGACGGCCTCGACGTAGGGCATCATCTCGTCCTTGTCGGACTCCTTGTAGTAGAGCACCATGAGCTGGACCGTGTCGTAATTGACGAGGCCGCGGATGTAGACCAGATCCCCGTCGTTGTCTGCCTGCGTGCCCTCCAGCGTGAAAGAGTCGCGGTCGGACTGGGTCACCTCGAGGCCGAAGTCGGCATAATCGTCGTTGTCGCTGGCGAACCAGTCGGCCCAGCCCTCGGCGTCGTCACCGTCGGAGTTCTCACCGGCAAAGGCGATTGCGACCATATAGGGGTCGTCGCTGTCGTAATAGAGGCGGCCGTCCGTATCCTCCTCGGTCATGCCGGGCAGCGGGCAGAAGGAGTAGCCGTACCCGTTGGTGGTGTCGGTCACGCGCTCGGCGAGCTCGATGCCGGCGCTGGGGGAGGAGGGAGTGCTGGGCTCGGAACCGCCCCTGCCAAGCACCATGTAGAGTACAAAGCCGAGAATAAGAACAAGCGCTATGACCACGGCGACAATGATGACCGTCGTAGGGGACTTCTTCTGTTGCTCGGATGCGGGCTGATAGCCGGACTGATAGGGCTGGCTGGATTGGGGATACGAAGGCTGTTGCTGATACGGGGACTGTTGCTGCGGCTGCTGCTGATACGGGGACTGTTGCTGCGGCTGCTGCTGATACGGAGCCTGCTGTTGTGATTGCTGGTACGAGGGCTGCTGCGCCTGTTGGTAAGGGGACTGCTGCTGGTAGGTTGGCTGCTGCGGTTGCGCGCCGTACTCACCGTACGGAGACTGCTGCGCTTGCTGTGGGACGCCGTACTGATACTGCTGCTGCGGAGTGGATTGCGAGGAGTAGGTGAACTGTTGTGCCTGCTCGGGCGCCGGTTGTGAGACGGGTGCTGGCTGCGCGGGGTAGGCTGACTGTTGCGGGGCGGGCTGGGACTCAGGCAGCGATCCCGTGTCGACTGGATTCTGCAGCGGCGCGCCGCAGTTGGTGCAGAAGTGTGATTCGCTCGGGTTGTCAGCACCGCAGTTGGGACAATGCATCTCTACTCCTCACCGTCAAGAAAAACCGGCCAGCATGCAGGCCAGTCTTTTCGCTTGTTTGTCTTTGCGCGTGTTGGTCTTTACCAGTATAAGGCCGTCGGCCCCCGTGAGGATGCGCAGTTGGCGCGTGTTAGGTGAGGGTAACGATACGAAAAAGGCACCCTGGAAAACCAGGGTGCCTTCGGGGAAGCGCTCGAGGCCCGACAGGATGGGCTGCTTAGCAGGAAGAAGCGCCTAGTCGTTGCCCGTGCCCGTGCCGGCCTGGAAGCTGTCCGCCACCGCGACGACGGACGGGAGCACCTCGCCGGCGTCGGCTGCCTTGTAGTAGATGCACAGGAGCTGGACGGTGTCGTCGTTCACGAGGCCGCGGACCACGAGGATGTCGCCGTCCTTGTCGGGAGTGACGCCCTGGAGCGTGAAGGTCGTCTTGTCGGCGCCCATGACCAGCAGGTCGAAGTCGGCATAGTCCTCGTTGCTGTTTGCGAACCAGTCAGCCCAGCCCTCGGCGTCGTCACCGTCGGAGTTCTCGCCGGCGAAGGCGATCGCGACCATGTAGGGGTCGCTGCTGTCGCAGTAAAGACGGCCGTCCGTATCCTCCTGGGTCATGCCGGGCAGCGGGCAGAAGGAGTAGCCGTAGCCCTCGGTGGTGTCGGTCACGCGGTCGCCGAGGGTGACGCCGTCGCCGGAGACAGCCAGGGCGTAGGCAGCGGTGCTGTGGTCCTCGGAGTCCGTCTGCTCGCCTGTGGAGTCCGTCTGGTCGTCGGTGCTCGCCGGCTCGTCGTCGGAGCTGCCGCTGCCGTCGGTGCTCACCTCGGTCGGGGCGGGCTCGGGGGCGGCGGGCTCATCGCCCTTCTTGCCGCCGATGGCGATCACGGCGACGAGGGCGACGACGACCGCCGCGACGATGCCGATGATGAGGCCCTTGTTGGGACCCTTCTTCTGCGCGGGTGCGGGCTGGTAGCCGGCCTGATAGGACTGGCCGGACTGAGGCTGGGGCTGGGGAGCGGACCCATAGGGGGGCTGCTGCTCGGGCTGCGGCGTGCCGTACTGGTAGGTCTGCTGCGTGGGCTCGGGCTGAGGCGCGCCGTACTGGTAGGGCATCTGGTCGGTCGGCTGCGCCGGCTGCGCCGGGCTCTCGGTCACCTGTGAATAGAGCGGCTGGGTCTGTGCCGGCTGGACGGGCTCGGTCGGCTGCGTCTGAGGCTGCTCAGGTACCGTCTGAGACTCCAGCTTGGCGCCGCAGTTGCTGCAGAAGTGCGTGCCTTCCGGGTTCTCGGTCCCACAGTTAGGACATTGCATCGTTTCTCCTCGTCGGTCGGATTAATAATAAACGTCACATAAAGTATACGAAATGTATGTAATTCACCAATAAGGTATCTGTAAGCGGCAGAGACAGCCTAGCCGCGCAGAAAGTCCGTGTGTGTGAGAGGGTGCTGCGCTCATGTGTGAGCGCTGTGCGCCTATGCGTGCGCACCGGGTGAGATAGGCGCGAGATGACCTGGAATCTCAGCGGGGTGCGCTTAGATTTTCTTCTTGGATACATGAAAATCTGAATGAAGACACCCCGAGTGGGTAGATACATACATGTTGTGTCAGATACGTATTGGATCTACCGCCGTGTGGCAGGCAGCGGCCCTGTGGTGAGGCGGCATCTACCCGAGGAAAGGCGAGCACGCATGCGCACGTTCAAGACAGAGTCCAAGAAACTCCTGGACCTCATGATCAACTCCATCTACACCAACCGCGAGATCTTCCTGCGCGAGCTCATCTCCAACGCGTCGGACGCCGTCGACAAGCTGCACTTCAAGGACCTGGCCGACCCGTCGGTGGACCTGGGCTCGACCGACCTCGAGATCCGCGTGGCGTACGACAAGGACGCGCGCACGATCACCGTCTCCGACACGGGCATCGGCATGTCCGCCGACGAGCTCGACAAGAATCTCGGCACCATCGCACACTCGGGCAGCCAGGAGTTCAAGGCGGCGCTCGTGGGCGACGGCGAGGGCACCGAGGGCGCCAAGTCCACGGCCGAGATCATCGGTCAGTTCGGCGTCGGTTTTTATTCCGCCTTTATGGTGGCGAAGAAGGTCCGCGTGGTCAGTCGCGCCTTTGGCTCCGACGAGGCAAACGTCTGGGAGTCCGACGGCATGGCCGGCTACACCGTGTCGCCGTGCGACGCCGGTTCGCTGCTCTACGACCGCTCCTGGGGCACCGACGTGGTCCTCACCCTGCGCGACAACGCGGGGGAGGAGGACTACGACGAGTACCTGAGCGAGTGGAAGCTCCGCGAGCTCATCACCAAATACTCCAACTATGTGCGCTATCCCATCCAGATGGAGGTCACGCACAGCCGCGAGAAGCCCGCGCCCGACCCCAAGCCCGACGACTACAAGCCCGAGTGGGAGGAATACACCGAGCTTGAGACCATCAACTCGATGACCCCGATCTGGCGCCGCAAGAAGGCCGACGTGTCCGACGAGGAGTACGCCGACTTCTACGAGCAGACCTTCCACGACTACAGCGGCCCGGCTCGCACCTTCACGCTGCACGCCGAGGGCACGCTGGAGTACGACGCGCTGCTCTTCATCCCGTCCGAGGCGCCCTTCGACCTCTACAGCCGTGATTACGAAAAGGGCCTCGAGCTCTACAGCTCCAACGTCCTGATCCAGGAGAAGTGCGCCGACCTGCTGCCCGACTACTACAACTTCGTGCGCGGCGTGGTGGACTCCGCCGACATAAGCCTCAACATCTCTCGCGAGACCCTGCAGCAGACCCGCCAGCTCAAGGCCATGGCCAAGCGCATCGAGAAGAAGATCCACTCCGAGCTCGAGGACATGCGCGACAACGCCCGCGAGGACTACGAGAAGTTCTTCGACCATTTCGGCCGCGGCCTCAAGTACGGCATCTACGCCAGCTACGGCATGAAGAAGGACGAGCTTGCCGACCTGCTGCTCTTCTGGTCCGCCAAGGAGGGCAAGTGGGAGACGCTCGCCGAGTACGCCGCCGCGATGCCCGAGGGCCAGAAGGAGATCTACTACGCTGCCGGCGACGACCGCGACCGCCTCGAGAAGATGCCCGTCGTGAAGTCCGTGCTCGAGCACGGCTACGACGTGCTGCTCATGACCCAGGACGTCGACGAGTTCTGCCTGATGAGCATGCAGAACTATACCTGGACGCCCGCGAAGGAAGAGGGTGCCGAGGAGGAGCCCGAGCCTCGGACGATTGACTTCAAGAACGTGGCCTCCGGCGACCTGGACCTGGCCTCCGACGAGGAGAGGAAGCAGGCCGAGGAGACGGCTGACGCCAACAAGGCCCTGCTCGACGCGATGAAGGCCGCCCTCGGCGACGAGGTGAGCAAGGTCGCCGTCTCGCCGCTGGCGACCGAGGCGCCGGCGGTCATCTCCGCCGAGGGTCCCGTCTCGCTCGAGATGGAGCGCGTGCTGTCCGAGGGCCCCGAGGGCACGCCGCAGGTCGGTGCCCAGCGCGTGCTCGAGCTCAACGCGACGCACCCCGTCTTCGACAAGCTCAAGGCCGCGCAGGAGGCGGGAGACACCGACCGCCTGGAGCTGATGAGCTCGCTTCTGCTCGACCAGGCGCTGCTGATGGCCGGCCTGCCGGTCAAGGACCCCGTCGCCTTCGCGCAGAATGTCTGCAAGCTGATGGCGTAAAGGTTTCTGCCAGTACATCGGGCTGCCCCCGTCTATCACGCAAACCGTCGCATAACGGTTTGCCTCGATGGGCGGGGGCGGTTTTTCTTATCAAGGCGCATCGCCGCGACTCTCCGGTCGGGAGCTGCGAAAACGATCCCTGACGTGTAGGGTGCGATGCCGGTTTCTGCCCGTCTGGCAAACACTGCGTATCTGACGGGTGGTATATTGCATTATAATAAGAAACGTCATATAACGTTATACTTAAAGAGACAAGCAAGGTGTGCGCCGGCGAGGCGTTGCGCTGCCGGCCGGCCGCATCACCCGCAACGTCTGGGATTGGGAGGAGCAATGGCACATATCAAGCTGTCGCAGGTCTGCGCCCTGGGCATCCACTACCTCATGTACCCCCTCGACTACCTGCTCGACGGCCATGCCGAGGCGGGTTACGAGGTGATAGAGCTCATCGGCCAGGCACCGCACTTCAACATGGACCAGGCGTGGAACCAGGACGTGGACGAGGTCCGGCGCAAGGTGGAGGACCGTGGCCTGCGGGTGGGGCTCTTCACGCCGGAATGCTCCTGCTTTCAGTGGCGCAACAATTACGCGGACGAGGCGGCGCACAGGAAGTCGATGGAGTATCTCAAGCGGGCCATGGACGTCTGCACGCGGCTCGGCGCGCACATGATGACGACTAACGCCTGCGGCGACACCATGGACGAGCCGCACGACGTCATCTACGACCGGGCCATACGCCATTTCACCGAGATCGCGGGCTATGCGCAGGAGGCGGGGGTGACCATAGCACTCGAGGCCGTCCGTCCCCAGGAGGCGCGCACCTGCGTCACCCTCGACGAGGTCGCCGGTCTCATCGAGGCAGTGGACAGCCCGTATGTCCGCGCGAACCTTGACACCGTCGCCATGGGGGTGCAGGGAGAGACGCCGAGGCAGTGGTTCGAGCGCCTGGGCGACAAGATCGTCTACTGCCACTTCGTCGACGGGCGGCCCTATGCGCACCTTGCCTGGGGAGACGGGCTGTTCCCGCTGGAGCGCTACCTGGATGTGCTCAACGAGTTCGGCTACGAGGGGCTTCTCGGCCAGGAGCTCACGGACGAGCGCTACTTCGATGACCCCAAGGCTGCGGACGCGGCGAACTTTGCGGCGCTCGCCCGCTACTTCGACGACGAGGAGGCATAGAGATGAGCTATCCGACCATCTCGCGCGGGCAGGTCGACGGCATGAACATCCACTGGGCCCAGTGGTCGCTGGACGCGTTCCTTGCCTGCCAGGCTGAGCTCGGCTTTGCGGGCATAGAGCTGTGGGTCAACATGCCCCACGTCTATCTCGACCGCTACGGTTACCAGGATGCAAAGGCGCTGCGCCATAAGATCGAGTCCTACGGGCTTGCCACCAATGTGGTCTGCCCGGAAAACGTCGTCTCGCCCTACCAGGTGAACCCGCAAGAGCCCTTCCTCGTCGAGCCCATATTCGGCTACTTTGCCAACGGCATCCGCTTGGCCGGCGAGCTGGGGGCTCGCTACCTCTCCATCAACTCGGGCTGGGGCTACTGGAACGAGGACCGCGAAGAGGCCTGGAAGCGCACGGCGGACATGCTGGCACGGCTCTGCGAGGTCGCCCGCGAGGAGGGAGTCATCCTCACGATCGAGTCGCTGCGTCCGCAGGAGAGCCAGCTGGTCACGACGCTTGCCGACACCAAGCGCATGTTCGACGAGATCTCGCACCCCAACTTCAAGGTGATGGTCGACACCGTCGCCATGAGCGTGGCGGGCGAGACCCTCGACCAGTGGTTCGAGATCTTTGGCGACGACATCCGCAACATGCATTTCGTGGATTGCAACCCCTACGGGCACCTTGTCTGGGGAGACGGCGACCGGAGCCTCCGCGACTGGATCGAGACGCTCAACCGCTATGGCTACCGGGGTTTCCTCGGGCAGGAGATTACCGACGGCCGCTATATGGACAATCCGGCGGATGCCGATTTCCGCAACTTCCACAACCTCGAGCGCTATTTCGACGAGGACCTCTGACGCAGCGCGCCCGAGCGCGGCTGGGGCGGGGTCCTGGGTGAGGGGGCAAAGACGACATGAAAAAGCTCAAGAAAGACCAGCTTGCCATCGGCAGCTTCCATTATGCGTTCTACTCGTTCGAACGCTTCGTGGAGTCGATGCGACGCTTCGGGGTGACAAACGTCGAGGTCAGCGGCAACAGGGGGCACCTGTGGGTGTCGGGTGACGGCGTGGACCGGGCACGCGAGATGGCGGGGATGCTTCGCGGGGCGGGCATCGGCAGGGTGGCTTGTCTTTGCCCCGAGCAAAATGCGTTCCCCTACAACATCGCCGCCCGCGACGACCGGCGTCGCGCGGCGTCGGTCGCCTACATGGCAGACGCGATCCGCTGTGCCGATGCCCTGGGCTGCCCGCGCGTGCTGCTCTGCCCCGGCACCGCCTACCTCGACGAGGATCCCGCCGAGGGCAAGAGGCGCAGCATCGACTCGATATCGCAGCTGGTCGAGGTCGCCGAGAGGCACCAGGTCAAGCTCGTGCTCGAGACCCAGAGCTTCGACGAGTCGTCCCACGTGAACGCCACCTGGCAGCAGGCCGAGATCATCGACGAGGTGAACCATCCCTGCCTGGGCGGGATGATCGACACCGTCCAGCTGGCCATGTATGACGAGGGGGACATCGCGCGCGCCATCGACATCCTGGGGGACAGGCTCTGGCATGTGCACCTGGGAGATACCAAGCTCTATGACCGCGACCTGGGCAGGGCGCCGTTTCGCGACAAGATCGTCCCGGGCAGGGAATCCGAGGGGCATGTGGGCATCGGTTGCGGGGAGCTCCCGCTGGCGGACTACCTGTCTGCATTGGCGGATGCCGGCTACCCGTACAACGTGTCGGTCGAGATCTGCGGATGGAGCTACTTCTACGACCCGGACGCCTACACCGAGCTCGCCCTGAATGTGCTCGGGGACTGTTTCGAATAGCGCCGTACGGCCGTCACCGAAGACAAGGACCCAGAGCCCCGACACTATTTCGGGGCGAGTGGCGGGGCAGGGGCAAAGTTGCGGTACCCTTGATGGGCGACACGACAAGGGAGAACGCATGGCTGAGGCAGAGGGACAGGGTACGCTTTTCGGATTCGACGGGCAGGGGGAGCTGGTGCCGGAGGGCGACCCTTCCACGGCGGATGGCTTTGCTGCGGCTTTGACCCCGCTCGAGCGGGCAGCCCGTCGGGCGACCGAGCTGCGCCGGATCCTCGACCGCGCGGCCTACCAGTACTACGCCCTCGACCGGCCCGAGCTGACCGACGCGCAGTTCGACCGCTACCTGGTAGAGTTGCAGGGCATCGAGCGCGACTATCCCGAGCTGGTCACCCCCAACTCCTACACCCAGCGCATCGGCGGCTATGTGGACAGGCAGTTCACGCCGGTCACGCACGCCCGCCGCATGTACTCGATCGACGACGCGATGGACCTGGGCGAGCTCGACGAGTGGCTGGCCCGCACGACCGAGGCGCTGGGCGGCAGCGACACGCGCCCCGTCGCCTTCACCTGCGAGCTCAAGAT
Organism: uncultured Actinomycetes bacterium; assembly: GCA_900314685.1. Lineage (GTDB taxonomy): Bacteria > Actinomycetota > Coriobacteriia > Coriobacteriales > Atopobiaceae > Olegusella. The sequence goes on along the minus strand of OMWE01000025.1, from coordinate 4,933 downwards.
CGACGGCCTCGGCGTGGCCCTCACGTACCGTGACGGCCAGCTGATCCGCGCGGCCACGCGCGGCGACGGCACCACGGGCGAGGACGTCACGGCAAACGTGCTCACCATCAAAGACGTGCCGCGCACCCTCGCGCAGGCGGGCCTCGCCCACATCGTCGACGGCGGCCTCGGGCAGTCCGTGGAGGTCCGCGGCGAGGTGTACATGCCCAAGCACTCCTTCGTCCGCCTCAACGAGGACGCCGACGCGGCGGGCCAGCAGCCCTTCGCCAACCCGCGCAACGCCGCCGCCGGCAGCCTGCGGCAGAAGGACCCGGCCGTCACGGCCCACCGCGACCTCGCGACCTTTATCTACGCCGTCGCTGACGAGGACCCGCTCGACGTGACGACCCAGGCGGAGTTCCTCGACTGGCTGCGCGCCTGCGGTTTCTCCGTCAACGAGCACGCGCGCCGCTGCCTGTCCGCCGCCGAGGTGCACGACTACTGCGCCCGCGCCCTCGCGCACCGCGAGGACCTCGACTACGATATCGACGGAGTCGTCGTGAAGGTCGACTCGCTGGCCAGCCAGAACGCGCTGGGCGCAACCGCCCGTGCGCCGCGCTGGTCCATCGCCTTCAAGTTCCCGCCGGAAGAAAAGCGCACCGTGCTGCGCGAGATCCGCATCCAGGTGGGCCGCACGGGCGTGCTGACGCCGGTCGCCGAGTTCGACCCCGTCGTGGTCGCGGGCTCCACCATCGCGCGCGCCACGCTGCACAACATCGACGAGGTGCGCCGCCGCGACGTGCGCGTGGGCGACACCATCGTCGTCCACAAGGCGGGCGACGTGATTCCCGAGGTCGTGGGGCACGTGCCCGAGCTGCGCCCGGCCGACTCCGTGGACTTCGAGATGCCGACCGTCTGCCCGAGCTGCGGCAGCCCCGTCGTCCGCGAGGAGGGCGAGGTCGCCTACCGCTGCGTCTCGATCGACTGCCCGGCGCAGGCCACCGAGCGCCTGCTCCACTGGGGCAGCCGCGGTGCCATGGACATCGACGGACTGGGCGACGAGATCGTCGGCCGCATGGTGGAGCAGGGGCTCTTGAGCGATGTGGCGGATTACTACGACCGCCTGACGGTCGACCAGCTCGCCGGCGTCTCGACCGGCCGCACCTACGAGACGATGACCAAGGATCACGACGCGGGCGACGCGATCGTGGTCGGTCGTACGATCGCGAGCAAGATCATGGCGCAGGTGGAGGAGTCCAAGCAGCGCGGTCTGGCCCGCGTCCTCTTCGGCCTGGGCATCCGCCACGTCGGTGCCAACGTCGCCCGCCTGCTCGCCCTGCATTTCGGCACGCTCGAGGCCCTCATGCAGGCGAGTGAGGAGGATATCGCGGAGGTCGACGGCATCGGTCCCAAGATCGCGGCGTCGGTGCGCGAGTTCTTCTCGATCGAGAAGAACGTCGCCGTGCTCGAGCGCCTGCGCGAGGCGGGGGTCGTCCTCGAGGAGGAGCGGCCGGACACGAGCCAGCCCCAGACGCTCGCCGGGATGACCTTCGTGCTCACGGGTACCCTGACCGGCCACACGCGCAACGAGGCCAAGGCCGCCCTGCAGGCCCTCGGCGCCAAGGTCTCCGGCTCCGTCTCAAAGAAGACGAGCTATGTCGTGGCAGGCGAGGCCGCGGGCTCCAAGCTGACAAAGGCGGAGCAGCTGGGTGTGCCCGTGATAGACGAGGCGGCGCTCGACGCGGTGCTGGCGGGAGATATGTCGGTCCTGTCGGCATAGCCGGCCGCGCGGGAAGACGAACGGGGCGCCCGTGGCCCATTCGCTACAATTCACAACGTTGTGCCGCCGCTGATAGGGGAGAGGTCACATGACGCTTGTTGAGATTCTGCTACTGGGCCTGGCCCTGTCCGCAGACGCCTTCTCGGTCACGATATCCAATACCTTTGTCTACGCCCGCGAGCGCCGTCGCAGGCTGCTGCTGATGCCGGTCTTCTTTGGTGCGTTTCAGGCGCTCATGCCCCTGCTCGGCTACTTCCTGGGCAGCGTCGCCGCGAGCTTCATCGAGAAGTACGCAGGCATCGTGACCCTGCTCATCCTCGGCGTGATCGGCGGCAACATGGTCCGCGAGGGCGTCGACGCTCTGCGCGCCGCCCGACGCGGCCAGGCCGAGGAGGTCGCCGCAACCCGCGCTGACCAGCGGCTCACGATCGGCACGCTCGTCTTTCAGGCGATCGCCACGGCGATCGACGCTTTCGCCGTCGGCGTGAGCCTGCGCGCGCAGAACGTCAACCTGCTCCTTTCGGTCTCGGTCATCGGCCTGACGACCGCGGTGTGCTGCGTAATCGCCATCTTCCTCGGCAAAAAGCTCGGGCGCCTGCTGGGCGACCGGGCCGAGGTGGTCGGCGGCCTCGTGCTGATCGGTATCGGTGTGAAGGCGTTCCTGGGGCTCTAGTACCCCAGACGGTGCCTTAGCCCTCGTCGGGCATCCCGTTGTAGTTGATACCCCGGGTGGCGCGCTCGAAACCATACCGGTCGTCCGTCGAGAAGAGGCGTGCGAGGTCCGCCCAGAGGTCCAGGCTGTCGTGGTAGAGGTCGGGGAAGCTCTCGTACCTGGCCTCGCCGGTCGCGGGGTCCTGCCAGGGATATCGGCGGAGGTTGATGGTCGGGCAGCTGTTGTCGACCTCGACGTGGTGCGACAGCGAGGCCGTGTAGGAGTGACGGCGCACGAGGTGCTCGGCATGTGCGGCGAGGCGCTGCACCGGGCGCCCGGCAGGGTCGATGCAACGGTACATAAACTCATAGTCGGCGACCGCCCCGGCGTACTCGCCGACGCCGACCGGCAGGTCGTAGACCTGCAGTGCCACCTGCGCGAGCAGGGCGCCCGCGACGCGCGCGATACGGTCGGTGCGGGACAGGAAAGAGGTCGTGGGCACGTCCGCGACGGTCAGATCGCGGAGCTGTTTGAGCGTCCAGACGTCGATGTCGCTCTCGATGACGGCGTGGACCTCGCTCTCGGCGCCGGAGAGCGCGTCGTTCGCCGCGATCAGGGCGCCCTGCTGCGCATAGACAAAGGGGTGCGCGCTGCTGTCGAGCGCGTAGTGCCCGATGAATCCCAGGGCAAAGGCGCGGCCGATGCGCGCGTCGTCGGCGGGCAGGTGGCTCACGGCGTCGCGCATCGCCCAGAGGGCGTCGACGCAGCGGCCCTCGTGCATGCGGCCGGCGAGGGCATGGCAGTTGCCAGCGCGCTCGGGCAGGGTGGAGAACGCGGAGAAGTACGGGTCGGGACCCTGGTTGCCCAGCAGGAAGGCGAGAAGCTCCTCCTCATCCCGGAGGATACCGTCGGGGAGCCGACGCGCGGCGTCTTCCCCAAAGAGATGGTGCGTGATGATCGCGGGCATGATGCCTCCCGGCGGGTCGGTAGCGAGGTGGGTCCACCTGAATGACAGGGATAAGTATAGTGCGCCGAAATAGCGCCCCGACGGCAAAAACCTCGCTGCGACCCTGTCGGCAGCGAGGTTTTTGGAATCGATAGGTACTGCCTTGCAGGCGGCTACAGCCTACTGCAGACGCCCGAACACGGTACCGGAGTAGCCGGCGCCCGTCTGGTAGTGCACGCCGTCGGCAAAGAGCTGGTGGTACTGGAGGTACTGGAGGTCGTCACGCTGCAGCGACGCGCCCGAGTCCTCCTTGCTGTCGATCGGGTACCACGCGCCGTGGGAGTCCTGGTAGCCGAGCAGGTTGAGCAGCGGCATGTTGGTGTTGTGCATCACGAGCTCCGCCTTTTGGTAGTCGGTGAGCGGGGCGCCGACCATGTTCATCATGTCCGCCGCCAGGAAGTTGGTGCTCATGTCCGTCTTGTCGCCCGTGGTCTGCGTGCCGGCGACGTCGTAGTTGGCGTAGATCATGTAGTCGGTCGTGCGGGCGCGCTCCTCGTGCGTGATGTCATCGGGATCGCTGGTCATGAGCCAGTTGTTGTAGAACGAGGCGATAGACGGCTGGTGATCGCCAAAGAAGACCAGGACCACGCGGCGGTCGAGCTGGCAGAGCTCGTCGACGAAGTCCCCGAGCGCCTTGTCGGAGATGTCGATCAGGGCTAGGTATTCGTCGAGCTCGGGGTTGTCGTAGTCGACCACTGTGCGCTGGGTGACAAGGTCGGGGGAAAGGACGCCGGTGTCGTAGCCGCCGTGGTTCTGCATCGTGACGTCGAAGATGAACTGCGGGTCGTCGCTGCTCTTGAGCTGATCGATGATCTTGTCGTAGGTCGCCTTGTCGCTCACCATGTTGCGGTAGCGCTCGGCGCCGGTGAAGTCGGAGAGGTCGAGGAACTGGTCGAAGCCAAAGGTGGGGTAGACCACGTTGCGGTACCAGTTGGTCGCCAGGTTGGGGTGCATGGCGGTCGTGCTGTATCCCATGGACTTGAAAGTCGCCGCGAGGTTCTCGACGCCGTTCATGTCGTAGACCATGTAGGGGTAGACGCCCGAGCCCATAAAGCCCATGGAGGCGCCGGTGAGGAACTCCCACTCGGAATTGCAGGTGCCGCCGCCGTAGGGGGAGACGTACAGGGTGCCCTTGGCGAGCGCGCCGTCGAAGCTATTGAACCACTGGGGGCCCTCGTAGGTGCCGGCGAGGTCGTCGTAGATGGAGAGGTCTGCGAAGGACTCGTTCATCACCACGACGACGCAGGGCGGCTCCTCGTTCCATTGGTCGACGGCTGCCGTGCGGCTGTCCTGCGCACCGATGGTCTGGTCGTACTCGGCCGCGTACTTGTCCAGCATCGACTCGGCCTCCTCGTTGGAGTAGTCCTTGGGCTGCTGGGGCCTGAAGGACTGGACCTGGGTCACAAAGGAGGAGACGAAGCCCTCGCGGTAGTAGCTCGTGAGGGGGATCCACGCGTTGAAGACGATATTGAAGTCGCGGGCAAAGTCGATGGTGAGGCAGCCGGCCGCCTGGCCG
>OMWE01000023.1 GCA_900314685.1 uncultured Actinomycetes bacterium | reverse complement strand
TGATCAAGGCGGTGCTCTTCGATCTGGACGACACGCTGCTCGACCTCAACCTCACGGCCTTCGTCGGGCGCTACCTCTTTGGGCTGTCGGGCGTGCTCGGCCTGGTCGCCAACGTCCCCGCCTTCACCCTGCAACCCGCGCTGGCCACGTCGTTTCTCGAGCTCGACCGCGAGGACCGCACCGACCCCTACAGCAACCGCGAGCTCTTCAACCGCACCTTCTATGCAAAGACGGGCATTCCCCTCGGCGACCCTGCAATCGCCGCCGCGGTCACCGAGTACGAGCGCACCGTCGTACCCACCTACCGCAACGGCATCGTCTCGGCGGCCCCGCGCCGCGGCATGAAGGCCGCCGTCGAGCGCGTCCACGAGCTTGGCCTGCGCTGTGCGCTCGCCTCCAACCCCGTCTTCAGCCTCGACATCGACGAGGTCCGCATGACATGGGCGGACGTAGAAGAGGACGACTTCGAGCTCATCTCCACGATCGACAACTCGCGCCGCAGCAAACCGGTCGCGGACTACTACCTGGACTTCATCGGTGCGCTCGGCCTGACGCCGCAGGAGTGCCTGATGGTCGGAAACGACGCCCGTCGCGACTTCCCGCGTCCGGACATCGGCCTGCGCACGCTCTACGTGGGCCATGCCCGCCCCCAGCGCGCCTTCTGGACCGGCCGCCCCGAGCGCCTCGCGCCCGACCTCGCGACCATCGTCGACCGGGCCAACGAGCTCTCCGCAGACTAGCCCTCGCGCTCGAAGACCTCATCCACCAGCTTGTCTTTGCCGTCCGCTGCACCGGTCGCCAGCTCGTCGCAACGGTTGTTGAGCTCGCTGGTCGCATGCCCTTTGACCCAGACCCAGGTCACGTGGTGCGGCTCCATCGCTGCGATCAGGCGGCGCCAGAGGTCGGGGTTCTTCACGGGTTTCTTGGCCGCGGTCTTCCAGCCGCGCTTCTTCCATCCGTCGACCCAGTGCTGGTTGAAGGCGTTTACCACGTACTGTGAGTCGGAGTGCAGCTCCACATCGCAGGGGCGGTTGAGTGCCTCGAGCGCCGCGATCGCCCCCATGAGCTCCATGCGGTTGTTGGTCGTGCGGCGGTAGCCCTGCGAGAGCTCGCGGCGGTGCTCCCTGCCCGAGGGGTCCACGTAGAGAAGCACGGCCCCATAGCCGCCCGGTCCCGGATTGCCCCTGCTCGACCCGTCCGTGTATATCGTTACCTGCACACTTGCCTCCTTCTCCATTTGTCCTCCCAAGGATAGTTGATAAACTCTCTGTACAGAAGGAGGGCAGACATGCAGCTCACTGGCGCACAGATCGTCGTCGCCTGCCTGCGCGAGCAGGGGGTCGACACGGTCTTTGGCTATCCCGGAGGCACGATTCTCGACGTCTACGACGCGCTCTACCAGGAGCCCGCGATCAAGCACTACCTCGTGAGCCACGAGCAGGGGGCGGCGCACGCGGCCGACGGATACGCGCGCTCGACCGGTCGCGTCGGCGTGTGCCTGGCCACCTCGGGTCCCGGTGCAACCAATCTCACGACCGGCCTCGCGACCGCCTACATGGACTCCTCCCCCGTCGTCGCGATCACCTGCAATGTCGGTGAGTCCGTCTTGGGCAAGGACGCCTTCCAGGAGGTCGACATCACCGGTATCACGATGCCCATCACCAAATGGAACTACATGGTCCGTGACGTCGACCAGCTGGCCGATGTCATACGCGAGGGCTTCGCGATCGCCCGTATGGGCCGCCCCGGTCCCGTCCTGATCGACATCCCCAAAAACATCGCGATGGCCCAGACGGACTACACGCCCCTCCCCCGTACCGAGCACCGCACGCACGGCCGTCTCGTCTCGCTCGCGACGCGTACCGAGCACGAGCTGCGCGTGCCCGAGCCCGACCATGAGGACGTCGACGCGCTGGTCGAGATGCTGAGGGTGTCCGAGCGCCCGCTGCTCATCTGCGGCGGCGGCGTGGTGCGCAGCCGGGCCCACCGGGAGTTCACCCGCTTCGCCCATCTGGTCGACGCCCCCGTCGCCATCACGCTTATGGGCGCCGGCGGCTTCAACGGCCGCGACCCGCTCACCGCCGGCATGATCGGCATGCACGGCAGCCAGGCCTCCAACACGGCCGTCGACGAGTGCGATCTGCTTGTCGCCATCGGCTGCCGCTTTTCCGACCGTGTGGCGACGCAGCCCGCCACCTGGGCAGACCAAGCCAGAATCGTCCAGATCGACATCGACCGCTCCGAGATCAACAAAAACGTCCTGACCGACCACCACATCATCGGCGACGCCCGCCGCGTGCTCGAACTGCTCTGCGAGCGCACGCCCCAGCTGCACCACGACGCGTGGAAGGCGTCCGTCTTTGCCCACCCGACCGAGACCGCCTACGACGAGGGCGGCGACGCGCTCACCCCCAAGCAGATCTCGGACACCATCGCGCGCGTCTGCCCCGAGGACACCATGGTCACCACTGACGTGGGCCAGCACCAGATGTGGGCGGCGCAGCACCTGCACTTCTCCTACCCCGGCCAGCTCATCACGTCGGGCGGGTTCGGATCGATGGGCTTCGGGCTCGGTGCGGCCATCGGCGCCAAGGTCGGCAACCCCGACAAGACGGTCATCCACATCACGGGCGACGGCTCCTTCCGCATGAACTGCAGCGAGCTCTCAACCGAGGAGCACTACCGCCTGCCCATCATCACGATCATCTACGACAACGGGACGCTGGGTATGGTCCGCCAGTGGCAGACGCTCATCTACGACCATCACTACAAGGCGACCACGCTGGACCGCGGACCCGACTGGGTCCTTCTTGCCCAGGCCTATGGGCTGGATGGCGCACGCGTCTCCACCGTCGACGAGCTTGCCGAGGCGCTGCGCCGCGCCCTCGCGAGCGACCGGGGCACCGTGATAGACTGCGTAATCGACAAAGACGAGATGGTGCGCCCCATGGTCGCCGGCGGTGCCCGCATCACCGATTTTCTTGCCGTATAGGAGCAGCCATGTCCCGAGAAGTCACGCGCCACGCGGAGGAGCCCGCACGCTACCCCATGGAGCCCGTCCGCCGCTCCATCTCCGTCCTCGTCGACAACGAGGCGGGCGTCCTCTCGGAGATCTCGCGCCTTTTTTCGCGCAAGGGATACAACATCGAGTCGCTTTCGGTCGGCACCACCGTCGACCCCAAGGTCAGCCGTTTCACGATCGAGGTGCTCGCGGACGACCGTCAGATCGACCTGCTGTGCAACCAGCTGCGCAAGCTCATCCCCGTCCACTCGGTCACCCTGCTCGACCCCGCGCACTCGCTGCGCCGCGAGCTCGTCATGATCAAGGTCAGGACCGCCAACAGCGAGATCTGCAACCGTGTGATCCAGATTGCCAACATCTTCCGCGCGTCCGTGCTCGACGTCTCCCCCACCACCGTCACCATCTCGATGATCGGCGAGGAGTCAAAGACGGACGCGATGCTCGCGCTGCTCACCGAGTTCGGCGTGCTCGAGCTCGCGCGTACCGGCGTCGTCGCCCTCGAGCGCGGCGAGAAGACGATCTACGACCACACCAAGGAGCGCGGCGAGTTCGACTACGGCAAATCCGCGCAGTAAGCCAGAGCGTCAAGCATAAACAAGCCCCGTTTGCAGGCACCAAGGCTGCAAACGGGGCTTATACGTACGAAGAGCGTGCGCTACAGCTCGATCGAGGCGTCCTTGATCGGGTTGACCGCCGCGAAGTGGCAGGCACAGAAGTGACCGTCGCCCAGGTCGCGGAGCTCGGGCTTGTCCTTGGAGCAGATCTCCTGCGCGATCGGGCAGCGCGTGTGGAAACGGCAGCCGGTCGGCGGGTCGATCGGCGAGGGGGGATCACCCTTGAGGATGATGCGCTTGCGGTTGTGCTGGATGTCCGGGTCGGGCACGGGCACTGCCGAGAGCAGCGACTGCGTGTAGGGGTGGCAGGGCTCGGAGTAGAGCTCCTTCCAGCCCGCGGTCTCCATCATGTTGCCCAGGTACATCACGGCCACGCGGTCGGAGATGTGCTGGACGACGGACAGGTCGTGCGCGATGAAGAGATACGCGGTGCCGAACTCCTGCTGCAGGTCACCCAGCAGGTTGAGGACCTGCGCCTGGATGGAGACGTCCAGGGCGGAGACAGGCTCGTCGCAGATGATCAGCTTGGGGTGCAGGGCAAACGCACGCGCGATGCCGACGCGCTGGCGCTGGCCGCCGGAGAACTCATGCGGGTAGCGGTTGATGTGCTCGGGGTTGAGGCCCACGATATCGAGCAGATGGCGCACGGTGTCGATCTGCTCCTCGTGGCTGCCGCCCACACCGTGGATGACCATGGGCTCGGAGACAATCTCGCCGATAGTCATGCGGGGGTTCAGCGACGCGTAGGGGTCCTGGAAGATGAACTGCATGTTGCGGCGCATCTCCTTGAGCTCCTTCTTGTTCATCTTCGAGACGTCCTTGCCGTCGAAGATGACCTTGCCCGAGGTCGGGCGCGTCAGGCGCATGATGCAGCGACCGGTCGTGGACTTGCCGCAGCCGGACTCGCCCACGAGGCCAAAGGTCTCACCGGGATAGATGTCAAAGCTGACATCCTGGACGGCCGAGACCGTCTTTTTGTTGAAACGACTGGCGAAGACACCCGATTCGACGGGGAACTCCTTGCACAGGTGCTCGACGTGCAGCAGCGGCGTGCGCTCGGTAGACTCTGCCATTACGCCTCGCCCCCTTCCGTGACGGGTGTGGTGGGTGCAGCGGGCTGGGTCGCAGCGGCGGCCGCCTTGGCGGCTGCGTGCGCGCGGGTGCGCGAGTTCTCAGGCGCGTTCTTCCGGACAAACTCGGGGTCGCTCGAGTAGTGGCAGCGGGAGTAGTGGCCGTTGGCGTCGGTGTAGGTGCCCGGCTTCTCGGTGCGGCACTTGTCCGTCGCGTACGGGCAGCGGGGCGAGAAGGCGCAGCCCTTAGGCACGTTGACCAGCGAGGGCGGGTTGCCCTTGATCGGCGTGAGGGGGTGCTTCTCATCGATGACCGGGTCGGGGATCGAGCGCGTGAGGCCCCAGGTGTAGGGGTGCATCGGGTGGTAGAAGATCTCCTCGGCGGTACCGAACTCCACGGGGGCGCCGGCGTACATCACGAGGATGCGGTCGGCCACGTCGGCCACGACGCCCAGGTCGTGGGTGATCATGATGATCGCGTTGCCGTTCTTCTTTTGCATCTCCTGCATCAGCTCGATGATCTGAGCCTGGATCGTCACGTCGAGGGCCGTGGTGGGCTCGTCGGCGATCAGGATGTCGGGGTCACAGGCCAGGGCCATGGCGATCATCACGCGCTGGCGCATGCCGCCGGAGAACTCGTGCGGATAGTCCTTGACACGCTGCTCGGCGTTGGGGATGCCGACCATCTCAAGCAGCTCGATGGAGCGCTTGAGCGCCTGCTCCTTGGTGTAGCCGCGATGCAGGCGCAGTCCCTCGCCCAGCTGACGTCCGATGGTATAGACCGGGTTCAGCGAGGTCATGGGGTCCTGGAAGATCATCGCGATGTCGTTGCCGCGGATCTGTTGCATCTCGGCCTCGGACATCTCGAGCAGCGAGTGGCCGCGGTAGCGCACGTCGCCGCCCTCGATCTTTCCCGGGGGCATGTCGATGAGGCCCATGATGGTGAGCTGGGTCACGGACTTGCCGGAACCGGACTCGCCGACCACGCCCAGGGTCTCGCCGCGGTCGAGCGTGTAGCTCACGCCGTCGACGGCCTTGACCACGCCGTCCTGGGTGTGGAAGTACATCTTGAGGTTGTCGACCACGAGCAGGTGCTCGCCCTCGGGCACCGGCTGGTTCTTGAGGTCGTCCTTGGGATCGATAGTCTTTTTCTTAGCCATATCACGCGTCCTTCATCTTGACATCGAGAGCGTCGCGCAGGCCGTCGCCGAGCAGCGTGAAGGCGAGCACGGTCGTCAGGATGGCGAGACCGGGCATCAGCATCAGCCACGGCTCAGTCGAGAGGTACTGCTGGCCATCCTGGATCAGGATGCCCCAGGAGGGGTCGGGCGGGGTCACGCCCATGCCCAAATAGGACAGGGCGGCCTCGGTCAGGATGGCACCGCCGATGTTCATCGTCGCGTAGACGACGACGGAGGCGACGGAGTTGGGGAAGATATGACGCGTGATGATGCGGGCATCGGAGGCGCCCATCGCGCGGGCGGCGTCCACGTAGTCGTTCTCCTTGATGGAGAGGATGGCCGAGCGGAAGACGCGCGCGATCGAGGGCCAACCCAGCACGCCGATGGCGATGAAGACGTTCTGGATGCCGCCGCCAAAGACGGCCAGCATCACGATGACGAAGAGCGTGTACGGGAACGCCAGGAAGATGTCGGCCAGGCGCATGATGATGGTGTCCCACAGACCGCCGTAGTAGGCCGCCAGGGCGCCCATGATCAGGCCGATCACCGTGGAGATGGCAGTGGCCAGCAGGCCGACGGACAGGGAGATGCGCGAGCCGTAGATGACGCGGGAGAGCACGTCACGGCCCAGCGTGTCGGTGCCGAAGGGATGCTCGGCCGACGGTGGCAGGCGGGACATCTCGGTCATGTTGGTGGGAATCGCGGTCGGGTTGCCCAGGCGCTGCGGGACCCACAGGTCGGCGGTCAGGGCGACGATCACGATGAAGAGCAGCCACACGATGGCGACGACCGCGAGTTTGTTGGAACGCAGGCGGCGCAGCGCGTCGCCCCACAGGGTACGGGTGGGGGCGCTGCTCACGGGGTCGGAGCCCTCCGCGGGAGCCGCGGCACGGGCCTGCTCCGGCGTCTCGACACCCACCGGCTCGCCCTTGAGGTAGTCCTTCTTGTCAGACATATTCGCTACCTCCCTTTATTTGTCTTTGGGCGCACCGAAGCGGATGCGCGGGTCGAGGAACGCGTAGCTGATGTCCACGACCAGGTTGATGACCATGACAACCACGATGATCACCGTGACCGAGCCCAGGACGATGGGCCAGTCGCGCGAGGAGATCGCGCGGTACGTCTCGTAGCCGATGCCCGGCCAGTTGAAGACCGTCTCGGTGAGGATGGCGCCCGAGAGCATCGCGCCGAAGTCCATGCCGATGTAGGTGACAACCGGGATCAGGGCGTTTTTGAGCGCGTGGTGGAAGATGGTCGCGCGGCGCGACAGTCCCTTGGCGCGGGCGGTGCGGATGTAGTCCTGGTTCATGACCTCGAGCAGCTGCGAGCGCATGATGCGGGCGCTGTACGCCGTCGAGATGGCGGCCAGCGTGATGGCAGGCAGGATGTAGTAGACCCAGCCCTGGAACTCAGAGTACTTGTTGCCGACACCGGAGATGGGCAGGTACCAACCGCCGCCCGTCCATTGCTTCATCAGGATGCCAAAGAAGAGCTGGAGCAGCATGCCCAGCCAGAAGGCCGGCATCGACACCAATAGCGACGTGATGAGGGTGACCAGGATGTCCCAGAACGACCCTCGCTTGATCGCGGAGACCATGCCCGCACCGATACCGACGATCGCCTCGATGATGATGGCCACGATGGCCAGACGGATCGTGTAGGGGTACTTCGCGGCGATGATGTCGCCGACCGCCTGACCCTTGCGCTGGTACGACACACCCAGATCTCCGTGAAGAAGACCGTTGAGGTAGAGGCCGTAACGCTTCCAGAGCGGTGTCTGGATCGTGTTGCCGTCCTCATCGTAGACCGGGTTGCCGTCTGCGTCGGTCTCGATCAGATGGAAGCTTGCACGCAAACTCACCTCGGTCTGCGGGTCGAGCTTCTTTTCGCCCGCCATCAGCTTGATCGGGTCGCCCGGGACCACGTTCTCCATCACAAAGAGGATCAGCGTGACACCCAGAAAGACCGGGATGAACTGAATAACGCGCTTGAGGATGTATTTGCCCATGCAGGCTCCTTCCCTCAAACTACAGGTTCTTTCGGCAAGCTCGACGAGCCGCCGCAAAAATAGACCTCTCCACTATACCGACGCGCCGATGGATTTGAAACCTTGCGGTCGATGACTGGTTGTTCCGAAAACGCATTGAAACATTGCGGGATGCACAGCAATGCATATCTCGCGATGTCCTATGAGAAAGACATGCGTTTCTTCACAGCGAAGCGGTCCACTGAAAAAGCGGGACACCCGAAGGTGCCCCGCCTTGTCGTGCAGAGCCTAGGAGAATTAGGCGTTGAGCTCGCAGTCGTACAGGTGAGCCTTGCCCTGCGTGTCGTAGAACATCTCCTTGATGCGCTCGGAGCCGACGTGGTCGTGCGCGTAGAACATCACGGGGATGACAGGCATGTCCTCGCCGATCAGGTGCGTGATCTCACGGTAGGCAGCCTTGCGCTCCTCGTCGTCGGTGATCTGGCGGGCAGCCAGGATCTTCTCGTCGACCTCGGGGTTGTTGTACTTGGAGTAATTGTTGTCGGCCGTGGAGAAGAAGTTGGGGTACATGAAGTTGTCCATGGTCGGGTAGTCGGCGATCCAGCCGAGGCGGCCGAGCTGGAAGTTGCCGTCGCCCAGGTCGGTGAGGTAGGCAGCCCACTCCTCGCCGCTCTGCTCGACCTCGATGCCCACGGCCTCGAAGTCAGCCTGGATGGAGGTCATGATGTCCTCGTGGCCGCCGCCGGAGTTGTAGTTGAGCGTGACCTTGATGCCGCGCTTGCCGTCGGCGTCCGCCGGGTAGTTCTCGTCGAGGATCTGCTTGGCCTGGTCGGGGTCGTACTTGCTGTACTCCCAGACGTCGGCCTCGTCGTCGTCGATTGCGGGCGGGAACATGCCGGTCGCAGGCTGACGGGTACCCTCGAAGAGGGTGTCGACGATGTTCTGGCGGTTGATGGCCAGGGAGAGGGCACGACGGAGGTTGACGTCCTTCATGGCCTCGTCCTCGAGGTTGACGCAGAGGTAGTAGACGGAAGCCTCGGCGCCCTTGAGGGTCTGGGCACCCGGGGTGACGGTGTAGCCGTCCTTGGACTCGCCGTACTTCTCCTCGACCTCGGCGAACTTGCCGGTCGGAATCGAGGTGAAGTCGATATTGCCGGCCTGGAACTCATTGAAGGCCGTGTTGGGGTCCTTCTGGATCGAGAAGTGGATGCCGTCGATCTTGGCGGGCTCGCCGTAGTAGTCATCGAACTTCAGGAGGTCGATGTACTGACCGGACTCCCACTTGCCGTCCATCTTGAAGGGGCCGTTGCCGATCGGGGACAGCAGGAAGGTGTCGGGGTCGTCGATGGCGGCCTGGGGCACAGGAGCCAGCGCGGGGTGGCAGCAGACGTACGCGAAGTCGGCCATAGGAGCGGTCAGCTTGACGACGAAGGTGTTCTCGTCGGGGCAGGTGAGACCGGTGACCTCATCGGCGTCGCCGGCGGCGTACTCCTTGGCGCCCTCCACGGGGTCCAGGTGGTAGCCGACCTCGCCCGGGGTGGCCATCTTGGGGTCGAGCAGACGCTGCCAGCCACGCTTGAAGGACTCGGCATCCACGGGGTCGCCGTTGTGGAACTTGGCACCCTTGACCAGGTGGAAGGTGAACTCGTCGCCGGCGTCGTTGACCTCGAAGGACTCGCAGGCCGCGCGGACGACCTCGCCCTTGTCGAAGTCGTAGTCGACCAGGGAGTCGAAGAGCTCGTACTCGACCTGGGTACCCTCGGACTCCTGCGTGTTGTAGGGGTCGATGGCGACGGGGTCGTTGATGTAGAAGTTAAAGACGTTGCCCGCCGCGGCCGGTGCGCCACTGCCGCTGCCAGCAGCGGTGGTTGCGGTGTTCTTGCCGCAAGCCGCCAGAGCCGCGAGTGCGCTCGCAGCCAGGCTGCCCTTGGCGAAGGTACGACGGGTCATGGAATGATCTGCCATATTCTTCCTCCTTGATAGATGGTCGCGAGCCCCTCGCTCGCGCCCTTCCCCATGCACAAACGGGCAGTATCGCTGCCCGAGCGTGACTGAACGTGTTTGTTTTAACACGAAAAATGCTTAAGTCGACCTTCTGCCGTTCACCGAATTCATATGTTTTTATTCATTTGTATGAAAAAAGTCCAGTTAAAGGCTATTTTGCGAAAAAAATACCCCGCCTATGCGGGGTACCTTTTCAATCGCGCAAGTTAACAAATCAGAAATGAAACTCTTACGTCGGACTGACCGCGGGTGCCGGCCGAAGCACTAGCCGATCGTACCCAGCGGGAACGTCAGCGCCATGATGCACACGGTGACGCCAAAGACGACCGCGCAGATCACGGTCAGACGGTCGAGGTTCTGCTCCCACACGGCCGAGCCGGAATTGGAGTTGTACATCGAGCTCGCAATCATGTCCGAGACACCCGTGCCCTTGCCGGAGTGCATCAGGATGAGGATGCTCGTCAGGATGGCGGACAGGAAGAAAACGATCGTCAGTAGAATGTTGAGGAAACCCACGGATGCTCCTTTTTGCAAATGCTGTGTCGTCCTTCGACATGCAGCGGAATAGTCTAGCATACAAACGGAACTTTTACCAAGACGGACCTGGAGCACGCATGGCCTACACGACAGCGATTTTCGATATGGACGGCACGATACTCGACACGCTGGACGACCTCGCCGACTCCGTCAACTATGCCCTGGCCCTCCACGACATGCCCGCCTCCCCCCGCCCGGAGGTGCGCCAGCACCTGGGCAACGGCATGGACTACCTGATCGCGCACTCCGTGCCCGCCGGCACCCCGCACGAGCTCGAGCAGCAGATCCTGGCGGAATTCAAGGCGGACTACGCGAAGCGCTGCGTCGTGAAGACCGCCCCCTACCCCGGCATCCTCGACCTGATGGCCGAGCTGCGCCGCCGCAGCATCAAGCGCGCGGTCGTCTCCAACAAGGGCGACTTCGCGGTGCAGGAGCTGGTCGAGCGCTACTTCCCGGGCGTCTTTGACGCTGCAGTCGGCGAGCGCGAGGGCGTGCGCCGCAAGCCCGCCCCCGACACGGTCGAGGCGGTAATGTCCCAGCTCGGGGTCGGCCGGGACGAGGTCGTCTACGTCGGCGACTCCGAGGTAGACCTGGCGACGGCGCGCAACACCGGCATCGATTGCATCGCGGTCGACTGGGGATTTCGCGACCGCAATGTGCTCGTCGGCCTCGGCGCTCCCGTCATCGTCTCCGACACAGACCAGCTCCTTGCCCAGATCTGCCGTAGCAGCGACTAGGTTTTTGTCCCACACGTGGGACTGTTTTCGCGGCGGTGCGCCAGCCGTGTGCGCGACGGCGCGTGCGACTGCACACGAGGCCGTGCATGCGACTGTGCATGCTGCCGTATGACCTGCCCCGATCGCACCGCCGCCGAGGCGTGATGTACCGCACACCTATCGGTAGACGGCTTACGGAATAAAAACATTCCCCGCGGGCTAAGATGACACCATGCTTACCCCATCCGAGGAAAGGTGGTTATATGGGCAAGAAAGCTTCTGAGGCGCTCGACATCAATTACGATCAGCTCGCCGACTACCTCCACTACAATCACTCGGTTTACATGAAGGTCGACAACAAAGTCTACTATCTGACCGATGTGAACTACGAGGCGTGGCGAGCCCAGGACACGAGCATCCGCAACAGCAAGAACCACTTTGTGGACTGCAGCGACCTCGTCCCCACGGTCGATGAGTTCCTGACCTTGCCGTTCATCCACGGCAAGACGATCAAGGACGTCTTTGACCACGCGTCCTTCTACGCTTCCTCCAAGACCGAGAAGATGGCGTAGGCCTTCGAGTCGAGAAGGGACTTTGCCTTCTTGGTTCGTCTTCTTGGTTCGTCCAGGTATGGTTTTTCTCGTCTGATAATCCGGCAGCCGTAGATGCGACTGCCGGATTTATTTATCCAAATACGCTAGGCATCCCTTGCGCCAGGTGTCCCCCCCCGCGCACCGGCATCCCCTACATCATGGGGATGTGCGCCGCGCCCTCGGATCCTCGCCAAGCCATCATCGGGGTACGTTCAAATTTGTGAAACGCCATCGAAACGCGTCCGATAGCGTCTCAGCGATGGATGCGCTCGGAGGAGATACGCCGGCTAGGCCGAGAATATCAGCCCAGCCGGCACCTCATCCGACACCCACCTCGTCCGCAACCGTCTCCGCTTAGGCCTTGTCCGCCCCCGCGGCATCGCCCGACGGCGCCTCACCGGCATCCGCGCCGTCGGCAGTACGGAACTTGGTCACAAGCTCGGGAATCATATCCAGGAACTGATCCTCGGTCGCATGCGCGTACGGCGAGCGTTTGGCGTAGCGCTTGACCGCGGCGGCAGACCGGTTGATCTGCACGAGCGTGCCCGCGCCGGCGACGCAACCGCCCGGGCAGGCCATGCCCTCCAGCAGGTAGCCGGGATACTTGCCCTTGACCGCGTCCTTCATCATCTTGCGACAGTCATCGAGCCCCTCGGCGTTGGCCACCTTGACCTCGCGGTCGGGGTACTTGTCGTGAATCGCGTTGACCACCGCGTTTGCCACGCCGCCCGCCACGGCAAAGGCGCGGCCGTCGGAGCTCGCGACGTCGAAGTCGCTCTTGTTGTCGTCCTCGAGGCTCAGGTAGTCGATGCCCTTGGCGTCCATCATGCCCGCCATCTCCTCAAAGGTCAGGACGAAATCCACCTCGGAGCGGACGGACGTGCGCATGGCCTCGAGCTTCTTTGCCGCGCACGGCCCCACAAAGACGATCTTTGCGTGCGGATGCTGCGTGCGGATCATGCGCGCCGTCAGCACCATGGGCGTGAGCGCCATGGAGATGCAGTTGGCATACTCGGGGAATTCCTTCTTTGCCATGGAGGCCCAGGCCGGGCAGCAGGACGTACCCATGAAGGGCAGCTTGTCGGGCACCTCGGCCAGGAAGTCCTCGGCCTCCTGCACCGTGCAGAGGTCGGCGCCGAGCGCGACTTCCTCCACGCCCGAGAAGCCCAGCTGGCGGAAGGCCTCGCGCAGCTTGCCCACGTTGCCCTTGCCGCCGAACTGGCCGACAAAGGCCGGGGCGACGGCCGCGATGACCTCGTCGCCCGAGATGATCGAGAAGATGACCTGGGCGATCTGGCTCTTGTCGGCGATCGCGCCAAAGGGGCAGTTGATCAGGCACTGGCCGCAGGACACGCACTTGTCGTAGTCGATCTCGGCACGGCCGTGCTCGTCGGAGCCGATCGCGTGCATGCCGCAGGCGTCCGCGCAGGGGCGCACGTGGTGGTGAATCGCGTGGTAGGGGCACGTCTTCTCGCACATGCCGCACTGCACGCAGAGGTCCTGGTCGATCACGGCGCGCTTCTGGTGGAAGCTGATCGCCTTCTTGGGGCAGATCTCGCGGCAGGGGTGCGCGAGGCAGCCCTGGCAGGAGTCCGTCACGGCGTACACGTTGTCCTTGCAGGCGTTGCAGGCGAATTTGATCACGTTGATCAGGGGCGGCGTGTAGTAGCCTAGGTTCTCGGCCTGCGCCTGGTTGATGCCCTCGGAGATGTGCGTCGGGCGGTCGACGCCCTGCTGGGGCAGGCCCATCGCCAGGCGGATGCGCTCCGAGATGATGGCGCGCTCGAGAAAGACGGACTCACGGTAGGTCGCCACATCGCCGGGCAGGATGTCGTACGGCAGATCGTCGAACGCCTTGTCGAAATCGGAGTCGTCGCTCTCGGGGTCCGCGGGAATCTCGTAGCAGATGCGCGCGACCTCGCGGAACACCTTGCGGCGAATATCGCTCAGGTTGGTATAGACACCGCGCATGGTATTGGGCATGGCTTCCCCTCTCCTCGTGGGCCGTCTCGCATCTCAAAGACACACGTCGCAGACGCTGCTCTCCCGTACGGGTATGCGCCTACCGCGTAGGCATGCGCGCATATACCTATGTCCCCTCTGCATGCGTGCATGCGCAAGACCGCGTCCGTCTGTCTTTGATTATGACAGCCGCGGATGAAATCCTAGAGAAGAAAAACGCTCCGGCCACACCGTCTCGAGCGCGACGCGCTCCCCCGTGATCGGGTGGTCGAACTCCTCCCGCCAAGCGTGCAACATGAGTCCGCCCGCATTGGCCCTGCCGCCATAGATGCCGTCGCCCACGATGGGAAAGCCGCGGCTCGCCAGATGCACGCGGATCTGATGCTTGCGGCCGCTCAGCAGCTCGACCAGCAGCAGCGAATACGGACCGCGGCGCTCGAGCAGCTCTACGCGCGTCCGGGCAGGCTTGCCCGTCCGGCTCACGCGCATGCGGCGGGAGTCGTGGCGGTCGCGGCCGATCGGCGCGTCGATGACCTGGGGGCGTGCCGGCCAGACGCCTGAGACGACCGCGAGGTAGCGCTTGCGCATGTCGTGGCCGGCGACCAGGGCGTCAAAGGCGGGCTGTGTGGCTTTGTCGAGCGAATAAAGCACAAGCCCCGTCGTCGGCACGTCCAGGCGCTGCACCGCCTGCGGCACGGCATCGGATCCGTGCGCGCGCAGGTACGCGGTCACCTGGTCGGTGAGCGTGGCGGCACCCGTACCGTCGCCGTGCACCAGCAAGCCCGCAGGCTTGTCTGCCGCGAGGAAGTACGCGTCGCGCGCGACCACGAGCGCCTGTTGCGCCGCCCCATGCGCCGTCTGCCCCACCGATATCACCTTTTGTCGCTCCATACCGATATCGTAAGACTTCGTAATGCCCTTGCGCCTTGAAGTTGCTCGATTGCGCGGATACAGTTGGGCATATCGAATGGTCCCGTGATCCAATCGCACCGCAAGCCGTACCAATCACATCAATATTGCAGTCAAAGGGGCAGTCATGCAGCACTTGGCAAAGACCGATGCATCCGCTGGTAAGATCACCGATCAGCAGCCAGACAAGACCGCCCTGCTCGCCAGCGTCCCTGGCACGCTCGATGTGCTCGACGGCACGGATGACGAGGACCTCGAGCAGAGCCTCGCCTACCAATCCCTGATGAAGCACCGGGCCGAGCGCAAAAGGAAGCGCATCATCAAGCTCACCGTCGCCGGTGTGCTCGCCGCGGTGGCCGTCGTCGCCGCCGTGATCGCGACGCGCCCGCCCGCGGAGGACACCGGCACCGACCTGGCCACGGCACCCGTGACGCACGAGGACTTCGTCGATTCCGTCACCGTGAACGGCGCGGCGCAGCCCGTCTCCTCCGTCATCGTCAATCCCGAGGTAGACGGCACCATCGACCAGGTACTCGTGAAGGAGGGCGACACAGTCAAGAAGGGCCAGACCCTCTTCACCCTCAGAAACGACGACCTCGACAAAGCCGTCCGCGAGGCAAATCAGCAGGTCAAGGAGGCCAAGAACGGCGTGAGCTCGGCCCAGGCCACGCTCGACAGCGCCGAGACCGACCTCAAGACCGCCAAGGCAAAGCTCGCCGACGCCAAAAACGCTCAGGCCAACCCGCCGGCGCCGCAGGTGGACCCCGACGACCCCGATGCCGCGGGCAGCGACGCGGGCGCGACGGCAGCAGAGCTCGCCGCAGCGGTCACCGACGCCCAGGCGGGGGTCGACGCCGCCCAGGACGCCATCGGCGCAGCGCAGGTCGGCGTGGAGTCGGCGCAGCTCACACTCGAATCCGCGCAGGAGGCCTACGACGAGGCCGTCAAGGCGACCGACAAGCGCACCGTGACCGCCCCGTCCGACGGCGCCATCGTCGTGATGAACGCCGTGCCGGGCGCCACGGCCGCCGCCGGTGTAAGCGACACCTCCGGCAAGGCGAGCGGCGGCTCGGACGGTCTCATCCAGATCGCGGACCTCAGCCAGCTGCGCGTGAGCGTGCAGGTCAACGAGACGGATATCAACAAGATCAAGGTCGGGCAACAGGCGACCGTGACGTTCTCCGCCCTGCCCGACGTCTCCTGCGCAGGCGAGGTCCAGTCCATCGCGACCGTCGCGACCGGCGACGGGTCGGGCGACGGCTCCGGCAGCGTCACCTACACCGTGGCCCTGCTGATCCCCCAGCCTGACGCCCAGATCAAGCCGGGCATGACCGCCAGCGTGGAGATCGTCGCGCAGGAGGTCAAAGACGCGCTGACCGTACCTGTGACCGCCCTCACGACCGACGAGACCGGTGCCTCCTCCGTGACGGTCGTGACGTACGCGGACGACGGCACCTACACGACAGAGGACGTACCCGTCGAGGTCGTCGCGCAGAGCACCACCACGGCCGCGATCAAGGGCGATGTCAGCGAAGACGACCTCGTGCTGCTCGGCGGCGGCATGACCGACGACGGCGGCGATGCGGGCGACGAGGGCATCCCCGCAGACGAGACGGTCACCTATGGCTAAACCGGTCATCGACGTCCGCGACGTCCACCGCATCTACGAGACGCCCGCGGGCTATACGCACGCGCTGCGCGGCGTGAGCCTCACGGTCGAGCGCGGCGAGTTCCTCTGCATCATGGGACCCTCGGGCTCGGGCAAGTCCACGCTCATGAACATCCTGGGCTGCCTCGACGTGCCCACGAGCGGCAGCTACCTGCTCGAGGGCATCGACGTGAGCCGGCTCGACGACGACGAGCTGGCCGAGATACGCGCGACCCGCCTGGGGTTCGTCTTCCAGTCCTTCAACCTGCTGCCGCGTGCCACGGTGCTGCGCAACGTGATGCTGCCCCTGCTCTACTCCCACATCGCCCCCGCCGAACGCGAGCTGCGAGCCTGGCGGGCGCTGGCCGCCGTCGCCCTGCCCGAGCAGTACTACGAGCACCGCTCCAACGAGCTCTCGGGCGGCCAGATCCAGCGCGTGGCGATCGCCCGCGCGCTGGTCAACGACCCCGCTCTGATACTGGCCGACGAGCCCACGGGCAACCTCGACACCGCGACCGGCGAGATGGTCCTGCGCACGTTCTCGGACCTGCGCGACCGGGGCAAGACGATCGTGCTCATCACGCACGACCCCGAGGTGGCGCAGTGGGCGGACCGCACCGTGCACATCCGCGACGGACGGCTCCTCACCGACGCCGAGGAGCAGGCGTACGTCTCGACGCATGAGGGCAAGGTGAGCCGCACATGAGGTTCCGCGACCTGATGAGGGAAGTCTTCTCCGCGCTCGACGCCAATCGGGGCCGTTCGCTGCTCACCATCCTGGGCATCGTGATCGGCATCGCCGCCGTGATCGCCATGACGTCGCTGATCGGCGGCGTGAGCCAGGCCTTGGTCGGCGAGCTCGGCCTGGACCAGGCCCGCATGCTCTACATCTCGGGTTCGACACCCACCCGCGAGCTCGACGAGGCCGACCTCGAGCAGATCGAGCTCAACGTGCCCGGCTACGACTTTGTGACCGGCCTGCAGTACTCCTCCGCCAACATCTCCGGCGGCACAAAGACAGAGGAAGGCGCCTCGCTCCTCTGCGTGGAGGCGACGTACTTCGACGCGGGGACCGTCAATTTCATCGCGGGGTCATCCTTTACCGACCGCGACGCGTCCGCCGGCAGCATGGTCATCGTGCTCAGCCAGCCGGTGGCCAAGAAGCTCTACGGCGGGGACGGGTCGGACGCCGTCGGCAAATCCGTCAAAATCGGCAACGATTCCTTCACCGTGGTCGGCGTGGCAGAGGCAGCAAACGCCTATCAGGCCGAAAACTACGTGCCCTACAAGACGGCCGTATCGCGCCTGCCCGACGTGTACGACGGATACGCGCAGGTCATCGGCTATGCGCGCGAGGACGTCGATGCCAACGACCTCGCGGAGCGCACCCGGACCTTCCTCTGCTCCTACCTGGGCGTCGATCCCGACGACGATGAGAGCGGCTACGTGGACGTGACCGCCATGCAGTCGATGATCGACCAGATGAACGCGACCATGGCCACCTTCAGCCTGATGATGAGCGCGGTCGCCGGTATCTCGCTCGTCGTGGGCGGCATCGGCATCATGAACATGATGCTCACCAACGTCACGGAGCGCATCCGCGAGATCGGCCTGCGCAAGGCGCTCGGCGCGCGCAGCGCCGACATCACCAAGCAGTTCCTGCTGGAGTCCGTCACGCTCTGCCTGGTGGGCGGCCTTTTCGGCATCCTGCTCGGCTACGGGGCCTCGTGGGCGCTCACCGGCGTCGCGTCCTCCCTGGCGGACGGCATGACCGTGACGCCCGCGCTCTCCCCCACCGCGATCGCCGCGGCGACGGGCATCTGCGCGGGCATCGGCATCGTCTTTGGCTACTACCCCGCGCGCCGCGCCGCCCGCCTCAACCCCGTCGAGTCGCTCCGCTTCCAGTAGCGGACTACGCCTCCGCGGGACGGAAGCGGCGGGCGTCGTCGTGCGCGCCGAGGCCGAAGAGATGGCCGGCAGCGGAGTCGACGAACGCCGGGTCGGTGCGCTCGCGCCACGAGAGCACGAGCGTCCACAGCGGGATCAGGTAGAGCAGGAAGGCCCACAGCACGCTCGTCGCCGGCGCGCTCACAAAGGACAGGATCGCCGCGCACCCGATGGACCAGGGGGCCAGGGCGGAGACGACGACCACGCTGTTTTCCAGGTCCAGCGCGAGCGCCGTCCCCGTGCCCTCGACCTCGCCGCACAGCTGCTGGGTGAGCATCACGGCCAGGGTCTGCTCGCAGCTGATGATCGAGGTGCAGACGGACGTGGCGAGCACGCCGACGAAGGGCGTATAGCGACGCGAGACACCGTTGACGACGCCGCGCATGCCCGCGATCAGGCCCGTGCCCTCGAAGAGGCCCGCATAGCTCGCGGCGATCGCGATGATGGCCACGATCTCAACCATGCTGACGATACCGCCGCCGTCGATCATGTGGGCGAGCTCGGGGTCGGCCACCCGGAAGCCGCCCCACAGGAGCGCGGGCAGGTCCCGGACCGCGACGCCCTGCACGCCGACACAGATCGCGAGGGCCAAGGCCAAACTCACGAGCATGGTCTTGTGCACATCGACCTTGCAGAGGGACAGGACGACGACCGCGACGGCGGGCAGCAGGACCACCGGGCTGAGGTCAAAGACCCGCACGAAGGCCTGCGCGACGTCGGGGGCCATGCCCGATCCCGCCGTCAGGCTGCCGACGACGGCGTAGAGCAAGCAGCTGGCGACGAAGGGCACGGCACCTGTGCGGATCATGCGGTCGACGTTGTCGAAGAGGTCGGAGCCCGTGATGGTCGCCACGACCGACGCGCTCGAGGACATAGGCGAGCAGCGGTCGCCGCAGTAGGCTCCGGCCAGGATCGCTCCGCCGGCAAGGGCGGGATCGACGCCCATCGCACAGGCGATGCTCATGCAGATCACGCCCATGGTCGCGGAGGCGCCGAAGGACGTGCCCATCAGCATCGACATGCCCGAGCAGAGCAGAAAGGCCACCAGCAGGTAGAGACGGGGCGAAACGAGCCGGGCCGACAGGCAGACGATTGCGGGAATCGTGCCCGCAGCGCGCCAGGCGGCCGTGATCATGCCGATGATAACCAGCAGGGAGAGGACGCCGCCGATCGTCCGCGTGCCCGAGAGCGCCATGCGGCCGAGCTCGCCCAGGGTGTGCCCGCGATAGAGGCCGTAGCCCGCAAAGAGCGCCAGCCCCAGCAGCAGCGACCCCCACAGGGGCATACCCGCGCCCATCGTCACCACGAGCATGGCCGCAAACGCACCGAGCACCCCGTACTCCACCATGCGATGACCTCCGTTTCCCATCGATCGTTTCTTCGTGTGTCTTCTCATCAATCTTCTCTTTCGCACGAGCTAGTGTGGACTCCCCAACACTTGAAGTCCAACTGTTTTTTGTCGTAAGATTCACAAGAAAATATTGTGATTACACCGTGCGTCTTCACACCTCCCGCATGGGGGAGCCACGCGCGGGAAGACGAACGAACCGCCTGCTAGGAGACCCGTATGAACTTCAGCAGCTTTGACTATTTCATCGCCGTGGCGGAGGAGCGCAGCTTTACCCGCGCGGCGGAGCGCCTCTCGGTCACACAGCAGACGCTCTCCGCCCACATCGCCAACCTCGAGCGCGAGCTCGGCGCCCGCCTGATCGACCGCCACGCGCCGCTCTCGCTGACCTACGCGGGCGAGGAGTTCCTCGTGTACGCCCGGCGTTTCCAGGCGCAGCGGCGCGCGATGGAGCAGGAGTTTCGCGACATCTCGGGCGACCAGCGCGGACTTTTGCGCGTGGGCGTCGCCAGCACGCGCGGGCACATCATCATGCCGGACGCCATCGCGGGCTTTCAGGCCGAGCACCCGCAGGTCACCGTGAGCCTCTACGAGGAAGAAAACACAGACCTCGTGCAGCTCCTCCGCGAGGGGCAGCTCGAGATGGTCGTGGCGACGGTCGAGCAGGACGAGCCGGGCCTCGTCGTCCGCAAGCTCTACGACGAGACGGTCGTACTGCTCTGCCGGCAAGACCTGCTGGACCGCTACTACGGTGACGGCGTCGAGGCGGCGGTCAAGGAGGCGGCGAGATACGGCGGCCTCAAGGCGCTCGAGCGCCTGCCTTTCCTGCTGGTGGGCGAGCGGGACGTGCCCGGATCGGTGGCGCGCGACGCCTTTGTCCGCGAGGGCATCGACCCGGACATCCGCGCCTACTCAAAGAACGCCGAGACGCTCGCCGCCCTGGCCGAGCTGGGTGTCGGGGCCTGCTTCTGCGGGTCGCAGCTCGCCGCGCGGACGTTTCCCGACCCGGAGGCCGTCGGCATGCGCATCATCGACCTCGGCGAGGGAGCCGCCCTGCCCGTCAGCGTGGCCTGGCGCGACTCTGCCCACGTCTGGTCGATGATCGCCGAGTTTGACCGGGCGCTCAGGCAGAGCATGGCGGGAGATGCCTAGCGTCTCCGTGTTGCCCCCGTGCCGAGGCATGCGTGAGGCACCGGGTGGGCGTGCCATCCGCATCGGACGGGCGTGCCATCCGCACCCGGCTGCCGCGCCATCGTTCAGAGCAGACGGTCGGCGACCTTGGTGTAGAGGGACAGCCAGACCAGCGAGAGCGCCACGCCCGCGAGCACGTCCGTGGCGTAATGCACGCAGAGGTAGATGCGGCTGAGCCCGATGCCCAGGATGAGCAGGCCCAGGAGGGCCGTCCACAGCCGGCGCCCCGGCAGCCGCCCCGCGGACGTGCGCCACAGCAGGTAGATCAGCAGGCCGTAGAAGCTCATCGCCGCCATCGTGTGCCCGGAGGGAAAGCTCATGCTCGTCTCTATCGCCAGGCGCAGCGCCTCGTCGGGGCGGGGCCGAGCCACGAGCAGCTTGACGAGCGAGTTGAGCAGGCTCGCCGTCCCGGTGCCCAGGGCCAGGTAGAGCCAGGGGTGCCGCGCCTGGACAAAGGGCGCGACCGCGAGGGACACGGCCAGCAGCACCGGCGGCAGCACCAGGCTCGTGACCTGCTTGACCACCACGGTGAGCCCGTCGGTCCTCAGGGGAAGCACCGCCTCGATCACGGCGGCGTCGAGCGGCGTCACACCTGTGCGGACGACCCAGACGAGCAGCAGCGCAAAGACAAGCGTGCCCGCCGCCATCGTCACGAGGCGCGCGCGGCTCCAGTCCGCCGCCGTCTCGGCCGCCTCGAGCGGAGCGTCCGTCTTTGCATGTTTCATGGTCCTCATCCCCGACGCAGACGGGTCGCCGCGCGAAGCCGGGCTCGCGTGCGCGGCTAACCCTTTCTTTACATAGATGTGCACATCCTACCCCGAAGTGCCTTACTCTAGAGAAGGAAACACTCAAGCAAAGGCGGACGACATGGCTACAAAACTCACAGCAAACAACTTGCTCTATCTCTATGGGCTGCTCACCCGCGAATTCGGCGTCGGGACGCAGGCCTTCCTCCCCCGCGTGGAGGAGGCGTTCGCAGCCGACGGCATCGACCCCATAGCCCTCGAGTACACGGACGCCGCGGACCTGCTCGCGTCGCTCGATTTCGTGACGCTCACCGCCTTTAAGGGCGGGCGCGTGTACGCGACGGTCGTCCGCCGCGACGACTTCGACGAGGCGCTCGCCGCTGCGGGCGAGCAGGAGGAGGCCAAGCCCGCCAAGAAGGGCGGCAAGCCCTGGAAGCGCAAGAAGGCGGCGCTCAGACCCGTCAAACCGCAGCCCCGCCCGCAGAAGGCCGGCAAAAAGGCGGCTCAGGCATCGGCGGATGCAGGTGCGGCAGCTGCCGGGGCAGCCTCGGAACAGGCGGCAGAGAAGACACCCGAACCCGCGGCCGGGGCGGCAGACGCCCAAAAGGCCGACGCGGCGACCGAGCCCGCACCCGCGGCGACCGAGCCCGCACCGGCCGTCGCGCAGGAGCCCGAGGGCGACACGGCGCCGTCCGGGACCGATGCCGCGGCGGCCGTGACCGACGCAGAGCCGCGGGAAACAGCGGCTCCCGATCAAGAGTCCGGGAACGCGGTGCCCACCGAGGCGCCGGCCGCGGCGGCCGTAGACGACGATTGGTACGACGAGCCCGAACCCGACTACTCCGTCGCAAAGACACTCGCGGAGATCCTCGCCGAGTCGCGGGCGCAGGAGGCCGCACGGGCGGAACGGGAGGCGGCACGCGCCGCAACCGCCGCCGATCAAGCCGCAGCGGAGGCGCCCGTAGCCACCGCACAGGGCGAGGCCACGCCCGCGGAAGGCACAACCGCGCCCGCCCCGGAGCCGCTGCGCGCGCCGCGCCGCGACTACCTGCCCCAGGACTTCTGGATGGAGGTCCACTGCCCGGACGAGCTGGCGGCGGCCCTCGCCCGCGTGCTGCCCATCGACGCGGACTTCCACACCACGGTCCAGGAGGACTGGCAGGTCGCCCTCTCCACCGGCACCCTGGAGGCCACGCGCTCCCACGCCGAGTTTCCCCTGCGCTACCTGCGCGAGGACGGCTCCCCCATCACCATCTCGCTCAATCGCCGCAGCCGCGTACGCACCGGCAAGCGCTGGGAGGTCGTCGCCGTGGACGGCGACACGACCGGCGAGCAGCACGAGGGGGCCGATGCGGAAGGCGCGGCCGTCGCGCTCGAAGGCGCCTGGGCGAGGCTCTCCGCCGTCCGCCTGCCGGCCTACCGCCGCGTGAGCCCGTTGCGCCAGGTGTCGGAGACGTTCGTCTTCCCCAGCTGGGAGAACGTCTGCGACGACCTCTTGCGGATAACGCCCGCCGAGCCATGGGGCACGCAGGACGAGCCCTACCGCGTGCTACGCGAGTACCTCTGCGTGACCTTTGCCGCCGCGGTCTCCCAAGACAAGCTCTCCGTGTGCCCCGACGGTTCCTTTGCGGCCTGGCACACCGGTCTCCGCACCGGGAACTATCAGCCGGTCTACGCCTGCCTCACACCGGGCAACGGCACGACGCCCTGGAGGCTGTCCGGCTTTTCCGTCGCCGGGGCGGGCGGGACGTGCGCGCGACTGAATACGCCGGGCTTCGAGCCGCCGGCGCCTGCAACCTACCTGGTCTCCCTCGACGACGTGCGTCTGGCTCCCGACGCGCCTGTCGAGGTCGACGACGCGCTGACGCCGCTTGCCTCCACGATCGGTACCGCCGTGGCGCACGCGCGCGCCGACTGGCGCCACGCCGCCCCCGTCTGGGACCCGCAGGATCAGCGGACCAAGCTGCTCCTGCCCCTGGAGGGGACGGGAGACCCCCAGTCGGCCGACGCTGCGGATTCCTCCCCCTGCGCAGCCGTCGAGCGCGCCGTCCTGCTCGAGCATGCGGGCGACACCTACCGCGCCACGGCGACGCTCGGCCTCGCCGACGCCTACACCTGCGCGCGCGTCGTATCGCCCACGCTGCCAGCCTGGCTCGACCCCGCGGCGGCGGGGCTCGTCCTCCCCGTCGCTGCGGGGTAGGCATGACCCCGGAGGATATGGCCCCGGAGGACGTGCTGCGGCAGGTCTTTGGCTATGAGAGCTTCCGCCCGCACCAACGCGAGATCATCGACGCGGTGCTCGCCGGGCGCGACGTGCTCGCGGTGATGCCGACCTCAGCCGGCAAATCGATCTGCTACCAGGTGCCCGCCCTGATGAGCGAGGGCGTGACGGTCGTCATCTCGCCGCTCATCTCGCTGATGGCCGACCAGGTCGGGGCGCTGCGCCAGGCGGGCGCCGCAGCCGACTATCTCAATAGCTCGCTGGACTACCAGGCCCAGGCCGACGTGCTCCGCGGCGTGCGCGAGGGTGCCTGCCGGCTGCTCTACGTCGCCCCGGAGCGCCTCGACGACGAGCGTCTCCTCGATGCCGTGTCCGAGCGGGGTGTCGCCCTCCTCGCGGTGGACGAGGCGCACTGCATCTCGCAGTGGGGCAACGATTTTCGCCCTTCTTACCAGCGGATACGTTGGTTTGTCGAGAACCTGCCCCAGCGCCCGCCCGTCTGCGCGCTCACGGCGACCGCGACCGAGGCTGTCCGGCGCGACATCGCCTCCTCGCTGGGACTGCGCGACCCGCTGCGCGTCGTCGCCAGCTTCGACCGGCCCAACCTGACCTTCGAGCTGCGCCATCCGCGCGACCGCCGCGACAAGCAGCGCCAGCTCGTCGACTTTGTCCGCGAGCGCCCCGACGCGAGCGGCATCGTCTACTGCATGGCGCGCAAGACGGTCGAGGAGGTCTGCGACGCGCTGCGGGACCGCGGCATCGCGGCGACCCGCTACCACGCGGGGCTCTCCGCCGCCGAGCGAGACCGCAACCAGGACGATTTCATCTACGACCGCAGTCGCGTGATGGTGGCGACCAACGCCTTTGGCATGGGCATCGACAAGTCCAACGTGGGCTTCGTCGTCCACTACAACCTGCCGCTGTCAATGGAGGCCTACTACCAGGAGGCCGGCCGCGCGGGCCGCGACGGCACGCCGGCGACCTGCCTGCTCCTCTACTCCCCCGCCGACCTGCACACGGCCGAGTTCCTCATCTCCAGGACCACACGCGACGACCTGACCGAGCAGGAGGAGCGCGACCTGATCGCCCACGACGAGCGCCGCCTCGCCGACATGGTCCGCTACGCCACCTCCACCGGCTGCCTCCGCCACCAGATCCTCGCCTATTTCGGCGAAGACGCTCCTGCCACCTGCGACAACTGCTCCAACTGCCGCACCAGCTGGCAGGAGGTCGACCGCACCGTCGACGCGCTCAAGGTCGTCTCGTGCGTCGCGCGCCTCGCGCAGCGCCGCCGCACCGTCGGCGCCGGCACGATCGCCAAGATCCTGCGCGGCAGCACCGACCAAAAGACCCTCGACAACGGCTTTGACACCCTCTCGACCTACGGCATCATGTCCGACGTCCCCGCCGCCGGCATCCACGACCTGATCTCCGAGCTCGTGGCCCGCGGCATCCTCGCCCGCAGCGAGGGCGCCTACCCCGTGATCGAGCTCACCGACGCGTCCGGGCCTTTCCTGCGCGCGGCCTCACAGGCGGGTGAACGTTTCATCGTCCGCGTCGCCCGCGAGGAGCCGGGGAAGAAAAACAAGCGCCCCGGGCGGGAACGTCCGTCTTTGCACGATGGTCTGCGCGGTGGGGGCACCGCGACGGAGCCCACGGCACCCGACGGCGACAGCCTCTACGAGAGGCTCCGCGCCGTACGTACCGAGCTCGCGCGCGAGCAGGGCGTGCCGCCGTACATCATCTGCTCCAACGCGACGCTCGAGGACATGTGCCGCGTGCACCCGCGCACGGCCGAGGAGCTGCTGGACGTCTCGGGCATCGGCGAGTCCAAGGCGCGGCGGTATGGCGAGCGTTTCCTCGCCGTCCTGCTCGAGGAGTAGGGCGAGAAGTAGAGCCGCCGTCCTGCGCGAGGAGTCGAGTCGACGTCCTGCGCGAGGAGTAGGATATCGGTACGTACGTCTTCCCCGCCGCGGCACACAGACAGGAGTCGCATGAACGTCAGCCAGGCCATCGAGCTCGCCAGCTCGCTCTTTATCCCCGAGTTCCTCTTCGCCGACGGCGTGGGGGCCGTGGAGGCGGAGCGCGAGCGCACCGAGGAGGCCATCCGCACCCTGCGCGACGACTGGTTCGCGCAGCCCGCGGGCAAGGAGAGCTACTCGTTTGACCTCGTGCGCGAGCTCGCCGACCGCAACCGCACCCTGTGCGACCTGGTGGAGACCAGCGACGACCCCCAGGCGCAGGCGATCGCACGCCGCCGCGAGGACTCCAACGGCATGAACCTCACCCGCTCGCTCTCCGAGCAGGACCTCGTCCGCGGTGTCGCCGCACTGCAGCGCCGGAGCGCGAGCAAGGTCGCGCGCGAGGTCAACGGCAACCTCGACAACCTGGCCGTCGCCTATGTGGCCGCGCCGATCAAGGGCTCGGTCGTCGGCATCGACCTGGAGACCACGGGCCGCAACCCCGACCGCGGCTACATCATCAACGTCGGCTGGGAGACGATGGACCTGACACCCGACGCCAAGCCGGCAAATGGCGAGGCGGTCTACTGCGGCCTGCCGCCCGCGTGGGCCGGCCGTCCCGTGCCGCTGGAGCGCGTCCACCACATCACGCCCGACATGCTCGCGGGCCACAAGACCTTCCGCGAGGACAAGGATCTGCAGAAACGCCTGCTCAAGCTCCTACGCAGCAAGCCTTTTATGGCGCACAACGCCGCCTTTGAGGACTCGTGGCTCATGCTTTTCCTCGACGGCTACGCCGAGGGGCGCAAGGCGGGCAAGATCGTCCCGATCGACACGCGCGACATCTGCCGCCGCGTCGATATCGACGTACGCAGCCTCCCGCGCGAGTCGCACCCCGCCACGCTGGAGAACTGGGCGCGCCGTCGCGGCACGCTCGACGCCGCCGAGAGCGAGCAGCACCTGGGCCTCGACGACACCGACCTGATGCTGCGCACGGTGCAGGCGGAGTTTGTGCTGCGCAACATGTTCCCCGGCGCCAAGGCACCGGCCGGCGACGGCTCTGGCAACGACACGGCCCCTGCTGCTGCCGCCGCCTCGAACAACACAGCCGGCGCACCAGGCGATACCGGTGGCACCGCCGCCCGCGACGGCGCGGCCGCCCCGGCCTCTGCTCCCGGCCCTTCTGCCTCCGGCCCTGCTCCGGCGGACGCAAACGGCACGCATCTCACCCGAACGGCACGCGAAATCGCCGCCGTCGCCGCCTCCCCTGCCTATCAGGAGGCCGTCGACCGCATCGCCGCGGGCCTCGTCGAACCCCTCCGGCAGGTCGCTTTGCAAGGCACCGATATGCTGGGCGTATGGGCGGCTAGCTGGGTCTCGCACGCGGTGGCCACGCTGCCCAAGAAGGCAAAGAAATTCGCTGCCTTCGAGCCCTACAACGGCACCGGCTTCTCGGCTACGCTCGCGTCCGCATCCGGTACCGACGCCTCGGGCGACCCCGAAGCAAAGACCTACGCAGCCCCGCTCGACCCGCACAGCGACCAAGTCCTTCTTGCCAAGGCTCTTGCCTCTTTCGCCGGCGCGCTTGCCGTAGCCGCCGCGACAGAGAAGAAACCCCGGCACCCTGTGTCTCTCGTCTGTCGGCGCTAGCCCGCCAGTGAAGTCCGTCCGCCGCATCGGGCAATCCTAGCAATCCGCCATAGCGCAGTCGACGCGACACCAATACGAGCCGTTCGCACACCAGTTACCCTCAATCACGCCCCAAGGCGACGTGAGACCGCTTGATGTACGAATCGCAATCTGCCGGCCGGACATATTCGTACATGAACGTACCCCCGGAGACACGAGATCGTAGAAAGAGCCGCTTGGTGCACGAATTCCTTAGTTTCGTCTCGAGTGGTCCGTACACGAGATGCCCCCGCGACGCCACGGGGGTCACAATCGGCGTCTTGGTGTACGAAGGAATGGACAGACGCCGCACAAGCGCAGCATCGACCGGCCTTTGGAGCGCAGTCTTCACCGGCGCCGGTCATTGATCAGTTGGACAGGAGCTACTGATACGCGGATTAGGACACGTGATGCGCAATTCAGGACTGCCAATACGCGGTTTAGGACGCCCGGTACGCATGCCAGGATCGCACTCTGGACAATTCGGATTCCCGGTGTCGAACCGCCGCGAGACCAGCCGATAAAACAGCAGGTAGTCGCCCCAACATTCATTGCCTGCAAATTTCATTCTTAGGAATGAAACCGTCTGCTGCGCACTTACTGTCCTAATCTTCGTACTCGCTCTCCTAAACCGCGCACTCGCGGTCCTAATCTGCGTGCTGGCAGTCCTAACCCGCGTACTCGCAGACGCCTCGACAAAGACCCTGCCCCCCACGGTGTCTTTGATGCCCGTTTACTGAATGTCCCCGCCGTTTGGCGGGGACATCGGAAACGTTCCGTAGCGTCAATTCGTGAATGCGAGTGCCTAGACAATCAGGCCAGGAGAAAAACCGTCATCCGTGCAATCGTTAACGGAAGCGCCGCCTCGAGACAATCGCCTTGCTGCTATTAGTAGCGCCTGCCAAAGCCGCGGCCACCGCGGTCGTCGCGGTCGCTGCGGTCCTTGTGATCGTAGCGCGCGCTCTGGGTGCCGTTGCCGGAGCGGTAGCCGCCACGACGGTCGTCGCGTCCGCCACGATCGTCGCGTCCGCCACGGTCGTCGCGACCACCACGATATCCACCGCGGTCGTCACGGTTGCCACGGTAACCGCCACGGCTGTCTCGGTCGTCGCGGCCGCCGCGGTAGCCACTGCGGTCGTTGCCACGCGAACTGCGATCGTCACGACCTCCGCGCGGGCCGCGGTCGTCGCGACCTCCACGCGGGCCGCGGTCGTCGCGCCCGCCGCGCGGGCCGCGGTCG